>DASTZP010000012.1:0-8069 GCA_035764245.1 Solirubrobacterales bacterium
CCAGATGCGCGTCGGGGAGATCCCCACCCCGGCCCAGCGCCGTGACGGCCGCCTTGGCGTAGAGCTTGGCCAGGCTCGGGGCGGTGTCCAGCACGGTGACGGTCATCAGGCCCCCAGCATGGACTGCCCGCACACCCGCACGGTCTGGCCGTTGACCCCGGCGCTGCCGGGCTGGGAGAGCCAGGCGATCGTCTCGGCGACGTCGACCGGCAGCCCGCCCTGCGAGAGGCTGGAGAGGCGGCGGCCGGCTTCGCGCGGGCCGATCGGCATCGCCGCGGTCATCTGCGTCTCGATGAAGCCCGGGGCGACGGCGTTGATCGTCGCTTTCCGTTTCGCCAGCTCGGGAGCCATCGCTTCGACCATCCCGATCACGCCGGCCTTGGAAGCGGCGTAGTTGGTCTGGCCGTTGTTGCCGGCGATCCCAGCCATCGAGGAGACGCCGATGATCCGGCCGTTCGGCCGCAGCAGCTTCTTGCCGAGCAGCGCCTCGTTGATCCGCTCCTCGCTGGAGAGGTTGATCTCCATCAGCTGCGCCCAGCGCTCCTCGGGCATCTTCGCCATCGTCCGGTCTTTGGTCACGCCGGCGTTGTGGACGACGATGTCGACCCCGTCGGCGAGCTCGGCGGCGATCCTCTCCGGCGCGTCGGCGGCGGTGATGTCGACCTCGATCGCGCGGCCGCCGATCGCCTCGGTCACCGCCTTCAGGTCAGCCGACATCTGCGGGATGTCGAGGCCGACGACTTCAGCGCCGTCGCGGGCGAGGGTGTCGGCGATCGCGGCGCCGATCCCGCGTGAGGCGCCGGTGACCAGCGCCACCTTGCCGGCGAGCGGCTTCTCCCAGTCGAGCTTCGGCTCGGCGGCGACGCCTTTGGCGATGCGGACGACCTGGCCGGAGACGTACGCCGATTTGGGGGAGAGGAAGAAGCGGAGCGTCGACTCCAGCTGATCCTCGGCCCCCGGCTCGACGTAGACGAGCTGGACGGTCGAGCCCTTGCCGCCGACCTCCTTGGCGAGCGAGCGGGTGAAGCCCTCCAGCGCCCGCTGGGCGATGTGGGCCTCGGTCGAGCCGGCTTCCTCGGGCGGGGTGCCGAGGACGACGACGCGGCCGCTGCGCTGCAGGCGCGAGACCGCGGGGTAGAAGAAGCGCTGCAGCTCGACCAGCTCGGTCGAGTCGGCGATCCCGGTCGCGTCGAAGACGAGCGCCTTCGCCTTACCCTCGGCGCCGGCCCGTTCGGCCTTGACGCTGTCGAGGACGGCGGCGACCGCCTTGCCGAGCCGACCTTCCGGCGCGGCGCCGGAGAGCACCGGGCCGGAGACGACCGGCTGGCCCTCCTTATAGCGGTCGAGCGAGACCGGCTGGGGCAGGCCCAGCTGCTTGGCGATCGTGCCGACGAGCGGCGCGTTGACGACTTGCGAGTAGCGGTCAGCCATTTACTTGGCACCTCCCGGGGCCTCGAGGATCGCGACGACACCCTGACCGGCGGCGGCGCAGATGCTGATTACGCCGCGGCCTTTGCCGTCTTCGTTCAGTTGCTTGGCGAGGCTGGCGACGATCCGCCCGCCGGTCGCGGCGAACGGGTGGGCGGCCGCCAGCGAGCCGCCGTTGACGTTGAGCTTCTTGCGGTCGACTGCGCCCAGCGGTTTGTCGCGCCCGAGCTTCTCGGAGCAGAAGCCCTTATCTTCCCAAGCCTTCAGCGTGCAGAGCACCTGGGCGGCGAAGGCCTCGTGGATCTCGTAGTAGTCGAAGTCCTGCAGGGTGAGTCCGGCGCGGTCGAGCATCCGCGGCATCGCGTAGGCCGGCGCCATCAGCAGGCCTTCGCGCTTGTGGACGTGGTCGACGGCGGCGGTCTGCGCCTCGGTGATGTAGGCGAGGATCGGCAGGTTGCGCTCTTTCGCCCACTCCTCGGAGGCGAGGAGGACGGTAGAGGCGCCGTCGGAGAGCGGCGTCGAGTTGGCCGCGGTCATCGTCCCCTCGGGGCCGCCGAAGACCGGTTTCAGCTTCGCCAGCTTCTCCAGGCTCGAGTCCGGGCGCAGGTTCTGGTCGCGGTCGAGCCCGATGTAGGGGGTCATCAGGTCGTCGAAGAAGCCGCGGTCGTAGGCGGCGGCGAGGTTCTTGTGGCTCTTGACCGCGAGCTCGTCCTGCTCCTTACGGCCAATCTCCCATTCGGTCGCCATGATCGCGCAATGCTCGCCCATCGAGAGGCCGGTCCGCGGCTCCTCGTTGCGGGGGATCGCCGGGACGATGTGGCCGGGGCGGACCTTGGTCAGCTGCTTCAGTTTGCCGACGGTCGAGCGCTCGCGGTTGGCCTCGAGCAGGGTCTCGCGCAGGTCCTCGTTGAGGGCGATCGGGGCGTCCGAGGTGGTGTCGGCGCCGCAGGCGATACCGGAGTCGATCTGGCCGAGGGCGATCTTGTTGGCGACGAGGATCGTCGTCTCCAGGCCGGTGCCGCAGGCCTGCTGGACGTCGTAGGCGGGGGTCTCGGCGGCGAGGCGGGTGCTGAGGACGCTCTCCCGGGTGAGGTCGCGGTCGCGCGAGTGCTTGAGGACGGCGCCGCCGGCGACCTCGCCGATCGTCTCGCCCTGGAGGCCGTAGCGGTCGATCAGGCCGTCGAGGGCGGCAGTCAGCATGTCCTGGTTGCTGGCGTGCGAGTAGACGCTGTTGGAGCGCGCGAAGGGGATCCGGTTGCCGCCGACGACGGCCACTTTGCGGGTTTTGGCGTTCATTTGGGGGAGGGTCCTCCTTGGGGTGAGTTGGAAGTGGGGGTGGGTGTCGAGCGCTCGCGCAGGCCGGGCTCGACGGTGGAGATGAGGAGCTCGGCGGCGTCCTCGGCGCTGATCGCCTCAGTCCGCAGCCACCAGCGCGCCAGCGCCTCGGAGGCGCCGAGCAGGGCGGTGGAGAGGGCCTCGACTTCGACCTTGGCCGCTTCCCGGCTGCGCATCGGCAGCTGGGCGAGCAGGGAGGCGGAGACGAGGTCGAGGATCTGGCCTCGGTAGGCGGCCACCCGCTCGAACACCTCGCCCGCCTGGGGGAGGGTCTCGTCGAAGAGCACCGTCCAGGCGGAGCGGTCGGTGTCGAGGAAGGAGAAGAAGGCGCGGACCCCGGCGCCGAGCGCGTCGCCGGGGTTGGCGGTGTTGGAGACGGCCTCGGCGATCGTCGTGATCAGCGCATCGCCCGCCCGCTCCATGCAGGCGATGTAGAGCCGCTCCTTGTTGCCGAAGTAGTTGTAGAGGAGGGGCTTGGTGACGCCAACCGCAGCGGCGATTTCATCCATGGTCACCGCCGCGTAGCCACGCTCGGCGAAGAGCAGGTGAGCTGCGCCCAGCGTCTGCTCCATGCGGTCGTCCCGGGAGAGACGAGTACGAACCGATGCATCCATCGGTGCATACGTTACCGCAATATAAATTTATACCGGCGTAGCGTGAGCCATCGCACGGATCAAGCTGCCGGGCGAGGCTGAAGATGAGACGGGAGCTACCCGTCGGTCGCCTGACGTTGCGACCTCTTCAGGCGGACCCTCGCCCGACAGCAAGCCGTGAGGAGGACGGGGGACTCGAACCCCATCCGAAGAGCTACTCCGGACTCCCCGATTGTCAGTCGGTTGCGGCGCCTTGCCGCTTCGTCCTCCATCCCTATAAGGGACCGAGCACGCCGAGTTCTCCCCCCGTTGACGAATGCGATCTGACGGACTACCCTCGAACCACGATTGTCAGTCGGTTCGGGGGTCGCTCCCCCGCACGAAAAAAGACCCGCTTCGGCGGGTCTTCGTGATTCCGGGGTTGGAGGCCGAGGTTAGGAGAGCTCGGTGCCGTCGTAGAGCTTCTTGACATGCACGGTGCCCGCGGGGGCGGCTTCGATGCAGAGGCGGCAGAGGACGCACTCGTCGACGTTGTCGTCGACGATCTCGACGCTGCCGCCGGCGTCCTTGAAGATGTCGACGGGGCAGACTTCCTCGAGCTTGGCGGCGACGGCGGCGTCGTTCTTGATGCTGTCCTCGACGGAGACGTCGATGAAGACCTTGTTCATGGTGTCGGCCATCAGGCGGTCACTCCCAGCTTCTCCTTGACGACGTCGGGGATCTCGTCGATGCGCTCGACGACGCGGATGCCGGCGGCTTCGAGGCGGGCGATCTTCTCGGTCGCGGTGTCCTCTACCCCCTCGACGATGGTTCCTGCGTGGCCGAAGGACATGCCCTTCATCTCGTCGTCGTCCATGAATTTGCCGGCCATGAAGGCGACGATCGGCAAGCGGGAGTTGTTGTCCTTGACCCATTCGGCGAGCTGGGCCTCCATGCGGCCGCCGGGCTCGGTGTAGATGACGATTGCCTCGGTCTGCTCGTCGGCCTCGAAGTAGGGCATCAGCTCGGCGTAGGTCGAGCCGATGATCGCGTCGCCGCCGATCGAGACGGCGGTGGAGACGCCGAGGCCGGCCTGGGTCAGCGAGGAGGAGATCTCGGTGGTCATCCCGCCGGAGCGGCTCATCACCCCGACGCGGCCGGGCTGGTAGGCCTTCGCCGCGTCTTTGGCGGGGCCGCCGATGCCGCCCATCTTGCAGACCTCGGGGACGATCAGGCCGAGGCAGTTGGGGCCGATGATCCGGGCGCCGCGCATGTCGGCGAGCTCGACCATCTCGGCGACGTCGCCGCGCGGGATGCGCTCGGTGACGACGACGATCAGCTTGATCCCGTTCTCGATCGCCTCGAGGACGGCGTCCTTGGTGAAGGCGGGGGGGACGGTGACGACGGAGCCGTCGATCGGGGAGCCGTGGTGCTCGACCGCCTGGGCGACGGTGTCGAAGACCGGGACGCCGTGGACCTCGCGGCCCTTGCGGCCCGGCGTCACCCCGCCGACGACCTTGGAGCCGTAGTCGAGGCACTCCTTGGTCAGGTTGACGGCCTCGCGGCCGGTGATCCCCTGGACGATGAAGGTCGTGTCCTTGTCGAGCAGGATGCTCATGCGGGCGCCCCTTGGATCTTGGCGACGGCGCGGCCGGCGGCCTCCCACATCGAGACCGAACGGTCGCAGTACTCGACGCCGTATTTCTCGAGGATCTTGAAGCCCTCGTCCTCCCAGGCGCCGGGGATGCGGAAGATCGCGATCGTCTCGCCCGGGTCCTTGCCGAGCTCGAGGCAGGCTTTGATGACGCCGCGGGCGACGATGTCGACGCGGGTGTTGGAGACGATCGACATCATCACCGCGATCTTCTCGACGCCGTCCTTTTCGAGGACCTCCTTGGCGAGCCCGCAGGCCTTGGCGACCGACGGGTTGCCGCCGATCTCCGAGTAGTTGGCGGGCTTGCCGCCCTGGTTGCGGACCGCGTCGGTCAGCGTCAGCGAGCCGCCGCCGGCGCCGATCACGAGGCCGAGGTTGCCGGTGAAGCCGTGGTCCTTGCCCTGGATCACGCCGCGGTGGTCGGCGGCGTCGATCGCGGCGACGTTCTTCTCGAAGTCGGAGGGCTCGTAGGTCTCGCGGGTGTCGTCCTCGGCGATCGAGAGCTCCTTGCGCAGGAGCCTCTTCTGCCGGCCGACCGCCTCACTCTCCATCTCCATGTGGGCGTCGAGGGCGACGAAGGAGCCATCGGTCAGCTCCGCCAGCGGGTTGATCTCGGCCAGGGTCATGTCGTTGTCGCGGAAGAGGCGGGCGAGGCGGGCGAGGACCGGGGTGGCGCGGTTCAGCTGCGAGCCGGTGACGCCGGTGGCGGCGACGACCTGCTTGGCCTCGAAGTCGGAGACGGGGAGGAGGTTGGAGACGTGGCCTTTGCCGACGTGGTCCGGGTGCGTTTCCGCGACCTCCTCGATGTCGATTCCACCCATGTCGCTGAACAGCATCAGCGGCTTCTTCGCGGTGCCGTCCCAGACGACCCCCGCGTAGTACTCCTGCTTGACCTCCGCTTTGGGGTCGACGAGGACGCCGCGCGGCATGTGGCCGTTGATCTCCAGATTGAGGATCTCCTCGGCGTGCTGGGCCGCCTCCTCGGGCGTGTCGGCGAACTTGACGCCGCCGGCCTTCATCCGCCCGCCGGTCAGCACCTGGCTCTTGATCACGACCGGGCCGCCGATCTCCTCGGCGACCTTGCGCGCCTCCTCGGCGCTCGTGCAGAAGCCGTACTTGGTGACGGGAATCCCCGCCAGCTCGACGATCTTGCGTGCCTCGTACTCGTAGAAGCGCATAGCGGCGCGGAACCCTATCCCACCCCGCCGGATAACCACCGCGAGACCGCAAAATTCCTTCTCCAGGAGACAATTTTGCGGTCTCGCGGTGAGGGGGCCGTCAACCGGGGCTGATTTACTGCCCCGGGTGCTTCCCCGCCCCCTTGGCCGGAAGAACCGCTTCCGGCCCCGCGTTTTACCCTTGCTGACGCTGGTCGGCGCGCTCGTGGCGCTCTACGGATGCGGCACGGTGGTCGATCAGGTCAAGCTCCAGGACACCGTCCAGGCCAGCCTGGAAGATTCGATTCATGAGAAGATCAAGTCCGTCGACTGTCCCTCAGATCTGTCTGTAGACCCGGGCGCGACCTTCACGTGCGAAGTCATCTTTGCCGATGACAGGCGAGAAATAGCCGTTTTGGAAATCCGCAACAAGGATGCCGACATCTCGATGATCGGCCTCAAACCCAAGAACTAGAGAGAGGCGAGCTAGAGGCGAATGAGTGACCTGACCACTGCCCCAGACGAGTTGACCACCCACGCGAAGCTCCTCAGTTGGGTCGACGAAATCGCCTCCCTCACCGAACCGGACTCCGTCTACTGGTGCGACGGCAGCGCCGAGGAGTACGACCGCCTCGCCCAGGTCCTGATCGACGCTGGCACCTTCGAGCGGCTCGACGAAGCTAAGCGCCCCAACTCCTACCTCGCCCTCTCCGACCCCGGCGACGTCGCCCGCGTCGAAGACCGCACCTTCATCTGCTCCGAGCGGGAGGAGGACGCCGGCCCGACCAACAACTGGCGCGACCCGGCCGAGATGCGCGCGACCCTGAAGGAGCTCTTCAAGGGCTCGATGAAGGGCCGCACGATGTACGTCGTCCCCTTCTCGATGGGCCCGCTCGGCTCCGAGATCTCCGAGATCGGGGTCCAGCTGACCGATTCCGCCTACGTCGCCACCAACATGCGGATCATGACCCGGATGGGCAAGGGCGCCCTCGAGGTGCTCGGCTCCGACGGCGAGTTCGTCCCCTGCGTCCACTCGGTCGGGATGCCCCTGGCCGCGGGGCAGGAAGACGTCTCCTGGCCCTGCAACGAGGCCAACAAGTACATCGTCCACTACCCCGATACCAGGGAAATCTGGTCCTTCGGCTCGGGCTACGGCGGCAACGCCCTGCTGGGCAAGAAGTGCTTTGCGCTGCGGATCGCCTCGGCGATGGCCCGCGACGAGGGCTGGCTCGCCGAGCACATGCTGATCCTCAAACTGACCTCGCCCGAGGGCAACGTGAAGTACGTGACCGGCGCCTTCCCCTCGGCCTGCGGCAAGACCAACCTGGCGATGCTGGTTCCGACCCTGCCGGGCTGGAAGGTCGAGACGATCGGCGACGACATCGCCTGGATGAAGTTCGGCGAGGACGGCCGCCTCTACGCGGTGAACCCCGAGGCCGGCTTCTTCGGCGTCGCGCCGAACACCAGCCACAAGACCAACCCCAACGCGATGGACACGATCGAGCGCAACTCGATCTTCACCAACTGCGCCAAGACCGACGACGGCGACATCTGGTGGGAGGGGATGACCGGCGAGCCGCCCGCGCACGCGATCGACTGGCACGGCAACGACTGGACCCCGGAGTCCGACAAGCCCGCCGCCCATCCCAACGCCCGCTTCACCACGCCGGCCTCGCAGTGCCCCTCGATCGCGCCCGAGTGGGAGGACCCCGCCGGCGTGCCGATCGACGCCTTCCTCTTCGGCGGCCGCCGCGCGACGGTCCTGCCGCTGGTCCAGGAAGCCTTCGACTGGGAGCACGCCGTCTTCATGGGGGCGACGATGTCCTCGGAGACGACCGCCGCCGCCGCCGGCGAGGTCGGCAAGCTGCGCTTCGACCCGATGGCGATGCTGCCGTTCTGCGGCTACAACATGGCCGACTACTT
>DASTZP010000013.1:0-90980 GCA_035764245.1 Solirubrobacterales bacterium
TCGCCGACCTCGCGCTGCTGCTTCTGACGACCAACCTCTTCAATCTCCTCGACCTGCGCCCCGGAAGGGTCGAGAAGGTCTTCGTGACGCTGATTGCGGGCTTGTGCGTGGCGGCCTGGACGGCCGAGCCGCTCGAGATTCTCGGCATCTTCGTCGGCCCGGTCCTCGTCGTCGCGGCCTACACCCTGCGCGAACGGGCGATGCTCGGCGATACGGGCGCGAACCTGATCGGCGCCCTCGCGGGGGTCTCGCTGCTCGTGACTTTGGGGGAGACCGGGCGCTATATCGCCCTCGGCGTGGTGGTCGCGCTCAACATCTATGGGGAATTTAGGTCGATCTCGCGGACCATCGACGGCGTTCCGCTGCTGCGCTCTCTAGACTCGCTCGGCAGAGTTGATTAGCCGCCAGGAGGGACAACCCCAAGGATGAAGCCAGGCGAGACCAGGTTCATCTTCGTCACCGGCGGCGTCGTTTCCTCGCTGGGCAAGGGCATCGCGGCCGCATCGATCGGGCGTCTCCTGGTGAGCCGGGGATTCCGGGTCCAGCTCCAGAAGTTCGACCCGTACATCAACGTCGATCCGGGCACCATGAGCCCGTTCCAGCACGGCGAGGTGTTCGTCACCGAGGACGGTGCGGAGACGGATCTCGACCTCGGCCACTACGAGCGCTTCACGGACGAGAACGCGACCCGGGCCTCTAACGTCACCGCGGGGGCGGTCTACAACTCGGTGATCAAGCGTGAGCGCCGCGGCGACTACCTCGGCGCCACGGTCCAGGTGATCCCCCACATCACCAACGAGATCAAGCAGAAAATCCTCATCGTCGCCGAGTCGCAGTCGGTCGACTTCGTGATCACCGAGATCGGCGGCACCGTTGGCGACATCGAGTCGCTGCCGTTCCTCGAGTCGATCCGCCAGCTCTACACCGACCTCGGCCCGAAGCGGGCGATGTTCGTCCACCTGACGCTGGTGCCCTACGTCGGCCACGCCGGCGAACTGAAGACGAAGCCGACCCAGCACTCGGTCAACGAGCTGCGCCGGATCGGGATCCAGCCGCACGCGCTGGTCTGCCGCTCCGAAGGTCGACTCGACCGCGAGATCCGCGGCAAGATCGCCCTCTTCGCCAGCCTTCCCGTCGACGCGGTGATCTCCGCCCACGACGTCGACAACATCTACAAGGTGCCGCTCGTCTTCCGCGCCGAGGGCGTCGACGACCTCGTCCTCGACCACTTCGGGATGGAAGCCCCCTCGCCCGACCTCGCCGAATGGGAGGAGATGGTGCGCCGCGCCGACTCCGCCCAGGGCAAGGTGAAGATCGCCGTCGTCGGCAAGTACGTCCAGCTCGCCGACGCCTACAAGTCGGTGATCGAGGCGCTCGAGCACGGCGGCTTCCACCACGGTGTCGAGGTCGACGTCGAGCTCGTCGACTCGGAGAACTTCGACCCCGAGAAGCTCGAGGGCTGCGACGGGATCCTGATCCCCGGCGGCTTCGGCGAGCGCGGCATCGAGGGCAAGATCGAAGCGGCCCGGATCGCCCGCGAGAAATCGATTCCCTACCTGGGGATCTGCCTCGGGATGCAGATCGCCGTCGTCGAGTTCGCCCGCCACGTCGCCGGCATGGACGGCGCCAACTCGGCCGAGTTCGATCCCGAGACCCCGTTCCCGGTCGTCGACCTGCTGCCGGAGCAGAAGGAGGTCTCCGACATGGGCGGGACGATGCGGCTCGGCGCCGACCCGGTGAAACTCCACGAGGGCACGAAAGCGCGCGAGATCTTCGGCGAGGCGGTCATCTACAAGCGCCACCGCCACCGCTACGAGGTCAACAACCAGCTGCGGCGTCGGCTCGAAGACGAGGGGCTCGTCTGCGGCGGCACCTCGCCCGACGAGCGCCTGGTCGAGATGGTCGAGTTGCACGACCACCCGTTCTTCGTCGCCTCCCAGTACCACCCCGAGTTCAACTCGCGGCCGAACCGGCCCGAGCCCCTCTTCCGCGAGTTTGTCGGCGCGGCGGTGGGCCACGTGGGCCGGCGGCCCGCGGACGGCGGCGAGATCGAGCCGGCCGAGGAGGCCGGCGCCGAGTCGGCCGCCGAGAGCGACGACGTCAGCGTCCGCCGCTCCGCCTGAGCGCCGCCTCGCTCCTTCCCGGTTAGCCTTCTCTCCGATGGAGGGATCTCGACTGCACGAGCGCTTCGTCCGCTACTGCGAGATTCGCAGCCCGACGGGCGAGGAGAGGGAGATCGCCGACACGCTCGCGGCCGAGCTGCGGGCGATGGGGCTCGAGGTGAGCGAGGACGGGGCGGCCGCCCCCGCCGAAGCCGGCGCGGGGAACCTGCTCGCGCGGTCGCCGGGCAGCGGCGAGGCCTGGGTGATGTTCTGCGCCCACATCGACACCGTCCCCCACCGCGGGCAGGTCGAGGTGGTCGACGACGAAGGGGTCTTCCGCAGTCGCGGCGACACGATTCTTGGCGCCGACAACAAGGCCGCGGTCGCGGTCTTCATGGAGATGGTCGCGCGCCACGCCGAACGGCCCGGCCCGGTCGGGATCGAGCTGGTCCTGACGGTCGCCGAGGAGCAGGGGCTGCGGGGGGCGAAAGCGTTCGACGTCTCGCAGCTGCGCTCGGCGACGGGGTTCGTGCTCGACCACTCCGGCCCGGTCGGCGAGGTGATCGTCTCGACGCCCACCCAGCAGAAGATCCTCGCCGACTTCATCGGCGTCGAGGCGCACGCGGGGATCGAACCCGAAGACGGCAGCAACGCGATCGCGGCCGCGGCGGCGGCAATCGCGCGGATGGAGATCGGCCGGCTCGACGAGGAGACGACGGCGAACGTCGGCCTGATCTCGGGCGGCACCTCGGGCAACGTCGTCCCCGGCCACTGCGCGATCCACGCCGAGGCGCGCAGCCTCGACACCGAGCGGGCGGCGGCGACGGCGGGGAAGATCGCCGACGCCTGCGCCTGGGGCGCGAGCGAGCACGGCTGCGACGTCGACGTCCGGATCGAAGAGCTCTTCCGCGGCTACCAGGTGCCGAAGGACTCGCCGGCGCTGGGCCTGGCGGAGAGCGCGCTGCGCCGGGCCGGCCTGGAGCCGCGCCAGGTCGCGATCGGCGGCGGCAGCGACGCCAACGCCTTCCGCCGCGACGGCTTCGACTGCCTCCTGCTCTCCAACGGCACCGACGCCGTCCACACCTCCGACGAGATGGTCCCGGCGCGCAGCCTCGACAAGATGCTCGAGGTCTGCGAGGGCATCGTCGCGGCGGCGGCGGAGCCCGCTACGGCGGAGTAGTGGCCGGGCGCCTGAAGCTGCGCCGGGGTGTCATCGCCTCGGCCGACCCCCTCGAAGTGGAGCTCGCCGGCGAGCGGCGGCGGGCCTGGGCCGACGAGGATCTGCTGGGGGAGATGCGCGAGGGCGACGAGGTGGTCGTCAACGTCGCTGCCCTCGACCTTGGGCTCGGCTCCGGCGGCTTCGACGTCGTCCACGCGAACCTCACCCGCGGCCTCGAGGGCGATGGGGTGGGGGGCGAGGCCCACGTGATGAAGCTGAACTACACCTCGATTCAGCACCCGGTCGAGCCCGTCGAGCGCACCGACTCACGGGGCGAGGGGGTGCCGGTGGCGATCCTGCCGCTGCACGGTCACTTGGCGCCGGCGGCCTGGGCGCTGGCGCAGGTGGCCCCCGGACTGCGGGTCGGCTATGTGCAGACCGGGGGAGGAGCACTGCCGGGGTCGCTGTCGCGGGACGTGCGGGAGCTGCGCGAGCGCGGGCTGCTGGCGGGGCACGTCACCGCGGCCCCGTCCTACGGGGGCGAATACGAGGCGCTGAGCACGGTCGGCGCCCTGGATGCGGCGTCAAAGCTGGGCTGGGACGCGGTGCTCGTCGGCCCCGGTCCCGGGATCATCGGCTCCGCCACCGAGTTCGGCCACGGCGGCATGGTCGCGCTCGACACCGCCCACGCGGCCCTCGCGGTCGGGGCACCGACCCTGGTCTCGCCGCGGCTCTCCGGCGGTGACCCGCGCGAGCGCCACCGCGGCCTCAGCCACCACACCCGCACGGTGCTCGAGTTGCTCCTGTCTCCGGTCGACGTTCCGATCCCAGAGAACCAACCGGAGATCGCCGCCCTGATCGAGCACTCACAGCATCGAGTGCAGCAGGTCCCTGCGGACCTCGACGGCTATGCCGCCACGAACCTGCCCACGATGACGATGGGCCGCTCCCTCCAAGGCGACCCACTCTTCTTCGCAGCACCCCTCGCAGCAGGAACGTATCTCGCGCGGGTGGCGTCGTAGGGGGGACCCTCTCCTGGAAGTTCAGGAGAGGGTGGGTCCCCTGCGGCGACAGGACCCGCGCGCCAAGCGCATGGTCCCTTGCGTCTAAAGGGCTGCGGCGGCTCGAGCCGAAAGCAGCCGCCATGGCGGTCGCGATCAAACCGCAGTCTCCGGGTGCGCCGGCGAGGCCCGGCGCCGACGCCCGCTTCGAGAGCCTCGTCCTCGACTTCCTCTCCTACCTGGAGCTGGAGCGCGGTCTCTCCCGTAACACCCTCAACGCCTACCGCACGGACCTCCTCCAGTACGGGGAATACCTCTCCGCCCACGACCGCGACGCGCTCCAGGCGAGCGCCGCCGACGTCGCCGACTTCCTCGCCGAGCTGGCGACCGGGGAGGGGAGGCCGCCCTGCTCGGCGGCGACGATCCATCGCAAGGCGGCCTGCCTGCGCTCCTTCTACAAGCACCTGCGCCGCGACGAGCTGATCGGCGACGACCCGACCGCGGCGCTGAGCGCCCCGCGGCGCTCGAAGAAGCTGCCCCACGTCCTCAACTACTCCGAGGTGCAGAAGCTGCTTGCTTCGCCGAAGGGGAGCGAGCCGACCGCGCTGCGCGACCGGGCGCTGCTGGAGGTGATGTATGCCTGCGGGCTGCGGGCCTCGGAGACGATCGGGCTGGATCTCGGCGACGTCGACCTCCGCGAGGGCTTCCTCCGCGCCCGCGGTAAGGGCTCGAAGGAGCGGCTGGTGCCGCTCGGCCGCCAAGCGATCGCCGCGATCAACGGCTACCTGCGCGGCGGTCGCCCGAAGCTGGTCGGGGACCGCCACGAGGCGAAGCTCTTCGTCAACTTCCGCGGCGGCCCGCTGACCCGGCAGGGCCTCTACAAGATCGTCCAGCGCCACGCCCGCGAGGCCGGCCTCGGCGGCAAGATGAGCCCCCACACGCTGCGCCACAGCTTCGCCACCCACCTGCTCGCAGGCGGCTGCGACCTCCGCGCCGTCCAGGAGATGCTTGGCCACGCCGACATCTCGACCACGCAGATGTACACCCACCTCTCCGGCGACCGCCTCAAGGAGGTCTACTTCTCCGCCCACCCCCGCGCCGCCGACGGCTGAATTCCCTCGCGGCGTTCGTCCTTGGGACGGATATGCCGGTCCAAGGACGAACGCCGGCATCGGGTAGAACTCCGGCATGCCCGAGCTGCCGGAGGTAGAGACCGTCGTCAGGCAGTTGGAGCCCGAGGTCGAAGGGCACCGGATCGAGCGGCTGGAGGTGCTGGACGAGCGCTGGTCGCGGCCGGTTCCGCCCGCGCAGCTGGGCGACGCCGTCAGCGGGGCGACGATCGAGCACCTCGGCCGCCGCGGCAAGTACATCCTGATGGAGCTCGACGGCGGCCGGACGCTGGTCATGCACCTGCGGATGACCGGCAACCTGATCCTCCGCGAGGGCGAGGAGATGCTCGACCCCTCCGAGGGGCGGCGCCTCTACGAGAGCGAGCGCTCGACCGAGGAACGGCACCTGCGTGCCCGCTTCGTCCTCGGCGACGGGCGCGAGCTCTGGTTCACCGACCCGCGCCGCTTCGGCGAGGCCTTCCTGGTCGACGACGAGGGGCTGGAAGCGCGCTTCGCCAAGCTCGGCCTGGAGCCGTTCTCGCCGGAGTTCACGCCCCAGGCCCTGGGGGAGATGGCGGCCGGGCGGACGGCGCCGCTGAAGTCGTTCCTCCTCGACCAGTCCGGGGTAGCCGGCGTCGGCAACATCTACGCCGATGAGGCGCTCTTCCGAGCCGAGCTGCACCCGCTCTCGCCCGCCGGCTCGATGAAGCCGGAGCACCTGGAGGCCCTGCGCGACGCCGTCGTCGCCGCCCTCGAGGCGGGCATCGACGCCGGCGGCTCCTCGATCGACGACTACCGCGACGCCCGGGGGGAGCGGGGGACGATGCAGGACGAGTTCCTCGTCCACACCCGGGAGGGGAAGGAGTGCCCCCGCTGCGAGGGGACGATCGTCCGCATCGTCGTCGGCGGCCGCTCCACGTACTTCTGTCCGAGCTGCCAGGTGAGGTTGCGTAGGCGCCCGAAACGGCGAAGGCGAGGCTGACACTTTTCCGTCCGATCCGTCGGTCATCTTTGTTTTCATGGCCGGAACTACGGTCAAGACGGAGGCGGTTGTGTTGCGCAGCATTCGCTACGGCGAGGCTGATCGCATCCTCCACCTCTACTCGAAGAGCCGCGGCCGGATCGGGGCGATCGCCAAGGGGGCGCGCAAGCCCCGATCCCGGTTCGGCGGCCGGCTGGAGCCGTTCTTCCGGCTCGACCTGGTCCTCCACGAAGGCCGCGGCGAGCTGATGACCGTTACCAGCGCCACCACCCTCGACGGGTACCCGCGCCTGCGTTCCTCCGCCGCCACGCTGACCGCCGCCGCCCGCGGCTGCGACGCGGTCCTGCGCCTGCTCGACTCGACCGAGGCCAACCCTCCCGCCTACAACCTGCTCTGCCGCTACCTGGGCCTGCTCGACGATCCCGCCGCGGCGCGCGCGGCGGGCCACGAGACCGCCCTCTCGTTCCGGCTCAAGCTGGCGCTGGTCGCCGGGTTCGCCCCCGAGCTCGCCTCCTGCGCGCGCTGCGGCGAGGCGGAGCACCTGGTCGGCTTCTCCGGCGCTGCCGGCGGCGTCGTCTGCTCCGGCTGTGAAGCGGGAGCCTTCCCGCTCGCCGAGGAGGCCCACCGGTTCATGGTCGGGAGCCTGGCGAGCCCGCTTGACGAGGTCCCCGAGGCCGAGCCGCGGTCCCTGCGCCAGGTGGAGCGCGCAGTTGGCGAGACTTTGGAGCACCACGCGCACGTCCAGCTGCGCGCCGCCGCTTAGACTCGGGGGCGTGCCCGCCACGGCCACCTTCCACGACCGCATCGCCGCCTGGGAGGAGGAGTTCCTGGCGCCGGAGGCGACCCGCTCCTACCCGGCCCGACGGCAGCACGAGGAGGCCGACAGCCCCTTGCGGACGCCGTTTCAGCGCGACCGCGACCGCATCGTCCACTCCAAGTCCTTCCGTCGTCTCAAGCACAAGACCCAGGTCTTCGTCGCCCCCGAGGGCGACCACTACCGGACCCGCCTCACCCACACGCTCGAGGCCTGCGGGATCGCCCGCACCGTCGCCCGCGCCCTGCGCCTGAACGAGGACCTGACCGAGGCGATCGGGCTCGGTCACGACCTCGGCCACCCGCCCTTTGGGCACGCCGGCGAGGAGACCCTCGACGCGGCCCTGCGCGAGCGCTGCGGCGGCGGCTTCCGCCACAACGAGCACTCGCTGCGCGTCGTCGACGTGCTCGAGCGGGACGGCCAGGGCCTGAACCTGACCGAGCAGGTCCGCGACGGCATCCTCAACCACACCGGCTCCGGCAGGCCGGCGACGCTGGAGGGGCAGATCGTCAAGATCGTCGACCGCGTCGCCTACATCAACCACGACATCGACGACGCGCTGCGGGCGGGAATCCTGCGGCCGGCGGACCTGCCCGCCGAGGAGATCGAGCTGCTCGGCCCGACCGGGTCGCAGCGGATCGACACCCTCGTCCGCGACATCGTCGAGCACTCGGCCGGAGCCGATCGGATCGTCCAGGGGCGCGAGGTCGGGCAGGCGATGCTGCGGCTGCGCAAGTTCATGTTCGACCGCGTCTACCTCGGCCCGGAGGCGCGGCGCGAGCACGACCGGGTCCAGCGGACCATGCGCGGCCTCTTCCAGCACTACCTGGACCACCCGGACGAGATCCCCGAGTGGGACCCGGGGGCGAGCGAGTGCCAGCGGGTCGCCGACTACATCGCCGGGATGACCGACCGCTTCTGCATCGCCAAGTTCACCGAGCTCACGGTTCCGGAAGAGTCCAGGTTCTGATGGCCCTGATCTCACACGACAGCGTCGAGCGGGTGAAGCAGGCGGCCGACATCGTCGAGGTCATCTCCGCCCACACCGACCTGCGGCGCCAGGGCGCCCGCTTCGTCGGGCTCTGCCCGTTCCACGAGGAGCGCACGCCCTCGTTCTCGGTCGAGCCCCAGGAAAAGCTCTACCACTGCTTCGGCTGCGGGGTCGGCGGCGACGTGATCAAGTTCGTCGAGGAGAAGGACGGGCTCAACTTCGCCGAGGCGGTCGAGCTGCTGGCGGACCGCTACGGGGTCGAGCTGGAGCGTGAGCAGGAGGACCCGCGGGCCGAGGCGAAACGGCAGCGGCGGCGGCGCCTGGAGGAGCTGCTGGACCGGGCGGCGTCCTTCTACGCCAGCTTCCTCTGGGAGTCCGAGGAGGCGGGGAAGGCGCGGGACTACCTGGCGGGACGAGGGCTGCAGGAAGCGGTCCTGCGCGACTTCGGCGTCGGCTACGCGCCGAGCGCCTGGGACAAGCTCCTCGTCCGCGGCCAGCGCGCCGGCTTCAGCGTCGAGGAGCTGCGCGGCGTCGGGCTCGTGCAGACGGGCCGCAGCGGCGGCGAGTACGACCGCTTCCGCGAGCGGATCATGTTCCCGATCCGCGACCGCCGCGGCCGCGTCCTCGGCTTCGGCGGCCGGGCGATGCGCTCCGACCAAGGCGCCAAGTACGTCAACACCGCCGAGACCGAGTTCTTCCACAAGAGCCAGATCCTCTACGGCGTCGACCGTGCCAAAGCGGCGATCGCCAAAGCCGGCCGCGCCGTCGTCGTCGAGGGCTACACCGACGTCCTCGCCCTCCACCAGGCGGGGATCGAGGAGGCGGTGGGGGTGATGGGGACCGCGATCACCGGCGACCAGGTGGCGGCGCTCTCGGGGATGGTCGACGAGGTCATCCTCGCCCTCGACGCCGACTCCGCCGGGCAGGAGGCGATGCTGCGCGCCCAGAGCGTCGCCGCCGGGCGGCGGATGCGGCTGCGGGTGGCGGCGATGCCCGCCGGCGAGGACCCGGCCGAGATGATGGCGGCGGCGGAGGGCCCCGAGCGCTTTCGCGGCCTGCTCGAGCGGGCCGAGGAGCTGGTCGCCTTCCAGGTCGGGCTCGTCCTCGAGCGCACCGACGTCGGCTCCCCGGTCGAGCGCGACCGCGCCCTCGCCGAGGTGGCGCCGGTGCTGGCGGCGATGGGGGAGACGGCCAGCCGCGACGACCTCGTCCGCCGCGTCGCCGAGCGGCTCGACCTCGACCCGGCGATGGTGATGGGACGGATCGTCGCCGCGACCCCGGCCAGCGGCGGCCCCCAGCAGGCACCCTCGGATCCGCGACCGCAGGCGCCGCGGCCCCGGGCGGCGGAGCTGACCTCGCGCGAGCGCCGCGAGCGGGCGCTGCTGGCGATGTGCATCGCGATGCCCGGCGAGGGGCGGGAGTACCTGGCGCGGCTGACCGAGGCGCACCTCTCGCCGACCGGCCTGCGCGCGGCCGCCTGGCTGCGCGAGCACCCGGAGGACCCGGCATCGGAACTCCCGCACGACGATTCCGCCCTCGCCGGGCTGATCGCCGAACTGGTGATCATGTCCCGCGAGGAGCCCGCCTCCCACGAGGCGATGGAGCTGAACTTCCTGCTCCTGGAGCAGCGCCGCCTCGAGGGGGAGATCGCCGCCGCCGGGGAGCGCGGCGACTACGAGCGGCGCGCCGCGCTCAGCCGCGAACGGGCGGCCCTGGTCGAACGCATCGCCCACGCCGAGCGGGTCGGCAGCTAAAGTCAGTAGATTGCCGGGTCGGCGCGAGCCACGGCACGATCCGGGGTAGCTCAAAGGTAGAGCGTTCGGCTGTTAACCGAGAGGTTGCGGGTTCGAATCCCGCCCCCGGAGCCTTTTTGTTGCGATCAAGTCAGGCGGCGCGGAAAGCGAGCGCCTCGACCAGCTCGGCGCCCCGCGCGGCGCCGTCGTTGGTTCGTCCCCAGCGCGCGATCCCTGCGGCCGCGGCGGCGAAGGACGGCTCGCGCAGCAGCTTCTGCACCGACCAGCGCAGCGGCGCCGGCCGGCAGAGGCGCCAGGGGAGGGAGAGGCCGGCTCCGGCCCAGGCGACGCGCATCGCCGTCTCGCTCATGTCGCCGATGATCGGGCAGACGAGCACCGGCGTGCCGGCGCCGAGGCAGCGGGCGACGGTCCCGTGGCCGCCGTGGGAGATGACCAGCGAGGCGAGCGGCATCAGCTGGCTGTAGCTGAGCCATTCGACCAGGACCGCGTTCGACGGCACCTCGATCGGGTGCTGGGGGGCGACCCGGTTGGTGGTCGCCACCACCCGCACCGGCTCCTCTGCCAGCGCCGCCAGCGCCGTCCTGACGAGGTGGTTGTCGGAGTCGTGGGCGGTGCTGGGGGCGACGAGGACGAGGGGGTCGTCCCCGGGCGGGAGCTCGATCTCGGGATGGGGAAGCTCGAAGGTCATCGGGCCGGTGATCTCGACCCCGCTCGGCCAGCGCCGCGGGTACTCCAGCTGCGGATAGGTCGCGACCAGCGCCAGGTCCGGGCTGATGCCGCCGTGGAAGCGGTCGATCGCCGGCAGGCCGAGCCGCTCGCGCTGGACGTTGAGGTCCCGCCGCCCCTGTTCGAGGCCGACCTTCAGCGCCCGGTCGTGTCCCGTCCGCCAGAGCGCCCGCCCGAGGCGCGTGCGCGGCGGCCGCAGCCCGATCGCGAAAAAGGGGAAGCCGGGCTCGACCACCGGGTAGATGTGGGGGATCAGGGTCGCCAGCGGGATCCCGGCCCGCTCGGCGGCGAGGGTGGGGGCGAGGGTGAGGATGTCGCTCACCACGACGTGCGGCCGGAAGTCCTCCAGCAGCGGCAGCAGCGCCTTCGCGGCCTCGGCTGCGTGCTGGCCCTCGGGGGAATCGGGGTCCGGCGGCGGGAACATGCGGTATTCCTCGGCGGCGGCGAAGCCGAGGCCGGCCCCCTCGACCGCCCCGCGGCGCTCCTCCCAGGTCTCGATTACGACCTCGTGGCCGCGCGCCGCCAGCCCCTGCCCCAGGGCGATCGCGGGGAAGACGTGCCCGGCGTCCCCGAAGGCCGCAACCAGGACGCGCAGGCCGGCATCGTTTCCAGACTTTTGGCCCCTATAGGGGCTCAAAGGGTGGAAACGATCCAAATCACGGGGTGTCGAGGCCCTCTCCTGGCCGCGTGAAGACGACCTCCGGGACGTGGCAGTTGGGGGAGGTGCGCAGGAGGAAGCGGACCGCCTCGCCGAGATCCTGGGGCCGGATCATCTCCTCGGGCGGGATCTGCCCCTGGACGAACTCGGTCATCGGCGTCTCCACGAACCCCGGGGCCAACGCCGTGCACTGGATGCCGGCGCCGCCCGCCTCGCGGTGGGTCGACTGGGTGAAGTTGATCACCGCCGCCTTCGTCGCCGCGTAGATCGAGAGCCAGGCCTGACCGCCTTTGCCGGCGATCGAGGCGGTGTTGACGATCAGCGCCTTGCCGTGTTCCTCGCCGGCCCGGCGCAGCATCGGCAGCCCCTCGCGGGTGCCGAGGATCAGCGCCCGCAGGTTGACCGCCAGCTGCATGTCGAGGTGCTTGGTCTGGATCTCCTCCATCGGGGAGCCGATCCCGACCCCCGCGTTGTTGACGAGGGCGTCGAGCCGCCCGTACTTCTGCCGGTGGGCGGCGAAGATGGCGACGACGTGGTCCTCCTCGGCCATGTTGGCCGGGATCGCCTCGACCTCATAGCCCTCGGACCGCAGGCCTTCGGCGGCCTCCTCGAGCTTCGCCGGACGGCGGGCGGAGACGGTCAGCGCGTACCCCTCTTCGCCGAGCGTCCTTGCGATCGCAAGGCCGATCCCGCTCGATGCCCCGGTCACCAATGCCGCACGCTCAGCCATTCCCCATCTCCTTCTCGTCGCGAACCCAGCGCACCCTATCTCTCCATAACATGCCGCCGATGCGCGCCCCCCGCCTTGCCACTGCGCTGCTCTGCCTGCTCGCGGGCGGGGCCCTTCTCACCGCCTGCGGCAGCGACTCGGAGACGGTCGCCTACGAGCCCGCCGAGAGTCGCCCGGCGCCGCCGGAATCCGCTTTCCCGGGGGCCGAGGGAAGGACGCTGCGCGAGGTCCTCAAGGCAGCCGACGATCCCTCCGAATCGATCGTCGTCGACCCCCAGGCCGAAGTCTTCTACCCCGGGGTGAACCGCTATCCGTTCGGGGTCGCCGACCGCGAGCGGGGCCCGGTCTCCGACGCCGAGGTCGCCCTCTACATCGCGAAGGTGCCGGCCCCGAAGCGGGGCTCGAAATCGAAGTCCGGCAACCGGGGCCAGCTCTCGAAAGCCCAGTCGCAGGCGCTCGACCAACCGGCGCGGGGACCTTTCCCGGCGAGGATCGAAACTCTTGCCACCAAGCCCGCCTTCCGGGGGCGGACGACCACCGAGGACCCGGACGCCGCCAAGGTCGTCTACTCGGTCGACCTCGACCTGCCCGGCGAGGGAGAGTGGCGGGTGGCGGCGATCCTCAAGGAAGGGGAGAAGACGAAGGGGATGCTGCTGCCGGGCGCGGTCGTCGTCGGCGAATTCGAGAAGATCCCGCGGCCCGGGGACGAGGCGCCGCTGATCCACACGCCGACTGCCGACAGCGCTGGCGGAGACCTCTCGAGGATCTCGACCCGAGTCCCTCCCGACAGCCAGAACAAGGTGGATTACGCGGAAGCGCTGGGAAGAGAACCGATCGTGCTCTTGTTTGCGACCCCCGAGTTCTGCCAGAGTCGGGTCTGCGGCCCCGTCGTCGACGTGGCGGAGCAGGCGCAAGCGGAATACGGAGACGAAGCCGCCTTCATCCACATGGAGATCTACAACGACAACGACCCCGCTGAAGGAGTGCGGCCGCAGGTGCGGAAGTTCCACCTGCCGACCGAGCCCTTCCTGTTCACGATCGACCGCGACGGAACCGTCGCGGACGTGATTGAGGGAGCGTTCGGGCTCGACCTGATGCACCGGGCAGTAGACAAAGCGATCGCCGAATGAACGAGAAAGCCGCCACCGACGAGGAGCTCCTGCGGTCCTTCGCCGAAGAGGCGAAGCGCCGCTGCGACGTGATCGCGGCTGGGCTGGCGACCGCCACCACCGATTTCGAGACGATGCGGGCCGAAGCCCACGCCCTCAAGGGGACCGCCGCCGTCGTCGGTCTGCGCCGCCTCGCGGAGCTGGCGGGCCTGATGGAGTCCGACCTGGCGGAAGCGAAGAAGACCGGCACGATCCGGGGCGGCCGCGACCATCAGATCGCCGACGCCGCCAAGGCGCTCGCCGAGGGTGCCGCCGCCGCGGCGAACGGCGAAGAGGAGCCGCCGGACGTCGGCCGCTCCCTCGCCCAGCTCTTCAGCGCGTAGATCGCACCTCGCGGTACGCTCGGGCCGCGGGGCGGTAGCTCAGTTGGTTAGAGCACGGGACTCATAATCCCTTGGTCGCTGGTTCGAGTCCAGCCCGCCCCATCAGGGCCGGCGGGGGCTCCCCGACAGGTACCGCGCAACCGCCTGGGCACGGTTCGAGACCCCGAGCGCCCGCAGGATCTTGCGGATGTGCCATTTCACGGTGCTCTCGCTGAGGTAGAGCCGGTCGCCGATCTCGGCGTTGCCGAGACCCTCGGCCACCAGGGCGAGGATTTCGAGCTGCCGCGTCGTCAGGCTCTTGGCGAGGTTGTCGCTGCGACCGGCGGCGGTGCGGTCGCGGGCCTCCGCGCTGGCGCGCAGCTCGGTCACGTCCTGGACGGTGCCGGTCAGGCGCAGCGGCCGGCCCTCGGCGTCCGCGGTCAGCTCGGCCCGGCTGTGGACGCGGCGGACGCGGCCGTCGGGCCTGATGATCCGGTATTCGAAGTCGACCGGGGCGCCGCTCTCGACCGCTTCCCGCATCACCTTCTCGACCAGGCCGCGATCCTCGGGATGGACGCGTTCGGAGCCACCCGCGTAGCGGCCGTCGAAGTCCTCGGGCCCGATCCCGTAGATGGCGAACAGCCCCTCCGAGCAGGTCAGCCGTTCGCTCGGGATGTCCCACTCCCAGCTGCCGAGCTTCGCCAGCTGCTCCGCCTCGGCCAGGCGCGCACGGGCCCGCTCCGCTTCCTCTTCGGCGCGGCGGCTCTCGGTCGTGTCGGCGACGAGGACGAAGAAGCCGCGAATCTCTCCGTCGACGATGTCGGGGACATAGGAGTCCTGGGTGTGGCGGACCTCGCCGCTCGGAAGGCGGGTCTCACGGTGGAAGTGCTGCGCTTCGCCCGTGAGCGCGGCTTCGACGTGGGGCAGGCTCTGCTCGTAGAGGTCCGGGCCCAGGACCTCGCGCAGGTGGGTCCCCTGCATCTCCTCGGGCGAGCGGCCGAAGAACTCGACGCAGGCGGCGTTGGCCGTCCGGTTGCGGAGGTCCCTGCCCCAGTACCCGACCAAGGTCGGCTGCCCCATGACAGAAGGATGCACCACACCCAGGGCGGGCTCAACTACTCAAATGACGAGGCGCCATCCTCTAACGTCGGAGTCCGTGCTCGCAAAGCTCTGAACCGGCGCATTTTGCCCCTTGGGCGCCGACCATTCGAACGCAGGGCCGGGCACTTCCCCCCCGGGGCTGAGAGGCCGCGGCCGGCTGCTTTGCCCCTACCGGCGGCTGGTCGCGCCGCCTCGGCTCGGTTCCCGGGGGGCCTGTTTTGCCCGTCGGCGGCGGGGGTAACCGCTCAGTGAGCCCGATGTCGCGCCGTCTCGCCTAGGTTCGCGCCGATCTCGGGAGCACACGACCGCGGAGTGGCGAGGCTGAAAAGCCTCGGACCTGGCCGCCGGTAATCGGTAATCGCACGGCAATCGCCGTACGCGCCCCCATGCGGGCGCGGTCAAAGACGAGAGAACTTGGAGGAGAGAGATGGCTGACGCAAGCGTTGGCGAAGCGCAGGACAAAGCCCAGGAGGTCGCCGGGCAGGCGCAGGAGAAGGCGCGCGAGGCGGCCGGCAAGGCCCAGGAGGGCGTTCGGCACCAGATCGATCAACGATCGACGGAGGCCGGGGAACGGGTGACCGGCACCGCCCATGACCTTCGCTCGGTGGGCGAGGAGCTGCGGAAACAGGGCAAGGACGGTCCGGCGAAGTTGGCCGACCGCGCGGCCGAGCAGACCGAGCGGGTCGGCGGCTACCTGAAGGACACCGGTCCGGACAAGATGCTGGAAGACGCCGAGGAGTTCGGCCGCCGCCGCCCCTGGGCGGCTCTGGCGGCTGGGATGGCGGCAGGGATCGTGGCCGCCCGCTTCCTCAAGGCCTCGAGCCGCAATCGGTACCGGCAGCGCAGCGGCGCTGCGGCGCAGGCCCAGGGGACCAACGGCGCCGCCCGCCGCTCGGCGGTGGAGCCGGTCGCGACCCCGACGCCTCCGAGCGCCCAGCCAGGGACTCCAGCCCCCGGCGTTGGTGGCCTTGGTGCCGCCACCCCGGCTCCGGGCTCGGCGCCGGCCACTCCCGCCCCGACGCCATGAGCAGCGCCAACGGAGAGGCGAACGAGCTGCGCTCGCACTCGACCGGGGAGCTGGTCAAGCAGCTCTCCGAGCAGACGGGCACGCTGGTTCGCAAGGAGATCGAGCTGGCCAAAGCCGAGCTGAGCGAGAAGGGCAAGGTGGTCGGCCAGGGTGCCGGCATGTTCGGCGGCGCCGCGGTCACCGGCCTGCTTGCCCTGGGGACGCTGACGGTGGTCATCGTCGCCCTGCTCGACAAGGCGATGGACCTCTGGCTCGCCGCCTTGATCGTCACCGTCGTCTACGCGGCGATCGCCGCGGTGATGGCGGCGGCCGGTCGGGACCGTGTGAAAGAGGGGATGCCACCGGCCCCCGAACAGACCGTTGAAACCGTGAAGGAGGACGTGCAATGGGCCAAGAACCAAGCCAAATCCGCCAGGAGATAGAGGAGACGCGGGCCGAGATGGGGGACACCGTCGACGCGCTCGCCTACAAGACCGACGTGAAAACCCGCGTCAAGGAGTCGATCGCCGACAAGCGCGAGCGCCTGGTCGAGCAGGTGCAGGGCACCAAGGACCGGGTCGGGGAGGCCACCCCCGACGGCGGGCAGGTCAAGGAAGGGGCGCAGCAGGCCGTCGGCATCGCCCAGGAAAACCCGATCGGCCTCGCGGTCGGCGGCCTCGCCGCCGGTTTCCTCGTCGGCATGATGCTGCCGAGCACGAAGATCGAGGACGAACGGGTCGGCCCGATCGCCGACCAGGTGAAGGAAAGCGCCGCCGAAACCGGCGGCGAGGCCCTGGAGCGCGGCCGCGAGGTCGTCTCCCAGGTCGCCGACCAGGCGGTCGAGGGGGCCAAGGAAGTCGGCCACGACGCGATGGAGACCGCCAAAGAGGCGGGCCGTCAGCAGACCGAGGAGCTGAAAGACAGCGCCAAGGAGAACGTCGGCGAAGTCAAAGAGCAGGCCCGCACCTGAGCGCGGCGGGAGCGGGCCCTCGCGAGGGCCCGCTCCTCCTCGCCGAAGAGCCCGACAGCGGCTTCCCTCATAGGAAATCCGCTGTCTTAAAAACGTCGGTGTAGGGATTTGGTGGCGCTAGGTTTATGTCGTGACCGAGATCGACGTCGACCTCACCGCGCTGCTTCCCAGCGATCTGCCGGATGGCCGGGAAGCGGTTCGCGAGGGGAGAGCGATGGCCGTCGGATTGGAGCGTTCCCGTTCCCTCTTCTGTGAGGAGAAAGGGGTCGCCTCGGAGCGCGAGTGGCGCGAGCGCGCCCGCGCGGAGGGGTTCACCTGCACCTGCATGAACATCGGCCTCGCCACCTGGGCCGACACCCGCGAGGCGCTGACCCTGATCTACGAGGACGCCCTCTCCCGTGGGGTGCGTCCCCCCGACCGCTTCAACCTGATCGCCGAGCGGCGCATGGGGCTTCCCAAAGACAAGCGCGCCGAGGCAGCGCAGGAAACCGGGCCGGTGATGATGACCGAGCAGGACTGGTGGGAGCTCGCCCACACGGTGCCGATCCAGCCGGAGGCCGCTGACAACACGATCGGCGGCCCGGGGTCGGTCGAAAACGCGATCGACGCGCTGCGGGTGGGGATCACGAATATCGGCGTCCTCTCCCAGTACTCCTGGCGCTGGCCCTACTTCGACGACGACGTCGCCCAGACGATCGCGGTGCTGACGGCGGCCGGGCTGCTCGCGGCCTTCAAAGACGAGGGGGTCATCTTCGACTCCTATCTCGAGGACGGCTACCCCGGCGTCTTCCACGACTACGCCAACTACGTCGGCTGGGCGATGCTGGAGCGCTACATCAGCGAAGAGCTGATCGGCGCCGCCTACTCCTCCTCCTGGGGAGGTTTGACGCAGGACCCGGTGGTCAAGTCCGCGGTGACCCTGGCCCTCGACGCGGTCAACCCGGACAAGGTCCCCCTCTCCTACGTTCAAGGCGACACGATCGGCAACACGACGGATTTCGACGCCAACATGGCGGTGCTGAGTACCGATGTCCTCTTCATGAAGATGGTCGATCGGCGCTACCGCCTCGGCGGCGCGCCGATCGCCGTGCCCGTCACCGAGACCGAACGGATCCCCTCCTGGGACGAGGTGGCGACCGTGCAGACGATCAGCCGGCGGCTGGAGGACTACGCGCCGATGGTCGATCCGGTCGTCGACTGGGGAAAGATCGAGGCGATGCGAGACGAGCTCGTACGCGGTGGTCGGGCCTTCTTCCAGGCGGCGATCACCGGACTCTCGAGCGCCGGCATCGACGTTCGCGACCCGGCGCAGCTGCTGCTGGTCGTGAAACGCCTCGGCTCGTCCCGCTGTGAGGAGCTGTTCGGCGCGGGACAGCCGGATCCCGACTATCCCCGGGGGCGACGCCCGGTTCTCGAAACCGACCTGGTGAGGAGCACGATGCGGGAGCGCGAGCGGCTTCTCGCGGCGCTGCACGACCGCCGCGAAGAGGAGGCGATCCGCGGGATGAAGGTGCTGGTCACCTCCACCGACGTCCACGAGTTCGCCGAGTTCCTGCTCACCTCGACGCTCTCCGCGGTCGGGACCGAGGTGATCGACTTCGGCATCAACCGCGATCCCGAGGACATCGTCAAGGCGGTGATCGAGACCGACGCCGACGCCGTCGTCATCAGCACCCACAACGGGGTCGCCCGCTCCTTCGGGCAGCACCTGATGAAGGAGCTCGGTTCCGCCGGCGCCAAGGACGTGGCCGTCTTCATGGGCGGCGTGCTGAACGAAGACGTCGACGGCTCCGAGATACCGATCGACGTCAGCGCCGACCTCAACGCAAGCGGGATCGGCACGCCGGGCACGATCGACCGCCTCGTCGACGCCCTCGTCGAGCGGCGCGCCGGCGGGGTCGCTGTCTGACGGCCGCGTGAGCGCCGTCGCGCTCGCGGATTTCGGCAGCACCTACACCAAGGTCCGCCTGGTGGACCCCGACGAGGGGCGGCTCCTGGGACGGGCCGAGGCGCCGACCAGCATCGGCACCGATCTGATGGATGGCTACGCCGCCGCGCTTCAAGCGGCGACGAAGGCGGCCGGGAGGGCTGTTGCGATCGAGCAGCAGCTGGCGGTCTCCAGCGCCGGAGGCGGTCTCAGAGTGGCGGCGATCGGACTCGTCCAGGACATGACGGCGGCGGCGGCGCACCAGGCGGCGCTGAACGCGGGCGCCCGCGTCGAGGTCGTCCTCGCCGGAAGCCTCGGCGAGGAGCAGCTCGATGAGCTGCAGGCGGCCCGGCCCGAGATCATCCTCTTTGCCGGCGGCACCGATGGCGGCCAGGCCGACTTGGTGGTGGAGAACGCCCGTCGTCTCGCCTCCCGGAAGCTGGGCGGATACGTAGTCGTCGCCTGCAACTCGGAGGTGGCCGGGGAGGCGACGCGGTTGCTGCAGGCCGCGGGCGTCGAAGCCGAGGTGGCCGGCAACGTGATGCCGGCGCTGGGGAAGCTGGAGATCGACTCGGCCCGCAAAGCGATCCTGCGCGCCTTTCTCGACCACGTGATCGGCGGCAAGGGGCTCAGCGCCAGCAGCGAGTTCGCGCAGATGGTCAAGATGCCGACCCCCGAGGCGGTGCTCGAGGCGACGCGGCTGCTCGCCCGCGGGACCGACGCCCAGCCCGGCATCGGCGACCTGATCGTCGTCGACATCGGCGGCGCCACGACCGACGTCCACTCGGATCGCTCCGTCGAGGCGGCGACGCCCGGGGTAGAGGACCCGCTGCTGCCGCCTCCCCCGACGCTTCGAACGGTGGAGGGAGACCTCGGCCTTCGGGCCGGCGCGCCGGGGGCCCTCGCCGCCGATCGTCGCTGGATCGAGGCCGAGCTGGAGATCGGCGACGCCGCGATCAGACGCGCTGTCTCGTATCGAGCCGGGAGTCCGGAGTGGATTCCGGCAGACCCGGGGGAGGCCCAGATCGACGGCCTTCTGGCTGTCGGTTGTGCGACCCACGCCCTCGCCCGGCATTGCGGGACGATGCTGCTGACCCGCAGCGAGGCGGGGCCGCCGACGCTGGTTCGCGACGGCCCGGACCTGCGGGAGGTCGCAAGGGTGTTGGGTACCGGTGGGGTTTTCGCCCATCGCGAGGACGGGGAGCAGGTGCTTCGCGAAGCCCTTGCCCGTCGTCCGCCGCGTTCGCTGGCGCCCCGAGACGCCGAGCTCGGCGTCGACCGCAACTACATCCTCGCCGCCGCCGGCCTCCTCGCGACCGAGGACGCCGAGGCGGCGCTGCGCCTGCTGCAGCGAGAACCCCTGCTGGCTGGAAGCTGGACATCTTGACCAGGTGAAGCCTGGATGGAGCGGCGCAGCCGTCGGGGCAATACCCGATGATTACCCGAAAGGAAACTGAGGAGGGGGATGTTCAAGCGGCGTCGGAATCGGAGCATCACGCGGATCTTCTACGCGGGAGACGTGCACGGATCGCGGGTCTGCTGGAAGAAGTTCGTCAACGCGGCTGCCCATTACCCGGCAGATGCCCTCGTCATGGGCGGGGACCTGACCGGGAAGGCGCTGGTTCCGATCGTGCGCGAAGGCGACGGCACCTACCGGAGCAGGGTGATCGGCGAGCAGCGGGTCGCCCGTACCGCCGAAGAGCTCGACCAGATGCAGCAGGCGATCTCGACGAACGGGATGTACGCGCTGATCGTCGACCCGGACGAGGCGCGCGACCTGGCCGAGGACCCCGCCAGGCGGGATCGAGCCTTCGAGAAGGCGCTGCTGGACGAGCTGCGGCTCTGGGTCGAACTCGCCGACGAGCGTCTGGCCGGAACCGGAACCCGCGCCTACGTCATTCCCGGCAACGACGATCCGTGGTCGATCGACGAGGTGCTCGCGTCGGGCACCAGCGTCGACGCCTGCGACGAGACCGTGCGGATGGTGGGGCCGCACGAGATGGTCTCGTTCGGATATTCCAACCGCACTCCTTGGCACACCCCGCGAGAGCTGGACGAGGACGAGATCTACTCACGGTTGCAGCGGCTCGCCAGCCAGCTGGAGGCTCCGGAGAAGGCGATCTTCAACATCCACGTCCCCCCTTGGAAGAGCAGCCTCGACACCGCCTACGAGGTCGACGAGGAGCTCCGCTACGTGACCAAGGGAGGTCGTCCGCACGAGGTCGCCACCGGCAGCCCTGCCGTTCGGCAGATCATCGAAGAGGTGCAACCGCTCTTGAGCCTGCACGGTCACATCCACGAGAGCAAAGGTGTGACGCGAATTGGACAAACGGTGGCAATCAACCCCGGCTCCGACTACGGTAGCGGCCATCTCGACGGCTGCCTAGTGCATCTCGCGGAGGATCGCGTGGTGAATCAGTACTTGGTGTCGGGCTAGAAATGGGGAAGAAAGGGGATCATGGCTGAGCTGGGGGAGAGTCCAGGAGTGCAAGGAAGTCAGCAGGGAAGTCCGACGGGAACCTACGCACGCAGAGCGACCGGGCTGGTGCGGGAAGTTTCTCCGTTCTCGACCTTGGTCTTCAACATGGCGGGGCAGCCGACGGCTGTCTTCCTCGCGATCTCGATCTTCTTCACCCTCGGGCTCTACCCGGGCGGTTCGATCTGGCTCGGCTTCGCGATGGCCCTCGTGGTCGCGATCGTGATCAGCGTCTGTTACGGCCTCTTCACCTCGGCGATCCCTCGCAGCGGTGGTGACTACGTCCTGGTCGGCCGCGTCACCCACCCGGCGCTGGGGTTGGTGTCTTCCTTCTTCTGGACCTCGGGGGTGATCCTCTCGATCGCCTTCATCGCTCTGGCGTTCGTCACCGTCGCCCTCGGCCCGTCGCTGACGGCGGTTGGGCTGGTCAGCGGCAAGGGTTCGCTCGTCACCGCCGGCGAAGACATCCTCACCAGCAAGGGCTGGCAGTTCGGGATCGGGACCGCACTGATCCTCGGCTCAGCCGTGCTCCTGGCCGGGGGATGGCGCTGGACGACGCGGATCATGAACGGGCTCTGGGCGATCACGATGCTCGGGCTGGGGACGGTGTTCCTGGTGCTCCTCTTCAAGAGTCACGCCGGCTTCGTCAACAGCTTCAACCAGTTCGCCGGCTCGATCACGGGCGAACCGGACACCTACGGCACGGTCATCGCCAACGCCCACAAAGAAGGGATCGACACCAGCCCCGCCTTCAGCATGGACAACACCTGGCCTGTCTGGGCCTCGATCTGCGGCCTCTCGCTCTTCGGCTGGCTCTCGATCTACATCTCGGGCGAGGTGCGGCGGGCGAGGGATACGACCCAGATGAAGGTGATGAGCCTCGGGGCCGTGCTCCACATCGGAATCGCGGCGATCCTCGCTGTCCTCTTCTTCGCCAGGTTCGGTCACGACTTCTTCGTCGCGATCAACTCACTCGGCGAAAGCTACCCCTTTGCAGCGCCGCCCTATTACACCTTCCTGAGCTCCATTGCAGGCGGCAGCACCCTGCTTGCCTGGTGGCTGTTCATCGCCTTCGCAGCCGCCTTCCCCCTGCTGATGATCCCCAACATCACGATCGCAGTCCGGACCTTCTTCGCCTGGGCGTTGGACGGCCTGCTTCCGACCCGCTTCGCCCAGGTGTCCTCGCGAACCCACGCCCCCCATTACGCGATCGGCCTCACGGTCGCCCTCAGCATCCTCGTCTTGGGCTGGGCGGTCTTCAACAACGAAGGCTTCCAGAGCGTCTTGATCGAGGCCATCCTGCTGCAGCTGGTGACGATGATCCTGATCGGCGTGGCTGCGGTGCTGCTGCCGTATCGGCGGCCCGAGGTCTGGCGCTCCTCGGCAACGACCCAGCGCCTGCTCGGGATCCCGATCGTCGCCCTGGCCGGGGGGCTGGTGGCGGTGCTGCTGGCCGGCCTGTACTACGTCTTCCTGCGGTACCCCGACCTCGGGATCGAGGAGGGCCATCTGCTTCGGGATAGCGCCATCATCCTCGGGGCGGCACTGCTGACCTTCTTCGTCGCTCGCGCCGCCCGCCTGCGTCAGGGCGTGGACGTGGACAAGCTGGCGGCCGAGATTCCTCCGGAGTAGTGGCCGGAGGCGACGTCAAGCCGCTCGCCGACCCCGTCGCGGAGGGGATCCGAATCGCCGAGGCCGCAGCCGAGCGCGGCCTGCCGCTGCGGATGCTCGGCGGCGTCGCGATCGCGATCCGCTGTCCAAGTAGTCGCCGGCCGCCGCTGCAGCGGCAATACGCCGACATCGATTTCGCCACCACCCGGTCTGCCAAGGAGGAGGTGGTAGGGCTGATGGAGGCCCTGGGGTATGTCGGTGATCGTGAGTTCAACATCCTCCACGGCCATCGCCGACTGTTCTTCTGGGACGAGAGCAACCAAAGGCAGGTGGACGTCTTCGTCGACGAGGCGAACCTCTGTCACCGGATCGACCTAAAGCGTCGAATCGCGGCTGTTCCGCTGACCTTGTCACTCGCGGACCTGACCGTGTTGAAGCTGCAGATCGTCGAGACCAACGAAAAGGACCTTCTCGACATCTGTGCGATTTTCGCCGACCACGATCTCTCCAGTGATGAGAGCGGAGTCAACAGCAAGTACATCGCCCAGATGAGCGCAGCTGACTGGGGCCTCTGGAAGACGCTGGGGACGGTCGCCGAGCGCAGTGAACGGTTTGCCCTCGCTCTGCCTGGCTTCGAGCCTGGAGAGCTTGTGGCCGGTCGCCTGCGGCGCCTCCGGGAAGAACTGGACAGCGTCCCTAAGACGCGGCGATGGAAACTGCGGGCGCGGGTCGGCGAGAGGAAGCGATGGTACGAGATTCCCGAGGAAGTCCAGTAGAAGTGGTCATGTCACATCTATTGGATAGTCTCGCCCATGTGAAGAGGCTGACTAATCGCCTTCGGAAAGGCCAAAGGTGACTCGCCCACGCCGTGGCGAGCCGCGTGCACGGACGAAGATCCTCGAGGCAAGCCGGAAACTGTTTGCCCGACGGGGATTCTCGGAGACCTCGATGGGGGACATCGCGCGGGCGGCGCAGGTGGCACGAGCGACGGTCTACAACAACTTCGACGACAAGCAGGACATCCTCGCGGAGATCATCCGTGACTACATGACCGGTTACGCGATGATCGCCACCCGGCTCCGCGAAAACGCCCGCTCAGGGGAAACTTCGTTCGACCTGATCCAGGAGATGGTTCGCGAAGCTCTCAGCTGGCGGGTCAAGAACGCCGACCTGAGGCCGATCGTCGCCGTCGCCAAGAACCTGCGCGGGAGCGGTTGGGAAGAGGCGGACAAAGCCGCCGACGACGCCCTGCTGGGATGGATCGTCGACGTTCACGCCGCGGACGCCGAGGCGGGCCTGATCCGGGAGGACATTGACCTCGAGTTCGGAGTGCGCGCGGCCTTCGCGATGATCGAGTCGGTCCTTTCATCCTTCGACGTGTCCTCCAGCGAAGAAGAAATCGACAACGCCGCCCACCAACTGGCGCTTCTCCATTGGTACTCGATCTGTTCGGTACCCCCAGAGGAGGCTCCGCGCAGCCCCCTGGGACGGAAGAGTCCCTCTGCCGGATCCTAGACAAGCTGTCTAAAACTGAGTAATCTGGCGAGCTTGTCCTCACCGGATCATCTCGCAGGGGATCTGGCTCACTTGATCCACCCTCTGACCGACCACGCAGCCCTGCAGCGAGGCGGTCCGCTGGTGATCGTGCGGGGCGAGGGCAGTGAGTTGATCGCAGGGGACGGCCGGCGATTGATCGACGGGATGTCGGGGCTGTGGACGGTGAACCTCGGCCACGGTCGACAGGATCTGGTCGAGGCGGCCCGTTCCCAACTCTCGACGCTTCCCTATGCATCCACCTTCGGAGGAGTGTCCTCGCCTCCGGCTGTCGAACTGGCGGAACGGATCACGGCGCTGACGCCGGGGCTGAGCGGCGTCTTCTTCGTCAGTGGCGGCAGCGAAGCAAACGAGAGCGCGATCAAACTCGCTCGGCGTCACTGGATTCGCCGAGACCTGCCGGAGAAGTCGATCCTCCTCGCCCACGACCGCAGCTACCACGGGCTCAGTGGCGTCACCACGACGGCGACGCGTCTGCGCCCCTACCACGACGACTTCGGCCCGCCGGCTCCAGACGTGGTCGAGGTGCCGGCGCCCTACCCGTACCGCTGCGCCGCCGGCGTTCCCTGCGTCCCCGAGCGCTGCCCGATATGCCAGGGCGAGGCGCTCGAGCAGACGATCGAGGCGCTCGGCTCCGAGCGGGTCGCGGCGCTGATAGTCGAGCCCGTCTTCGGCTCGGGCGGCGTGATCGTGCCACCGCCGGGATACCTGCGCCGCGCCCGGGAGATCTGCGACCGCCACGACGTCCTGCTGATCGTCGACGAGGTGATCACCGGTTTCGGCCGCACCGGGACCTGGTTCGCTTGCGAGCACGAGGAAGTCGTCGCCGACATGATCACCTTCGCCAAGGGCGTGACGAGCGGCTATATGCCGCTCGGCGGGGTGATCCTCGCCGACGCCCTCTGGGACGAGCTACGCGACGCCGACCGACAGCCCGGCTACCTGATGCACGGCTTCACCCACTCCGGCCATCCGGTTGCCTGCGCCGTCGCCCTCGCCAACATCGAGGCGATCGAGCGCGAGGACCTCCTGGCTCGGGTCCGGGAGGCCAGTCAACTGCTGGCCGGACTGGTCGCCCCGCTGCGCGAGCACCCCGAAGTGGGCGAGGTGCGTCAAGCGGGCCTGATGGTGGGGGTGGAGCTCGTCGCCGACAGGGAGACCCGCCAGCGCTGGCCGGTCGAGGCCGAGCGGGGACGCCGCGCCGCGCTGGAGGCCCGCGGGCGAGGCCTCCTCACCCGCGGGCTGCTGGACGACGTCCTCTGCCTGGCGCCGCCGTTCACGATCTCCGAGGAGCTGATGCGACGCTCGGTCGAGATCCTCGCCGAGAGCATCGAGGCCAGCGGCGACCTCCGTGCGGACGGGCCGGCCTAGGGCAGGTACTTTTCCGCCTGTTCCTGGACTTCTTCGAGGCCCTTTTCCGCCTTGGCCTGACCTTCTTCCAGTCCCTTTTCGGCTTCCTTCTGGGCGTTTTCGAACTTCTTCTTCGTCTTCCCGTCGACGCCTTCTTCGACCTGTTCCTTGGCTTCTTCGAGGCCCTTCTTGGTCTTTTCGACCCCTTCGTCGACGGCTTCTTCAGCCTTCTTGGTGCCTTCTTCGACCTGCTTTTCGGCCTGGTCGCGGACCGTGCTGGTTTCGTCGTCGCCGCTGCCGCAGCCGGACCAGACGACGCCGCCGGCGGCGATCGCGATCACGGCGAACAGCGAGAGGACGGGGCGCGGCTTTCTACTCATCGGGTCTCCAGATCGATCGCTGGTTAACGTGGGACGGGAGTGAATCAGACCGAGCCGGATAACTTCGAATCGCTCGTCGCCGACGCGATCGACGCGCTTCCCGAGGAATTCCAGCGGGTGCTGGAGAAGGTGGCGGTGGTCGTCTCCGACCTCGGCGCCGAGCGCAACGCCTACGGCGAGTACTTCGGCGACGGGCTGGCGGCGGAACGCTACGAGGACCGGATCGTGATCTACCGGGACACGCTCGAGCGGGACTTCGGCCACGACCCGCGGCTGCTTGCCCAGCAGGTCGAGCAGACCCTGCGGCACGAGCTGGCGCATCACCTCGGCTGGGACGAGGGCGGCGTCGGCGGGCTCGGCCTTTAGGAGGGGTCGGCTAGGAGCGGACGCGGCAGAACCTGGTCAGCGTTTCGCTCACCGGCTTGTGGGCTTCGAAGCGGAAGGTCCCGCGGGCGAAGGGGAACGGCACTTTGGTGAAGCCGGTGGGGGCGGCGCAGGCGGCCGAGACGTAGCTGCGTCGCTTGCCGGCGAAGGAGTACCGGCGCCCGATCGTCAGGTCGATTTCGGTGATCGAGCCGAGGCCGCCGCCGAGCCGGGGGATCGGCGCCCGCAGGATGGTGCCGAAGCTTCCCTCGCGTGGGTGCCCGATCTCCAGCGGGACCACGAGGGTGAAGCGGACGGGGACCGCCGCGAACAGGTGCAGGACCAACGCCTGCTTGCCGTCGTGGCGGCTGTTGAAGGCGAGGATGTTCCCGATCGCGGGGACTTCCTCGCCGAGCAGGACGTCGGCGCGGAACGTGCCCCTGCCCACCTGGGCGGGACCGCATCGATCCAGCGCCGACTCCGTGTTGGTCGATTGCAGGACCGGGGCGGAGCAGGTCGGCAGGCCCTTGGTGTAGAGCTTGCCGTTGCGGTGGATCGCGACTTCGAGCCGGCGCAGGGCCGGGGGGTGGCTGCCGTCGGTGGTGGCGATGCGGCCGCTGACCTCGACCTTGACCGGCGCGGCCCGGTTTTGGGGCAGCGCGCGGGGTGCGAAATCGGCGTTGAAGGTGACGCGGATGTTCTCGCTCTGTTTGATCTCTGCCGGCGCCACCGCCGCCCAGGCGGCGGCGAAGACGGCGATCAAGACAGGTATGGCGATCCGGCGGCGCATGCTCCCCTGTGGCGAGTCTAGGCGGTCGATCCTGCGGCTAGGGTTGAGTGATGGCTAAGGCCCAAGGCTGGAGCGAGCTCGGCGACGGCGACGAGTTCGCCGGCTACAGGATCGAGTCCCGGCTCGGCCGGGGTGGGATGGGGATCCTCTACCTGGCGCTGGAGCCGGGCCTGGAACGGCGCGTGGCGCTGAAGCTGATCGCTCCCGAGGCGGCCGCCGACGAGGTCTTCGCCCAGCGCTTCGCCGAGGAGTCCCGGATCGCCGCCTCGATCGAGCATCCGAACGTGGTCCCGATCTACGCCGCCGGTGCCGAGGACGGCGTGCCCTGGATCGCGATGCGCTTCGTCGCCGGCTCGGATCTCGGCCGCCGGCTGGCGCAGACGGGACGGCTGGAGCCCGGCCACGCGGTCGCGCTGATCGCCCAGGTCGGCGACGGGCTCGACGCGATCCACGCCGCCGGCCTCGTCCACCGCGACGTCAAGCCGGCCAACGTCCTGCTCAGTGGCGAGGCGGGCTCCGAGCACGCCTACATCACCGACTTCGGCGTCGCCCGCAACGTCGCCACCGAGTCGGGCCTGACCCAGACCGGCCGCTTCGTCGGCACCCTCGACTACGTCGCCCCGGAGCAGATCTCCGGCGAGCCGCTCGACGCTCGCGTCGACGTCTACGCGCTCGGCTGCCTGCTCTACAAGCTGCTGACGGGCGAGGTCCCGTTCCCGCGGGAAGGCGAGGCCGCCCGCCTCTACGCGCACCTCCACGACCCGCCGCCGGCGCCCTCCCTCTACGTGCCCTCGCTGCCGATGGCGCTCGACGACGTCGTCATTAGGGCGATGTCGAAGGCGCCGGAGGACCGCTATCCCTCGGCGGGCGATCTCGGCCGCGCCGCCCTGGCCGCGCTCAGCGGCAGCGCGGTCGCAACTCCAGAGCGGACCGTAGCCACCGGATCCGCGGCGACGCGGGAAAGCGTCCCGCTCACCGCCGAGACCGCAAAAACCCTTCCTGAAGAGGCAATTTTGCGGTCTCGCGAGGCGGGGAGCCCGCCGGGCGGCCGGCGACCTCTACTTGTGGGCGGACTGTTGGCGCTCGTGGCCGCGGCGGTGATCGTCGCCCTCGTGGCCTCAGGCGGTGGCGACGGCAGCGGCGTCGACGGCGCGGTGGGCGATACGGCTTCGACCGAAACGACCAAGGCTTCGAAGCCGAAACCGGACCCGCGGCTCTCGACCTCGGCGCTGATCGCCCAGGCGGATGCGATCTGCACCGAGGCAAAGTCCTCCTACACCGCCAGCAAGGCGCAGTTCCCGGACGGGGAAACCGGAGCCGGGATGAGCACCGAGTTCGCCGAACAGCTGGTGGAGAACTCACGCCGACAGGTGAACGAGATGAGCCGGCTCGAGCCGCCGCAGAGCAAGGAAGACGAGTTCCGCGAGTACCTGCAGCTGCGCAAGGACATCGCGCGGATGGACCGGCGCGCTCTCGCCGCGGCGAGGGAAGGGAACCCGACCGCCTACGCGCAGACCTATGAATCGCGCGGCCCGATCGACGAACAGCTGCAGCGGGTCGCCGGCGACATCGGGTTCGAAGTCTGCAGTCAGCCCCAGTCCTAGTCGTCCTGCCGATCGCCCGGGTGGGTCACCCGTTCGGCCCGCTGGCGCACTTCTTCGCTTGCCTCTTTGGTGGCGGCGAAGGCCTCGTCGCGGGCGGCCGCGATCCCCTCGCTCGGCTTGCCGCCGACGATGTCGCGGAAGGCTTCCTTGAAGCGCTCGGTGCGCCGGTCGGGCGGGAAGCGGGCCTCGGCGCGGGCCTGCTTGGTGGGGTTGCGCTCCCCGTAGCGGCGCCGTGCCCAGGCCGACCCGGGCTTGCCGAGGCGGCAGGCGCCGTAGAGGGCGATCGGGAAGATGAAGAAGCCGATGCTGCCGTGCAGGATGCGGCCCTTGGCGAAGCAGATGGCGACGAGGAGGAAGACGACGAGGGCGCTGAGGGCGGTGCCGAGGATTGCGCTGACGTCGCCCTCTTCGATCGTGAACGGCGTGAACCCGAGCAGCGCCAGCATCATCAGCACCGCCGCGATCACCGTCGCGTCGATCGAGGCACGACCCTCCTTCGCCCAGTAGACGTCGTCGAGGTAGACCCAGAGCGCGAACTCGTCGATCGTCAGGCCGGCGCCGATCCCGAAGGCGAAGGCGCAGATCTCGGTCCAGGGGCTGTTGCCGAAGGCGGCGAAGCCGCCGGCACCCGCGGCCATCATCGTCACGATCCCGAAGACGAGGTGGTGGAGGTGGACGCCGGAGTCGCTGACGATGCTGCCCGGCCACCAGGGAACCTTGGGGCTGCGCATCAGCCGCGTGCTCATGCGGATGAAGGCGAAGGAGAGCAGGAAGCCGATCAGGACCAGGTAGAGGCCCTGCAGCTCGTGCTCGGAGATGCGGTCCCAGAAGTCGGTGAAGATCGAGGCGACGGTCATGCCGGGACGGGGGTCGGGTGGACGTCGGGCGCGGCGCCGTCCTTCTCGCGCGTCAGATCGACCGTGAGCAGCACCGCGGCGATCGCGAAGACGGGGGAGAGGGCGATGTCGGCGAGGGACTCGGCCAGCCATTCGGCGACGAAGGTCTCCCCGAGCAGGCCGTGGACCAGGGCGGCAAGGCCCTCGCCGATGGTGTCGCCGGCGATCTCGATCGGGGCCAGGACGAGAAATACGAGCCAGAAGTTGCCGCGGACGAGCTCGGCGCTGCGGCGCAGGGCGCCGACCGTGGTCCTCTCCTCGAGCTCGACGACCGGGCCGGCGAGCCCGAGCCAGACGAAGGCGAGGATGCCGGGGACGAACCCGAGCAGCAGCCCCACTGCGACGAGCGCGACGAAGATCAGGTCGACGGCGATCAGGCGGCCGTAGTTGAGGCGGCGGGCGATCTCGAGCAGCGAGGGCCGCCCCCCGTCCTCGCCGCGGTGGGTGAGGGAGATCGCGATCGCGCCGCTGAAGAAGACCTCGCCGATCAGGCCGGTGGCGGTGACCACGCCGACCGCCAGGGCGAAGGCCGCGAGCTTGATCCCGTTGGTGAGGTTCAGCGAGTCGAGCTCGACGTTCATCGTCAGCGCGTTCAGCAGCCCCAGCGGGAGGAAGATGATCAGCGCCAGGAGCAGGAGCCCGGGGAACCAGCCCCAGTAGGTGCGCCAGATGCGGCTGTAGGTGGAGCCGAGCCGGCGGGGGAGGCTCACCGCCGGCGATCGCGGCGTCCGGCCGGCCGCCGACCCCGCGCCTCCAGTCGCGACTGGCTCGACTCGGCCGCCGGGACCCGCTTCAGGTTGCCGAGCTCGGGGACCAGCAGCTCTTCGGCACAGCGGCGGTGCCAGTGGTGATGGTCTGTGCCTCCCAGCCGACGCACGAACTGGACGATCGTGTGCTCTTCGCCGACGGGGATGTCGCCGTGGCAGCCGGGGCAGTGGTACAGCTTGCGGGCGATCCCGCGGATCAGCCAGGTCTCGTCGCCCTCTTCGTTGAGGCCGAAGAGGCTCCAGCGTTTGCTCGGCTCGCCCTCGAAGCCGCTCACGCTCAGCGCCTCGACATCCAGGCGAAGCCCGCCGCCATCGCGACGTTGGCGACGCCGGCCAGCTGCAGCCCCAGCTTCGCCCCCGGCCTGCTGACGGCGGGGGAGGCGGACCAGAGCGCGTCGGTCGCAATCTCGGTCCCGCGCAGCCAGGCCAGCGACTGCCAGTCGCCCTTGCTGCCGCGCCGGTCGGCGACCAGGTGGGCGGCGGCGAAGGTGAGCCAGATCGGGCCGCAGCGTCGGAACAGATGCTTCGCGTCTGGCGAGGGCTCGTCGTGGCCGAGCACCTTCAGGGTCGCCGCTGGCGCCGCGATCGCGGCGCTGCCGAGCAGGAGATCGAAGACGATCATGTTGCGGTTGGTGAGGCGCAGGGCCTGCTCCAGCGTCATCGCAGGGCAAATCCAACCAGACTTCGGAAGGGAAAGCGTGCGGTTCGGCGAAATGGACCGCCGTGACCAAGACCGCAACGAAGTCCCCACAGCTCAAAAGCCTTTCCGACTACATCCAGGAGCGCTTCGACGAGTTCTCGCGCTCCCAGAAGGACGTCGCCCGCTACATCGTCGACCACCTCGACGAGGCAGCCTTCCTCACCGCCGAGGAGCTGGCCCGGAGAGCGAGCACCTCGTCATCGACGGTGGTGCGCTTCTCCCAGGCCCTCGGCTTCGAGGGCTACCCGGAGCTGCAGCAGGCGGCGATCGAGGAGTACCGGACGACGATCGCGGCCAGCGCCACCGCCGGCGGCGCCCTCTTCTCCTTCGACCACTCCGAGCTGGAGGGATCGCTCAGCGCCGACTACGCGAACCTGGAGGAAACCGCGCGGAAGCTGACCTCCGACCAGGTCAACGCCTCCGTCGCCGCGCTCGCCGAGGCGCAGCGGATCGTCATCGTCGGCGTCGACCAGATGGCCTTCTTCGCCAGCTACCTGCGTCACACCCTCAGCCTCCTGGACATCCGCGCCGAGATCGTCGCCAGCACCGGCGGCGAGTCGCTCCAGCGCCTCGGCCGGATCGACGAGAGCACGCTCGTCATCACCCTCTCCGCCGGCCGCGCCCACCCGCTGCTGCTGCGGGCGATGAAGCTCGCCCTGCACCGCGGCGCCCGCACCCTGGCGATCTCCGACGCGACCATGTCCGAGGTCGGGGAGCACGCGGAGATGACCCTCTACTTCTCCTCCAACAGCCCCAGCTTCACCCGTTCGCACACGGCTTTGATGGCATTGGTCCAGGGCCTGGCCCATGGTCTCTACGCCCGCGACGAAGCTGCGCACAAAGACCGCATCCGCGCGTACAAACTGAAGTAGCGCGGGAGTTGCTGGCCCGCGGGTCCTGTCTCCGACAGGACTTTCCGTCCTCGCAAGCTGCGGGCGGAAAGCCCTATCGTCGCCACCCGCGGGAGGGGCGAGATTCGTTGACTTCAGACAGTGGGGCGCTCCCCGTAAGATGGCCAAGATGACTGAGCGCGCGACGTTTCGACTGAAGACCGGCCTCGCCGAGATGCTGAAAGGCGGGGTGATCATGGACGTGGTCACCCCCGAGGAGGCGAAGATCGCCGAGGAGGCCGGCGCCTGCGCGGTGATGGCGCTGGAGCGGGTCCCGGCGGACATCCGCCGCGACGGCGGCGTCGCCCGGATGTCGGACCCGGCGATGATCAAAGGGATCCAGGAGGCGGTCTCGATCCCGGTGATGGCGAAGGCACGGATCGGCCACTTCGCCGAGGCCCAGGTCCTGCAGGCGCTGGAAGTCGACTACATCGACGAGTCCGAGGTGCTGACCCCGGCCGACGAGCACAACCACATCGACAAGCTCGCCTTCGACGTCCCCTTCGTCTGCGGCGCCACCAACCTCGGAGAGGCTCTGCGGCGGCTCGGCGAGGGGGCGGCGATGATCCGCTCCAAGGGCGAGGCCGGGACCGGCAACGTCGTCGAGGCGGTCCGCCACATGCGCGAGATCACCTCGGGGATCAAGCGGCTCGCCCAGCTCGGCCCGGAGGAGCTCTCCGCCGAGGCGAAAGAACTGCAGGCGCCGCTGGAGGTCGTCAAGGTGGTCGCCGAGGCCGGCCGCCTGCCGGTGCCGCTCTTCTGCGCCGGCGGCATCGCGACGCCGGCCGACGCGGCGCTGATGATGCAGCTCGGCGCCGAGGGCAACTTCGTCGGTTCCGGCATCTTCAAGAGCTCCGATCCGGAGCGGCGGGCGCGGGCGATCGTCGAGGCGACGACCCACCACGCGGACCCCGAGCGCGTGGCCGCGGCCTCGATCGGTCTCGGGGAGGCGATGCCGGGGTTGGAGATCGCCGGCCTCGCCGCCGAGGACGCCCTGCTGCAGAACCGCGGAGCGTAGGTGGCCGACCCGGGGGCCTGCAGGACGCTCGGGGTCGGCGTTCTCGCGCTGCAGGGGGACTTCGAAGCCCACGCGAAGACCCTGCGCGCGCTCGGGGCCGAGCCCCGCGAGGTGCGTACCCCGGCTGAGATGGAGGGCCTCGACGCGCTCGTCATCCCCGGCGGCGAGAGCACGACGATCGTCAAGCAGATCGAGTCCGCTGGGCTCGAGGCGGCGCTGCAGGCCCACCACGAGGCGGGGCGGCCGATTCTCGGCACTTGCGCCGGGCTCATCGTCTGCGACGCCGAGCACCTCGGGTTCCTCGACGTCACGGCCAAGCGGAACGCCTTCGGTCGCCAATTGCAGAGCTTCGAGGCCGACCTCGAGGTCGATGGGATCGGCGACGAGCCGCTGCGGGCGGTCTTCATTCGCGCCCCCTGGGTCGAGAGTTACGGGCCCGGCGTCGAGGTGCTGGCCTCCTACGCGGGCCATCCGGTGGCGATCAGGGAGGGGAGCGTGCTCGCCTGCGCCTTTCACCCGGAGCTGACCGACGACCCCCGCTTCCACGCGATCTTCATGGCGATGACCACGGCGGCCCGGGAACGGGCCGGAGAGGAGGCGAGGCGATGAGCGGCGGCGATCCCCGGGTCCAGAACCTGGCGAAGATCCTGGTCGGCTACTCGACCGCGGTGAAGGAGGACGACGTCGTCGCGATCGACGGCGAGAGTGCGGCGGCGCCGCTGCTGCTGGCTGTCTACGAGGAGGTCTTGAAGGCCGGCGGGCACCCGATGCTGAACGTGGCACTGGAGGGGCAGATCGCTTCCTACTTCAAGCACGCCTCCGACCGGCAGCTGGAATGGATCTCTCCCTTCGCCGAGTGGATGGTCGACAACGCCGACGTGCGGATCGCGATCGGTGCAACCACCAACACCCGCGAGCTCTCCGGCGTTCCGCCGGAGCGCCAGACGCTGCGCCAGTCGGCGACCGGGGACCTGATGACGCGGGCGATGAAGCGCGCCGCCGAGGGCGATTTCCGCTGGTGCTACACCCTCTTCCCGACCAGCGCCTACGCCTCTGAGGCGGAGATGAGCCTGGCCGACTACGAAGACTTCTACTACGGCGCCTGCCTGGCGTCCGACCCCGAGCCGCTGACCGCCTGGAAGCGCGCCTCCGAGGAAACGACCAGGCTGGCGGAGTGGATCGAGGGCCACGAGGAGGTGCGCGTGACCGCCCCCGGGACCGACATCCGGCTCGGGATCGCCGGTCGCAAGTTCATCCCCTGCGTCGGCGACAACAACATGCCCGATGGCGAGTTCTTCACCGGGCCCGTCGAGGACTCCGTCGAGGGCGAGGTCAGCTTCCACCTGCCGGCGGTGATCGGCGGCCGCGAGGTCTCCGGCGTGCGCCTCCGCTTCGAGGGCGGCCGGGTCGTCGACGCCTCGGCCGAGCGCGGCGAGGAGTACCTGCTGAAGCTGCTCGACACCGACGAGGGGGCCCGCACCCTGGGCGAGCTCGGGATCGGCACCAACTACGGGATCGCCAAAGGCACCCGCGAGGTCCTGCTCGACGAGAAGATCGGCGGCACCGTCCACATGGCGGTCGGCAGCAGCTACCCCGAGTCCGGCGGCGAGAACGAGTCCGCCGTCCACACCGACCTCGTCTGCGACCTCCGCCTCGGCGGCAAGCTGGAAGTCGACGGCGTCGTCATGCAAGAAGACGGCAGGTTCGTCGTCTGACGCGTCAGGTCTGGGCGATGATGGCGATCACGCCGACGACCCAGGCGACGAGCATCCCCCCGAAGAGGCGGTAGATCGTCTGGTTCAGCATCGTGGCCAGGGCAGCCATCTCAGCTCGCACCGCCTGGAATTCGGCCTTCATCTCGCCGCGGTTTGCCTGGAATTCGGCCTTCATCTCGCCGCGGATTGCCTGAGATTCGCCCTTCGTCTCGCCGCGGATGGCTCGAAATTCCTCACGCATCTCCGCGAAGCCGGTTTCCATCCGTCGGTCGATGCCCTCGACCTTCTTGTTGAGGTCGTCAAGCCTCGTGTCGGTCCACTCTTCCCTTGCCATCACGGCCATGATGGCAAGCTATCAAGCCAAATGCAACATTTGGTCTGCGAAACGTAAAAATTACAGCGCCGGAAGTGCTACTGGTCCGGTAGGGGCGAGCCGGCGAGGAGGAAGAACCAGAGGGTGAGGGCCAGCGCGGCGAGCATCACCGAAGCCATCAGGACCGCCTCGACCACGGTGACCGAGTTGGCGGCAGGCGAGGTGTCGCGCATGCTTTTCAGCCAGCTGGGACGGATGGGGGCAAGCCGGTTGGTCCCGGTGATGCGGATGTAGAGGTTGTTGAGGCGGCCGATCAGCCAGGCGACGAAGAGGATCGAGACGACGATCCCGACCGCGACGACCGCGTAGGGCCCGCCGCTCGGGAACTGGGTCTCAGAGAGCTTGGAGGCGATGTAGACCCAGCTCAGCGGGATCGCCGTCCAGAGCGAGAAGGCGGCGACGAGCATGGCGAGGAAGACCAGGCCGGCAGCCAGGGCGTGTCCCGCGCCGTGGGTTCTCTCCTTCATGGCCATGGGGCGAGCTCATAGAATGGCAGGCGATGTCCGGGCATTCCAAGTGGCACTCGATCAAACACAAGAAGGGCGCCGCCGACGCCAAACGCGGCAAGCTCTTCAGCAAGCTCGCGCGGGCGATCACGGTCGCGGCGCGCGACGGCGGCGGCGACCCCAGCGGCAACCCGACGCTGGCGACGGCGGTGCAGAAGGCGAAAGAAGCCTCGATGCCGAAGGACAAAATCCAGAAGGCGATCGACGTCGGCACCGGGGCCGGAACCGACGGCGCCGCGATCGAACGGATCGTCTACGAGGGCTACGGCCCGGCCGGGGTCGCCGTCCTCGTCGAGGCCTTGACCGACAACCGCAACCGCGCCAGCGCCGAGATCCGGCACGCCTTCTCCAAACACGGCGGCAACCTCGGCGAGCCCGGCTCCGTCGCCTGGATCTTCGAGAAAAAGGGCGCGATCGTGGTCGACGGCAACCGCTACGGCGAGGATGACCTGATCGGGGCGATCGACGCCGGCGCCGAGGACGTCCGCGAGGATGACGACAAGCTGCGGGTGATCTGCGAGCCCACCGACCTCACCGCCGTCCGCGAGGCCCTCGCCGGCGAAGGGATCGAGGTCGAGTCGGCGGGGCTGGTGACGGAGCCGAAAAGCAGCGTCGAGGTCAAGGGCCATGACGCCGAACGGGTCCTGAAGCTGCTCGACGCCCTCGACGACCAGGACGACGTCGACGAGGTCTACGCGAACTTCGACATTCCCGCCGAGGTTCTCGAGCAGCTGGCTGCCTGAGCCGCCTGAGGCCGACTGACCAAGCCAGAAGGCGACCGCAGACGAGTGAATAGCGGCGCTATTCGCGAGGAGGTGGGTGCCTTCTGGCGCAGTGTCAGGCGGCCTCAGGGAGGCATCCGACCGGCTTTCCAGAATCAATCCCCATGCAGGTAGTGATGGGCATCGATCCCGGCGCGGCGAACCTCGGTTTCGGCATCGTCCGGGTCGAGGGCAACCACATGGTCGCGCTCGACGGAGGGGTGGTGGAGACCACCCCCGAGCTGCCGATGGAGCGGCGCCTGGAGCGCATCCATCGCTCCCTGAAGGAGCTGATCGCCTGGCACGAGCCGAAGGCGATGGCGATCGAGGAGGTCTACTTCGGCAAGAACGTGCGCTCGGCGATGGCCGTCGGGCAGGCCAGCGGCGTCGCGATGCTGGCCGCCGCCGAGCACGGCGTCGGTTGCTACGCCTACACGCCGCAGGCGATCAAGATGGCGGTCTGCGGTTCCGGGGCGGCCGGCAAGAGGCAGGTCCAGCGCATGGTCGGCACCCTGCTCGGCCTGCCCGAGCCGCCGACTCCCGACCACGCCGCCGACGCGCTCGCGGTCGCGATTTGCCACGGCGGCGGCAACGGCCATCGCGAGGCCGTCACGGTCGCCAGGAGCGCTACGGGAGCCGACCGCGAGGAGCGGGTCGCCGGATGATCGCCGCGGTGAAGGGCGAGGTGATGGTGCGCCGGCCGGACCACGTCGTGATCGACGCCGGCGGGGTCGGCTATCGGCTGGCCGTCTCCTCGGAGACGCTGAAAGCGGTGCCGGCGACCGGGCGTGAGGCCTTCCTCCACGCGGAGCTGATCGCGCGCGAGGACTCGCTCTCCCTCTACGGCTTCTCCGCGGAGGAGGAGCGCGATCTCTTCCGGCTCCTGGTCACCGTCAGCGGGGTCGGTCCGAAAGTTGCGATCGCCACCCTTTCCGGGGGCACCCACCGCGACCTCATGCGGGCGATCGCCGCCGGCGACGCGAAACGGTTCCAGGCGGTCCCCGGGATCGGTAAGCGGACCGCCGAGCGGATCATCGTCGAGCTGCGGGAGAAGGTGGCCGGCGCGCTCGAGGAAGAGGTGGCCGTGGGCATCGCCGAGGCGGGGGACGCCAGGGCGCTCGCCCGCGACGGGCTCGTCAACCTCGGCTACGCGCCGCTCGAGGCCGAGCAGCTGCTGGACGGGGTCGAGGGCTCGGAGGCGCAGGACCTGGTCGCGGCGGCGCTGCGCAAGGCCGGCGCCTCGAGGAACGCGGCATGAGCGAAGGCCCGGAGATCGGCGGCAACCGCATCCGCACCCCCGGCATCGACTCCGAGCCGGTGCCGGTCGATGCCGAGGTCAGGGTCCACGACGCCCGGGCCGAGGCGCCCGAGGAGGACCTCGACCGCTCGCTGCGGCCGCCGACCCTGGCCGACTTCGTCAACCAGCAGCAGGTGACCGACCAGCTGGCGATCTTCATCGAGGCGGCGAAGGGGAGGGGGGAGCCGCTCGACCACGTCCTCCTCGCCGGGCCCCCCGGCCTCGGCAAGACCTCCCTCGCCCACATCGTCGCCGCCGAGCTCGGCGTGCCGATGGTGCAGACGGCGGGTCCGGCGCTCGAGCGCAAGGCCGACGTCGCCTCCTTCCTCACCTCGCTGGAGCCTGGCAGCGTCTTCTTCGTCGACGAGATCCACCGGCTGGGGAGGGCGGTCGAGGAGACGCTCTACCCGGCGATGGAGGACGGCGAGCTGCCGGTGGTGCTGGGCCAGGGCGCGGGGGCGCGGACGGTGACCCTGCCGCTGCCGCCGTTCACCCTGATCGGCGCCACGACCAGGGCCGGTCTGCTGACGACCCCGCTGCGGGATCGCTTCGGGGTCTCGCACCGCCTCGAGTACTACGAGACCGAGCACTTGGCGCTGATCGTCGAGCGCTCGGCCGGCATCCTCGGCGTCGAGATCGACCCGGCGGGGGCGGAGACGATCGCCTCCCGCTCGCGCGGGACCCCGCGCGTCGCCAACCGCCTGCTGAAGCGGGTGCGGGACTTCTCCCAGGTCAAGGGCAGCGGGCGGATCGGCGCCGCGGAGGCGGCGGACGCCCTGGAGATGCTCGAGGTCGACGCCGGCGGCCTCGACCGCAGCGACCGCGCCCTCCTGGAAACGATCGCGACCAAGTTCGGCGGCGGCCCCGTCGGCCTCTCCACCCTGGCGGTCGCGATCGGCGAGGAGCAGGACACGATCGAGGATGTGCTCGAGCCCTACCTCCTCCAGCAGGGCCTGTTGAAGCGGACGCCGCGGGGGAGGGTGCTGACGCAGCGCGCTTTCGACCATCTCGGGGTGCCCGCGCCCGAAGGTGCGGCGAGCCTCTTTTGAGAACCTCCCGCTAGCCTGTCGAAGATGCCGTTCTTCATCTGTCCGAACTGCGGACACCGGGAGGTGAGCGGGGAGCGAACCGCGGGGTTCAGCACCCGTCCCAAGGGCTGCTCGAAATGCGGCTTCGGCTTTGTCTTCGAATTACTCGACGATTATTATCCGGCTCCGAATGCGGCCTTTTTCGTCTGTGACAAGCAGGAACGCGTGATCGACGCCGGAAAAGGCAGCTTCGAGCTGACCGGTCTGACCGACGAGGACGTGATCGGCCGCCCGGTTCGGGAGGTCCTCGGCCTCGACTGGATCGACTCCGGCGACGGCGGTGAGGAGGCCGACACCGACGGCGATGGCGTCAGCGACCCGATCGAGACCTCGCTGGAGTGGGGGGTGCGCTCCCTGGGCAAGCGGGTTTCGGTCAACGCCGAGGGGGATCTGCCGGCCCGTGCGGTTGCGGACGTGTTCCCGGCCTACGACGACGACGGCGGTCTTCTCCTCGTCCTCACCCCGGAGAGCTAGGCGATGGGCAACCGGCGCCAACACCTCCTCATCCTCCTCTTCGTGCTCGGCCTGGTGGCCGTCTCGGGGATCGTCATCGCCAGCAAGGAAACGAAGCTGGGCCTCGACCTGCAGGGCGGCCTCGAGCTGGTCTACCAGGGGCAGCCGACCGGGACCAGCAATGAAGTCTCCGGCGAAGACATCGAAGACTCGATCTCGATCATCGAACAGAGGATCAACAAACTCGGCGTCTCCGAGCCCGAGATCGCCCGCCTCGGCGCCGACAACATCACGGTCAGCCTCCCCGGCGTCACCGACGCCCGGCGCGCCGCCGAGCAGGTCGGCACCACCGCCCAGCTCTACTACTACGACTGGGAGCCGAACCTGATCGGCCCGGAGCGCGTGATCGGCGGGAAACCGGGACTGCAGCCGCCCGAAGGGCCGCTGAAAGCCTCCGAAAAACGGTGGGAAGAAGCCGGCCGGAACATCGCCAAGGAAGAGACCAAACGGCTGATCTTCTCCGGCGCCTTCCCGACCCCCTACGAAGCCGCCCAGCTCGCCGCCGAACAGCCGCCGGTCGAGAACTGCGAAAGCTGCTCGGTCGCGAAGCCGCGGTACTACCTCTTCGAGAAGGCAGAGCCGCACGATCTGATCGCCGGCCCCGAGCTGGCGAAAAAGGACCTCTACATCAGCGCGACCGGGAAGAAACGGTCGAAGGACGGGATCGTCGTCGAAGTGCCGGCGGGGACCATCCTCGTCTCCGAACTGCCGGTCGACGAAGCCGGCCAGGTGATCGAAGACGGCGAGCCCGGCTGGTACGCGCTCAAAGACGAACCCGCGCTCAGCGGCAACGACATCACCAACCCCGAACAGGCCTACGGCCCCAACAACGAACCGATCGTCTCCTTCGGGTTCACCGACGACGGCCGCGACGCCTTCCAGGAAGTGACGCGGAGGATCGCGCAGCGGGGGCAGGCGCAGGCGATCGGCCCGGTCTCCGGCGAAGAAGCCGAAGCGCTGTCGGGGCACTTCGCGGTCGTCCTCGACAACGAAGTGAAAACCCGGCCGATCATCAACTTCTCCGAAAACCCCGACGGGATCGACGGCCGCACCGGCGCCCAGATCTCGGGTGGGTTCACCTCGATCGGCGAGGCGCAGGAACTGGCGACGACGCTGCAGATCGGCGCCCTGCCGATCAGCCTCAAGCTGATCAGCCAGACCCAGGTCTCGGCGACGCTCGGGAGCGAAGCGCTGGACCAGGGCATCAAAGCCGGGATCGTCGGCCTGGCGCTGGTGATCATCTTCCTGCTCCTCTACTACCGCTTCCTCGGCCTGATCGCCTCGATTGCGCTCGGCGCCTACGCGATCATCTTCTTCGCCCTCATCGACCTGATCCCGATCACGCTCACCCTGCCGGGGATTGCGGGCCTGGTCCTGACGATAGGCGTGGCCGCCGACTCGAACATCGTCATCTTCGAGCGAATAAAGGAGGAGGTGCGGGCCGGACGCTCGATGTCGAGCGCGATCGCCGCTGGCTACAAACGCGGGATCAGCACGATCATCGACGCCAACGTCGTCACCCTGCTGACCGCCTTCATCCTCTTCGTGCTGGCGACCGCGGGCGTCAAGGGCTTCGCCTTCACCCTCGGGGTCGGCACGATCGTCTCCCTGCTGACCGCCGTCGTCTTCACCCAGGCGCTGCTGGGAAGCATGAGCCGCTCGCGGCTGCTGCGCTCGCCGAGCGCGCTCGGCGCCGGCGGCGAGGGGAAACAGTGGCACTTCGACTTCATGGGCGCGAGCCGTTGGTTCTTCTCGATCTCCGGCGTGATCCTGATCATCGGCGGCCTGGCGCTGGCGACCAAGCAGCTCAACTTCGGTATCGACTTCGAGTCCGGGACGCGGATCACCGCCGCCCTGCAGCAGCCGACCGACGAGGAAGGCGTGCGCGACGTCCTGGAGGCAGTGGGGATCAGCGGCGAGGAGATCCAGCAGGTCGACGACCCCAACTTCGGCAGCAACGTCTTCCAGATCCAGTCGCACGAGCTCGAGCCGGGTGAAGTGCGTCAGGCGGAATCGGCTCTGATCGACGAGTTCGGCGTCGTCAACCAAGGCTTCGACAGCACCAGCGTCGGGCCGACCTTCGGGCAGCAGGTCGCCGACAGCGCCCTGAAGGCGCTGATTTTCTCGCTGCTGGTGATCTGTGGCTACGTCGCTCTGCGGTTCGACCCGAAGTTCGCGGTCCCGGTGCTGATCGCGATCTTCCACGACATCCTGATCACGGCGGGCGTCTACTCGCTGACCGGGAAAGAGGTGAGCAGCGGTACGGTCGCCGCCTTCCTGACGATCTTGGGGTACTCGATCTACGACACGATCATCGTCTTCGACCGGATCCGGGAGAACGTGCCGCGGATGCCGCGGGCGGCCTTCTCGCAGATCGTCAACCGCTCAATGAGCGAGGTCCTGACGCGCTCGCTGGCGACCAGCTTCTCGACCTTGCTCGGCGTCCTCTCGCTGATGGTCTTCGGCGGCGCCACCCTGCAGGACTTCGCCTTCGCGATGCTGGTCGGGATCGCCTCCGGTACCTACTCGTCGATCTTCATCGCCTCGCCGGTCCTGACCGCTTGGAAGGAACGCGAGCCGGGCTTCGTCCGCCGTCGCCTGCGGATCGCCGAAGTCGAAGGGGGCCGCGTGCCGGCCTACGCCGACGAGATCGAGACCGCGAAGCTGGGTCGCGACGAGGAGACCGAAGCGCCGCCGCAGAGCGTCGTCGAGGAGCCTGCCGTGGAGCCGGCCGCGGGCGCGGTAGCGACGGCGGAGCGGACGGACGATTCCGGCGACGGCCCCGGCTCGCGAACGAACGGCGACACCGACGCGGCGGCGGCCGCCTCGGCCGAGCGACGCCAGCGCAACGCCGACCGCCGGGCCCGCCGGCAGGCACGACGCAAACACGGGAGGCGTTAGTAGATGGCACTGGTCGTCTTCTTCATGATGGGCATCGCGATCTGGCACTTCACGGTCTTCGTGCCCGACCGCTTCTGGCAGGGCATCGTCGGCGCCTTCCTCGGCGCGGTGGTGGGCTCCGTCGTCTTCGGGCTGATCGTCCAGGAGGCGAGTGGCAAAGACCTCGGGGACACTGACCTCTCGACCGCTTTGATCTCGATTCCCGGGACGCTGATCGGGCTGGCGGTCGTTTACGCGATCGGGATGCGGTCCGAAGAGCCGATCGACGGCTGAGGAAGTTCCCGGGCTTTCCGCATCTTCGGCAGGTTCGAGCGCCCATTTCCGCCGCCCCGCTTCCTAGCCTGGAAGCGTGCCGAATAGCGCCAGCCCATTCGCCGTCGAGCCCTACTCCTACGCGGAGGCGCGCGCCCTCGCCGAGGAGCTGGAGCTGAGCGAGCCGGTCGCCGTCACCCTCGTCCGCCGCGGCTACCGGACTCCCGAGCAGGCTCGCTCGTTCCTCGCTGCTGACGAGGCGCACCCGCCGTCGGCGTTCGCGGGGATGGACCGCGCGGTCGAGCAGGTACTGGCCGCGATCGAGGCCGGCCGCCGGATCACCGTCCATGGCGACTTCGACGTCGACGGCGTCTGCGCGACCGCGCTGACGGTCTCGGTGCTGCGCGAGCTCGGCGCCGAGTGCGACTGGTTCATCCCCAACCGGTTGGAGGACGGGTACGGGTTGTCCGCCTCGAACGTGAGACGACTTGCCGAGCGCGGCACCCAGCTGCTGCTGACGGTGGACTGCGGGATCACCTCGGTGGAGGAGGTGGCGCTGGCGCGGGAGCTGGGGATGGAGGCGATCGTCACCGACCACCATCAGCCGTCCGAGGCGCTCCCGGATTGCACGATCCTCCACCCGCAGGTCAGCGGGTACCCGTTCGAGTCGCTCTGCGGGACCGCGGTGGCTTGGAAGCTTGCTTGCGCCCTGCGGGGTGAGCGTGCTGGGGATCTGGATCTTGTTGCTCTGGCCACGGTCGCCGATGTGGTGCCGCTGGTCGGCGAGAACCGGAGCATCGTCCGACGCGGACTGGCCGAGATCAGGCGCGCGCAGCGACCCGGAATCAGGGCTTTGCTGGAGGTCGCGAAGTGCGATCCCGAGCGCTTGGACGAGGGCGATCTCGGGTTTCGGCTGGCGCCGCGGATCAACGCCGCCGGCCGGCTGTACCGGGCCGACGCCGGGGTGGAGCTGTTCCTGACCGAGGATCCGGAGCGGGCCGAGGCGATCGCGATCGAGCTGAGCAGGGCCAACGCCGAGCGCCGGGCGACGGAGCAGGAGGTGGACTCGGCGGCCGAGGCGGCGCGGCGGGAGCTGCCCGACGAGCTGCGGGGGGCGCACGGGCTGGTGTTGGCCGGGGAGGACTGGCATCCCGGCGTCGTCGGGATCGTCGCTTCGCGCCAGGTCGAGCGCCACCATCGGCCCGTCGTCGTCATCTCCCTCGACGAAGACGGGAACGGGCGCGGCTCCGGGCGGAGCATCCCCGGGTTCGACCTGCTGGCGGCGCTGGAGGCCTGCGCCGAGCACCTCGATGGCTTCGGGGGCCACCGGGCCGCGGCGGGCCTGCAGATCCGGGCGCAGAACCTGGATGCGTTCCGGGCGGCGTTCGCCGCCCACGCGAACGAGGTCCTGAGCGAGGATGACCTGCGGCGGACCGAAAAGGTCGACGCGATGGTCGGCGGCGTCGGGCTCGGGCTCGAGCTGGCCGAAGAGCTGCGGCAGCTGGCCCCGTTCGGGATGGGCAACCCCGGCGTGCGGTTGCTGGTGCCGGCGGCGCGGGTCACCGACGTGCGCACGATGGGGGAGGGCAAGCACTCCCGCTTCAGCCTCCACAGCGGCTCGCACCGGGCGTTGGGCGTCGCCTTCGGCCGCGCCGGCCTCGGCGTCGAGGACGAGGACCTGCTGGACGCCGCCATCCGCCTCGAGGTGAACCACTGGAACGGCTCGGTCGAGCCCCGGGTCGTGCTGCGAGAGCTCCACCCGCTGGAGGAGCCGGAGGCCGATGAAGAAGATGCCGAGCGTCCGGTATTGCCCCACGCCTGTTCGTGTGACGAAGCGGAATGGTGGACTCGCTTCGAAGCCGAGCTCGAACTTCCCCTCTCCGCCGAGACCGCAAAATTCCCTCCTGGGGAAGGAATTTTGCGGTCTCGCGACGGGGAGAGACGGTTGGTCATGGGTTCGGCTCCGGCTACGGTCGCGGTAGCGGAGTTGGTTTCCTCCGGGGCCGGGGTCTTGGCCGTTTGCGCCGACGCTTCGCGGCGGGCGGCGCTGGCGAATGGGGCGGCCGGGCTGGCGCGGTTCAACGGCGGCGCGGCGCTGATCGCCTGCCATCGCTGCGATGACGGGGAGATCGGGCGCTTGCGCGAGCGGGCGGCCTCCGGGCTTGCCCTGACCGATTTCGCGGCGCTGGAGCGGGAGCCGGCGCTGGCCGAGGCATTCGAGCACGTGGTCCTCGTCGACCCCCCGCGGTGTGAGGCGGACGAGCTGCGCGCCGGGGTCGCCCCTGCCGAAGGGGACGGCTTCCTCCATCTCCTCTGGAGCGAGGGGGAGGTCGAGTTCGCCGCCAAGGCGCTGGCCGAGCAGTGGGCGACGCGAGAGGGGGTCGCGGCGACCTACCGGGCCCTGCGGCAGACCGGCGATGCCCGCGGCGGGCGGCTGCGGGAAGCGCTGGCCGGGACCGGTAGCCACCCGCTCTGCCCCGAGGCCGCGGCCCGCCGTTTTCAGGTGCTCCGCGGGCTCGGCCTTCTGCAGGGATCGCCGGAAGGCGGCGAAGGGGTCGTCCGGGTCGTATCCTCAGTGAGGACGGATCTGCAGCGTTCAGCCGCGTTCCGTGCGTACGACGAACGATTTTCGGAGGCCCGGCGATACCTCGCAAGACCGAAACCGCAGTAGCCCATAAGGAGCTCCTCGGCGATCTCTTCGCGGTGATCGAGGAGTTCGACTCGGCTGCGACCGCGTCCGGCGACGGCAACGGGACCGCGGGTGGCGCCGCGGTGGCGGTGGCGACGATCGACCGCGCTCAGGTCGAGCGCGCCTTCGACTTCGCCTGCGAGCGCCACGCCGACCAGCTCCGCTACTCGGGCGACGAGTTCATCACCCACCCCGTAGGAGTCGCCCAGATCTGCGCCGGGATGAAGCTCGACACCGAGACCCTCTGCGCCGCGCTCCTCCACGACACGGTCGAGGACACGACCGCCAGCCTCGAGGAGATCCGCGAGGAGTTCGGCGAGGAGATCGCCCAGCTCGTCGACGGCGTCACCAAGCTGACCGGGATCACCTTCGAGAGCCGCGACGAGCGCCAGGCCGAGAACTACCGGAAGATGATGGTGGCGATGGCCACCGACGTCAGGGTGATCCTGATCAAGCTGGCCGACCGCCTCCACAACATGCGCACGCTCGGCGCCCTGCCGAAGCAGAAACAGACGCTGAAGTCGCACGAGACGCTCGAGATCTACGCGCCGCTGGCCCACCGGCTGGGGATCCACGCGATCAAATGGGAGCTCGAGGACCTCGCCTTCGCGACCCTGCACCCGCGCAAGTACAAAGAAATCAAACAGCTGGTCGCCCAGCAGCGCGACGAGCGCGAAAATTTCGTCTCTGAAGCCGGCGAGTTCCTCGCCAAGGAGCTGGAACAGGTCGGGATCGAGGCCGAGATCTCAGGCCGCGCCAAGCACTTCTACTCGATCTACACGAAGATGGCGAAGAAGGGGCGGGAGTTCAACGAGATCTTCGACCTGACGGCGATGCGGGTGATCGTCCACTCGGTCAAAGACTGCTACGGCGCGATCGGCGTCATCCACTCGCTCTGGAAGCCGCTGCCGGGCCGCTTCAAGGACTGGGTCGCGATGCCCAAAGCCAACATGTACCAAGCGCTGCACACGACGGTGATCGGGCCGGAGGGCAAGCCGCTGGAGATCCAGATCCGGACCGAGGAGATGCACAAGCTCGCCGAGTACGGGATCGCCGCCCACGTCGCCTACAAAGAGGGCGCCCACGGCGACCCGGAGCGGGAGAAGATGACCTGGCTGCGGCAGCTGGTCGAGGCCGAGGGCGAACAGGACCCGGCCGAGTTCCTCGAGTCGCTCAAGGTCGACCTCTTCGAGGACGAGGTCTTCGTCTTCACCCCGAAGGGCGAAGTGAAGAACCTCTCGGCCGGCTCGACGCCGCTCGACGTCGCCTACGCCGTCCACACCGACGTCGGCCACAGCTGCGTCGGCGCCAAGGTCAACGGCAGCATCGTGCCGCTGCACTACCAGCTGCGCTCGGGGGACATCGTCGAGGTCCTGACCGCGAAGCAGAAGCGCGGCCCCTCGCTCGACTGGCTGAAACTGGTGCGGACCAACCGCGCCCGCAACAAGATCCGCTCCTGGTTCAAAGAGGAGCGGCGCGAGGACGCCGAGCGCGACGGCCGCGAAAAGCTCGAGGAAGCGCTGCGCACGCGGGGGATCCCGATGCAGCGGGTCGCCGGCTCGGCGCTGCTGGCGGACGTGATCCGGGAGATGGGCTTCCGCAAAGGCACCGACTTCTACATCGCCCTCGGCCAGGGCAAAGTCTCCTCCAAGGCGGCCGCCAACAAACTGATGCAGCGGCTGAAAGCCGGCGAGGGGGTCGAGGAGGAGGACGCCGGAGCGCCGCTGGGCCGGGAGGACCGGGCCCGGCGCACCAAGGACGCCTCCAACTACGGGATCATCGTCAAGGGCGTCGACAACGTCGCCGTGCGGCTGGCCAAGTGCTGTCGGCCGGTGCCAGGGGATGAGATCGCGGGCTACGTCTCGCTCGGCCGCGGGATCACCATCCACCGCACCGACTGCAAGAACGTCAAGGCGCTGAAAAAGGCTCCCGAGCGCTTCGTCGAGGTCCGCTGGCAGGGTGAAAACGAGGCCTCCTACCGGGTCGAGCTGCAGATCGACGCCTACGACCGCACCCGCCTGCTCGAGGATCTCTCGCGGACCTTCTCGGAGGCCGGGATCAACATCATCGGCGCCACCTGCACGACCAACCACCCGATGGTGAAAAACAAGTTCGTGGTCGAGGTGGGGGATACCGAGCAGTTGAAGCAGTGCATCTCGCGGCTGCGGAATGTGGACTCGGTGTTCGATGCGTATCGGGTAACGCCGGCCGCGTAGGGTCGGTCGCACTATGGCTCTCAAGGTCGCGGTCACCGGTCCCACTGGGGAGATCGGCAAGCCGCTGATGGCGGAGTTGGAGCGGCGGCCGGAGGTGGGCGAGGTGCTGGGGATGGCTCGGCGGCCTTTTGATCCGGCTGAGGAGGGGTGGGGGAAGGTCGCCTACCGACGCGGGGACATCCTCGATCGCGGGGCGTTGGCGGCTTTGTTCGACGGGGTCGACGTCGCGGTCCACCTGGCCTTTGCGATCTTCGGCAGCAGGGAGGAGACGCGCAAGGTGAACCTGCAGGGGACCCGCAACGTCTTCGAGACGGCGATCCGGGCCGGCGTCAAGCGGCTCGTCTACGCCTCCTCGGTCGCCGCCTACGGCTTCCATCCCGAGAACCCGCAGCCGCTGACCGAGGACGTGCCGGCCCGCGGCTCCGAGGCCTTCTACTACTCCGCCCAGAAGGCGGAGCTGGAGGGCCTCCTGGATGAGCTGCTGTTGGGCAGTGCGGTGGACCCATACGTCTTCCGCCCCAGCATCGTCGCCGGCCCGCGGGCGACGATGCTGGTCGAGCAGACCGTGGGCGCCGTGCGGATGGTCGATCCGGTGCCGTCGTTGCGGAGGGGGGTGGAACGGTTGCCGCTGCTCGGCCCCGTCCTGCCGGACCCCGGAGTTCCGTTCCAGCTCGTCCACCACGACGACGTCGCCAGGGCGATGGCGGCGGCGATCTGCGGGGACGGTCCGCCCGGCGTCTACAACCTCGCCGGCGAGGGGGAGATCGGGGTCTCCGACCTCGCCCGCGCCCTGGGCTGGCGCTCCGTGCCGGTGCCGCGACCGGCGGTGGGCCTTGCCACCGCCGCCGCCCGCCGCCTAAGCTTCGCCTCGGCCAAGCTCGAGTGGGCGGCGGCCGCGGAGCTCCCCGTCCTCATGGACACCGCCAGGGCCCGCCGCGACTTGGGCTGGAAGCCCCGGTTCGACGCCGCCGAGACCTTGGCGGGGACGGTCGCCGGGGCCCGCGAAAACGGTCTCCTGGACTAGCTGTCAACCGATTTTCGGCTTGCGCCCGGGTGCGAAGATCGGGTAGAAATAGAGCGGGCTAGTTAGCCAACCAGTCACAAGGGTAGAAGTGTCGGGAATGGGGATTACCGTGGGAGGATCAAGGTTGGCGCGCGAACGAGGCGTGGAGAGGCGTCGTGTGACGGTCGTCCTCAGCGAGCTTGCATACAAGGCTCTGCAAGGGGACAGCGAAGCGGCCGACCCGTCCCTGCGGATGGAAAACGCCCTTCTCTGCTACCTCGGCGACAGCGGCAGCGATAGACCGGCATGGTCGTACCCGGGGTTCCTCCGCGGCAGCGAGACGCGGGAGGACGTACGGATCGAGGTCGAGGTCGATGCGAACCTGTGGGATCGCTTCGAGGAGGAGGCGGTTAGACAGGGCGTATCGGTCGAGCAGCTGGCCGAGCACGCCGCCTTTTACTTCCAGGCGGAGATCGACGCTGGACGGGTCACGCAGCGCATCCTCGACGACCTCGGCGCCGGCGAAGGAGACGCCGCCGGAAGCTAGCTGCGGGGCGGCGCGACCACCGGCGCGGCGCCGAGCTCGTTCAGGTTCGCGCGCAGGGACCGCCGGCCGCGATGGTGGAGGCCGTGGACGGAGCTCTCGCTCTTGTCCAGGGTGTCGGCGATCTCCACCGGCGAGAGCCCGACGATGTGCCGCAGGACCAGCACCTCGCGCTGATCCTCGGGCAGGTCTTCGAGCGCCTGGCGCAGGGCTCGGCCCCGGTCCTGGGCGGTCTGGGCGCGGCCGGTGTCGGTCTGCCTGACCTCCTCGGTGGGGATGGCCCGCTTTGCCCGCAGGTGATCGAGAGCGGCGTTGCGGGCGACGCGGATGATCCACGCGTCGAAGGGCACCGCGCGCTCTTCGTACTTGTTGATCGCCTTCATCAGCTTGGCGAAGACGTTCTGGGTGATGTCTTCGGCCTCGTGGTGATCGCGGATCAGACCGTTCACATAGCGGAGTACGTCATCCGCGTAGCGAACGTAGAGGTAATGCAGCCCCTCGGGGTCTCCTGCCTTGGCACGTGACACGGCAGCCTGGGTCAGGTTGCCGGCCCCGCGGCTCAATGCCGGGCCTTCGGACGCGCTGCTCATCGCTGATCTCCCTCATGCTCACCGCATGCACTACCACTGGTTTTACAGGCCCGCGCCCTCCTAGCGGGAGAGGTACGGACCCCTTACTCGTGTCGGAGCCTGATTTCGAAAAAGATTCCAAAGTGGGGGAAAAATCGAAAAGCCCCCTCCTAAAGAGCGGGCTATTGGCGGAAACCTGTCACCGCCCCGGCGAATTGTCAATGACAATTTTCGACTATTAGGAGTGTCCGGTGCGACTTTCCTGTAAACGCACCCTTTTTCAACATTCGTCCATGGGGTGACATAAAAGTCTGAAGTTAGGTTGATCCTCAACATCCCGTGCAAAGGTTGCCCACCTCCGACGAGTTATTGACATGAGAGTGGTCAACGTCGAACTCGGAAAACTCGCTTGTAGCGGCCTCGAAGGCCATTTCGGGGCCGACCTCACCGCCGGCGCCCGCAAGGCGCTGCTGCACTACGCCTACAAGCTGAAAGCGGGGCGCCGGCCGGTCGCCGCCCCCCGCTTCCTGCGGTCCGATCCCTCGCCGCACGCAAAGCTCGAACTGACCCTCGATCGCGAGACCGAGGCGCTGCTGGCGCAGGAGGCGCGGCGGCAGCGGACGACGACGAGCCGCCTCGCCGTCCACGCCGTGCTGGTCTACCTGGCCGAGCTCGAGTTTCTCGGCGTCGTCCCCCGCGGGACAGCGCCTCTCGCCGACGGCGAACCCGACTTCTAGTCGCCGCTGCCGATCGGCGCCGGCAGGTCGGCCCGGGCGGCCTCCTCCAGCGCTTCCGCCGCCGAGCGGACGGCCACCGGCTTGCCGCGATCGCGGAGGGACTCCTCCAGCGCCTCGAGGCCGAGCACGATCTCCAGCCCGAGGCGGGCGTTGGAGACCGGGGTGGCGCCCCCGCGGATCGCCGCGGCGAAGTCGCTCAGCTCCTGGCCGAGCGGCTCCAGCGCCTGGACGCGGGGCGCGACCATGTCGCCGGTGCGGTAGGTGAGGCGGTACTCACCGAAGTTGGCGGGCGGCTCGGCGAAGTCGAGCCCGCGGTCGTAGATGCGGACGGAGTCGTCGGCCGCGGTGTCCTCGTACTGGACCATCCGCCGCGACCCGACGACGACCATCTGGCGCATCTTGCGCGGGGCCAGCCAGGAGAGCTGGACGTTGGCCTGGGTGCCGCCCTCGAAGCGCAGGGTGAGGAAGGCGGTCTCGTGGACGCCGTCCTGGAAAACGCTGCGGCCGGTGGCCGAGACCTCGAGCAGCGGTCGGTCGAGCCAGTGGAGGAGGATCGAGAGGTCGTGCGGGGCGAGGTCGAGGACGACGCCGTCCTGCTGGTAGAGCCCGAGGTTCATCCGCGAGGAGGTGATGAAGTAGATCTCGCCCAGCTCGTCTTCCTGGATCAGGTCGCGGACGGCGTTGACCGAGGGGCTGTAGACGAAGGTGTGGCCGGGCATCATCACCAGGCCCAGTTCCTCGGAGAGCCGGACCAGGGCGGCGGCCTCCTTGGCTTTCGGGGCCAGCGGCTTCTCGACCAGCACGTGCTTGCCGGCCTCGAGGGCGCGGCGGACGAGGTTGTAGTGGGTGTGGGGCGGGGTGGCGATCGCGACGGCCTCGATCCGCGGGTCGGCGAGCGCGGCGTCGAGGTCGGGCTCGATCCAGATCCCCGGATGGCGCCGGCGGAAGTCTTCAGCGCGGCCCTCGTCGAGCTCGCAGAGGCCCATCAGCCGGAACTCCGGGCGCTCGACGACGTTGCGGACGATGTTCGGGCCCCAGTAGCCGTAGCCGACGACCAAGGTTCCAATTGCTCCTGCTGGATTCACGCTGCTCCCTTTCGACTCAGGACTACCCATGGGGTCTTCAGAAGGATGAGAAGGTCGAGGCCGAGCGAACGCCGCTCGGCGTACTCGATGTCGAGGCGGACCATTTCCTCGTAGGTCCGTTCGCTGCGGCCGCTGACCTGCCAGTAGCCGGTCAGGCCCGGCTTGACGGAGAACCGCTGGCGGTACCAGCTCGGGTACTCGGAGACCTCGTAGGCGAGCGCCGGACGGGGGCCGACCAGGGTCATGTCCCCCTTGACGACGTTGAAGAGCTGGGGGAGCTCGTCGAGGCTCCAGCGCCGGATCCAGCGGCCGACCGGGGTGATCCGGTTGTCGACGGCGAGCTTGTAGAGGCTCTCGCGGCCGCTCTCTTGGCTTTCGCCCTCGCCCTTGATCAACGCGGTCACGTACTCCTGGTGGCCGCGGGGGTCGGCGTCGACCCGCATGCTGCGGAACTTGAAGAGGGTGAATTCGCGTTCCTGGTAGCCGACGCGCCGCTGGCGGAAGAGGGCGGGCCCGCGGCTGTCGAGACGGACCGCGACGGCGACGGCGATCAGGAGCGGGCTGAGCAGGAGGATCAGGGCGGAGGAGACGACGAGGTCGAAGCCGCGGCGCAAGACGCCCAGCGCGCGCGGCTGCTCGGCGGTCTGGGCGCTGGTCTCCTGACGGGTGAGTCCGTGGGCCTCCATGCGTAAGAGACAACGGTCGCGAGCGCGGAACACTTGCGCCGCCGCGAGTTTCGGAGACTGGAAAAAGGCTGAAGTCGAATACGGGGAACTTTTTTCCGGGGCGGCAAAAGACACGGGCGGCTCGTGCGTTGATTGGTCATGTCAGCCCGGATCGTCTCCGTCATCGGATCCCGTCCCGAGATCGTGCAGGCCGCGCCGCTTTCGCTCGCCTACTCGAATTGCCTCGAAGAGATCCTGGTCCACACCGGCCAGCACTACGACCCGGGGATGTCCGATCTCCAGATCGCCGACCTGCACCTGCCGCTGCCCGAGTTCAACCTCGGGGTCGGCTCGCTGCCCCCGACCGCCGCGGTCACCGTCGCCGAGGAGCGGATCGGCCGCGTCATCGCCAGCCGGGAACCGGATGCGGTCCTGGTCCGCGGCGACACCCACGCGACGATCGCCGGCGCCCGCGCCGCGGTCGCCGCCGGCGTGCCCTTGATCCACGTCGAGGCCGGCCTGCGGAGCTACCGCCAGGACATGCCCGAGGAGGCCAACCGGATCGAGACCGACGAACTTTCCGACCTGCTCTTCGCACCCTGCGAGCACGCCCGCCAGGTGCTGCTCGACGAGGGGGTCAAGGGCGCCGTCCACGTCACCGGCGACGTCCTCGCCGACGTCCTGATGGCGACCCGCGCCCGTCTGCCCGAGCGGGGGGAGGAGGGCGAGTACGTCCTCGCCACCGCCCACCGCAACTACAACACCGACTCGGCCGAGCGGCTCAACGCCGTCCTCGAGTGCCTCGGCGCCGCCGAGTGCCGGGTGGTCTTCCCCCTGCACCCGCGGACGCGGAAGAGCATCGAGACCTGGAACCTCGAGGTTCCCGCCAACGTCGAGATGCGGGACCCGGTGACCTACACCGAAATGCTCGCCCTCGAGCGCGACGCGGTGGCGATCGCGACCGACTCCGGCGGGGTCCAGCGCGAGGCTTATCTCTGGGGGGTGCCGTGCATCACGATGCGCGAGGAGACCGAGTGGATCGAGACCGTCTCGACCGGCTGGAACTCGCTGGTCGGCGTCGACGCGGAGAAGTTCCGCGACGCCCTCGCGAAGCCGCTGCCCGACGACCGGCCGCCGATCTTCGGTGACGGCCGCGCGGCGGAGCGGATCGCGGAGCTCACCGTCAACCACCTCGACCGAGCCCGGGAGGAGTCCCTTGTCTGAGCAGCTCCGAGTCGGCGTCGTCGGCTGCGGCCGGATGGGCGCCTTCCACGTCCGCAACTACGCGCAAATCGAGTCCGCGCAGGTCGTCGCGGTGGCCGATCCCGACCCGGAGGCGCGGTCCCGCGCCCTCGCCGGCGCGCAGGCGCTCGAGTTCGCCGACTGGCGGGAGATGATCGAAGACGCCGACGATCTCGACGCGATCTCGATCGCCTGCCCCTCTGAGCACCACGCCGACGTCGCCCTCGAGGCGCTCGCCGCCGGGCTCCACGTCCTCGTCGAGAAGCCGATCGCGACCACCCTCCCCGACGCCCTGCGGATGCGGGGCGCCGCGATCGAGGCCGACCGCAAGCTGATGGTCGGCCACGTCGAGCGCTTCAACCCGGCGGTCGAGAAGATGCGCGAGCTGGTCGCCGACGGGCGCCTCGGCCGGGTCTACCGGGCGCACACCACCCGGGTCGGGCCGCTGCCGACGCGGATCCAGGACACCGGCGTCGCGATCGACCTCGCCACCCACGACCTCGACGTCATGCAGTACGTCCTCGACAGTTCGATCCACGAGATCTACGCCGACGGCGGTCGCTTCCAGCACAGCTCCCAGGAGGACCTGCTGACCTGCCTCGCCCGCTTCGGCGACGGCGGCGGGGAGGAGACGCTGGGCCTGCTCGACGTCAACTGGCTGACCCCGGAGAAGAAGCGCGAGATCGCCCTGATCGGCGAGAACGGCCTCCTGCGCGCCAGCTACATCACCCAGGACGTCTGGTTCGTCGAGTCGACGACGGCGCCGCTGCAGTGGGACGGCCTCTCGGTCCTGCGCGGCGACGGCGAGGGGGCCGCGGTGCGGTTCTCGCTGGCCAAGGCGGAGCCCCTGCGGGCCGAGCTGGAGGCCTTCTGCCGCTGCGTCCTCGACGACACCCCCGAGCCGGTCAGCGCCCACGACGGCGTCAAGGCGTTGGCCGCGGCCCTCGCGGTACGCGAGTCCGCGGCCGTGCGCCGCCCCGTCGAGCTGCTCGACATCCCCACCCCCCGACCGCTGGAGGTCTACGCGTGATCCGCTTCGTGATCCCGGCCTACAACGAGGCCGAAAACATCCCCCGCCTGCTGGCCGACCTGGCGCCGGTGGCGCGCGAGCTCGGGGCGCGGGTGATCATCGTCGACGACGGCTCCACCGACGGCACCGGCGAGGTGATCCGCGAACACGCCCAGGACATGCACCTGGCGGTCGTCACCCACACCGTCAACCGCGGCCTCGGGACGGCGATCAACACCGGCATCCGCTCGGCCCTGAAGGAGTCCTCCGATGACGACGCGATCGTCACCCTCGAGGCCGACACCACCTCCGACCTCTCCGACCTGCCGCGGATGCTGGAGCTCTTCGAGCGGGGCAACGACGTCGTCCTCGCCTCGGTCTACGCGCCGGGGGGCAAGATCGTCGGCGTCGCCGGCTGGCGCCTGGCGGCGAGCAAATCGGTCTCCAACACCTTCCGCTACCTGGGCGGGCTGCAGGAGATGCACACGCTCTCCTCGCTCTACCGGGTCTACCGGGCCGGCACCCTGCGCAAGGCGGCCGACACCTACGGCTACCTGCTCGTCCGGGAGCCCGGCTTCGCCGCCAACGTCGAGCTCCTGCTGAAGCTCTACAACGCCGGCGCCACGGTCGCCGAGGTGCCGACGACCAACGACTGGACGACCCGCAAAGGCGAGTCGAAGATGCAGCTGAAACCGACCGTCGTCGCCTACTTCCGGGTGATGGCCGCGCACCTCGTCGGCCGCATCCAGCCGCCGCCGGTATCGCCGCTGGCCGAGGCGACGGCGCCGAAGGGCCTGCCCGAGCCGGCCGCCGCGACGGTGACCGAGGGGTCGCCGGCAGGCGGCCCGGCTCCGGTCGCCCAGGGCCGATGAACGGCAACACGCCTCGCGTCGGCATCGTCGGCGGCGGCGTCCTCGGCGTCTCGCTGGCGCTTCGCCTCGCCCAGCAGGGGGCGCGGGTGACGGTGATCGAGCGCGGCCCCGGTCTCGGCGGGCTCGCCGGCACCTTCGACTTCGGCGGCCACGAGGTCGACCGCTTCTACCACGTCATCACCCCCTCCGACGAGCGGATGATCGCGATGGCCGAGGAGGTCGGGCTCGGCGACCAGCTGCGCTTCACGCCGGTCGGCGCCGGCTTCTTCTCCGACGGCGAGATGCACGACTTCAACGGCATCGGCGACCTCCTGCGCTTCTCACCGCTGAGCCCGCCGGCGCGGCTGCGGCTGGGCTGGTTCGTCGCCCAGTGCCAGCTGCGCAGCTCCTACGAGAAGCTGGAGCGGATCCCGCTCGAGACCTGGCTGCGGCGGATTTGCGGCAACCAGGTCTGGGAGCGGATCTGGAAACCGCTCCTCGACACCCGCTTCGACGGCGATCCCTCCGGGTTGCCGGCGACCTACCTCTGGGCGCGGACGCGGCGGATGTCCGGCGCGCGCCAGAGCAAAGGGCGCGGCGGCGAGGAAATGGGCCACATCGTCGGCGGCCACCAGCGCCTGATCGACGCGATGGTTGCGCGGGCGCGTCAGCTTGGAGTCGAGGCCCGCACCGAAGCGCCGGTCACCGGCCTCGCCCTGGCCGAGGACGGTTCGGTCACAGGGGTCGAGCTCGAGGGCGAGACGCTCGAGTTCGACCTGACGATCCCGACCGTGCAGCCGCCCGCCCTGCGCTTCCTCCTGCCTGAGCGCCACCAGCACCTCTTGGAGCGCTACCCGCAGCGCTGGCTCGGCGTCGTTTGCCCGATCATCAAGGTCCGCCGCCGCCTGCTGCCCTACTACGCGATCAACATCACCGAGTCGACGCCGCTGACCAGCGCCGTCGAAACGACGCAGGTGCTGGGGACCGAGCACACCGACGGCCTCGAGTTGGTCTACCTGCCGAAGTACTGCGACCCCGAGGCGCCGGAGCAGAGCGAGGACGACGAGTCGGTCTACCGTCGCTTCACCGACTACCTGGCCCGGCTCTCGCCCGGGTTCAGCCGCGAGGAGGTCGTCGAGTGGTCGGTGCAGCGGGCGCGGCTGGTCGAGCCGGTGCACCAGGTCCGCGACGAGGAGGGGCCGCGGGCGGCTCCGGTCTGGCCCGGGGTCGGCGGCCTCGCCCTCGCCTCCAACGCTCAGATCTACCCGCAGCTGCTGAACGGCGACTCGGTGATGGGCTTCGCCGAAGAGGTGGCGGGCGAAGTCGCCTCCCGCCTCGGCCTATCCGGCCAGCCGGTGCCCGAGAGTGCGAGAAAAGGACTAGCCGGCACGTTGCATACCTAGAGGGTCGGCCGCCGCACGGGCTCCGGCGCTCGCCGCGAAGCCATGTACCAGGTCGAAGCCTCGAAAGCCCTCCTGAAGCCGCGCCTCTGGGCCCGGCAGAGCTCGCGCCTGCGGGTGCCGCGCAACGTGGTCATGCTCGGCGCCGTCAGCCTGCTGACCGACGTCTCGGCGGAGATGGTGGCGACGGTGCTGCCGATGTACCTGGTCTTCTCGCTCGGCGCCAGCCCGCTCGTCTTCGGCGCGATCGACGGCACCTACCGCGGCGCCGCCGCGCTGGTCCAAGTCCTCAGCGGCTTCAGCTCCGACCGCTGGCGCCGTCACAAGGAGGTGGCCGGGCTCGGCTACGGCCTCTCGGCGCTGGGCAAGGTGGCGCTGGTCGCCGCCGGCAACACCGTCGGCGGGGTCGGCGCGATCGTCGCCGTCGACCGGGTCGGCAAGGGGATCCGCACCGCTCCCCGCGACGCCCTGATTTCTCTATCCAGCGCAAAGGACAAGCTCGCCACCTCGTTCGGCGTGCACCGGGCGATGGACAGCGTCGGGGCGATGCTGGGCCCGCTGATCGCCTTCGGGATCCTCTTCCTGGCGCCGGCCCGCTTTGACGCGGTCTTCGTCGTCAGCACCCTCTTCGCCCTGCTCGGCCTCGCCGTCCTCGTCCTCAACGTCGAAGGCAAGCCGCGGCGGGCGCCGCGCGAGGGAGCGCCGCCGCGCCTCGGCGCCGCCCTCTCGCTGCTCAAGGACCGCAGCTTCGCGCCGCTCCTGCTCGCCGCTGGCGGGCTCTCGATCGCCAGCGTCTCCGACGCGTTGATCTACGTCGGGTTGCAGCGCACGATCGACTTCGACCCCGCGGTCTTCCCGCTGCTCTATGTGATGACCGCGATCTCCTTCATGGCCCTGGCGATCCCGGTCGGCCAGCTCGCCGACCGGGTCGGCAAGGTGCCGGTGCTGCTGGGGGGCCAGGCGCTGCTCTTCGTCGTCTACGGCGTCCTGCTGATGAGCTCCGTCGGCTACCTGGCCCTGGCCTTCTGCCTGCTCGCGCTCGGCGGCTACTTCGCCGCCACCGAAGGGGTGATGACGGCGCTGGCGGGGGCGGTCCTGCCGGAGAAGCTGCAGGCAAGCGGGATCGGGATACTGATCACCGTGGTCAGCCTCGGTCGCCTGGTCTCCTCGGTCGCCTTCGGGGCGCTCTGGTTCGCGATCGGGCTGCAAAGCGCGGTCGTCGTCTTCGCCGTGGCCCTGGTGCTGGCGATGGCGCTGTCGGCACCGCTGCTCCTCCGCGCCCAGCGAACCGCCCTGGATGGATAGCCGCGGCGGCAAGATCACCCTGGCGCTGGTCGTCGCCTGCGTCCTGCTCGGCGGCGGCTACGTCGTCTACGCAGCCCTCGGGCCGAGCCAGACGACGACCGACGCCAGCCCCACGGCCGGGCGGGCGCCCGCCGACGCGGCGGTGATGGTCCGCGCGGTCGACCCCGCCAACCCCGCCCTCAACGGCGGCGTCTTCGTCGTCGAGGACGGCAAGGTGCGCCGCCGCTCCAAGGATCTGGCCTGCGAGCGTGTCTATTACGCCGCCGGCCGCGGCATCTGCATGGGGGTCGCCGCCTCCGGCGTCGACTACACCGCCTCGGTCTTCGACGCCGACTTCGAGACCGTGCACACGACGCGCCTGACCGGGCTGCCCTCGCGGGCCCGCGTCTCCGCCGACGGCCGCTTCGGGGCGATGACCGTCTTCGTCGCCGGCGATGCCTACCTCGAATCGAGCACCGCCTTCTCGACCCGCACCTACGTGCTGGACATGAAGAGCGGCGAGACGCTGGGACAGCTGGAGCAGTTCTCGGTCAGCAGGGACGGGAAGCCCTTCGACGCGGTCGACTTCAACTTCTGGGGCATCACCTTCGACCCGTCCGACTCCGACCACTTCTACGCCACCCTCGCCACCGGCGACCACCACTACCTGGTCGAGGGGAGCGTTGCCTCGCGCTCGCTGCGGGTCCTGCGCGACGGGGTCGAGTGCCCGTCGCTCTCACCCGACGGCAGGCGGATCGCCTACAAGAGCCGGATCGAGGGGACCAACCGCTGGCGCCTCCACGTCCTCGACGTTGCCACCCTGGGCGACCACCCGGTGGCGGAGGAGCGCTCGATCGACGACCAGCCGGAGTGGCTGGACGACGCCACCCTCGTCTACTCCGACGGGACCGACGTCTACACGGTGCCGGCCGACGGCAGCGGCGAGGCCGGGCTGCTGGTCGCGGACGCGACCTCGCCGGTCGCGCTGAGGAACTGAGGGCGGATCGGTGAAGCGGGGTCTGGCCATGGTCGTCTTCGCCGTCGGGGTGCTGGCGGCGCTCGCCGTCTGGTTGGGCTCGACCGGCCCCGGCGGCGAAGACGGCGCCGCGGTGGCGGCGGCGGAGAGGCCCGGCGGCTGCTCGGATTTGCAGAGCTCGCTCGAGGGGCTGCAGTCGGCGATTGAGGACGCCGCGGGCGGCGACGTCGTCTGCCTCGCCGACGGGTCCTACGGAAAGCTCGAAGTCGGCTCGGAGGGGAGGGCGGCTCCGCGGGTGACGGTGCGCGCCGAGCACCCAGGCAAGGCGACCCTCGCCGGCGCCGACCTCGCGCGCTCGCGGCTGACCCTGGCCCGCTTCGTCGTTCGCGACGGCGTCAGCGTCGAGCCGGGGACCGTCGGGGTGACCGTCGCCCGCAACCGCATCAGCGGCGGCTACCTCGGCATCGACGCCGGCCCGACGACGACCGTCACCGTCGACGACGTCGCGATCGTCGCCAACAGGTTCGTCGGCCCGTTCGGGGAGGACGCGATCCGGCTCAACCGCTACCACGACGCGAACGGCGACGGGGTGGGGGCCCTGGTCGCGAACAACGAGTTCACCGAGGTCAGGGAGAACGGCAACCACAGCGACTGCCTGCAGACGGTGTGGGTCGGGGACCACCTGGTCTTCCGCGGCAACTACCTGCACGACAATCGCTGCCAGGGGTTCTTCGTCAAGGACCAGGCGCGCCCGGTCGTCGGCATCGTCATCGAGGACAACCTGATCGTCCGCAACGACGCGCCCTGCGCGGCGGGGGCGGCGGGGTGCGGCGCGCCCAGCGACCTGCAGGTCTTCGGGCCGTACTCGGGGCTGCGGATGCGCCGCAACACGATCTGGGGGCCCGGCGCGATCGCCGCCTTCCAGGAAGCGAACGGGACCAGGGCGAGGATCGAAGCCAACGTCGTCTACAAGTTCTGGACCTCGACCGACCTCTCCGCCGCCCGCTACCGCGACAACACCCGTTGCCAGCGGCAGTCGTCTGGCGGCTCCTGGCCGCGGTCGCCCGCCGGCGAGATCGTCTCCTGCTCTCCCCGCTTCCTGGCTCCTGGTCGCGACGACTACCGGGTGCGGGGCGGCCGCGGGGTCACCTGGGCGCCGGCCGAGCGCCACTTCGGTCCCTGATCGCCGCCTAGAAGTCCCGAGTTCGACCGGTTTCCGGTGCAATTTGCGGCTTTTCGGAGCTCGCACCAGCCGTCGCGAGTGCAATTGTTTCGAGTTGCTAACACGGGGTATCGAACATGCGTCCAGAGTTCGATCTCGGATCTCGGGCGATGGACGGGTTAACCAGTCGGGCGATTCGGGACTTGGAAGGAGGCAGGATGCGATCGGTAGGGAGGCGCGGGACGTCGCGGGGCTTCGTTCTGATCACGGTCGCGCTGATGGCGCTGGCGGCGTCCGCCGCCTACTCCCTCGCCGGGCCGGGCGGCCTCGGCCCTCCCAAGAGCGGGATCTGCGTCAACACCGAGGCCGGGTCGGCGGCGACGAGGTGCAGCGGCAAGGACATCCTCCGGCGCCCCGCACTCGTCAAGCGGGCGCGCGTCTCTCCCCGTCCTCGCAAGGGCGGGCAGGGTCGCCCCGCCGCCGTCGACGCGCCCGTCGTGTCGGTGCCGGGCGTCCCCTCTCTGCCGACGGTTCCGCTGCAACCGAACGTGCCAGTGGACGAACCGTCCCCGCCGACCGAGCCGGGCGAACCGACGGATCCGGGCGAACCCAATGAGCCTGGCGAACCGACCGAACCCGAAGTCCCGGTCGACACCCAGGCCCCCAACACCTCGATCACCAAAGGCCCGTCTTCGACCACCACCGCGACCACGGCGAGCTTCTCCTTCAGCGCGACGGAGCCGCAGTCGTCCTTTGACTGCAAGCTCGACAGCGAAGGCTGGGACGCCTGCGCCTCGTCGGCCACCTACACCTCGGTCGACCCCGGCGCCCACCAGTTTGCGGTCCGCGCCACCGACGCCGCCGGCAACACCGACCCGACCCCCGCTTCGCGGAGCTGGACGGTGACCGAACCGCCAGAGCCGGAACCTGAACCGGAACCTGAACCCGAAAATCCGACCGAACCGCAGGACTGCGACCAGACGGTCAGCTCCGTCTCGGCGGCGCAGAGCGCGCTCGGCGGCGCGTCCCCCGGCACGGTCGTCTGCCTCGCCGACGGGACCTACGGCGGCTTCTCGCTGAGTTCCTCGAAGGCCGCCCCGGGCGTCACCCTGACGGCCGCCAACCCCGGCCGGGCGACGATCGGCAGCGTCTCGCTCACCGGCTCCGGCTACACGATCTCGCGCTTCGTCATCGACGGCGGCGTCAGCCTCGCCCGCAACGTCGACCGCACCGTCGTCGACCACAACCGCATCCTCGGCGGCGGTCACTACGGCGTCTTCGTCTGCACCGCCGAACCGCCGGACCAGTGCGAGGACACCGAGATCACCGGCAACCTCTTCGACGGCGCGATGAACGAGGACCAGATCCGCGCCAACGTCTTCCACGACGGCGACGGCGACGGCGTCGGCCTCCTGGTCGAAGGAAACGAGTTCCGGGGCAACACCGAGCGCGGCGGCCATAACGACGTCTTCCAGTCGGTCTGGGTCGGCGACCACCTGGTCTTCCGCAAGAACTACCTGCACGACTTCGGCGGCCAGGGCTTCTTCGTCAAGGACCAGGGCAGGGCGATCGACGGCTTCGTCGCCAACAACAACCTCGTCGTCGACCAGGACCTCCCCTGCGAACCGGCTTCCCTTTGCAGCGGCTACCAGCTGTCCCCCTGGCAGGTCTTCGGCCCGATCGCCAACGGCGAGATGAAGCACAACACGGTGGGGTGGGGGTCCGGCGGCGGCACCGCGGTCCTGACCGGCACCTACACGAACGTCGATTTCTCCGACAACGTCTTCAACCGCCTCAGCCTCACCAACAGCGGCGGCAGCGTTCCCTCCCTGACCGGCTCCAACAACACCTACTGCAACAACAGCGGCTGGGACGTGCCGCCAGGCTCGAGCCAAGACTGCTCCCCCGACTTCCTCGATCCCGCCGCCGGCGACTACCGCCTCGCCAACGGCCGCGGCGTCAACTGGGTCCCGTCCCAGCAGCACTACGGTCCGTGAGCTTCCTTAACCTTCGCCGTGGGTCGACAACGACCCGAACTGCCGGTCGAAATCCTCGAAGCTCATCGGCTCGGTGCCAGTCCGCTTGCGGATCTCCTCGATAGAAGTCGCCTTCGAGGGCCACTCCGGGGCGAAGATCAACTTGACCTGCGCTGCTTCCTCCTCGGTCATGGAGTCGATCTGCGCGTGTAGCTCAGACTTGGTCATGGCCTGCTGATCGTACTGTTCATGTCAGCGGCAATCGAAGGCTGGAGAGTCACTAAGGAAGGGAAAGGGGGCGGAATTTGAATCCGCGACCTTCGGGTTAAGAGCGCGGGCCGCTGGCTTGGCTGGGCACTGTGGGGCGCGCTCTGGAGCGGTTCTCGCGAAATCGACATCGGCTGGAATCTGATGGGATCTGTGGGGCTTGTTCTAAGGTCGCGCGGCCCCAAGGCGGTCGTCGCCATGCGTGGATCGCCGACACAAGCGCAAATTCCGGCTCGAGCCCCAGCACCAGTCCGCTATGACTCGTTCTCGTCAGCCCCATCACTAGAGAGCAGGCTTGGGTCGAGTGTCGCCAAGAGATCGTTTAAGGCGTTGGCCCTCTTGCTGGCCCCCAAATACTCCTCGTATTGGTTGTTTGCGTTCGCGATCAGGCGGTCATAGAGCACAAAGCGCCCGTTGGAGTTTGCGAACTGAGACTCAAAATATTCGGCCTCGGATTGTTTGCCTTTCTTCGCGGCCCCAGGCGGGTCGCCCAAGACAAAGATCACCTCGATGTCGGGATCCGAGATCTGCTGCTTCTTCAGGACGCTCTCAAGAGCTTCGTAGTACTTCACGCCTTGATCAGCGAGAACATCGGCTTGGAGTTTCGTTTTGTAGCGCTTGAGCTCCACGATCACATGCCGGCCGCTCAGGGTTGCGTAGCTGATGTCCAAGCGGCCTTTGATCTCGCTTCCGTCCGGACTCTCAGGAAAAAGCCCAGGCGCATACTTGTGCAACGCCAACTCCATCTGCTCGCTTCCGGTGGCCCTCTCCCATGCGGGATCAAGCAGCCATAGGTTCTTGAACAGGTGCTCCTGAAGGACTCGCTCCTTCTCGTTCGCCTCGGTCAAGCCCTGAAAGCGTTCGATCGACTCCAGCCTTGAGCGCACGATGTCACCCCACAGCGCCTCCTCGTAGGCGTCCTGCTGGCCAAGCAGGGGCAGAAGAGTCTCGGCGGTCACGCCACTGAGCTGATCTAGATCCTCGGAGATTTTTCTCAAGCCAACTCGCTCGAACGCCAAGACTCCAGCCCGTAGGAGGTCTGCGCGATCTTGCCCCTCGTTCTCTTTTTCGAGAGTCAGTGCTGCGATCGTTCCGATCATCTTGTGAGCTGGATCGTGCTGTCCAGCCGGGCGGTCTTCAACCCATTTTTTTAACTGCGGGAACTTGTCGAGGACATCCTTTGCCTCTTTTTTCGGCCGCTCATTGCTCCACTGCTCGGCCGCTTTGACGAACGATGAGCGGAGCAGTTTTTGAAGTGCGAGGACCCGCTCGTCGTCCTCGATGAGTCTCTGACGGTCGCTGGTCGCGATGTCCTCATAGCCTTCGTCCAAATCGAGGAAATCGGCTTCGATCTGGCCGGTGACGTAGTTGCCGAAGATCCGGCTGAAATCCAGCTTCTCGATGATTCCCTCTTGGATTGGCCTTTTCCGCGCGAGAACGATCACGTTCTTGAGGGAACCTGCCTCTTTGTCTTTCGTCAGGTCGGTTGGCTGTCGGGCGGTCCCGATCCAACCTCGTACCTGCCAGTCGGCACGCCCGGCAGTGTTCTCGGGCAGAACGAATCGCGTAACGTCTTTCGGGAGCGCTGAGGCTGGTAGCGATTCCTCTCCAAATTCCCAGATGAACTCCAGGGTCTTCAGCTCCTGCCGGTCAGCCCAAGTAATGCGCTTGCCGTTGACTTCGATCCTGAAACCGCCATCCTCGGGAGGCGTTTCATCAAGTACATCGAATCGGCGTGCGAGCCTCTTTCGAAGCGCGTTGACGGTCAAGCCCGCGCGTTTCGACTTAAGGCGGCTCAACACCAGCGTCGTTCCTTGCTTCGCGTGCTCCGCTGGCACCTCGATCGGCTCAGGGTGGTAATCGTCGCCCTTCTTGATGCAGGCCTCTAAGTCCTCAACTTTGATTCGCAGGCCGCGGCTGACACCGCCCTTCGTGGAGTAGACGGTGACGGTCTGCGCGATCGAGAACACCGACAACTTGCCGATGCCCTTGCGTCCCATGAAGGGACGTTTGAACTTGCCGGAGACAGCTCCCTCGGCCTCGCGCTTTTTGTACCCGACGGTCAAGAACCGATCGTTGAGGTCGTCAACCGTCATCCCGATTCCGTCGTCAACCACGACCACGGTTTTTTGATCTTCTTTCCAAGCAATGCTCACAGCGGTGCTATCCGCGTCATAGGCGTTGGCCACAAGCTCAGACAGGACTGCCGCCGCGTTGCTGTAGAGGTTTATCCCAAGCGACTCCAAGACCGACAGATCGACGCTCATCGTGAAGACGTGGTCCTGCTCTATGACCTTCGCGGTTGCAACCTCCGCCGACTTGTCTTTCCTCATCCTGCTTGCTCCGCTTGGGTGATTGCGTGCGTCCTAATCGCCTCTCCTACTGCCTTGCCGAGGGGCGGTGGAACAGCGTTTCCAATCAGGCGACCAAGGGGATGAAAATGAACGGGCTCGTCCGGCGGCACGAAGCGGTAGGTACTAGGGAACCCCTGAAGCATGGCGGCCTCGCGGAGGCTCAATCCGCGATCCTGCTCAGGATGCCCGAACCGCCCGGTGCCAAAGTTGTAGGAAAGCGTCGTGATCGTTGGGGATGGCTTGTCCCACTCCATGCGGGCGTAGACGTTGCGAAACGTCGCTCCGCTCTTCTTGCGGTGACATGGTGAGCGAAGATTCTCCGGCCACTGCTCCCAGGTTCCGCCGGGCGTTGAGGCCCGGATCCGTTTCAGGTTGATCTCGGAAAGGCCCCTGGTCCGATGTAGTGGATCTTGAGGATCGGAGGACCCTGACTTCAGCTTCGGGAGAGTTCCAATCTCGTCGCGCACGGTCCTCGGAGCCTTGCCTTTGGACTTTCCGACGGGAACGCCGATCGGACCCAGCCGAGAGCCGAGAAGAACGAGTCGTCGACGTTCCTGCGCGAGTCCATAGTCCAGTCCGTTGCAGCTTCGAAAATCAACCTCGTAGCCCAGCCTTGCCAAGAGCTTGACGAAATCCTGGAAGACCGTTGAGCTGCCGACCCGCGGCACGTTCTCCATCGTTACTAGCTCGGGTTTCGCTTCTCTCAGCAGACGTCCAAACTCAGTGAGCAGGGACCATTGCTCCTCGGAGCTCGTGTCTCGGCCGCGACGATGCGAGGAGAAAGGCTGGCACGGAGCACAGCCGGCCAAGAGGCGAAAATCGCCGTGCTGCCACAGCGGACGAAGGTGCTCAGCCGTCAGCTCCCGAACGTCCCTCTCCAGAAAGGGCGACTCGATGTTGCTTTCGAACGGATACTGACAAGCAGGATCAATGTCGACCCCCGCGACAACAGCAACCCCTGCTTCCTGCAGTCCAAACGAGAGCCCGCCTGCGCCGCAAAAAAGATCAACGGCAACGATGCGCGGCGCAGAAGCCATGCGCCCGGACGCTACCGAAATAGAGGCTCAGGATACCTCGACGTGATCGAGCGACCGAGATCCTGCGCTTGACGAACGCGTCGAGGTCTGATGGCCTAGGACATGTCGAGCGTAGGTGCCTTCTCGCCGGGCAGCATGTGCGTGTAGCGGCTCAGCGCGAAAGCGGCCGAGCGAGCGGCTGAGCTGGAGTAGGTTGGCGCCTTCGCTGAGGTGGACTGAGGCGAAGGTGTGGCGGAACGCGTGAAATGCCGCCCACGTCGCGCCGCTCTCCTCGACCAAGAGCTTGAGAACCCGCAGGGCAGGTAGCCCGACTGTCTGTCCAGTTTCGTCCTAGTACATCCGTCGGGGAGCGACCCGGCGGGTCATTGCGCAGGAAATCCAACCCGACCTAACGGGGGTGGTTCGGCAAAACCCCCTCGAAAGGCGGCCTGGCATGAAGCGGTCGGTCCTCGTCGTTGTCGTTGCGGTCACGATCCTGGGTGCGATCAGCGCCAGCTGGGCGGCGGCGCGGTCCGGCCTGCTGCAGCGCAAGGCGGTCTCCAGCGGCCTCCGGGTCAAAGTGCGCGACAACGTCGCCCCCAACACCACGATCGTCAGCGGGCCGGCAGCCGCGACTACCGCGACGACCGCCGCCTTCTCCTTCGTCTCCAGCGAGTCGAAGTCGACCTTCTCCTGCAGGCTCGATGGCGGCCGCTGGGGTCGCTGCAGTTCGCCGCGGAGCTACCAGGCGCTCTCGCTCGGCACCCACCAGTTCTGGGTCCGCGCCACCGACGCGGCCGGCAACGTCGACGCGACGCCCGCGACCCAGAGCTGGACGATTAGTGCACCGCCGCCGCCCGAGCCGGCGCCGACCCCCGACCCCGAACCTGCGCCGGCTCCCGACCCCGAACCGGCCCCCGACCCCGAACCGGAACCGGATCCCGTGCCGCCCGCCGACACCACCGCTCCCGAGACCACCGTCTCCGGCGGGCCCGAGGCAAGCACCACCGCGACCACGGCCAGCTTCTCCTTCGCCTCGAGCGAGGCCGGCTCCAGCTTCGCCTGCAAGCTCGACGGCGCCGCCTGGGCCGGCTGCGCCTCGCCCGCCTCCTACGGCTCGCTCGCGGTCGGCACCCACCAGTTCTCGGTCCGCGCCACCGACGCGGCCGGCAACACCGACGCGACGCCCGCCACCCGCAGCTGGGAGGTGACCGCGCCTCCGCCGCCACCCCCGCCCCCCCCGCCGGCCGAGGGCTGCGACCAGACCGTCAGCTCGGTCTCGGCGGCGCAGAGCGCGCTCGGCTCGGCCCCCCTCGAATCGGTGGTCTGCCTCGCCGACGGCAGCTACGGCAGCCTCAGCCTCTCGGTGCGGCGCCCGGCGCCGGGCGTCGTCCTGCGGGCGCAGAACCCGGGGCGGGCCACCCTCGGGGGCGTCAGCATCAGCGGCGCCGGCGTCGCGGTTGAGCGCTTCGTCACCGGCTCGCTCAACGTCTCCTCCTCCGCGGACCGGGTCGCCTTCCGGCACAACTCGCTCAGCGGCGGCGTCTACGTGATCGGCAACTCGACCACCTACGCGAAGAACGTCGAGATCAGCGGCAACGTCCTGCGGCCGAAGAGCGGCAGCGGCGAGAAGGACACGCTGATGCTCCAGCGCTTCGAAGCCCTGCGGATCGAAGACAACGAAATCTGGGTCGCCGACGAGGACGGCGGCCACAATGACGCCCTGCAGACCGTCTGGGGCGGCCGCGGGATGATCTTCCGCGGCAACTGGATCCGCGGCGGCGCCGGCTCCCAGGGGTTCTTCATCAAGGACGGCGAGGTCACCAACGTCACCTTCGAGGACAACCTCGTCGCCGGCCGCCCGAGCAAGGCCCCCTACGCGGGTTCACCGCTGCAGTTCTTCGACGTCGTGCCGAACTCCTCGGACCCGTTCTACACCGGCTACGGGATGGTGATCCGCAACAACACGATCTGGTCGAACCCGAACATCGTCTACGCGCGTGAATGCCAGAGCCGGAAGATCCTGGTCGAATTCAACGTCATGGACGGCTTCTCGGCGCCGGACGGCACCTCCTGCATCCTCAGCGAGTTGACCCAGGACTACAACGTCGTCACCGGGGGCTCGATCGGCAAACGCGGGACGCACGACACCTCCGTCACCCCGACCTTCGTCAACAGCGCCGGTCAGGACTGGCAGCTGGCGGCGGGCTCGTCCGGCAACTTCAGCGCCGGACGCGCCGGGATCACGTGGCGGCCTGGGGACCGGTCCTTCGGGCCTTGAGCAGGGGGCGCAGGAGCCGCCGGAAGAGCTCGACCTGGGTCGGGGCGACGAAGGGGAGCAGCACGAGGTAGAGGACGGTGCCGACCAGGCCGGCGATCAGGGCGGCGCCGAGGGTGCTGCCGACGGCGGCGCCGAGGGTGGCACCGAGGCCGTAACAGGCGGCTGCGGCGACGACGAAGCGCAGCGCGTCCCGGCTCACCTCGCGGCCGAGGTGACCGGCGATTTCCGGCGCTCCGGTCCGCAGCATCACCGCCGCGAACAGGCTCGGCGCGACGAAGGCCGCCCCGACGACGCCGAGCGACCCGAAGAGCTCGCCGCCGGCGAGGGAGACGGCGAAGTGAACCGCCAGCAGCGCCGGCGCCAGCAGGTTGGTCAGCCGCGCCCGGCCGAGCGCGAACATCGCCGGCAGCATCAGGTTGACGAGCAGCGCCGCCACCGTCCAGATCGAGAGCAGGGCGCCGAACTCCTGAAGGATGCGGACGTCGTCGGGCTCCAGGCTGGCCGAGAAGAGGACGCCGACGATCGGGGCGCCGGCGGCGACGAACCCGGCCAGCGCCGGGGCGCAGATCAGCATCGAGTAGCGGAAGCCCTGGGGGACGGTGTCGCCGAAGGCGCGGCGCGGGTCGGAGCGGGCCTCGCGGCTCATGTCGGCGATCCGGGACATCCCCAGCGCGAAGGCGGTGCCGGCGACGAGGTAGCTGGCGAAGAGGTAGGCGTAGGAGAGAACCGTCGCGTCGCCGGGGGAGAAGGAGGTGGTCAGCGAGAGCGTGATCAGGTACAGCGCGTTGAAGGCGAGGTAGATGCTCGTCCGGCCGAGGATCAGGCCGGCGTCGGCGAGCAGGCGCCGCAGCCGCAGCGGGCCGGCGGGGGCGGGGCTCGTCGTCGCGGCGGGGCTGCGGCGCAGCCCCAGCAGCATCAGGCTGCAGGTGACGACCGCCATCGCCAGCATCGAGTAGCCGAGCGAGAGCTCGCCGGCGCTGGCGGAGACCGCGAGGTAGACGACGAGGCCAGCCCCGGCACCGGCGATGTAGGCGCCGGCGATCGTGTTGAAGCGGTCGCGGACGGCGAGGACGGTGGCACCGCCGGCCGCCCAGAGCTGCAGGATCATCGCCCCGCCGAGGATTGGCAGCGCCTCCTGGGTGACGGCGCGGTCGGCCTCGCTCAGGCCCGGCGCGAGGATGAAGGAAAGCGGGCTCGCGAGCGGGATCGTCAGCAGCGCCACCGGGATCGCGATCAGGACCAGGGTGGCGGCGAACTCGCGCAGCGGCAGCGAGCGCTTCTCGTCGACCAGGAGCGGCGCCGAGGTGACGCGGATGCTCTGGCTGAAGACGCCGAAGACGGTGTAGAGGGCGAAGGCGACGAAGAAGCCGTCGGTCCGCCCGTCGATCCCGAAGGAGTGCAGGTAGAGGGCGGCCTGGACCCCCGAGGCGGCCGCCATCGAGAAGGTCGCGGCGGCCATCACCAGCCCGGCCGCGGCGCGCTTCTTCTTGTCGGACTCCTCGCTCATCCTCTATTCAACGGCCGGGAGCGGGTGGAACTTCTTGCGGCGGTCGGGAACGAGGCGGCGCAGCAGGCCGCTGACGTCGGCCCAGACGCGCGGGAACAGCGCCCGCAGGCTGAGGGCCTGGGCGGCGACCCCGGCGATCCCGGCGAGGAGGACGATGAGGGGCGCGGCGACGCCCGCCTCCCGCAGCAGGTCGGCGAGCGGGAAGCCGACGGCGAGGACGAGGGCGCTGCCGGCGACGGCGGGGGCGAGGTCGGTGACGAGGCGGCCGATCGGCAGCCCGAGCACGCTCCGGAAGAGGACCAGGTAGACGGCAGCGAGGATCGCGACGTGGACGGCGACGACCGCGATCGCCACCGCGACCAGGCCGAGGCCGGCGGTGAGGTAGACGGCGGCGCCGTAGGCGACCAGCACGCAGCAGTTGAAGACCATCAGCGGCCGCGGCCGGCCGGCGGCCAGCATCACCTGCGGGTAGCCGGTGAGGATGGCGGCGATCATCCCCGCGACGGCGAGGATCTGGGCCGGTGCGACCGCCGCTCGCCAGGCGTCGCCGAAGACCAGCGGCACCAGCTCCGGGGCGGTGACGATCAGGATCGCCAGCAGCGGCGCGACGACGGCACCGTGGATCCGGGTCGCCCGCTCGTGCAGGCTCTTCATCTCCGCCAGGTCGCCGGTCCGCGAGTAGATCGGGAAGGCCAGGCGCATCATGATCCCGCTGAGCTTGTCCTGGTAGAGGACGCCGAGCTGGAAGGCGCGCCAGTAGATCCCGACCTGGGCCGGGTTGAGGCGGGCGGCGAGGACCGCGTAGTCGACGTTGCTGATCGCCACGTAGACGACTCCGGCGGCGGAGGCGGGGCCGCCGAAGCGGGCGATCTCCGAGGCCTCGCGACCGCGCCAGCGCGGGCGGTGGCGGGGGGTAACCGCGAGCAGCGCCAGCGAGGCGAGGCCGGTGGCGGCGACGCCGCCGAGGACGATCGCGTCCGCCCCGAGGCCGGCGGCGGCGAGGCCGACGGCGACGACGGCCCCGAAGGCGAGCGAGCCGGCCTCGATGATGCTGATCAGGCGGAAGTCGAGCCGGCGGGAGAGGACGGCGCGGGAGACGGTGCCGAGCCCGGCGAGGGCGAAGACGGGGGAGACGAGCTGGATCAGGTGGGCGATCTCCGGGTTGAAGATCGGCTCCGCGACTAGGGGCGCGAGCAGGTAGGTGGCGAGGCTGAGCGCGACCCCGGCGAGCAGGCTGGCCAGGGTCGCCGCCTCGAAGTGGCCGTCGTGGACGAGCTTGCGCTGGACGAGGGCGCTGCCGAAGCCCTCGTAGGTGAGGATCACCGAGAGCGGCAGGAAGATCAGCGCCACCGAGGCGTTGCCGAAGTCGGCCGGGCTGACGAGGCGGGCGAGGGCGATCGCGGCGGCCAGCTGCAGGACCTCGGTCGCCGCCTTGGCGGCGGCGAACCAGCGCACGCCGGAGACGGCGGCCTGCTTCAGCTGGTCGCTGTCCAGCGCGGAGTCCTCGCTCGGTCGATCGACGGCCACTAAGGGACAAACGCGCGGGGCCGCGGCTCCCTTGTGCGCCAAATGGGGTTTCGCGAGCAAGTTTTGCGCCGGCGGGACCGTTCATCCCGTGGTGGAACGAATGAAAAAGGACCGAATTGGAATGGAGCGGGCATGGAGATAGTCGAATTCGTCAGGACCCTGCTCCAGCGCAAGCTCGTGCTCGGCATCCTCCTGGCGGTCGCGACTCTCGCCGCCCTGATGACCGCCTTCCGGATCAGTCCGGACGGGGTCGAACGGCGCTCGGTGGCGGTTGGCGCCGCGACCAGCCAGATCCTCGTCGACTCGGCCGAATCGACCCTCGTCGAGGGCGCCGGGACCGACCAGATCGCCGCCCTGGGCACCCGCGCCCGGGTCTACGCCCAGTACCTCTCGAGCCGCGACGCGGTCAACCAGATCGCCGACGAGATCGGCGTCGACCCGCTCCTGATCAGCGCCCACGGGCCGTTCAGTGAAGGGACCGGGATCCAGGACTACGACCAGCAGGGCGCCGAGTCCCGCGCCCGTGACCTGACCGAGGAGGGCAAGCAATACCGGCTCGTCTTCGAGGCCCAGGAAGACGTTCCGATCATCACCGTCTACGCGACCGGCCCGGCGACCCGTCAGGCCCTCGACCTCGCCCAGGCCTCCTTCAACGTGCTCGAGCGCTACATCGCCAGGCTCAAGGTCGAAGCCAACAAGGCGGAGCGCAATGCGCCGGCGCCCGAGTTCGCCACCTCGGCCTCCTCGGTGCCGCTGGTCGAAAACATCGTCGTCCGCCAGCTCGGGGCGCCCGAGGGCGGGCTCGTCGGCGGCAGCGCCGACCTCGTCCTGATGGTCCTCGCCTTCCTCGCCGTGTTCGGGATCGGCTGCCTCGTCGTCGCCGCCTTCGCCGGCTTCATGCGCCACTGGCGCCTGGCCGGGGAGATGGAGCGGATCGGCGCCGAGGCCGACAGCTGGCTCGAGGAGCCGCCCGCCGCGGCGGCGCCTCCGGAGCGCGAGCGCGGGCCGGCCAACACCGGGCTGTGAACCCCGCCGGGTCGGCGGCCGGACGCCTGGGCGCCTACCACCAGCGCACCCTCCGCGGCCTCGTCGGCGACTGGCCGCGGACGACGCGGCCGCTGCCGTGGGCCCTCGCCGGCTTCATGGCGATGCTCTTCCTGCTGCCCTTCGACAGCATCGACCTGCCCGTCGGGCTGCCGCTGGAAGCGAAGCTCGACCGCCCGGTCCTGCTCCTGATCGTCGCCCTCTGGATCCTCTCGCTGACGATCCTCGACGGCGCCCAGCGGGTCCGCTTCACGCCGATCCACTACGCCTTCGTCGGCTTCGTCCTGATCGCGCTGCTCAGCCTCGTCTACAACGCCGAGACGACGGTGCGGCTGGGCGAGCTCGAACTGGGCGTGCGCAAGCTCGCCCTGCTGATCTCCTACCTGACCCTCTTCGTCGTCGTCGCCTCCGGCGTGCGGCCGGGCGAGGTTCGCGCCTTCATGACCTTCATGTGCGGGCTCGCGGTGGTGATGGCGCTGGCGGTGATCTGGGAGTACCGCGCCGAATTCAACGTCTTCTTCACCTGGATGGGGAACGTCCTGCCGATCTCCTCGCCGCCCGAGCTCGGCAACTCGGACTCGATCGGCCGCCGCTCGGTGATCGGGCCGACGATCCACCCGTTGGCGCCGGCAATGATGATGGCCTGCACGCTGCCCTTCGCGTTGATCTCGATGTACGAAAGCCGCGAGTTGCGGCGCAAGGTCCTCTGGGGGGTCGCCGCCGGGATCATGCTCGCCGCCGCCCTCGCCACCCAGCGCAAAACGAGCATCGTCGCCCCCGTCGCCGCGGTCGCGGTCCTCGTCGCCTACCGGCCGCGGCTGCTGCGCCAGCTGATCCCGGGGGCGATCGGCCTCTTCTTCATCGCCCACCTCGTCACGCCGGGGGCGCTCGGCGGCGTCGGCAACCAGCTGCTGCCGCAGAACATGTTCGGCGTCGCCAGCACGGTCGACCGCCAGAGCGACTACGCGGCGATCGAGCCCGACGTCGTCAACCGGCCCCTGCTCGGGCGCGGGTACGAGACCTACGACCAGAAGAAGTACAGGATCCTCGACAACCAGTTCCTGACCACGATCATCGGCACCGGGATCGTCGGCATCCTCTCCTACATCTCGATCTTCTTCGCGATCTTCCTGATCGCCCACCGGGTGGCGCGGAACGGCAAGGCGGACCGGGTCGGGCCCGCGCTGGCGATCGGCGCCGCCACCCTGGCGATGCTGGTCGGCAGTGGCTTGCTGGACATCCTGGCGCTGCCACAGCTGCCATACCTGATCTGCTTCTTCGCCGGCTTCGCCGCCGTCCTCTCGCGCGAGCTCGGGGCCGAAGCGGCGGCCCAGACAGCGCGCACGAGCAGACGGGCCCCGATCGCTCCGGGCGGGCCGCTGCCGGCGACCCGCTGACCGCGGCGATGTCGGGGCCAGCGGAGCGCGACGTCGTCTTCAGCTTCGCCTACGCGAGCTGGGGGACCGCCGTGGCGCGGGGCATGTGCTTCTCGGAAGACCGCCTGGTGGAGACGCTGCTCGCGCACCCGGAGGTGCGGCGCCTGCTGGTCGCCGAGACGCCGCGCAGCCTGCCGCTGAAGCTGGCGCGCCGGGTGCTGCAGCCGCCGCCGCCCTTCCCCGCCGACGGCAGGGCCTCGCTCTACGGGCCGACGCGGCTGCGCCGACACGATCCCGCCGGCGTGCGGGCGATCGAACGCGGCTTCCGGCGCTGGGACGCGCAACTGCGGCGGGTGGCGGACCGGCGGGGACTGGAACGGCCGGCGCTGATCACCACCCATCCGCTCGTCGCCGGCTTCGCCCCTCTGGAGTGGGCCTCCTCGGTGACCTTCTACGCCTACGACGACCTCGCCGAGTCCGAGCCCCTGCGCCGCCTCTGGCCGGCCTACCGCGAGGCCTACCGCCGCGTCCGCGAGAGCGGCCGCGCGGTCGCCGCGGTCTCGCCGGCGATCCTCGAGACGATCCAGCCGAGCGGCCCGAGCGCCGTCGTCCCCAACGGCGTCGACCCCGGCGAGTGGGCGGCGCCGGGCCCGGCGCCGGAGTGGTTCGCCGAGCTCCCGGGCCCGCGGCTGCTCTACGTCGGCAGCCTCGAGTCGCGGGTCGACGTGACGGCGATCGCCGCCGCCGCGGCGGCGCTGCCGGACGCCTCCTTCGCCCTCGTCGGCCCCGTCCTCGACGAGGCCCACTTCGAGCCGTTGAGGGGGCTGGCGAACGTGCGCTTCCAGCCGCCGGCCCCGCGGGAGGAGGTCGTCGCCCTGGTCGCGGCCGCCGACGCCTGCCTGATCCCCCATGTCGACAGCCCCCTGACCCGGTCGATGAGCCCCCTCAAGCTCTACGAGTACCTGGCGGGCGGGGCCCCCGTGGCGGCCCTCGACCTGCCGTCGCTGAGGGACGTCTCGCCCAGGGTCCAGATCCGCGACGACCTCACCGAGGCGATCGAGGCGGCCCTGGCCCAAGGCCGCGCCTCCGACGAGGAGCGCCAAGCCTTCGCCCAAGCCAACTCCTGGCGCGAGCGCCAGGAGACGATCGTCCAAATGGCCCTGAGGTAGTCAGTCACAAGGGGGGAGAAACCCCAAGCCGCGCCCCCTAACAAGGGCAATGCCTGCCGAGTCCGCGAGAACGGTCCCTCAAGAGCCGTTCTCGCGGACTCGCGATGACGACCGCTGGTTGGCCCAGATCGCCGAGCGCCAGCATGGGGTGGTGGGTCGCTCGCAGTTGCTGGAAGCGGGATGGAGCGAAGGGGCGATCAAGAAGAGGCTTGCCAGCGGTCGTCTGCACCGCCTGCACACCGGCGTCTATTTGGTTGGGCACCGGCTGGTCCAGAGGGAGGGACGGTGGATGGCTGCCGTGCTCTCCTCTGGTTCGGAAGCGGTCTTGAGTCACTGGTCCGCCGCCGCCCTCTGGAGGCTCCGTCCGACCTCCCGGTCCCGGATCGACGTCACGGCCCCGCACCGAAGCCGCTCCTGGCGCCACATTCGCCGCCACGTTTCGGCCTTACCGTCGGACGAGCGGACGGTCGAGAACGGGATCCCGGTGACTACCGTCCCGCGGACGATTCTCGACCTCGCGGCGACCGAGCCACTCGAGGTGGTCAGGAGCCTCATTCGCGAGGCGGAATTCCGGGAACTCCACGACTCGCTCTCACTTTGGGACCTGATTGAGCGTTATCCCGGCCGCAGGGGCATCCGCAAGGTCCGAGCCGCGCTCGAAGCGCTAAGGGACGAACCACCTGGCGAGTACAAGAGCCCCCTGGAGGAACGATTCGCGATCTTCCTCCGCCGCCACCGCCTCCCGCTTCCCGTCTTCAACGCCTGGGTCACCGTCGGCGAAAAGCGCTTCCAGGTCGACTGCCAGTGGCCGGGCACCACCCAGATCGTCGAGCTCGACGGCTGGCAGGCCCACAAGAGCCGCTCCGCCTTCCACCAGGACCGCGCTCGCGACCGCATCCTCATTGCCGCCGGCTACACCGTCACCCACCTCACCTGGGCCCAGCTCGACGACGAACCGGAGGCGATCGCCTCTGACCTTCGGGTCTTGCTGGGGACAGACAAATAGAGAAAGAAGAAGAAAGACCGCCCGAGCCGGGCCGCTGCAACCTCTACCTGCCGCGTGGAGGTTGCAGCGGCCCGGCACGAAGCCGCCTCCGCGCGGGCGCAAGCCGGTCCCGAGTCTCTCCGGCGAGCCGCCGGGCAATCGCCGCCGGCCGCCGCCGCGGCGGCGGGACGGCCTCGGGGTCGACGGCGTCGGACCGGCGCAGGCTGAGGTTGAGCTGTCCCGTCGTGTGGACCTCGAACGGCTCCCCGACGGGCACGGCACCGCTGGGCCCCTCGACCACCTCCCCGCCCGCGTCCCAGGGCGGCTCGACGACGACGTGCCGCGCCCCGGCCGGCACCTCGACCGTCACCCGCCGCGAGTACGGCCGCAGGCGCAGCAGGTCGCCCTCGAGGCGCCAGCGCAGGTTGGCCGCCGCGATCGCGCCGAGCGAGCCCCAGCGCACGGGGCCGAGCCGGTTGACCGCGGCGCTGCGCTCGGCGAGGATGTCGAGGCCCTCGGCGAGGTCGTCGTGGTGCCCATAGAGGACCAGCGGCTGGTCGAGGTAGGCGCGCAGGGCGAGCTCGGCGGGGGAGAAGTGGGCGTCGGCAAAGGGATGGCGCAGCAGCACCGGCATCCCGCCGGCGGCGACGTCGGCGGGCTCCCAGCCGCTGAGCGCGCCGCTCTCCTCGCCGGCGCTCAGCCAGTGCAGCGGCGGCGGCGAGAGCCAGGGGAAGGGGCGGGTCATCGAGATCGCCGCGAACCCGGTCCGCGCCAGCGCCGCCGCCATCGCCTCCGAGCACTCCTCGTGGGGCGGCACCATCAGCGGCGAGACCGGCACCCCGGTGCGCCGCTCGAAGGCGGCGATCCGGCGCCGCGCCTGGGCGGCCAGCGCCAGCGCCTCGCCCTCCTCGCGGGCGCGGCCGAGCTCGCCGCCGAAGTGGTCGTTGCCGTGGACGCAGAGCGAGATCGCGGAGCCCTCGCGCAGGAGCCGGGCGGCCCCAGGGTGGGCGACGCGGGCGTCGAGCGGGACCATCGCCAGCGCCAGGTGGTAGCCGTGCTCCTCGGCGTGACGGCGCAATCCCGGCAGCGAGAGGAAGCCGTAGGAGGGCCAGTGCAGGTTGGGGTCGTCGAGCAGGAAGGCGGCCCGCAGGGGAGGAGGGCTCCAGGCCTGCTCGTCGGTCAGCTCGCGCAGCAGCTCCACTAGGGGCAGCAGGGCCAGGGAGCGCTCGCGCCCCAGCCGGTCGCGCAGCGGCTCGCCGGGGCAGAGCTCGGCCGCGACTGCCGCAACGAGGTCGAGCCGTCCCTCGCGAACCCAGACGGGGGCGCCGGCGCGGCGGGCGAGGACCTCGGCGCCCTCTCCCGGCGCCGGCGCCGGGATCCCGTCGAGGTGGCGGTCGGGCAGCGCCTGGCCGTGCAGGCGCCGGTCCAGGCTCGTCCCGGCGGCGAGCTCGACCGCGGCGGCTGGGCCGGGGTCGCGCTCGGGCGCCAGCGCCGCGAGCGCCCGCAGGCCGGCGCCGGCGGCACTCCTCGCCTCGCCCTCGCCGCCGAGCTCGATCAGCGCCGCGAGCCCCGCCCGCTCGCCGGCCTCGCGGCCCTCGAAGCGCACCCCGGGGAAGGCTTCGGCCAGCGCCGCGAAGAGGCTCTGCCTGCGCCGCAGCTCGGCGCCGGGATGGACGCCCACCACCTGCACGCCGCTCACCGTAGCGCGTAGACGCGGAAGCCCTGGGAGGGGTTGCCGCCGCCCGGGGCGGCGTCGAGGTCGCCGAAGCTCGCGACGAGGCGGCCCGAGCGCAGGTAGCGCCCGAGCAGCCGGTCGTAGCCGCTGCCGAAGCGGCCGGTCTCGAAGGCGGAGGTGTCGCGGTTGCTGATCACCGCGTAGCGAACGCCCTCGCGCCGCAGTCGCGCGATCGCCTCCCGCTCGTCGGCCCGGGTGTCCAGGAGGCCGGGCAGGAACATGTTCTCGTAGAGCGCCTGCGGCCGGTCGGCGAGGAAGTAGAGGCCGGCGTCGGCGGGCAGGGCGAGGATCGTCTCGCCGGGGGCGGTGTGGGTGCGGAGGAAATCGATCGCCTCCTGCTGGGCGCCGGCGCTGCGGCTGTCGGCGACGTAGTCGCCGGCGGCGGTGTGCACGACCGTGCCCTTGTCGGGATAGAGGCCGACGGCGGCGTAGAGGGCGATGCCGGCGGCGACGGCCCCCAGCATCCCCATCGCCGCCGGCCGGGCGGCGGGCCAGCGGTCGCCGACCCGCTGGTGCAGGAGCCCGAGCAGCAGCACCGCCGGGGCCGCGTAATAGGGGGCGGCCGAGGTCATCGTGAACTGGTCGTAGGCGCGCGAGCAGAGCAGGAGCGCGACCGCCGCCAGCGCCAGGTCGAGCGGCCAGCGGCCGCTGAGCGGGGCGCTGCGGCGGCGCCACAGCGCCCGCGCGACCAGCGCCGTCGCCAGCAGCGAGAGCAGCGGCAGCCAGCTCATCCCCAGGAGCAGCTGCTTGCCCTCCTCCTGCACGGCCGCCTGGGCCTCGGGGAAGACGCCACTCGCCTTCCAGGCGCCGACCAGGACGAGGGAGCCGAGGCAGGCGGCGGCGAGCGGCCACAGCGCCTTCGCCCGGTCGAGGCCCCTGGCGCCGTGAAGCTTCACCGCGGTTGCCGCGAGGCCGGCCAGCAGGGCGAGGTAGATGGCGCCGCGGGCGAGCGAGGAGGCGACGCTGGCGGCGTCGAACGGGGTCCACTCCCGGTAGGCGTTGAAGCCGGCGGCGCGGAGGAAGTCGATCGGCCAGAGGTTCTGCCAGAAGAAGCGGTCGGCGCCGACCGCGGCCGCGAGCGTGCCGAGCACGGCGAGCGGGATCGCCAGCGCCGGCCCCGCCATCCAGGCCAGCGCCCGCAGCGCCGCGCGGAGGTCCTCTTCGCGCCAGATGCCCGCCGCCCAGGCGAGGCCCGCGATCGCCGCCGCGGCGGCGAACTCGACCCGCGTCAGCGCCGTCAGCCCGATCGCCGTCCCGGCGAGGAGGAAGTGCCCGCGGGCGAGCGCCAGCAGCGAGAGGATCAGGAGCAGGAGGCCGAAGGTGGCCGAGTTGGTGTGGGGGAGGACGAAGTTGAACTGGGTGCCGGAGAACCCGATCGCGATCAGGACCGCGGTCGAAAGCGCCGCGGTGAGCGGTCGCAGGAGCTGGCGGGCGAGGGCGTAGAAGCTACCGGCGATCGCCACGGTCACGGTCAGGCCCAGCGCGTAGGCGGTCGCGAGGCTGGTCCCGAGCAGCTTGAAGGCACCGGTCAGCGTGTAGACGCCGAGCGGACCGTAGAAGTAGCGGACGTCCTCGTAGGGAAGGTGGCCGTGGACCGCCTGCGCCGCGGTCGTCAGCTCGGCCCCGGCGTCGATCTCCGGCGTTCCCCACTTGCGCCAGCTGATCGCCGCGAGGACGACGAGGAAGAGGCTGAGCCCGGCGAGGGCGAGGGCGTCGGCGGAGCGCGCCAGCGTCAGCAGGCGGTCGGCGAGGCCGCGGCTACTCTCGCCGCGCAGCCGTTCGGGCGCGATCGCGTCGTTGGCGCTCACGGGGAAACAACGAGTCGGCCCCGGGCGGGCTTGCGGGCCGCTCTAAAGCTGTCTCAGGGTTTGCCGGCGTTGTAGTGCGCCAAGACCGTCGCCGCGGAGAGGGCGGTGGTGTACAGCGCCGGCTCGTCGATCGACCCCTGCAGGTAGCGCTGGGCGAGGCTGGTCGAGGAGATCGGCCGGCCGATCCGCAGGTCGCGATTGCTCGACCAGGTCGGGTCCGAGTTGAAGAGGACGTTGGCCCGTTCGACGCCGTCGACGTAGATGCGGGCGCGATTGCCGTCGTAGGTCCCGACCAGGTGATGGGTGGTGTTCGGCGGGACCGTGGTCGAGCTGACCGCCTGTCCCCGGGTGATCGAAGTGGTCTGGCGGGCGACCGCGAAGACGGGGCGGTTGCTGGAGTCGATCACCAGCGAGAACCCATTGTCGAAGTCGGCGCTGGAGTCGCTGACGAGGAAGTGGTAGCCGCCCGCGGCTTTGGCCGCGCTAGTGCGGACCCAGGCCTCGACCGAGAAGTTCGACGGGGTCCCGAACGGGGTCGGCGAGAAGTCGATGTACTGGCTGGTCCCGTCGAAGGAGCGGGCGAAGCTGTTGGTCTCGCCGCTGATCAGGGCCGCGACCGAGGTCGGGCTGCTGACGTAGCTGCCGTTGTTGTTGCCGCCGTTGGCGTCGGTCGCGGTCGTGCCCGAGGTCTCGTCGAGGCGCCAGAGGTCGCTCACGCCCGAGGTCCCGAGGACGGCGGCGCGGTAGGCGCTGTTGACGGTCAGCGAGCGCGTCGTCGTCGCGGTCGCGCCTTTGTTGTCGGTTACCTGCAGGCCGAGGGTGACGGTGCCGGTGGCAGTGAAGGATTTGGTGGTGCTCGTGTTCACCCCGGTGCTGGTCTCATAGGTCCCGTTGCCGTCGAGGTCCCACTCGTATTTGGCGATCGCCCCGTCGGGGTCGCTCGAGGCGGCCCCGTTCACGGTCACGGTCTGGCGGGTGTTGGCCGGGCTGGGGGAGACGGTGAAGGACGCGACCGGCGGCCGGTTGTTGACCGTCACGGTGCGGCTCGTGGTCGCCGTCTGGCCGTCGTCGTCGGTCACCCGCAGTTTCACTTCCACCGTCCCCGAGGCGCTGTAGGAGCGGCTCGTCGTCGCCGTCGCGCCGGTGTTGGTCTCGTAGGTCCCGTTGCCGTCGAGGTCCCACTCGTATTTGACGACCGTGCCGTCGGAGTCGCTCGAGCCGGAGCCGTTGAAGCTCACGGTCGAACCGGTGTCGACCGGGTTCGGGCTGGCGGTGAAGGAGGCCGCCGGCGGCACCAGCGTCACCGTCACGGTTTTGGTCGAGACCGCGGTCGCGCCCTTGTCGTCGGTGACCCGCAGCCTGGTTTCCACGGTGCCCGCGCTGGAGTAGGAGCGGCTCGCCGTCGCCGTCGTGCCGGTGTTGGTCTCGTAGGTCCCGTTGCCGTCGAGGTCCCACTCGTATTTGACGACGGTCCCGTCGGAGTCGCTCGAGCCGGAGCCGTCGAAGCTGACCAGCTGGCCCTTGTTGACCGCGCTCGGGGTCGCGGCGAAGGACGAGACGGGCGCGCGGTTGGTCACGGTGACGGTCCGCAGCGTCGAGGATTTGTTGCCGCTGGAGTCGGTCACCCGCAGGCGCACGTCGTAGCTGCCGGCGATCGCGTAGCTCCTGGTCGCGACCGCTTCGGTGCCGGTTTCGGTCTCGTAGCTGCCGTTGCCGTCGAGGTCCCACTCGTATTTGGCGATCGTCCCGTCGGGGTCGCTCGAGCCCGAGGCGTCGAAGTTGACCACTTCGGCGGTCTGGGCCGGGTTCGGCGTCGCGGTAAAGGAGGCGACGGGCGGTTCGCCGCCGCCGATGTTGCCGAAGTAGTGGTCTTCGATCGTCCAGGCCGGCAGCGCCCGGTTGTAGAGCGCCACCTCGTCGAGGTCGCCGGCCCCGAAGAGAGCACCGGCGGCGCGCGACATGAAGTACAGGGTCGAGTTGGCGAAGTTGCCGGCGCCGGTGCCGCTTTTGGTCTTCACGTAGGGGACCGGCTGGCCGTCGACGTAGGGGATGACCTGTTCCGCGGCGGCCGCGCCGGCATCCATCACGAGCGCGTAGTGGTGCCAGGCGCCGGCGCTGGGGCGGGCGAAGTAGGCCGTGTTCCGGCTTTCGCCGCTGCCGATCCCGACTCCGAACTTGCCTTCTTCCTCGGGGGCGTTGGGGTCGACGATGAACCCACCGGGGTTGGAGTTGAAGTTCGGCGTCAGCTCGAAGGCGAGGTCGTCGTCATTGCCGAAGTTGTCCCACTTCATCCAGAACTCGAGCGTCAGCTTGTCGGTATTGGAGAGGTTGAGGGCGGCCTGGGCGGCGCTGCTGGTGCCGTTGAAGCTGACCGCGGTGTCGGTCCCGGGCAGGGCGCTCGGCACCCCGAATTCCGGGCCGCCGACGACGGTCGCGTGGGCGCCGCCCTTGACGTCGGTCAGCGCGGTCCCGCCGGCGTCGCTCATCCGCCAGTAATCGATCAGCCCGGCCGTGGCCAGGACCCGGCTCGAGTAGGCGCCGGCGCCTGACTGTTCGACCGTGACCGAGCGGGTCGTCTGGCCGGTGTTGCCGGCGTTGTCGGTGACCCGCAGCTTGATTTCGTAGGTGCCCGGCGAGGTGAGGGTCGTGCTCGCCGTCGGCGTCGTCCCGGTGTTGGTCTCATACGTCCCGTCGCCGTTCAGGTCCCACTCGTATTTGGCGATCGTCCCGTCGAGGTCGGTCGAGGCGGACCCGTCGAAGCTGATCAGCTGGCCGGCCTGGGCCGGGTTCGGCGAGGCGGTGAAGGAGGCGAGCGGCGCCTGGCTGTTGCCGCCGAAGTGCTGGGCGATCGTCGAGGCCGGCAGCGCCCGGTTGTAGAGCGCCACCTCATCCAGGTCGCCGGACCCGAACAGGGCACTGGCGGCGCGCGACATGAAGTAGAGGGTCGAGTTGGCGAAGTTGCCGGCGCCGGTTCCGCTCTTGGTCTTCACGTAGGGGACCGGCTGGCCGTCGACGTAGGGGATGACCTGTTCGCTGGCCGGCGCGGTCGTGTCCATCACCAGCGCGTAGTGGTGCCACAGCCCGGCGCTCGGCCGGGTGAAGTAAGCGGTGTTGCGGGTTTCGCCGCTGCCGATCCCGACTCCGAATTTGCCGCCTTCCTCGGGCGCGTTGGGATCGACGAGGAAACCGCCGGGGTTGGAGTTGAAGTTCGGCGTCAGCTCGAAGGCGAGGTCGTCGTCGTTGGCGAAGTTGTCCCACTTCATCCAGAACTCGAGCGTCAGCTTGTTCGTATTCGAGAGGTTGAGGGCGGCCTGGGCGGCGCTGCTGGTGCCGTTGAAGCTGACCGCGGTGTCGGCGTCGCCGGCGACCGCGCCTTCGACCCCGAGGCCGGGCCCGCCGGTCAGCGTCGCGGGCGCCGTGCCCTTACTGTCGGCGAGGGTCGTGCCGCTCGCCTCGCCGGCCCGCCAGTAGTTGATCAGCCCCGCCGTCGCCAGGACGCGGGCCGAGTAGGAGCCCGCCCCGGCGCCGTCGATGCTGAGCGTCTCGCTCGCGGTGGCGGTTTTGCCGGCGGCATCGGTGACGCGGAGGCCGACGGTCACCGGTCCCGGCGTCGCGTAGCCGCTGCTCGCGGTCGGGGTCGCGCCGGTGTTCGTCTCGTAGGTCCCGTTGCCGTCGAGGTCCCATTCGTATTTGGCGATCGCCCCGTTCGGCGAGCTCGACGAGGAGCCATTGAAGTTGACGGTCTGGCCGACGTCGGCCGGGTTCGGCGAAGTGTTGAAGGAGGCGGTCGGCGACTGCTGGTTGCCGGCGTAGTGGGAGGCGATCGTGCTCGCGTCGAGGGCGCGGTTGTAGATAGCCAGCTCGTCCAGCGAGCCGGCGCCGAAGAGGGCGCTGGCGGCGCGGGACATGAAGTACAGCGAGGAGTTGGCGAAGTTGCCGGCGCCGGTACCCGAGGCGGTCTTGGTGAACGCGACCGCCTGGCCGTCGACGTAGGGCTTGATCTGTTCGGAGGCGGCGGCGGCGCTGTCCATGACGAAGGCGTAGTGGTGCCAGACGCCGGCGCTCGGGCGGGCGAAGAAGACGTTGTTGCGGGTCGAGCCGTTGCCGATTGCGACGCCGAACTTGCCGCTCTCCTGGGGCGCGTTCGGGTCGATCAGGAAGCCGCCCGGGAAAGAGTTGAAGTTGGCCGTGTACTCCATCGCCAGGTCGTCGTCATTGGCGAACCCGTTCCACTTCATCCAGAACTCGACCGTGACCTTGCTCGTCCCCGAGAGCGAGAGGTTGGCGGTGGCCGCGTCGTCGAGCCCGTCGAAGCTGGCTGCGGTGTCGCTGTCGCCGGCGATCGCCCCGGTCACCCCCAGCGTGGGGGAGCCGTTGACGGTCGCGTTGCTGGTCCCGAACGAGTCGACGAGGGTGCTCGAGCCGCCGGCGTCGCCGAGGCGCCAGAAGCTGACCAGCCCGGTCGTCCCCAGCACCCGCGACGGGTAGCTGCCGCTGCCGCTGTTGTCGATCGAGAGCGCCCGGTTGGTGGTGCTGCGGACGCCCTGTTCGTCGGTCACCCGCAGCCGCACCGTGTAGACGCCGGTGCTCGCGTAGCTGGTGGTGGTGACCGGGTTGGTGCCGGTGTCTTTCTCGTAGGTCCCGTCGCCGTTCAGGTCCCACTCGTATTTGGCGATGCCGCCGTCGAGGTCGGTCGAGGTGCTGCCGTCGAAGGTGACGGTCTGGTTGGTCTGCGCCGGGTTCGGCGAGACCGAGAAGGAGGCGACCGGCGGCTGCGGGCCGGAGGGCGGGTCGAGCGTGACGTCGACCGGCGTCCACGGCTGCACGGTCATGTCAGAGAGGATGTTGTAGGTCGCCTGGATGATCCGGCTGTCCGGGTTCGGCGCGAGGCCGTTGGCCCAGTCGTTGGTGCCGGAGGCGAAGACGAGGGCGCCGCTTTTCGCCGTGTACTTGACCGCCTGGCCGCAGGCGCACTGCCCGGGGGGCGGGGTTTTGGCGTAGATCCGCCCCTCGTCCTGGATCCAGTCGACGTTATTGCCGAGCGGCGCGGTCGAGTTGGTCAGCGGCTTCACCCCGGCCGGCTGGCGGCTCAGGTACTGGGCCTGGGTCGGGATCGCGTCCCACTCCCAGCCGAGCAGGTTATTGCCGATCGTCGTCGTCGACCCGGTCGGGATGCCGGTGTTGCGCCAGATCCGGTCACCGGCGTAGTTGCCGCCGCTGGAGGCGGGGATCTGCAGCGGGAAGGCGCCGGCCTGCAGCTCGGCCCCGTAGTACATGTTCCCGAGCAGCTGGTTCTCCGGCATGTCGGGTCCGACCCGGCCGCCTTCGGGGGCGTTGGGGTCGCCCGGGGGCGCGCCGTTGTCGCGGAAGGTGGTGGTCGAGTTCTCGGGGTGGTCGTCGGCGGTGCCGGCTTTCTGGTCGAGGCCGAGGGCGTCGTCGGCGGTGCCGAGTTTGCCGTCGGGGCCCCAGTCGTTGGCGCCGTCTTCGCCGCTGCCCGAGGAGCCGGAGCCCTCGACGGTCTTGTAACAGACGAGGGTGCGGCCGCCGTCCTCGTAGCGCACCTTCCAGTAGGCGGTGTTGCCGCTGAAGGAGGCGATGTTGACGCCGGCGTCGCGGGCGGCGAGGTAGCCGTTCATCTGCTCCAGCGACCAGTACTCGCTGTGGCCGGAGATCATGTCGACCTTCGCTTTTTTCAGCTGGGCCGGGTTCTGGTGGATCGCGACGTCCTCGGTGTAGGCGACGTCGTACCCCTGCTTCTCCAGCCACTGGACCATGTAGAAGTCGGGGCCGATGAAGCGGTTGCCCTGGCGCGGGTCTTCGAGCGGCCGGTCGAAGGAGACCTTGACCGCGCGCGGGGTGCCGGCGATCGTGTCGGCGCCGCCGCCGGTGTCGAAGTAGAGGGACTTGCCGCCCGAGGCGCCGCCCCAATTGTTGTAGGCCTCGTACGTGGCGGTCGGAACGGCGAAGAGGACGTCCGCGTTGGGGACGCGGGAGTCGTCGCGGACGACGAAGGTGATCGTGTTTTCCAGCCCGCCCGAGGTGGTCAGCTTGACCGTGTAGACGCCCGAGGCCGGCAGCGCCGAGCCCGGGATCGTGTAGCTGCTCGCCCAGCCGGCGCAGCTCTTGAGGCCGGTGGTGGTATTGGTCGTCCCGCAGTTGGAGAAGAGGTTGTTGACGGCGACACTGGGGCTGGAGGCGGCGGTGATCAGGCGGCCGCCGGTGTTGCCGTAGTAGCCCATCCGGTAGACGTCGACTTTGACGCTGGACGCGGCCGAGGTGTTGACCCGGCCGAGCTTGAGGGTGACCGCTTCGCCGAGGTTGACGCTGGTCTTGGTGGCGAAGCCGGCGACGTTGGGGCTGTACTCGATCAGCCGCCAACCGTCCGAGCCCGGCCCCGAGCAGTTGTTCTCCTGGACGACCGGGATTTCGCTCGGGCAGCTGACGTCGGCGCGGGCGCCGTGCGGCAGCAGCAGCACGGCGGCGACCGCGGCAAGGAGCGCGATCGTCAGCTGTTTGAGCGGGGAATAAGCCATCAGAGGTGGGGCGGTTCCCGCACTGGACACGGGTTCCAATCTGTCAACGGCCATTGAAGGTCATTTGGTCCGCGCCCGAGGGACGAAAAAAGGACGATCCCCGAAACGCCCGCGCCCGCAGCTCGTCGCGGACGAACCGCCGGTACCCGTCATCCTCAACCTTAGGTTGACCCTTAAGGAGGGCCTGGAAGTAGCCGCAGAGGAAGGCGATCCCGGAGAGGACGTAGGGCCGCTGCAGCGCCACCTTGAACGAGCGCAGGATCACCCACCAGGCGTCGTAGCGGAGGATGTAGGCGCAGCGGCCGTGGCGGGCGCGGCCGCGGAGGGCGCCGCCGCGGGTGCCGACCGGCCGGTGGTGGCGGGCGGTCAGCTCGGGCAGCGAGCGGGTCGAGAAGCCGCGCATGCGGGCGTAGGTCTCGTCGATCGTGTCCCAGCCCAGGCGCTCCTCGACGCCGCCGATCGCCTCGAAGCACTCGCGGCTGTAGAGCTTGAGGGCGCCGCGGACGTGGTGGGCCGGGATCTTCGTCGGCTCCCAGCCGCGGGCCCCGCGCTCGAGCAGGACCCCGCCGGCGACGCCCAGCGCCGGCTCGGCCTCGAAGCGCTCGAGCAGGCGCTCGAAGTACTCGGGGGGGAGCTCGACGTCGGCGTCGAGCTTGCCGATATGGGTGAAGTCCGAGACCTCGACGGTCTCCAGCGCCGCGTTGAAGGCGATCGCCTCGGCGGCGAGGGCGAGCCCGTCCTCCTGCGGCCGCTCCCGGCGCCGCGGCGCCCGGCAGGGCTTAAGGAAGGGGATCTCGGCGGCGAGGCGCTCGAGCAGCTGTGGCGTCCCGTCGACGGAGCCGTCGTCGACGACGAGCCAGAGGTCGGGCTTTCGCGTCTGGGCGGCGACGGCGCGGACCGTCCGCTCCAGGTGGGCCGCCTCGTTGCGGACCGGCGTGATCAGCAGGAGGCGGGCCATCAGACGATCCTCGAGTGCGCCACCAGCCCGTCGACCAGCGCCAGGTACTCCTGCCGCTGGCGCCGCCACTCGATCTCGGCCAGCCGCTGCGAGGCGCCCCGCGCCCGCTCCAGGGCGCTCTCGGGGGCGCGGCGGATGCCTTCGATCGCGGCCGCGAAAGAGGCCGCGTCGCCGGGCTCGGCGAGGAGGACGTCGTCGCCGAAGTAGCGCTCGATCACCGGCAGCCGCGAGGCGACCACCGGCATCCCCATGTGGACGTACTCGAGCAGCTTGACCGGCAGCAGCATCTCGGTGAAGTCGTCATGAAGGGTGGGGACGACGCCGATATGGGCTTCTTCGAGCCGGGCGGGGATCTGCTCGACGGGGGTCGGTCGCGGGGCGACATGGACCCCCTCCGGGGCGTGCTCGGCGGCGACCGCCGCCAGCCGGGCGGCGGCCTCGGCGTCGGCGCCGAAGACGTCGAGCCGGACCGGGGTCCCGGACGCGCGCAGCAGCGCCACCGCCCGCACCAGCGTCTCGACCCCGAACCGCTCGGCGAGACCGCCGTGGTAGACGACCCGCAACTCGCCGTCCGCGGGCGGCGCGGCGGGGGTGCGGCGCTCGCCGAAGACCCGCTCCTCGGGAGTGTTCATCACGACCTGCGTGCGCGGCGAGTCGATCCCCCGCCCGGCGAGCAGGTCGCGGGCCTCGGGGGTGACGAAGACGAGGCCGTCGGCGAGGGCGGCGCTGACCCTCTCCTCAAGCCGGACCAGGCGGACCAGCGGGTGGCCCGGCGACCGGTCGAAGAGGGTCGCGAACAGCTCCGGGAAGGTGTCGTGGAAGTTGAGGATCAGCGGCGTCCCGCGCAGCTTCGGCCGCCAGGCGGCGAAGACGAGGGCGTCGGGCATGTTGTGGATCTCGATGACGTCGAAGGGCTCCTCGCGGTCGAGGGCGCTGACCTTGCGGGCGGCCCCGAGGAGGAAGCGGGCGTTGCCGCTGAGGTAGGCGCCGGCGCCGCCCCGCGGCTTCTCGGCGGCGGCCCGGTGGAGGACGATCCGCCCGGTGCCGACCGCGACCTCCTCCTCGTCGTTGAGGCAGACGCAGTCGACCCGGTCGCCGCGTTCGGCGAGCGCCCGCGCCTGACGCTGGATGCGGGAGTCGACCGCGAAGTCCGAGTAGTGGACCATGCAGACCCGCAGCCCGCCGCGGCGTTCTGCGGCGGCGGGGGCCTCAGCTATCTGCCGGGACTTCAAAGCTCTCGACCGCCGCCACGATCTCCGCGATCTGCGAGTCCTCGATCGCCGGGAAGATCGGCAGGGAGCAGTTTTCGGACGCGAGGCGCTCGGCCACGGGAAGGTCGCCCGGCCCGAGCCCGAGCCCGGCGTAGGCCGGCTGCAGGTGGATCGGGGTGGGGTAGTGGATCGCGCTCGCGATCCCGCGGCTGTCGAGGTGGTCGCGCAGCGCGTCGCGGGCGGCGCAGCGGACGACGAAGAGGTGGTAGACGTGATCGCTGTCGGCCGCCGCCGGGGCGGGGGAGACGACCGCGCTCCCGGCCAGCCCCGCGCGCAGCGCCGCGGCGGCGTCGCGCCGGCGCTGGTTCCACTCCGGCAGGTGGCGCAGCTTCACCTCGAGGATCGCCGCCTGCAGGGTGTCGAGGCGGTGGGTGCCGGTGGCCAGCTCGTGGTGGTGGCGGACGCCCTCGCCGTGCGAGCGCAGCAGCCGCACCTTGTGGTCGAGCTCGGCGTCGCTGGTGACGAGGGCGCCGCCGTCGCCCCAGCCGCCGAGGTTCTTGGTCGGGTAGAAGCTGAAGCAGCCGGCGTCGCCGATCGACCCGACCGGACGGCCGCGGTAGAGGGCGCCGTGCGCCTGGCAGGCGTCCTCGACGACGGCGATCCCGCGCTCGCGGCAGAGCGCCATCAGCGGGTCCATCTCGACCGGGCGGCCGAAGAGGTGGACGGGGATGACGCAGCGGGTCCGCGGGGTGAGGGCGCGCTCGACGATCTCGGCCGTGATCAGCGCCGTCTCCGACTCGACGTCGACGATCACCGGGGTCGCGCCGACGGTGCTGACCGCCTCGGCGGTGGCGATGAAGCTGTAGGTGGGGACGATCACCTCGTCGCCGGGGCCGACGCCGAGCGCCCGCAGGGCGATCTCCAGGGCCGCCGTGCCGGACGAGACCCCGGCCGCGTGGTCGGTGCCGCAGAAGGTGGCGAACGCCTCCTCGAAGCGCTCCAGTTCGGGGCCGAGCGTGAAGGCGGACTTGCTCGCGATCCGCTCGACCGTCTCCATCAGCTCGGCGAAGAGCTCGGGGAAGGCGTTGTCGAGGCGGATGAAGGGGACGCTCGTGCCCTCGGTGGCGGCCAGCGGCAGAACGGGGTTCGATGCGGTTGCGGTGCTCAAGTGGTTACCTCGCTGGGAGTGGTCTGGTCGAACTCGAGAAAGAGCGCTGCGGCCTCGCGGCGGGAGCGCACGCCGAACTTGGCGAAGGCGGATGAGAGATGGCTCTTGACGGTGCTTTCGGAGAGGAACAGCTCCTCGGCGATCTGGGAGTTGGTCAGCCCCTCGCAGACGTAGGTGAGGACCTGGCGCTCGCGGTGCGAGAGGGTCGGGCGCTGGACGCTGGCCCGCAGCTCCCGTGGCACCACCGCCTGGCCGGAGACGACGGCGCTGACGGTGACCGCCAGCGTCGACTCGATCAGCGGCTCGAAGACGATCGCGTCGGCGCCGGCGTCGAGGCCGCGGCGGACCCCGGTCGCGGTCGCCGGCGGCGAGACGATGACGATCGCCAGTCGGGCCAGCTCGCGGCGGACCCGCCGCAGCATCGCCATCGCGGCGGGGCGGTCGAGGTCGCAGACGAGCACGGCGATCCCGGGCGCCTCCTCGCCGAGCTCGATCAGCTCGGCGGCCTCGGCGACGAAGAGGATTTCGGCGATCTCCTCGGAGGCCCGCAGCTCGGATTCGATCCGCTCGCGGGTCTTCGAATGCGCGGCGAGGACCGCGCAAGTGCGGTCGGAGACGCCACGGGGGTCGGCGATGGGTTCGCTGAGGACAGCCACGGATCACCAACGGTCGGGGCGACCGAAAGCTTGCGCGGCGCGGGGGCGTTGAACCTGCTGGATGACCCCCCACGAGCTGACCGCCCCGGCCAACGACGCGCCCTACCGGCTGATCGACGACGTCTCCTTCGGCCCGGGCGCGGTCGTCCACTCCTTCGCCAACCTCTACGGCTGCCGGATCGGCGCGGAGACGCGGATCGGGACCTTCGTCGAGGTCCAGCGCGGGGCCGCGATCGGGTCGGCCTGCAAGATCCAGAGCCACACCTTCATCTGCGACGGCGTCCGGATCGAGGACGAGGTCTTCGTCGGGCACGGCGTCGTCTTCGTCAACGACAAGCGCCCGCGGGCGACCAACGCCGACGGCGGCCTCCAGAGCGAGGCCGACTGGGAGCTGCTCGAGACCGTGGTCGAGCGCGGGGCCAGCATCGGCTCCGGCGCGACCGTCCTCGGCGGCGTCCGCATCGGCGCCGGGGCGACGGTCGGGGCGGGCGCGGTGGTCGTTGCCGACGTCGCGCCGGGTGCGACGGTGGTCGGCAACCCGGCCCGGGCGCTGCCGGGGTGAGGGGCCGGCTCAGCGCCAGTTCTGCAGTAGGTCCGCCTCGGTGACCTCGCGGACAACCCGCGCCGGCACGCCCATCACGACCGCGCGGGCGGGGACGTCGGCGACGACGACGGCGCCGGCGGCGACGAACGCCTCCTCGCCGATCTCGACTCCGGGGCACAGCGTCGAGCCGCCGCCGACGCGGCAGGCGCGCCGCAGCAGCGGGCCTTCGAACTCGAAGTCCGACCCGTGGCGGTTCATCGTGTTGTCGTTGGTCAGGGTGACGCCGGGACCGACGAAGACGTCGTCCTCGATCCTCGTCCCGCCGGTGACGTAGCAGCGGGTCTGAATGCTGACCCGCTCGCCGATCACGACCCCGGGGTCGACGGACACGTAGCTGCCGACGGTCGAGCCGGCGCCGATCTCGGCCCCGTCGCGGATCTGCGCGTGATCGCCAACCCGCGCCCCGGGCCCGATCCGCACCCCGCCGTGGATGATCACGTGCCCGCCGATCATCGCCCCCTCGCCGATCGAGACCTTGTCCCCGATCAGCAGCCCGGGAGCGAGGTCAGAAGGAAGGAGCGCGGAAGGGGTCACGAGGCGACGATCCTAACGGTGATCGAGCGGCCTCCGGCGCGGCCACCCTGCACCCTTACTTGCCGGGTAAGGGTGCAGGGTGGCCGCGTAAGTTCGCAACGGTCCTGGTGAGGATCTCGACCACGTGGCGGGGTTCGTACTTGACTTGGTGGTGGGAGAAGCGGAGCGGGGTGAGGCCAGAGGCCGTGTGGCGCTGGAAACGAAGTGCATCACGGGTCTGGGCGGACGGGGTGCGGTGATAGCGCCAGCCGTCGGTCTCGACGACAAGGCCGAGGTCGGGCCAAAAGAAGTCGACCTCGAATCCGTCGACCATGACTTTGGTCAGCGGTGCCGGCAGTCCGGCCGCGGTCGCGAGCGGGCGGAAGAGCCGTTCGAGCTCGTCGTCGGATAGCCGGAAGGTGTGCTGGTCGAGGATGAGGCGGAGGGGGCGAACGCCGGGCTCGCCAGGGTGGTCGTCCAGCGCACGGCGAAGTGCATCCGCGTCGATCACGTCGAGCTTGTCGGCCTCGTTGATCGCCCGCTCGACGGTCTTG
>DASTZP010000014.1:0-20291 GCA_035764245.1 Solirubrobacterales bacterium
TGACCAAGACCGAGACCGCGAACCTGACCGCGACGCTGGATCAGATCCGCAAGGTCGCCGACGCGGGGGCGGACGTGGTGCGCTGTGCGGTGCCGCGTGACAAGGACGTGGAGGCCCTGCGCACGATCGTGAAGGAGTCGCCGATTCCGGTGATCGCCGACATCCACTTCAACCACACCCTCGCGCTCAAGGCCATCGACGCAGGCGCGCACTGCATCCGGCTCAACCCCGGCAACATCGGCGGGCCGGAGAAGGTCGCCGAGGTCGCCGAGCGTGCGACCGCGAAGGGCGTGCCGATGCGGATCGGCGTCAACTCCGGATCGCTTCCCAAGCACCTTCACGAGCTCGAGAGCCATAACCCCGTGGAGGCGCTGGTGCAGGCGGCGGTCGAGTTCGTCGAGCTGATGGAGTCGCTCGAGTTCGAGAACTTCAAGGTCTCGATCAAGTCGACGAACGTGCCCAACACGATCGCCGCCAACCGGCTGCTCTCCGAGCGGATCCCGTACCCGCTCCACCTCGGCATCACCGAGGCCGGCACGAAGTGGTCGGGCTCGCTCAAGTCCGCGGTCGGCCTCGGAACGCTGCTCGCCGACGGCGTCGGCGACACGATCCGGATCAGCCTCTCGACCTTCCACGCCGAGGAGGAGGTCAAGGTCGCCTGGGAGATCCTCAAGGCGCTGCAGCTGCGCGAGCGCGGCCCGGTCCTGATTGCCTGCCCGACCTGCGGCCGCCTCCAGTTCGACATGGACTCGGTGGTGGCGGAAATCGAGAAGCGGCTGGAAAGCTACGCCGAGCCGGTCGAGGTCGCCGTCCTCGGCTGCGCCGTCAACGGCATCGGCGAGGCCAGCCACGCCGACTTCGGCATCGCCGGGGCCAAGAACGAGGGCCTGATCTTCGCCGGCGGCAAGCCGCTGCGAAAGGTCCCGCAGGAGAAGCTCGTCGACACCCTCTTCGAGGAGATCGACAAGTCCCTCGACCGCGGCGGCGAGGTCGAGTTCGACGAGGCCGAGTCCCGCGAGGGTGCCGAGTGGGTCGCCAACATCGAGCGCGAAAATGCCGGCGACCTCACCCCCGAGAAGATCGCCGCGATGGAGAAGGAAGCCGTCGAGCGCGGCGAGTCCGACAAGGTCCTCCTCGACGAGGAGGCCTCACCGACGGCCGGCCGCCGGTTCACGCGGGCCTGAGCGTCAGACGCGCAGCACTTCCACGCCCTCGAAAGACGAGAAGTCGGCATCCTGGGTAAGCACTGCCGCTTCGTGCCGCATCGCGGTAGCGGCGATCCAGGTGTCGTGACGGCGGAGGCGGCGGCCGCGGTTGCGCTCGGCGGCGGCGAGCCGGGCGAACCAGCTTCCAACCTCGGGCCCTACAGGTAGTAGGAGATGGGTTTCCTGCACCCGGGAGAGAGTCGCGAGACGCCGGGCCCGAACCTCTGGATCGGTAGCTCGCAGGACACCCAGCTCCAGCTCGGCGATGGTGATGACTGAGACGGCGATCTTGTCGGGAAGCGGACCCAATGGCCTGCCGGCCTCTTGGGCGATGAAGATGGAGGTGTCCGCGACCGCTTTGCTCATTCGTCGATCTCAGCACCACGAACGTCGGCGAGGTCGTCGAGCAGGCCGGGGTCGGCAGGGGCCTCTTCGACGATGCGACGGAACTCGGTCGAGGGCAGCCAGGGATCGCGAGTCTCAACATGGGGAACGATGTCGGCGACGGGACGCCGGTTGACGGTCAGCGTCAGTCGCTCGCCGCTTTCGAGCTGGGCGATGACGCTAGGGGTCGAGTTCCGCAGCTCGCGTATCGAGACCTCTCTTGCCATGCGACGACTGTAGCACTCGATGCTACGGCAGCACCGGGATAGATTCCCCTGCGTGAGCCGCCTCAGTCAGACCTTCCTCCCGACCCTCAAGGACCCGCCCGCCGACGCGGAGGCGATCTCGCACAGGCTGATGGTCCGGGCCGGGCTGATCCGGCAGCTGGGGGCCGGGCTCTGGACCTATCTGCCCGCTGGATGGCGGGTGCAGCGGAAGGTCGAGGCGATCATCCGCGAGGAGATGGAGGGGATCGGCTGCCAGGAGATGCTGATGCCGGTCCTCCAGCCCTCCGAACCGTGGGAGAAGAGCGGCCGCTACGCGATCCCGGAGCTGTTCAAGCTCGAGGACCGCAAGGGCTCGCCGCTGGTCCTGGCGATGACCCACGAGGAGGCGGTCACCTACCACGTGGCGCGGGACGTGCGCTCCTACCGCGACCTGCCGCTGATGCTCTTCCACATCCAGACCAAGGAGCGCGACGAGCCGCGGCCGCGGGCCGGGGTCCTACGCACCCGCGAGTTCACGATGAAGGACGCCTACTCCTTCGACCGCGACGAGGAGGGCCTCGCGCGCTCATACGAGCTGCAGGCGGGCGCCTACGAACGGATCCTCGACCGGGCCGGGCTGCGCTGGTACCGGGTCGAGTCCGACGTCGGGATGATGGGCGGCACCGACGCCGACGAGTACATGGCGCCCTGCCCGGCGGGCGAGGACGCGGTGGCGCTGGCGCCCGGCTACGCCGCCAACGTCGAGGTGGCCTCGGCCGAGCCGCAGCCGGTCGAGCTGCCGGCGCCGCTGGACGCGCCCGAGGAGGTCGACACCCCCGGCCTGGCCAAGGTCGACGAGGTCGCGAACCACCTGGGGCTGCCGCCCGGCGCCTTCATCAAGACCCTGCCGATCGTGGTCGAGGGTCGGGGCATGGTCCTCGTCCTCCTTCGCGGCGACCACCAGCTCAACGAGACGAAGCTCCGCAACGGGATGAAGACCGAGTTCCGCCAGGCGAGCGCGGAGGAGATCGAGGAGCAGCTCGGCCCCGTCGGCTACCTCGGGCCGGTCGGCACCGACCTGCCGATCATCGTCGACGCCGCCCTCACCGGCAACTCCTACGTCGCCGGCGCCAACAAGCCGAACACCCACCTCCGCGGCGTCGACCCGGCGCGGGACTTCGAGGCCTACGCGATGGACGTGCGCACGGTCGAGGTCGGCGACGTCGCCCCCGGCGGCGGCAAGATCGAGATCGAGACCGCGATCGAGGTCGGCAACATCTTCAAGCTCGGGACCCGCTACTCGGAGCCGCTCGGGGCCACCTACCTGGACGAGAGCGGCGCCGAACACCCGATCGTGATGGGCAGCTACGGGATCGGGCCGGCGCGGATCGTCGCCGCCTCGATCGAGCAGCGGGCCGACGAGAGCGGCATCGTCTGGCCGCCGGCGCTGGCGCCCTGGGGCGTCCACCTGGTCTCGCTGGCGAAGGCGGGGGAGCCCGAGCGCGAGGCCGCCGACAAGCTCTACGAGGAGCTTCGCGCCGCCGGGGCCGAGGTCGTCTACGACGACCGCGACGCCGGCCCGGGGGAGAAGCTGACCGACGCCGAGCTGCTCGGCTGCCCGCTGCGGATCGTCGCCGGCCGCCGCGGCCTCGCCAACGGCGTCGTCGAGGCGACTGAGCGCGGCTCGGGCGCCGAGCACGAGCTACCGCTGGAGAGCGCAGCCGGCCGGGCGCTGGAGCTGCTCGGCGGGCTCGATCGCTCCGATGGCTAGCCGCTCCCCCTTCGGCCGCGGCCGCGTCCGCCGCCTCTTCGGGCTCGACCGCAGCGCGCCGCCGCCGCGCCAGACCCGCAAGGGGGAGCCGCTGCGACCGTGGACGACCCCGAACGCTGTCGGCTATCTGCGCCTGGCGGCGCTGCCGGTCTTCCTCGTCCTCGCCTACAACACCGAGGACGGCACCTCGGTCCTCTCGGCGATGGTCTATTGGGGGATCGCCGCCGGCGACTACCTCGACGGCATCCTCGCCCGCATCACCGGCCAGTACAGCCGCATGGGGGCGCTGCTGGACCCGCTCGTCGACCGCCTCACGATCCTCGCCGGCGCCGTCGTCTGCTGGAGCTTCGACCTGCTGCCGCACTGGGCCCTGGCCCTGCTCGCCCTGCGCGAGGTGGCGATGCTCGTCCTCGCCCAATACGGGCTCCGCCACGGCGTCGACATCGAGGTCAACTGGCCCGGGCGGATCTCCGTCTTCCCGATCATGGGCGGCATCTTCCTCGCCCTGCTGGCGCCCGGCTGGGTCGCTAGCGCGCTCCTCATCTGGGGCCTGGCGATGGCGATCCTCGCCACGGTGCTCTACGCCCAGACCGGGATCCGCACCGTCCGCGCCAGGCAAGCCGCAAGCTGACGCCCAGCTTCACCCGAACCTTCAACCTGGGGTTGAACCTTGGTTGTAGAGGCAGCTATCATCGACGTTCCCGCAAATGGAGGCAGCGCCTCCTCGAGTTAGGAGCACGATGGAGGAGACCTTTCCCGATCTCGGATCCCTCAGCGACAAGGAGCTGAAGGACATGATCGACAACCTGACGGCCGAGGAGAACGAGATCTCCTACAAGCGCCGCGTCCTGCACGGGAAGATCGACATCCTGCGCGCGGAGCTCGTCAACCGCCTGCGCCAGAAACGGGAGGCGGGGGAGTCGATGATTTCCGGCGCCGACGTCGAGCAGCTGACGAAGATCCTGGCCGGGGAGGCCCAGTCGCCGGCGGAGGACGAGCCCGCCGCCTGAGCGGCGGTACCAGTCATGGCCGTCCACTGTCCCGAGTGCGGGTTCGCGAACCCCGAGGGGGCGAACTACTGCCAGAAGTGCGGCGCCTACCTCGGTGGGCCGAAAGAGGCGGGCGACGACCCGACGACGATGACCTACCGGGTCGACGAGACCGGTGAGATGACGCCGGTCGACATCGACGAGGTGGTCTCCGAGAGCGGCGCGGCGCTGGTCATTCGCTCCGGCGGCGGCCGCGCGGGGGAGAGCTTCAGCGTCGCCGAGGAGCGGGTCAGCATCGGCCGCAGCCCCGACGCCGGCGTCTTCCTCGACGACGTCACCGTCTCCCGCAACCACGCGCTGCTGGTGCGGCGGCGGGACGGCCTCTACATCGACGACCTCGGCTCCCTCAACGGCACCTACGTCAACCGCCGCCGGATCGAGTCGCACCGGCTCGCCGACGGCGACGAGATCCAGGTCGGCAAGTACAAGCTGTCCTACCTGGAGCGCTGAGATGGCGATCTCCGAGCAGCACGGACGCACCGGCGAAGCCCCGAGCCGCCCCCGCAAGGCGCTGACGATCGGCGCCGTCTGCAAAATCCTCCAGAGCGAATTCGACGACGTCTCGATCTCGAAGATCCGCTACCTGGAGGACCAGAAGCTGCTGAGCCCGCGCCGGACCTCCGGTGGCTACCGGCTCTACAGCCAGGCCGACGTCGAACGACTGCGGACGATCCTGCGCCTGCAGCGGGACGAGTTCCTGCCGCTGCGGGTGATCCGCCAGGAGCTCGCCGCCGGCGGCGACGTCGTCCTCGGCGACGGCGACCGCAAACCGGCCACCGGGGCGGTGCGCAGGGCGATCCTGGTCGACACCTCGCGCGCCTACCTCTCGCTCGAGGAGATCGTCGAGGAGACCGGCGCGCGGGAGGAGCTGGTCCGCGAGCTCGAGAACTTCGGCATCGTGCAACCGGAGAAACGCGAGGGCAAGGTCGTCTACGACGAGACCGACCGCGAGATCGTCCGCGCCGCCAACGAGCTCTCGCGGGTGGGCGTCGGGGCGCGCAACCTCCGTGTCTTCCGCTCCTCGGCCGACCGCGAGGCGAACCTCCTCGAAGCGCTGCTGGGGCCGTCGCTGCGCTCGCGCAACCCGGAGCGGCGCAAGGAGGCCCTGGAAAGCCTGGAAAGCCTGGCGGCGACGGTCAGCCACTTGAAGCACCTGTTGCTGGTGCGCGACCTGCGCCGGCTCGCCGGCGAATAGCCGCGGCTCCGTGGCCCGCGTGACCCGCACGCGAACCGTCGAGGCGACCCCCGGCGAGGTCTGGAAGCTCATCTCCGACCCCTACAGCCTGCCGCGCTGGTGGCCGCGGACGAGCCGGGTCGAGAACGTCGCCGGCAGCGGCGGCCGCCGGACCCGCTGGACCAAGGTGCTGGGGACCGCGGAGGGGCGCGGGGTGCGAGCCGACTTCCGCTGCGTCAGCTCGGCCGAGGGGGAGCGCTACGTCTGGGAGCAGGAGCTGGAGGGGACCCCGTTCGAGCGGCACCTGAAGGCGCTGCGGGTGGCCGTCGGCCTGCGCGGGCGCGACGACGGCACCGAGGTCAGCCTGACCGAGGAGCAGTCGCTGAAAGGGATGTCGAAGCTCGGCTCGCCGCTGATGCGCCGCGCCCGCGGCGACGTGCTGGACGAAGCGCTCGACGGGATCGAGCGGGCGCTGGGATGACGCCGCGACGCGACGCCAAGTGGTGGGGCTGGGGCGACCCCGCGGTCGCGCCGACTCTCGACGACGAGGCGCTCGCGGTGCTGCGGAAGCGGATCGGGGAGCTGGAGCCCTGGCCGCTCGCGCGAGAGCTCGGCGACGTCGAGCTTCCGTCCGCGGAGGCGCTGCCGCAGGCGCTCCTCGACGCGGTCGGGGAGGCGAACGTCTCCACCGCCGCCGAGGACCGGCTGCGCCACTCGGTCGGCCGCGGCTACGTGGACCTGGCGCGGCTGCGCAACGGGGCGCTGGAGAACGCCCCCGACGCGGTCCTGACGCCGCCCGACGTCGCGGCGCTGCGGCGGGCGATCGACGCCTGCGCGGCGGAGGGGATCGCGGTCGTGCCGTTCGGCGGCGGCACCAGCGTCGTCGGCGGCGTCAAGCCGCTCCGCGGCAGCCACGGCCGGCTCGTCAGCCTCGACCTCGCCGCCCTGCGGGAGGTGAGCGTCGACCGCCGCTCCCTGACGGCGCGGCTCGGCGCCGGCCTCCGCGGCCCCGAGGCCGAGGCCGCCCTGGCCCGCGAGGGCCTCACCCTCGGCCATTTCCCGCAGTCCTTCGAGTACGCGACGATCGGCGGCTTCGCCGCGACCCGCAGCGCCGGCCAGGCCTCGAGCGGCTACGGCCGCTTCGACGCCCTCGTCAGCTCGGTGCGCCTGCTGGCCCCCGCCGGCGACCTGCAGACGCTGGAGACGCCCCACACCGCCGCCGGGCCGGCGTTGCGGGAGCTGGTGGTCGGCTCCGAGGGCGTCCTCGGCGTCATCCCAGACGTCACCGTCCGCGTTCGGCAGGCGCCCGCGGTCAAGCGCTACGAGGCCTGGATGGCGGAGAGCTTCGACGCCGGGGCCGAGATCGTGCGGGCGCTGGCACAGGGCCCAGGCCTGCCGCAGGTCATCCGCGTCTCCGACGAGGAGGAGACGGAAGGGACGCTGGCGCTCTCGGGGCCGCGTGGCCTCGGCGGCCGGCTCTTCGAGGGCTACCTGGGCGCGCGGAAACGGCGCGGCGGCAGCCTCGTGATCGTCGGCTACGAGGGGGATGAGGAGTCGGTCGCCCGCGGGCGGGCGCTCGCCGTCCGCGCGCTCCGCCGCGGCGGCGCCGCCTACCTGGGCCAGTCGGCGGGCCGGGCCTGGGAGCACGGCCGCTACCAGGGCCCGTACCTGCGCGACACGCTGATGGGGATGGGGGCGATGGTCGAGACGCTCGAGACCTCGCACACCTGGAGCCGCTTCGGCGAGCTGCACGCGGCGGTCGGCGATGCGATCCGCAACTCGCTCGCCGCCCAAGGCACGCCAGGACTCGTCTTCTGCCACCTCTCCCACGCCTATGCCGACGGCGCCTCGCTCTACTTCACCTTCATCTCCCGCGCCCGCCGCGGCGCCGAGCTCGAGCAGTGGGCGGCGGTTAAGCGCGCCGCCTGCGAGGCGATCGTCGCCCACGGGGGCACGATCACCCACCACCACGCGGTCGGTCGCGACCACGCCCCCTACATGGAGGCGGAGGTGGGGCGGACCGGGCTGGACGTCCTCCGGGCGGCCAAGGAACGGCTGGACCCGGAGGGGATCATGAACCCGGGCAAGCTGCTGCCGGGTTAGCCCGCCCGGCTATTTCTCTTTCTGCTGCTGTTCCAGTCGCTTGGCGGCGCCGACGATCGGGCCGGCGACGCTGCCGCGGAGGACTTCGGTGCCGGTGTAGACCGGCGCCTTCTTCTCTTTCGTCGCCTCGGCCAGCGAGGCTTTCAGCTGCGATTCGTCGGTGCGGGTGATCGCCAGCTGGCCGAAGGTTTCGTTGGCGAGGTAGGCGAGGACTTCGACCGGGACTTCGACCTGGGCGTTGATGGCGCCGTTCTTGGCGACGTCGGTCGAGGCCAGCGGCAGCATTTTCTGCGGCGAGGCGGCGAGCCAGATCGTGTAGCCGCATTCGCCACTCGGGGGCAGCCCTTCGGCGGCGACCTGGAGGGCGAGGCTGTCTTTCACCCGCCCGAAGACCGCAAGCCCCTGGGCGTCGCTGCCGTCGACGGGGTTGAGGACGGCGCGGGTCACGTCTTTGCCGGTTTTCACCGCCGCCACGGCCAGCGCTTCGATGTTCTTCCCGCTCGGTTCCGGCACGCTCGCGGTCACCTTGCAGCTGTCGGCCGAGGAGCTCGCCGAGCCGTCCCCCGAATCGTCGTCGCCACCGCCGACGAAGATGAAGATCACGAACAGCACCACGATCGCGACCCCCGCCAGAATCGCCCAGAGCCCCCGTCCCTCGAGCAGCTTCAGCTCTTTTTTCAGCGGCGGTTTCGGCTTGCCCTTGGGCAGCGCGGGCGGAGGCGGCTTCGGCTTGGCCCTCGGCGCCTCCGAGGCATGCACAACCTCGGGCGCGGGCTCCTGAGGCTCCGCGGGCACGGTAGGGGGTACGGGCTCCCCCGGAGGAGCCTCCTTCGAAATCGCGACGGAGGGGGAGCCCGTACCCCCAGGCGGCTCAGGTATCTCCGGAGCGGGAATCCCGTCCGCTTCCAGCGCCGCCGCCGCGTCCTTCGCCCGCCTGTAGACCTCCTCCGCGGAGATCCCCATCAAAGCCGAGAGATCTTCGTATCCCTGCTCGCCCCGCTGGGCGAGCAGCCGCAGGATCGCCTTCTGGTCGTCGGACAGCGCCACCGGGTCGGAAGCCTATTAGTGTGCGCAGCCGTGAACGAGGATGCTCAGGTTAAGCCCGCGCACTTCGACGAGCTGATCGGGACCGAGTGGCTCAGCGACGACCCCGACGACGCCCGCGTGCGGCTCGAGGTCCGCGACGAGTTGCGCCAGCCGTTCGGCCTCATGCACGGCGGCGTCATGTCCACCCTGATCGAGAGCGTCTGCTCGCGCGCCACCTTCGGAGCGGTCCACGAGGACGGGATGGTGGCGATGGGGCAGTCGATCGAGGTCAGCTTTATCCGCCCGGTCACCGCCGGCGGGGTGGAAGTCCGGGCCAAGGCCCGCCACCGCGGCCGCACCACCTGGCTCTGGCAGGCCGAAGTCCTCAACGACCAGGGCAAGCCCTGCGCGCTGGCGAAGATGACGATCGCCGTGCGGCCGCGACCGAGCTGAGCTTCAGCCGCCGAAGCGGTTGGTGATCGGCAGCCGCCGATCCTTGCCGAAGGCGCGCGGCGTGATCCGGATCCCCGGCGCCGCCTGGCGCCGCTTGTACTCGGCCCGGTCGACGAGCCGGATCACCTCGTCGACGGTCTCGGCCGGCATCCCGGCGGCGATCATCTCCTCGCGCCCCTGGTCGCGCTCGACGTAGGCCTCGAGGACGCGGTCGAGGAGCTCGTAGGGCGGCAGCGAGTCCTCGTCGCGCTGGTCGGGCCGCAACTCGGCCGAGGGCGCCCGCTCCAGCACCGAGGCCGGCACCAGCTCGCGGCCGGCCCGCTCGTTGCGCCGCCGCACTAGGTCGTAGACCAGCTGCTTCGGCACGTCCTTGATCACCGCGAAGCCGCCCGCCATGTCGCCGTAGAGGGTCGCGTAGCCGACCGACATCTCGCTCTTGTTCCCGGTCGTGAGGACGAGCCAGCCGTGGCGGTTGGAGAGGGCCATCATCAGGTTGCCGCGGATCCGCGCCTGCAGGTTCTCGGCGGTGAGGTCGGGCTCGGATGGTTTGGTCGGGTCGCGGGGCACGGCGTCCTCGGGCTCGTCGAGGTATCCCCGCAGCGCCTCCTCGTAGCTCGCCATCATCGGCTCGATCGCGAGCTCGATCAGCTCGCAGCCGAGGTTGGCGGCGATCTCGCGGGCGTCCCCCTGCGTCTCGGCACTGGAGTGGGGGGAGGGCATGACGACGCAGGTGAGCCGCTCCGGCCCGACCGCGTCGGCGGCGATCTGGGCGACCAGGGCCGAGTCGATCCCTCCCGAGAGGGCGAGGCCGACGTGCTTGAAGCCGTTCTTGCCGACGTAGTCGCGGAGCCCGAGGACGAGGGCGCCGTAGACCTCGTCGAGGTCGGGGAGGGGATCGGCGAGGGGCCCGGGGGCGGAGTGGGGGACCTCGCAGACCAGCAGCTCCTCCTCGAACTGGGCGGCGCGGGCGATCACCGAGCCGTCGGGGGCGGTGACGAGGCTCTGGCCGTCGAAGACCAGCTCGTCCTGGCCGCCGACCAGGTTGCAGAAGGCGAAGTAGGCGTCATACGCACGGGAGCGCTCGGCGAACATCTCTTCGCGCTCGCGGCCCTTGCCGCGGTGGTAGGGGGAGCCGGACGGGTTGACGATCAGCCGCGCCCCCGCTTCCGCCTCCGCCTGGGCCGGGGGCCCCGGCTGCCAGACGTCCTCGCAGACCGTGGCGCCGACGGCGAGGCCGCCCACCTCGGTCACCAGGGTCTCATCGCCGGGGATGAAGTAGCGCTGCTCGTCGAAGACCGAGTAGTTCGGCAGCCGGTTCTTGCGGTAGACGGATGCGATCGATCCCCCCTGCAGCACCGCCACCGAGTTGTGGGCGCGGCGGGAGTCGCTCGGCGCTGCCGCCGGCTCGGCGAAGCCGACCATGGCGACGATGCCCTCGGCATGGGCGGCCAGCTCCTCGACTGCCCGCCGGTTGGCCTCGAGGAAGTGGCGCTTCAGGTAGAGGTCCTCGGCGGGATAGCCGGGGATGCAGAGCTCGGGGAAGACCACCAGCTCGGCGCCGGCGTCGCGGGCGCGGCCGATCCACTCGGCCACCTTGGCGGCGTTGGCGTCGACGGCGCCGACGGTGGGGTTGATCTGGGCGAGGGCCAGGCGCATCGGGGAAGTATCTCCATCGTCCTACCCGGAGGTACTTTCGCCCACCGTTAGGGTTTCCTGGGCATGCGGAACCGCCGAAGGCAACTGGTGGGGGTCTCGGCGGCGCTGCTCCTGGCGATCGCCGCAGCCGCCCCTGCGCAGGCGGCGCCGGATCTGGCACCCGCCGAGCTCGCCTCGGACGCGCAGAAGCCGTTCCTGTTGCCGCAGGCGAGGCCCGACGAACGACGAGAGCGGCCCACCGACGGCGATGACCCCAACCGCAACGCCTACTCGGTCCCGGAGGCGCCCGGCTCACCCGCCTGCTCGCCCCATTTCTGCGTCCACTGGGTCGACCAGGGCTTGGACGCGCCGAACCTGAGCGACCGCAACGGCGACGAGATCCCCGACTACGTCGAACGCGTCCTGCGGGTTGCCGAACGGGTGCACCGGGTCGAGAACGAGAAGCTCGGCTGGCGGGAGCCGCGCAGCGACGGTCGCAGAGGGGGCGGCAGGGGCAAGACCGATGTCTACCTCTCCCAGATCGGCGGCGAACTGTTCGGCTACGCGGCGCCCGACCGCGGCCAGGCGACCGAAGAACATCGGATCCCGCGCCGGCTGCACGGCTACCTGGTCCTCGACAACGACTACAGCCCGTTCGAGTTCCCCGGCACGAAGCCGCTCGAGGACCTGCAGGTGACCTTCGCCCACGAGTACAACCACATCCTCCAGTTCGGCTACGACGCCTACCAGGACCCCTGGTTCGCCGAGGCGACCGCGACCTGGATGGAGGACCAGGTCTTCAACGGGATCGACGACTACCTGCGCTACGTGCGGCGCTGGGTGAAGCTCTACGACACGCCGCTGACGGCGAGCTCGATCAAGGAGTACGGCAGCGCCGTCTGGAACCAGTGGCTGGCGCGCCGCTACGGTGCCGCGATCGTCCGCAAGGCCTGGGCCGGGGCGATCGACGCCAAGCCGGGCGGCTTCTCGGTCTCCAGCTACGAACGGGCGCTGCGCTCGAGTGGACCGTCCGACCTCAGCCACGACTTCACCCGCTTCGCCGCCGCCGTCGCCGAGTGGCGGACCGGGAAAGGGTTCCGGGAGAGCCGCCTCTTCCCGGACGCCCAGCGCCAGGGGCGGTTGCGACTGGGCGCGGCGCCGCTGACGCGGATGCTGAACCACACCACCTTCCAGCTGCTGCGGGTGCGGCCGCACCAGGGCCGCGCGATCGTCGTCGACCTGGCGGCGCCGCGGGGGACCGCCGCCGGCGTCGCGCTGGTGGGACGCCGCGGCAGCGAGCGCGGAGGCCGGACCACGGTGCGGATCGCCTACCGCCCCGACGGCGGCAGGATGAGCGTACGACTGGGCCGGCCCGGCCGCTTCGAGCGGATTACCGCCGTCGTCGTCAACGCCGACGCCCGCGCCAGCGGCTTCAGCGTCGGCAACCTCGACTGGAACTACCTGACCGACGGCCTCCCGTTCGTGGTCGACGGCCGGCTCGTCCGCTGAGGCGGATCAGGAGCGCTCGGCGGCGACCGGGGCGGCGCCGTTGCTGGATGCCGCGGCGGCCTTGACCTTCTTGCCCTTGCCTTTGGCCTTCCCCTTCTTGGGGGCCGGGGCGGTGGCGATCACCTCGCGGGTCGCCGCTTCGAGGTCGAGGGCGAAGCTGTCGAGATCGGCCATCGCGTCGTAGTCCCCGATCAGCCCGAAGTTGACCTGGCCGTTGTAGGACATGATCCCGACGCAGAGCGCCTGGCGGCGGGCGAGCGGCACCATCGGGAAGATCGACTCCATCTTGCGGCCGAGCACGTAGAGCGGGAACTGCGGCCCCGGGACGTTGGTGACGACGAGGTTGAAGAAGCGCTGGGCCGGCTGCAGGCGGGCCGCCTGCGAGGCGATCGTCGAGGGGGCGAAGTCGGTCAGCTTGGTGAGGATCTCGGCCCCGACGGCCTGGCCGGAGGACTTCAGGTCACCCATCTCCGCGGTCATCAGCTGCAGCCGCTCGACCGGGTCCTCGCACCAGACCGGCAGCGGCGCCATCATCGCCGAGATGCGGTTGCCGAGGGCGCCGTGCTCCTCGTCGGCGCGGACGCTGACCGGGACCATCGCCCGCAGCTCCAGCCCCTCGGTGTCGTGGCCGCGGGCGCGCAGGTAGCGGCCGATGCCGCCGGCGACGATCGAGAGGATGACGTCGTTGACGGTGCCGCCGTGGGCGTCCTTGACCCGCTTCAGGTCGGCGAGGTCGGTCTGGGTCATCTGGAAGCGGCGGTGCGACCCGATCTCGACGTTGAAGACGGAGTCGGGGGCGGACATCCCAGCGCTGACCATCTTCGAGGTGGCGCCGACCCCCTTGATGACCTGGCGCGGCCCGCGCATCGCCGCGCGGAAGCCGCGGTAGATCTCCTTCGGGCTGGTCAGCCGCTCGCGCCAGGCTTCGGTCAGGAGCTGGACGTCGGTCGGCTCCGGGCTGGCGAGCCAGGGCGGCGCCTTCTCGGGGGCGCCCGCCGGCTCGGGGTCGAGGTCGAAGAGGACGGTGGTGATGTCGACCCCGGAGACGCCGTCGACGAGAGCGTGGTGGCTCTTGCCGATGATCGCGAAGCGGTCGCCGGTCAGGCCCTCGACCAGCCACAGCTCCCAGAGCGGCTTCGAGCGATCGAGCTGCTGGGAGAAGATCCGCGCCGCGAGGTTGCGCAGCTGCTCGTCGGAGCCGGGGGCGGGAAGGGCGGTCTGGCGCACGTGGTAGTCGAGGTTGAGGTGGGGATCGTCGATCCAGACCGGGCGCCCCTGGGTGAAGGGGACGAAGCGCAGCTTCTGGCGGAAGCGCGGCACCAGGTGCAGACGCGAGGCGATGTGGTCGCGGAACTCTTCGTGGGTCGGCGCTTCGCCTTTGAAGATTGAGGTGGAGGCGACGTGCATGTGGGCGCCGGAGCGCTCCAGGTGAAGGAAAGAGGTGTCCAGGCCGGTGAGGCGTTCGGGCTTCGTCATCCGTCCCATGTTCGCACACGCGTCCAGGGCTGGGAAAGCCCGGAGAATGCGCTCTAAAGCCGGATCGACACTTACGTTGCATTTAGGGAATGTGTGCGTCCGCTCACATTCGCGCTCCGAAGGGCCACCTAGCGTGTTCTCTCCGTAACGACCTGCCGAGTCCCCTCGCCCCTGAGCGCAGGGTCAGCAATCCAGCTAGGCAGCAGAAAGCGAGCGACACAGATGCGAAAACTCCTGCCCGCGATGGTGGCTGCCATCGCGCTGACGATCGGCCTCGCGCCGGCGGCGGCGCAGACCCAACGCAAGCACGACCACGAGCGCCAGCGCTCCCACGTCTCCCTCCACCTCTCGACGCACTCGGTGCTGAAGGGGAGGGGGCTGGCGGTGCGCGGCAAGGTGCGGCCGAGCGGCCGGCACCGGGTCAAGCTGGTCTTCCGCGGCCGCGACGGCGGCGCGCGCGGCGTGACGACGAGGGCGAACGGGACCTTCGCCGTGCGCTGGCTGCCGGAGCAGACCGGCGTCCACGCGGTGCGCGCGTTCGCCGTCCACGACCGGCGCATCCGCGGCTCCCGCAGCGCCGCGCGGAAGCTGACCGCCTACCGCCTCGCCGGCGCCTCCTATTACGGGCCCGGCATCTTCGGCAACGGCGTCGCCTGCGGCGGCACCCTGCTGCCGGGGACGATGGGCGTCGCTCACAAGACGCTCCCCTGTGGGACGAAGGTGACGCTGCGCTACCACGGCCGCACGGTGACGGTGCCGGTCATCGACCGCGGCCCCTACGTGGCCGGGCGCGACTACGACCTGACCTGGGCGGTCAAGCTGCGCCTCGGGTTCCCGGGCGTCGGCACGGTCCTGGCGACCCGCTAGCGGCTACGAGGCGAGGCCGAGCTGGAGCTGGCCGGGTGTCGGCTCCGGCTCGGTCGCAGCCTTGTCGCTCTCGAAGGAGGCGACGCGGACGCCGAGCAGGCGCACCGGCCGCTGCGGGTCGTAGGCGCGCAGCAGCTCCAGCGCGGCAGGACCGACGACCTCGGGGTCGTTGGTCGGGCGGTCGATCGTGTGCGAGCGGGTGACGTTGGTCCAGTCGTCGAGCCGGACCTTGATCCCGATCGTCCGCCCCTCCAGCTCGCGCTTGCGCAGGCGCCGGCAGAGCTCCTCGGAGAGCTCGGCGATGTGCCGCTCCAGCTCGGCCCGCTGGGTGACGTCGACGTCGAAGGTGATCTCGGTCGACTGCGACTTGGTCTCGTGTTCCGGCGTCACTGGCGTCTCGTCGAGGAGGTTCCCGCGGGCGTGCAGCCAGGCGCCGGAGCGCGGGCCGAAGGCGTCTTCGAGCGCCGGCCGCTCCCAGCGGCGCAGGTCGGCGAAGGTGTGGATCCCCATCGCCTCCAGGCGCGAGACGGTCTTCGGGCCGATCCCGGGGACGAGGCCGGGGGAGTGGTCGGCGAAACGCTCCAGCGCCTGCGCGCGCGAGAGGACGACGAGCCCGCGCGGCTTGCCGAGCTCACTGGTGATCTTGGCCAGCATCCGGCTCTCGGAGATCCCGACCGAGCAGGTCAGCTGCGTCTCCTGGTGAATCTCGGCCGAGATCCGCCGCATCGTCGCCTTCGGGGAGAAGATCCCGGTCAGGTCCAGGTAGGCCTCGTCGAGCCCCACCACCTCGACCACCTCGACGTTCCGGCGCAGGACGTCCATCACCTGCCCCGAGGCCTCTCGGTAGGCCGGGAAGTCCGGCCGCAGGTACACAGCGTCCGGCAGCCGCCGCCGCGCCACCGCCGCCGGCATCGCCGAGTGGATCCCGGCCAGCTTCCGCGCCTCGTAGCTCGCCGTCGTCACCACCGCCCGCGGCCCCGACCCGCAGACCACCACCGGCTTCCCCTTCAGCTCGGGCCGCCGCCGCAGCTCCACGGACGCGTAAAAGGCGTCCATGTCAACAATTGCGACCACGCGGGGCCAGTCGCTAATCGCGGTCATCGGTCAAAGCTACGACTCGAAACGGCGCGAAACACGCCGTGGAAGCCTGCAATTTGCGAACAACAGGGATGGGGATCCCATCCGATATCGCAGATACCTTCGACCGTTCTCACGAAAAACGGACATGGAGGTAGCAATGCTCACCGAACCTACTGCCGCCAGCGGCGGAACCGCAGTCCTTGACCGTCCAGTAGCCGACACGACTGCGGTCATGCAGCGCCTCGACGATCTGCTCGACCTCAGCAACGTGCGGATGAAGCTGGCCGATTCCGAGGAGGGGCCCGGGCTCGATCAGGGGCAGATCGACCTGATGGAGCGCGAGTATCGCAAGTTCTTGGCGATGCAAATCATGCATCCCGACGCGGTCCTCGTGCCTTGTCAGATCGTGGACGAGATGTGGCACCGCCACATCCTCGACACGGCCGCTTACCGGGAGGACTGTCAGGCGATCCTCGGTCGCTTCCTCGACCACTATCCCTACTTCGGGATGCGCAACGAGGTCGAAGCCCAGGAATTGACCGATGCCTACGCCGAGACTCTCGACCTCTACCGCGAGGCGTTCGGCGAGCCACCCGCCGGCAGCTGGGTTTCCAGCGAGGGCGCCGCACGTTGCCGCCGTCAGTGCGCGCCGATGAAATGCAAATAAACCGCATTGGCGTAAAGCAGGGCCAAAGAGCCTTCTGAGGCTCTTTGGCCCTGCCGCTCCAATGTAGGGTGCGCCTTCCGCAGGACGACCCCAAGCGGAATAGCCGCTGCTGAGTCAGTCAGGGCGGCCCAAACCCGCCGAGGTATGAGGGGGGGACGGGACCAATAGATGCGAGCTCAGCTGAGGCAGCCGGTGCCGAAGCCGAGGAAGGCGATGAAGAGGACGTAGATGCCGCCGGTGAGGAAGAGGGCTCCCCAGCTGGAGATGACGAAGGCGCGGACGGCGCCCCTGCCGCGGATCACGAGGGCGATCCCGGCGCCGACCGCGCCGGCGATGAGCAGAGAGAGGACGAACTTGCCGAGATCGTCGCCGCTGCCGGAGAAGCCCTCCTGGACGCCGAAGAAGACGCCGCCGCCGAGGAGGACGGAGATGACCAGGAGGGCGACCAACAAGACCTGCTCGTCGCGGTCGCGGCCGGTCCTGATCACGAGGTAGGCGACCAGCAGCCAGATCAGGATCGCCGCGAGGATGACCACAATCGCAGTCGCATTGCTGCCCCCTCCGCACACCGCCAGCACGGCAGTGATCCTAAACTCAAGCCGTGGCCACCCCGGAGGCGAAGAACCTCGAGGCGATCTCGAAGGCGATCGACCAGCACAACGCCAACTGCCCGTTTCCGGCGGCGGAGGTGCGGATGAACCCGTTCGAGGTCGAGCGCCTCGGCTGGGACACGATCCGCGGCCTGCCGGTGGTCCCGGACTCCGCGGTCGGCACCGGCCGCTTCCGCATCGTCTGCTCGCGCGACATGGAGGACGACGGCCTGGAGATCGTCGAGGCCGTCGGCAAAGAAGTCGAGACCGCCGCTCCGGTCCAGAACTGAGAGGCCGGAGGGCCAAGCAGGTCAAGGACGCAGGGAGCCCGAATAGCAGAGCTATTTGGGCGACCGAGGACGCAGAGATGCGCCGGCCATCCGGCCTCTCAGACGTCGTTGAAGAAGTCGAGGCCCGTCTTTTCCATCCAGTTGATGGCCTCGATGTTGAGCTGCCGGATCTCGCCGGTCCAGATCAGCACTCCCATCGCGATCAGGATCAGGCCGCCGACGGCGACGATCGCCTGGTAGTGGCGCTTGACGACGTTGAAGGCGGTCGTCATCTGGGAGAAGGCGACCGCGGTGAGGATGAAGGGGATCGCCAGGCCCGCCGAGTAGACGGCCAGCAGGAAGGCACCGCGGCTGGCCGAGTCGGTCAGCGAGGCGGCGCCGAGGATCGCCCCGAGGGTAGGCCCGATACAAGGGGTCCAGGCGATCGCGAAGGCGGCGCCCGCGACGATCGGCCCGCCCTTGCCGGCCCGCTCGAGAAGCGCGTTGACGTGCCAATCCCGGTTCAGCCTGGTGATGAACAACGAACCGATGAAAAGCAGGCCCATGAGGACGATCAGGGCGCCGGAGATCTTGGTCAGGAGGTCCCGGTTGTCGTCCAGGAACGAGCCCAGGGCGGTCGCGGTCAGCCCCATCGAGATGAAGATCGCCGAGAAGCTGGCGACGAAGAGGAGGCTCGGGCCCAGGACCCGTCGCCAGCCGGCGGTCTCCAGCTCCTGCGGCGAGACCCCGCTGACCGCCGAGAGGTAGCCCGGCACCAGCGGCAGCACACAGGGCGAGAGGAAGGAGACGATCCCGGCAGCGAGCGCGGCGAGGATGCCCACTCCCGCGGCGGGATCGGAGCTGACGGCGGCGATTACCACGACCCCTCAGGTTACCCTCACGGGCGTGGCAGCTCAGAGCTCCGGAAGGGGACTGTTCAACGCCTCGGGGAGGGCGCGGCAGCTCTACGCCTCGCCGCTGTTCGCGATCGGTCCCTCCGAGCCCGGCCCGGCGATCCGCCGTGGCTTCCTGCTCTCGGTCCCGATCGCGCTGACGCTCGTCTACGAGCTCGGCTGGGACACCGAGAGCGCCGGGGCGATCGCGACCGCGGCCCTCGTCAACGGTTTCCCCGGGATGGACGCGCCGGCGAAGGCCCGGGCGGGATGGCAAGCGGCGGCGGCGCCCCTGATCGGGATCGCCGCCGCGCTCGGGATCCTCAGCAGCCAGACGGGGCCGACCGCGGTCCTCGCCCTCGGCCTGCTCGGCATCCTCGCCGGCTACTGCTTCTGCGTCTCCCTGCGGCTGGCGATCGTCGGCCTCAGCGTCAGCCTGGCGATGCTGATCGCGCAGGGGCTCTTCCTGCCCGCCTCAGACGCCCTGCCGGCTCTGCTGTACGCGACCCTCGGCGGCTTCGCGCAGGTCGCCTGGTCCCTGGTCATCTGGCTCGTCACCGACCGGGACGCCGACGAGCCGGAAAAGGCCTGGAGCGGGAGGGAGGCCGCCGCGGCGCTTCGCGCCAACCTGTCCCTCGAGTCGCAGAGCGCCCGCCACGCGATCCGCTTCGGGCTCGCGCTCGCGGCCGGCGTCGCCGCCTACTGGCTGCTGGGGATGGACGAGCACGGCTACTGGATCCCGCTGACGATCCTCTTCGTGATGCGCCCCGACCGCGGGGAGACCGACCACCGCCTGGTCCTGCGCGCGGTGGGGACCGTGCTCGGCCTCCTCCTCGCGACCGCGATCGCCGAGGCCTTCGGCGGCGACGAGCTGGTGATCGGGACGGTCCTGACCGTCTCCGCAGCGCTCAGCTTCGGCCTGCTCACCGTCCAGTACGCGCTCTTCACCGCCGCGATCACCACCTTCGTCGTCGTCATCAGCACCACCCTCGGCGAGCCCGCCTTGCAGACGGTCGACGAGCGCGCGACCGGCACCGTGCTGGGCATTCTCATCGCCTTCGTCGCCTGGCGGCTTTGGCCAAATCCGCGCGGCACGGTAGATTTGGCCAGTCAGCCAAACATGGGAGGAGCGAGGACTTGAGCAACAAGACGTACGTGATCGGGGTCGGCATGACCAAGTTCGAGAAGCCGGGCACCAAGGACGGCGACTACCCGGACTGGGCGAAGGAGGCGGGGGAGAAGGCGCTTTCCGACGCCGGTATCCCGTACGAGGACGTCGAGCAGGCCTACGCCGGGTACTGCTACGGCGACTCCACCTACGGCCAGCGGGCGCTCTACCAGCTCGGCCTCACCGGGATCCCCGTCGTCAACGTGAACAACAACTGCTCGACCGGCTCCTCGGCGCTCTTCCTGGCGCGCCAGGCGGTCAAGGGCGGGCTCGCCGACTGCGCGCTCGCCGTCGGCTTCGAGAAGATGGAGAAGGGCTCGCTGGGTGTCAAGTACACCGACCGGACCAACGCGCTCGACAAGCACGCGATGGCGATGTTCGCGATCCGCGACCCCGAGGAGTCCCCCGCCGCGCCGCAGATGTTCGGCAACGCGGGCCGCGACCACATGGAGAAGTACGGCTCCGAAGCCGACCACTACGCCTGGATCGGCTGGAAGAACCACAAGCACTCGGTCAACAACCCGTACGCCCAGTTTCAGGACGAGTACACGCTCGACGAGATCAAGAGCGCGCGGATGATCCACGAGCCGCTGACGAAGCTGCAGTGCTCGCCGACCTCCGACGGATCTGGCGCGGCGATCCTCGCGTCGGAGCGGTTCGTCGACGAGCACGACCTGTGGGACCGCGCGGTGGAGATCGCCGGCCAGTCGATGGTGACCGACATGCGGTCGACGTTCGAGGACAAGAGCGCGATCAGCGTCGTCGG
>DASTZP010000015.1:0-44321 GCA_035764245.1 Solirubrobacterales bacterium
GGGGAGTTCCAGTTCGCCGGGCAGCTCTTCGACGTTGAAGGCGATGCGGGTGGACATTTCCTCGGGGTGGGAGCCGGCGAGGTTGGCGGGGTTGCCTTCGCTTTTGAAGTCGAGGTCTGCTTCCTGGAGGCCGAATTCAGCCTGGGCCGCCGGGACCAGGGCGAGCGCCCAGCAGGCCACCGCGGCCAGGGCAACCAACAGGCGGCGGCTCATCGGGCTGCCCTCCGCTTGTGCTTGGCGGGCTTTTTGTTCTTGACGCAGCGGACCTTGCCGTTCTTTTTGACCTTGTGGGTGCCCTTGCGGCACTTCTTGGGCGGTTTGGGCTTGGTCTGCTGGTTGCCGGGGCCGGTGAAGTTGGCCGGTGGTGGTGGGACCGCCTGCGGCGAGGAGCCCGGGCAGCTTTCGCCATTGCAGGGGGCCGGGGGCGTGGGCGGGGGCGCGAAGCCGCCGCCGACCTTGGCGACGTAGAGGTCGATCAGGCCGGGGTCTTGGGAGACCAGGCTTTGGCCGGTGAGGAAGTAGACCTCTGAGCCGTCTGAGTTGGCGTCGACGAATTCGGAGTCCTCGGGGCTCTGGCCACTGGAGATCAGGCTGATGCAGCCTTTGGCGGTGGCGACGTACTCGCCTTTGCCTTCGATGCAGCTGCCGGTTCCAGGTGCCTCCCACTGATAGACGTCGACCCTGCCGTTGGTGTCGCGGAGGACGAGGGAGTCGTGGCTTTCGAAGAAGACGCGGTTGCCGTCCTCGGAGACCGCGCGGGAGGCGTGCAGGGAGCTCGGCCAATTCGGGATCTGGGCGGCCCCCCAGAAGGGACTGGGACCACTGAGATCAGTGAGCAGCGGCGCCCCGTGCGGCCTGGCCCCGGTCGGATCGCAGGAGAGGCAGACCACGCCCGGGGTGCCGAGCCGGTAGCGGTAGACCTCGGCATCGGGCTCGTCGGAGACCGCGTCGACGTTTTCGTAGTCGGTCAGCTGCGCCTGGTTCATGAAGACCAGGACGCTGCCGTCGGGGGTGATCCGCGTCCCGCGGCGGTTCGGCGCCAGGGCGATCGGCGAGAAGGTGGTTTCGAGGTTTTCGGGGCTTAGCGTCGCCACGAAGCTGGTCGCCCCGCCCTGCTGGTGGGCGTAGAGGTTGGGCTGGCCCGCGGTGGCGCCTTGGCCTGGGGTGAGGTCTTCGTTGGAGACGAAGTAGACGACTTTGGCGTCCTCAGAGGCGCCGACGACGCCGCGGATATTCGCGGCGATTTCGGTCGAGGCTTTCGCTTCGACGTCGTATTCGTAGAGGGTGCCGGCATTGGGACCCGTTCCTCTGTCGACATAGATCGCGGTAGTCCCCTCTGGGTTGGCGGCGACGTACTCAGCTTTGGCCGCGATCAGCTGGCTCCCTTTGCCCTCGATCCAGACGTAGAGGGGGCCTGCTCCATTGGGCGCTTCGGTCCAGAAGACCCGGCTGCCGTCAGCCGAGATCGCGTTTTGAAGGGACGAGCGGGCGTTGTCAGGGTCGGGCGCTATTGCAGCAATCCCGACCTGTGAGCCGACGAGGGCAGCCGTGTTGTTGGGCCGGATGCTGACCAACTGCAGGCCGCCTTCCTCGTCCCAGAGGTAGAGCTGGTCGAGCCCTTTGTTCGAGGCTTTGCCGAGCAGCCTCCCGTTTGCCTTGAAGACGGCGCGCGCGCCGTTTGCGGAGATCCCTTGTAGTTCGACATTGAAACTAAACGGCGTGACGTCAGGCGGGGCGCTGGTGACGAAGGCGCGGTAGGCACCTCCTTCATCCATCGCGGCGCGGTAGAGGTTCGAAAAGTCGGGGACCGCCGCTTCTTCCAGAACCGGAGCATTCGCCTTCAAGAACCATCCAAATTCGAGATCCGAGGAGAAGGTCTGCCAGAGAGTGTCAAGGATTCGCGGCCCCGCGTTTGGCGGGCCTTCCTGGGGGACGTTCAAGGAGCGATTGCTCCAGCCATTGGCGCCGCGGACGGCCAGGTACTGGCTCGAGTAGGGGCTGCTGTCGGCCTCACCGAAGGCGCGGTAGGAGGAATAAGTCACCCGACCGCCACTGAGCGCCGCCTGGTTGCGACGGGCGGGAAAGCAGAGAGAGTTGCACTGGGTGAGGATGTCTCCGTTTGCTTTGTCGATCGGCGAGACCATCTCGTAGGCGCGGCAGTCGGGCAGGAAGGCACCGGCTTGATTACGGAACGGGTCGTTCGCGCAGGGCGGTATCGGCGGCGGCTCCGGGCGCGTCGTGAAGGTGGATTCCCCTTCACCCCCTCCGACTCCGACCGAAGGTCCGCCGCCGCTACTTTTGGCGATGAAGCGGTAGTGATAGGTCGTGTTGGGTTTCAGCCCGGTCAGCTCGATCCCCTCGGTGATGAAGATTGCGTTTATCTGGCCGCTTTCGAGGAGGAGTCCCGGGGGGGCGGGAACATCCGTACCGCAGTCACCCGGCGAGCAGGGGGCCTCGCCATATTCCACGAAGTATTTGGTGTCGTCCCAGAAGAGCGGGTTGATTTTGGCCTTCAGGGTCGCCTCTTCGGTTCCGACCGCGTCGGCGTACTGAGCGGCGATAAAGGGGGGCTTTTTCGGTGGCGGCCATTTGGTGGGGGCCGGTCCATAAGTTCGGATCCTCTTGTCGGCAAAACTAAGACGGTAACTCACGAAAAGGTCGATCCCGCCAGTGGCGGTCACAGTGTTCGTAGCCAAGGCTCTAATACGACCCGATAGCGCTTGCAGCACTCCCGGCGGCGAAAACTTCGTACCTAATGGGATGATCGGATCGCCGGCGGAGTCAAACTTGATAATTTCGAGGAAGCTTTCGTTGTTTTCGATATGTTCGGTTACCACCCAGAGGTTGCCGTCTGGATCCGCAGTCAGGGCACCTGGGATCGGGACAGGAAGTTCGTTGATAACCGCGCCCGTTTCGGGGTCCAAGCGGTAGACATTTGGCTGCTGAGCTTCTTCTCCGCTGGGCACACTTGCAAAGTCGAAATACACGTCGCCAGAAGTCGGATCCACCGCCATGTGCCCCGGCTCCCCCGCCTCCGGCAGCGGGATATCTCTAATGAAGCCACCCGAGGAGTCGAACTCCTGGATTCGTTCCGGACCAGCCACGAAGAGTACGTCGCCCGGGCCGATGCCGATGTAGTTACCTAGGCCCGTGACGCCCCCAGCCCCAGCGAATTCCTCAAATTCCCCGTCTCCGGTGCCGGATACCCCGGCTTTGCAGGTATCTCCCGATGCATCAGTGCAAACATTGCCTCCATTGGTCGCGTTCACTTTGCCACCGATCATCAAGAGAAACTCTCCTGATGACGAGAATTTCTGAATCCTAAAGTTCTCGGAGTCATACACGTAGAGGTTGCCAGTAGAGTCGATCGAGATTCCCGTCGGCTGATCGAACTGGCCGGCCCCTCCCCCTTCCAGGCCGGGCAGACAGTCCACACTTGAGGGGGTAGCTCCCGGACCGCAAGTCTGCAGTTCAGCGGCACCGTCGCGAACACCCCAACCCCACGACTGCACGAACTCACCCCATGCCGTGAACTCATCGATCCGGTTGGTCACCGGAGCGACCTGCTCACTGTCGACCAGATACACATGGCCAGAATCGGGGCTCGCTACGATCGAGCGAGGTTCTCGAAACGCTCCGGCCTCAGTTCCCGTTTTGCCCACTTCGTTCAGGAATGGCGGGATTTCTGCAGCGAAAGGTTGGCTAGGCCAAATCGCGCTGAAACATACGCCCACGCAGAGGAGAAGGATTACAGAGCCGCGCCGCTGCCACCTCACCCTTGACGTCTCTCGCACGCCGACTCCCTCCTTCTGATCCACTTTCCCCCGGGCCATCAGGCATGCCATCCAGCCGCCATTTGGATACGACCTGGGTATTTAACAGATACGTCCTGTCATTTGTCAAGTGCCGCAGCATTGGACATCGATGACTCGACCCCCACCGGCCCTTACCGCCCAGGACGGTGGAAGGGCCGGGAAAATCCCGGCCCTTCCACTGGATCATGGCTGATCACTCAACCAGTTGAGCTGAGCGTTGCTACTCGACCCAGATGTCTTTCCCATTAGCCTCTTTGACTGTGACATTGCCATTGTAGGAACCGTTATTTACTTCCCCGGTGCCTTTCAACGGGCAGAGCCCATTATCTTTAATCCGATTGACTGTAATGGCATTGACTGTCACATTCATCGTGATGTCTTTCGGAGTATTGCCTGTTGTGTTCTGAATGATGACGTGTTTTGTGCCTGTGTGTTGGCTGATCCCAACTTCACATTCTGACCCAAACACAGACGATTTCACAATGATCGAATTATTCGCGGCATTATTTGTTTCGCAGTTGACATCTACCTCGGATGTGTAGAGGTCTGTTTCGAGTTTATTAGGTGTTGTGAATACGTAATGGCAATTGCCCATATTCACGGTTGCGTTTGCAAATCCGAATGCGGTGCATTCATTGTAGAGAGCATTCACTGTAATTTGATTTGCCGGAACAGCAGTGGCCCCCGATTTGAACGTCGCTTTTTTGCAAGTGACATTCTGTTCATCCACGCTGAACACGTGATTACCCGTATCTTCACCTTCGAGTTCCACGCTATTCACACCTGCATTGGATGTGAGCGGTTGAGCCATGGCGCCAGAGGCCACGACTGCCGACATCGCCAGAACCGCCACGAGGGCGATCGCGATCTTGGTCAACTTCATGTTGTTTCTCCCTTGGTCCGGCGGTGTTAGCGCCGGGTTGCGTTATGGCTGCGGTCCGAGGACCGCTGGCCTGCGACCTACGCGGTCGAGGCCGGCCATATCACTACCAGACATGTCCCGACTAGTCAAAAACTTCCGAGTACCTTGTGTGTTGACGCGGGGACCCTCAACCTCTGCCTGAGGCTACGTCTGCTTACTTCCAGAGCTCGCGCCGTAGGATCGCGTTGCCGCGTTCGAGCTGGTCGAGGGTGGCGCTGGCTACCGAGCGTGCCCGGGTGGCGCGGTTGATGCGGGCTTGGACCTCGCGGTGGGACTTGTTGGTGCTGCGGGCAACGCCGTCGACCAGGCGCCTGCGCTCGGCGCGTAGGCGCTCTCGGGCCGCGTAGGCCGACTCCCGCTGAGCTTCGGCCTCCTCTGCCGCGTCTTTCGGGGTGGCGGGCCTCGGCGCCTTCTTCGCCGTCGGCTTGGGGTCGTCCGTCGGAAAGAGCTGCAGCGTCGTTTCGCTCATGATCGCCTCGTCCAGCTCGGCGTCGCCAGAGCTGAGGGCGGCGAAGGCTTCGCCCGGCTCGCTTCGCTCAGGTCGGTTGTCTTCTCGCTCCTCACCCTCCTCCCCGCTCGGCGTCAGATCGAGGGCGTGGCGACGCTCCATCTCGATCTCGTGCGCCAGGGCCTTCAGGCGCGAGTCGGCCGGCATCAGGAGATAGCTCATCTGGCGCCTCGGTTGGGGAGTAGAGCGGATAAAGCGGCCGACCACCTGGCGGAAGAAGAGCTCGGTCCGGGCCGCGGTCGCGTAGACGCCGACCCGCAGGCGGGGGATGTCGACGCCCTCGGAGACCATCAGGACCGAGACCAGCCAGCGCCGGTCGGAGGCGGCGAACTCGGCGATGCGCCGGCTCGCACCAGACTCGTCGCTCATCACCAGCTCCGGTTGCTCTCCGGAGATCCCTGCCAGCCGCGATGCGATCGCGCGCGCGTGGTCCTGGTCGGAGGCTATGACCAAGCCTCCCGCGTCAGGGTGTCCCTCAGCTCGCACTTCGCTCAGCCTGGCGTCGCCGTCGCGCAGGACCTCCCCCATCCACTCGCCCTCCGGCTCGAGGGCCGTCCGCAAGCGCCGGGCCGCCTCCACCGCCGGCAGGATGAGGTCGAAGTCGGCGCTGCGCAGGCGGCCGTCCGAGAGCCACTCCATCTCACCGTCGTAGGGCAGGAAGGTGATCGGGCGGCAAACCCGGTCGACAAGCGCCTGCGGATAGCCGTAGACGTAGTCGGCGCGACTGAGGCCGTCCTCGCCGTAGTTGACCCACGGGATCGCCGAGTTGTCGGAGCGAAAGGGCGTGCCGGAGAGGAGCAGTCGGAAGCGGGCGCCGTCGAAGGCCTTACGGGTCTGCACGCCCCAGGCGGCTTGATCGCCCATGTGGTGCGGCTCGTCGGCGATCAGCAGGGTCGGCCGGCGCGCCGCCGCCTGGCGGTGCGTCTCGGGACCGGCCGCGATCGTCTGGTAGGTGACGGCGACGCCGTGGAAGTCGGTGGACTCCGGCCCGTCAGAGTTCGGCCGGTTCGGCTCGAGGTCGATGCCGTAGCGAGCCGCATCGGCGGCCCACTGGCGGCAGATGTGGGTGGTCGGACCGGCGACGACGACACGGGAGACGTAGCCCGCACTGAGCATCCGGTGGGCGATGTGGAGGCCGAAGGTGGTCTTGCCCGCCGCCGGCGTCGCCGAGGCCAGGAAGCTGGTGCCGGTGTGCGCCCGCACGGCCTCGGTCGCCACCTCCTGCCAGGCGCGCAGCGGTCGGCCGTCGGGCCAGTCCGGGAGCGACCGGGCGCGCGCGCCGTCGCCGGTCAGTTGCTGAGAGGCGTCGTACAAGGGCGCGGAAGACTAAGGTCGCCCGCGGTCGGAGGCCGACACGCCCCGGCGGGCCGCCGATCAGGGCTCAGGCGGCGCTTTTCTGGGCGTGGTCGAGACCCGGCGCCACCACTCGCAGCGCGTTCTCCAGGGCCTCGGCCGCAGCGGCCCAGAGCGGGTCCCCCGCCGGCAGCCCTTCGACCGCCCCGATCTCTTCGCCGAGGGACCGCAGGAGGCGGTTGACGGGCGCGGGATCGTGTGAGCGCGCTGCCCCGGCTGTGACGTCCGCCGCCATCTCGACCTGCGCGATCAGCGCCCGGATCGTCGTGTCCGCCTGCTCGGAGACCTCGGCCGCGCCGCCCGCCTCGCCCCCGGAACCCTCCCCCCTCTTCTCCTGCGCGAGGTCGCGGGCAGAGAGGATCTCGTCGAGCTCCTCGAGTTTGCGGCCCACCTTCTCGTTGTCGGTGCCGAGCCGGCGCTTTCGGCGCACGTGCGTCATCAGGTAGGAGACGAGCGCGTCGGCGTAGGCGTCGTCCCGCTTCCGGCCCTCGAGCGCGATCGCGTCTTCGCGGACGTCGTCGCGCAGGTTCTGGAGCGTGACGATCCCGCCGTGCCGCGCGCGCATCCGGTCATGCTTAACGTCGACCTCGGCCACGTCGACGCGCAGCGGTCCGGCCTCGGCCTCGGGATTCCAGAGCCAGACGTCCTCGTCGTCCGAGGCCGTGACCTCGACCTCGTGGCCCTGCTGCTCCAGCAGCGCGACGACGGAGCGGCCGATGACGACCTTGCGGCAACGGTCGAGCGAGCGGGGGGCGGCGTCGACGGGCACCGCCACGGTCACCGGCTGCGGCGCGCCCTCGGGCGGCGCCAGCGCCTCCTGCCACCCCTCGGCCAGCCAGGCCCTCAGAACGTCGAGATCCAGGCGCACGTGCATGTCCGACTTCTTCGGGGCGACGACGTCCACGCCGGGCTGCTCCTCGAGCCAGGCGGCGACCTCGTCGAGCTCGACCTCCCGGCTCAGCGGCCTGATGGTGAGCGTGCAGGGCCCCAGGATCGAGCGATCCGCGACCCCGGTCAGGAAATCAGCCTCGGGAAAGCGCTCGGCCAGCAGTTGCAGCACCCGACGCTGCAAAGGGCCACGCGGGGCCGGCCGTCCCTCTCCCTCGCCCCCACCCATCGCGCCTACGGCATGAACCGTTCGGGGCCCCGGAAGAAGAGGGAGGTCTCCTGCAGCGAGGACTGGGCGAGCAGGATCATCAGGAAGCGGTCGATCCCGATCCCGAATCCACCGTGCGGCGGGGCGCCGTAGCGGAACATCTCGAGGTAGTACGGGTCCAGGTACTCCGCCAGCGCCTCCTGGTCGAGCTCCTTTTCGGCCTGGGCGCGGAGGCGGTCGAGCCGATGCTCGCGCTGGCAGCCGGAGGTGATCTCGACCCCGCGCCAGAGCAGGTCGAAGCTGCGGGTCGACGCGGCCGCCCCCTCGCCCTCGGCGTCATTGGCCATCGTGTAGAAGGGACGGGCCGCCAGCGGATAATCGGTCAGGAAGACGAAGTCGTGGCCGAGATTTTCGTGGACGTGCTTGGAGAGGTCTCGTTCCATCCGTGCCGAGACGTCTCCCGTCTCGGCGACCTCCTCGTCCTCCCCCAGCATCTCCACCGCCTGCGCCAGCGGGATCCGCGGGATCGGGTCCTCGAACGGCTCGACCCGGAGGCCGAAGAGGCTTTCGATCTCGGGGCCGTGGCGCTCGCCAACGACCGTGAGCACGTGGCGAACCAGGCCTTCCTCGAGGGCCATCAGGTCCTCGTCGGAGTCGATCCAACCGAGCTCGACGTGGAGGCAGGTGAACTCGGTCGCGTGCCGGTTGGTGAGGCTGTTCTCCGCCCGGAAGACCGGTCCGATCTCGTACACCCGGTCGAAGCCCGAGCCGATCGCCAGCTGGGCGTAGAACTGGATCGACTGCACGAGACAGGCGGATTTGCCGAAGTAGGGAAGCTCGAACACCGCGGCGCCGGACTCGCTGCCGCCGCCGCTGATCTTCGGGGTGTTGATGGTGATGAACCCCAGCCCATCGAGGTACTGCCTGATCGCCGAGTCCACCGTCGCGCGGATGTTGAAGATCGCGAATTTGTCCGGCGCGCGCAGGTCGAGGAAGCGGTGCTCGAGCCTGTCGTGGACGTCCGCCTTCCCCTGCAGCGGCAGCGGCGACTGGGCCGGCATCAGCTCCTGCACCTCCTCGACATCGACCTGGAGCCTGCCCTTCTTGCCCCGCCGCACCGTGCCGACCACCGAGACAGCGGCCTCCGGCGTGCTCGACTCCAGGGCGGCGACGGCGGCCGGCTCGGTGGCGATTGCCCGCACCGAGCCGGAGCGGTCGCGGATGCTCATCCGCACCTGGTCGTCCTTGTGCTGGACCTCCTCGACCCAGCCGCCGAGGAGCACCCGCTCCCCGACGGACCCGGTCAGGTCCCCGACGTAGCTTCTCGTCAGCCCCGCTGCGGTGGGCGTGGTCACACCGTCGACGGTGTCAGTCGACTGCACGGGCGGACAAATCCATGCGAATGGCCCGAGGCTGCGAAGAGACGACGAAGGGCTGCAGCTGGGTCAGGTCGCGCCGCACGTAGGAGCGCAGGAGCCAACGGTCGGCACCGTCGAGGCTGGCGTCGAATTTGTCCCGGCCGTGGAGGCAGGTTTCGTTGGCGAAGGCCAGCAGATCGCCCGGCTGCAGGCGCACGGCCTGGGCCGCGGCCTTGGCGGCGGCGCTGAAGGCAGCGACGGCGTTCTCGGCCGAGTGGTCGGTCCCGCGGATGTTTTCGTGCCAGCGGACGGTCGGTGTACGGTCGCACCCGCTGAGGATGCTCAGCGGCAGCCTGACGCTCTCCTCGCCCCCGGACAGGAAGCTGTCGACCACTTTGATCGTGAACCGCGGTTCCCGCAGGATCTCGATCTCCTCGTCGGTCAGGCGGGGAAGGATGTCCCGCAGCTGCGAGAGGTGCGTCGCCGGCGGCGCCTTCGGCGTCCGCACGCAGTAGAGGACGACGAAGTCGGGGCGCAGGGGGTGGAACGCATTCTCCGTGTGAAGGCTGAGGTCGACTTTCCACGACTCGTTCGACTGGGTCGCCGCCCCCGAATGGGTCGGGAAGATGTCATGGACCAGGGCGCCGTCCTTCTCTTTGGCGTAGGAGTACTCGAATCCGAGCCGACGCACCACCGTGGAGATGAAGGCGTGGCCCCGCGCCGGCGCGATCCTGCCACCCGGCTCGTCGTTTCGCGCAACGTCCTTGACGTCGTCATGGGGCAAGCCACGGACCACCACGGCGTCGAGCTCTCCCCGGCGCAGTTCGGCGAGAGCCGAGCGCGCCGAGAGAGGAAGCACTCCCTCGGACACCTCTGCCTCGTCGTAGAAGTCGGTCGTGCCGAACTCCTCCGGCGCCCAGTCCTTGCTTAGAAGGCCCTGATCGAGGGCGGTGGCGATCTCGTCCCGTTCCTGCTCACCGAGAGAGACGAAGCAGCAGCGGTTGCTGTTGTCGACCGAGGGGGACGTCGGCTCATTTCGAGCCGCGGTCTCCTCTGGCGTATGTGATGGATCCATGCTCGTGCCCCCCTTGATCTTCTAGCTCCCCCGACGGGACTCGAACCCGTATCGTCGGATTAATAGTCCACCGCTCTGACCAATTGAGCTACAGGGGAATGGATTTGTAAAACGAACTTCCGAATTGGGAAGGTAATATAGTCAGCGACCTTCGATTGTCAAGCATTTCTTGAGGTACTTGACGATCCCCAGCCCACCTTCCCTATGTGGGGCACTTCCCCACGAAGATACCTCAACGAGGGCGATTCGGGAAGGATCTGTTTTTGATACCTAATAGTGGGTATAGTGCTTCGCGTTCCCACATGATCCATTCCCCACCGACGCGAGGCAGGAGGAGCATGAGAGAAGCGAAGTTCGGCGCCGTCGTATCCCTGGCTACGGCTGCCCTGCTGCTCCTCCCCAGCCTCGCGTCGGCTTGGGCACCCGCCGGCACGGCCCCCGTCCATCCCGGGGTGCAGACCTACACGCAGGGCGCCCAGTGCACCTCCAACTTCGTCTTTCAGGAAGGCTCGACGGTCTTCCTCGGGCAGGCCGCCCACTGCTCCGGGACCGGCGAAGCGACCGAAACCGACGGCTGCACGAGCGACTCCCTTCCGCTCGGGACCCCAGTCGAAGTCAAGGGTGCGACCCAGAAAGGGACCCTCGCCTACAACTCCTGGCTGGCGATGCAGGCGGGCGGCGAGTCCGACCCCGACACCTGCGCCTACAACGACTTCGCCCTCGTCCGACTTGACGCCGCCGACGTCGGGCGGGTCAACCCCTCGGTCCCCGGCTACGGCGGCCCGACCGGGATCGGCACCGTCGGCGACCTCGGCTCGACCGTCTTCTCCTACGGCAACTCGGAACTGCGCTTGGGCATCACCAAGCTGAGCCCGAAGCAGGGCACGGTGATCCAGAACGAAGGCGGCGGCTGGAGCCACGTCGTCGCCACCATCACCCCCGGCGTGCCCGGCGACTCCGGCAGCGGCTTCATGAACGAGGCCGGGCAGGCCTTCGGCGTCCTCAGCACCCTGCAACTCGCGCCCCTGGCGGGAAGCAACGGCGTCGGCGACCTCCAGCGCGAGCTCGCCTACGCCCGCTCGCACGGCTTTCCCGGCCTGCAGCTGGTGAACGGCACCCAGCCGTTCAAGCCCGACCTGGTCGGCGCCATCCTCGGCGCCTAGTCAGCCGCGCAGCTCCGAGAGCAGGTCGTCGAGGTCGAGCGGGGCCGTGCCCATCTCGACCCCTTTGCCGTCGGGCGCCATCGGCCACTGCTCCCGCGGCCGGTCCCAGTAGAGCTCGACGCCGTTGCGGTCGGGGTCGGCGAGGTAGAGGGCCTCGCTGACGCCGTGGTCAGAAGCCCCTTCGAGCGGCCAGCGCGCCTCGCTCACCCGCCGCAGGGCGTCGGCAAGGGCGCGGCGGGTCGGGTAGCGGATCGCCGTGTGGAAGAGGCCGGTCGTGCCCGGCGGGGGCGGAGAGCCGCCTTTCGAGGACCAGGAGTTGAGGCCGATGTGGTGGTGGTAGCCGCCGGCGGAGATGAAGGCCGCGTCGGCGCCCCAGCGCTGCATCAGCTCGAAGCCGAGGATGCCGCAGTAGAAGTCGAGGGCACGGTCGACGTCGGCGACCTTGAGGTGGACGTGGCCGACGTCGACGCCGACGTCGATCGGCTCGGCGAGACGACCGCGCTCCGCCCCGCCCTCCATCAGCGCTCGCCGTCCAGGGCTTCGTTGACGAGGCGGTCGGCGTCGGCGTTGTCGGCCCGCCCCACGTGGCGGATTGACCAGGACTCAAAGGGGGCGAGCGCCTGCCTCACCTGTTCGTGCAGCTCCTTCATGCCGGCGTTCTTGACCTTGTAGCGGCCTTCTACCTGCCGCACCACCAGCTCGGAGTCACCGACCAGCTCTAGCTCCTCGGCCCCGTGCCCGGCGGCCAGCTCGATGCCGCGCAGCAGCGCCCGGTACTCAGCGACGTTGTTCGTCGCCTCGCCGATCCGCTCCCCGACTTCCGCGAGGACGCTGCCGTCGCCGTTGCGCAGGACGACGCCGATCGCCGCCGGCCCGGGGTTGCCGCGGGCGCCGCCGTCGACGTTGACCGTGACCCGGCTCACCGGCTCTGGGCCCTGTCCGCGGCGAGGCGCAGCCTGCCATCCTCGCCGACGACGGCGTTCCACTGCCTCGCCGCGGCGTCGAGCTGGTCGATCTCGCCGCCTTTGCCGAGCTCGAAGACCGGCCGTAGCTCGTCGCCGACGTCGACGCCCCACTGGTACCAAGAGAGCTCCCAGGCGACGGTGAGCCGGATCTCGTCGGGGGCACCGGCGGAGGCGCCCACCGATGCGCGCGGGCGACCCAGGGTGCGGGTGAGGCCGACCACGGCGCGGCCTGCCTCGCTGGAGTTGAAACGGGCGACGGCGCGCTCGAACGGCGTCGGCGCCGCCGTGTCCGCGGGCGGAGCCGGGCGCGGGCGCCGGGCAGGCGCGGGGTCTGGCGGGGTCGGGGCCGGCACGCCCGGGCGCCGTCCCCGGCGGTGGAGCAGGCTGCGGAGACGTCCCCGCCCCTCGTGAGCCCTTTCCTGCCGCTCGGGCTCAGGCTCGCCCGCCGAGCGCCAACCCAGACTCTCGGCTCGGGCGACGCAGAGCTCGCAGACCGACTGCTCCTCGCGACCCTCGACGTACCCGTGCACGCGCTCGCCGGCGAGGATCGTCCGGCCGCAGATCGCGCAGGTCTCCCCCATCACCCTTGTTGGAGGTGGGATTTCAGCCGCATAACCGCCTTGGTGTGCAGCTGGGAGACGCGGGACTCGGTGACCCCCAGGACCTCGCCGATCTCTCGCAGGGTGAGGTTCTCGTAGTAGTAGAGCGCGACGACGAGCTGCTCGCGCTCGGGCAGCGAGCCGATCGCCTCCGTGAGGCGGTCCTTGACCTCGTTCGAGGCGAGCGCCTCCTGCGGGTCGGCGGCGCCATCGTCGGCGATCGTGTCCAGCAGCGAGACCTGGTCTCCGGAGGAGTCGGAGACGGTCCAGAGCTCGTCCAGCGCGTAGACCGAGGAGTTGGCGATCTCCAGCAGAGCCGCCTGCAGTTCTTCTTCGGTCATGTTCAGTTTCGAGGCGAGCTCGGCCTCGGTCGGAGCCCGCTGCAGCTCGTGCTCGAGCTTGGCCTGGGCCGATTCGATCTCGCGGGCGCGCGAGCGGACCGAGCGCGGCACCCAGTCGAGCGAGCGCAGTTCGTCGATGATCGCGCCGCGGATGCGGGTCATCGCAAAGGTCTCGAACTTGATCCCGCGCTCGGGCTCGAAGCGCTCGATCGCGCCGATCAGGCCGACGAGGCCGTAGGAGATGAGGTCTGCGTCTTCGACGTGCGAGGGCAGGCCGGCGCCGAGCCGACCGGCGACGAACTTGACCATCGGCGAGTAGGCGACGACGAGGCGCTCGCGGGCGGTGTCGTCCCCCTCGTCCTTGTAGCGACGCCACAGGTCGCGAAGCTCGACCTCTTTCACGCCCGTTTCCATCAGCCGATTCTACGGTCGTTTGCGGGGATTTGTCTCATGCGCGGGGGTGGCTTGCAGCGTAGGTGTCACGCAACCGAGCCGCGTCGACCCGGGTGTAGACCTGGGTGGTGGAGATCGACGCGTGGCCCAGCAACTCCTGAATCGTACGCAGGTCGGCGCCCCCCTCGAGCAAATGCGTTGCGAAGGAATGCCTGAGTGCGTGCGGGGAGACGCCGGCGGCGAGGGCGGCCTCGCGCGTCCAGAGGCCGAGCCGGCGGGTGATGTCGGAGTTGGAGAGGCGGCGGCCGCTCTTGGAGAGGAAGAGGGCGCGCTCGCGCGGATCGGCGAGGAGGGCGCGCCTGCCTTTCTCCAGGTAGCGCCGCAGCGCCCGCTGCGCCGGCTCCCCGACCGGCAGCAGCCGCTCCTTCTGTCCCTTGCCGAGCACGCGCAGCTGCTCGGTCTCGAAGTCGAGGGATCCTTCGTCGAGGTTGACGATCTCCTCGCAGCGCAGGCCGCAGGAATAGGCGAGCTCCAGCATCGCCCGATCCCGCAGCTCAAGCGGAGTCCGCGCCGGGATCCGCTCCAACAGCGTCCGCATCTGCTCGGTGGTGAGGACGGTCGGCAGCTTCTCGGCGCGCTTCGGGCTGGAGACCAACTCGGCCGGGTTGGCGCCGACCCGCTCGGTGCGGACCAGGTAGCCGTAGAGGCCGCGGACGGCCGCCAACTTGCGGGCGACCGTCGCCGGCGCCGCCCCCGCGTTGGAGAGACCCGCCCCGTAGCGCCGGACGTCGCGGTGGCGGACGTCGCCGGGGTCGAGCCCCTGCTCCCCCGCCCACTCGGCGAACCCGCCGAGGTCGACGCCATAGGCCCGGCGCGTCCGCTCGGCGGACCCGCGGGCCCGGAGATCGCGGTCGTATTCGGCTAGAGCATTCGTCCAGTTCATCGAGGCTTCATTCGCCTCGGTGACTGCGCGTCCTTCCGCGGCGCCTAGCCGATGAAGATCGGAGTCCCGACTTCTACTTCGTCGTAGAGCTCTTCCACGTCGGGAATTGCCATCCGCACACAGCCGTGGGAGGCGGCGCTGCCCAGCGAATAGGTCTCTTCGGTGCCGTGGATGCCGGCGCCTTCGTAGATGCCCATCCAGCGCGCCTTGATCGGGTTCGACGGTCCCGGCGGGATCGTCTGCCCGGCGAGGTCACCAGCCCAGTCGGACAGGGGCACGTTCCAGACCGGGTTTTCTTCCTTTTCCTGGATCTCGTAGAGGCCTTCGGGCGTTTCCAGGCCTTCCATCCCGACGGCGACGGTGTAGGTCTTCGCCAGCTTCAGGTGCTTCCAGAGGCGCAGGGTGAAGGTCGAGCGATCGAGGGTCAGATAGGACGGGTACTGCGCCGCGACTTCGTCCTTGGTGATCTCCGGGGCGATCGAGTGGGCCTTGGCGACGATCGTCTCCGGCGCGTTGGCGTTCAGCACCGCCGCCTTCAGCTCCTCCTCCAGCAGGTTGTCGCGGAGCTTCAGCCCATCCTTGCCGGCGACGACGACCAGTTCCGCGCCGCTCGGTTCAACGTCGGCGTTCTCCGGTTCGCGGTTGACCTCTTCGGCGATCTCGCGGACGAAGCGGTTGATCGCCGCCTCCGAGTAGACGACCCGCGGGGTGATCCTTTCGTCGACCTCGCCGCCGCTGACGTAGCGGACTAGGCGGCCGGGCAGGCCGCCCTCCTGGCTGTCTTCGAGCGCCTCTTCGACGGCGGCGTCGAGGTCGGCGCGGACCTTCAGCTGCTCGCCGGGCAGCTCCCAGCTCCGCTTGCGGAAGGTGACCTCCAGCGAGTCCTGCAGCGGCGCCACCAGCTTGCGGTGAACCTTAGCCGCAGCCTCCTCTTCGTCGAGACCACCGACGTCGACGCCGCCGATCGTCACCCCGTCGGCGATCTTGTCCTTCTGCGAAGAGTCGTAGGCGTAGGCAGCCCCGACGACGAGGACGAGCAGAAGCGCGGCGATCAGCGCCACTATCGAAGTCTTCGTTCCCATTGACTGGACCAACTCTCGGTGCGTCGGTTTGCCGGTTGCCAAAGTCTAGGCAGTGCCCTGATTCGGCTCACCCGGCCCTCTTCCCTGCAATTTCGCATGTGCCCAGGTCATATCGGCAGCGGTGGCGGATATCTTTCGCTGCGGTGCGCACCAAGGACGAAGTCCGCGAGGAGGTCTGGAAGGCGATGGAACGCGAGGGCGTTTCCCGCTTTCCGGGTGCCGAGGGTCGGATTCCGAACTTCGCCGGAGCCAAACTGGCGGCGGAGAAGCTCGCCGGCAACAGGCTCTGGAAGCGGGCCCGGGTGATCAAGGCCAACCCCGACTCGCCGCAGACCCACGCCCGCCGGATCGCCCTCGAAGAGGGCAAGACGATGATCATGGCGGTGCCGCGCCTACGCGACCCCCATCCCTTCCGGGTGCTGGACCCGAAAAAGCTCTCGAAGGCGGCGGTGAAGGAGGCGGCGACGATCAAGGGGGCGCTCAAGCACGGCCGGGTCGTCGCCCTCGACGACCTGCCGGAGATCGATTTCGTCCTCTGCGGCTCGGTCGCCGTCAACCTCAGCGGCGCCCGGATCGGAAAAGGCGGCGGCTACCACGACCTCGAGTACGGAATCCTCACCGACGCCGGCAAGATCGACACCCACACCACAGTCGCCACCACCGTCCACCCGATCCAGATCCTCCGCCAGCACCTGATGGTCACTGACCACGACCTGCCCTGCGACCTGATCGCGACCCCCCGCGCGGTGATCGAGATCGACCGCCAGTACGACCGTCCCCGCGGCATCCTCTGGGACCACCTGCAGCCGCCGCAGATCCGCGAGATCCCGGTTTTGGAAAGGATGGGGTATGCCTGATCGCCCGCAGGACTCGAACTCGCCGCTCTTTCCCGCGGCCGACTACGGCGACCCGGACCCCGAGTGGCTGAAGATCGACTGGCGCCCGCACCTGCGCCAGGTCGACCTCCCCGGCGCCAAGGCGGTCAACTACGTCGAAATCGGCGAGGGCGAGCCGATCATCTTCATCCACGGGATCGCCGGCTGCTGGCGCAACTGGCTCGAGAACCTGCCCTACTTCGGCCGCAGCTACCGGGCGATAGCGCTGGACCTGCCGGGCTTCGGCGACAGCCCGATGCCTTCCTGGCAGATCACGATGGGCGACTACGGCCGCGTGATCCACGACTTCTGCGAGCGGGTGGGCATCGACCGCGTGGCGGCGCTGGTCGGCAACTCGATGGGCGGCTTCATCGCGACCGAGGCGGTGATCGAGGAGCCCGAGCGCTTCGACCGCCTGGTGCTGATCTCGGCGGCCGGGATCAGCTTCGCCGAATGGCAAGGCAAGTCATTCGACGCCGCCGCGCGCATCTCCAAGGCGGCGATTCCCTTCCTGAGCGGCGACCGCCAGGCCTTCTGGACCCGGCCGCGTGGCCGCAAGCTCGCCTTCGGCCGGCTCTTCCGCAACCCGAACAAACTGCGACCGGAGCTGCTGGCCGAGCAGGTGCGGCCGGGCCTGCAGGCGCCCGGGTTCTCCGACGCGCTGACGGCGATCTGGGGCTATGACACCCGCGCCCGCCTGCAGGAGATCGAGATCCCGACGATGGTCGTCTGGGGCCTGAACGACCAGGTCGTCCCCGTTGAGGGGGCGCTCGGGTACCACCGGTTGATCCCCCACTCGCGGCTGGAGCTCTTCGAGCGCACCGGCCACCTGCCGATGCTCGAGCGGCCGCGGCGGTTCAACCCGCTGCTGGAGCAGTTCATCGAGTCCGCGCAACCTTTGCGGGCGGCGGCGGACACCGCCGTCGGATAGCGGCCCGACCCGGCCTAGCTGGTGACGGCGCCTTCGGCCGCCGAGGAGACCGTCGCCGCGTACTTCGCCATCACGCCGCGCGTGTATGGCGACTGCGGCGACTCGTACTCCGCGACCCGCTTCGCGATCTCCTCGTCGGATAGGGCTACCGAGAGGCTGCGACCGTCTATGTCGACGGTGATCTCGTCGCCCTCGCGGATCGCCGCGATCGCCCCGCCCTTCGCCGCCTCGGGGGCGACGTGGCCGATCATCAGCCCGCGGGTGGCGCCGGAGAAGCGGCCGTCGGTGACCATCGCGACGCTCTCCCCCAGACCCTCGCCGACGATCGCGGCGGTGACCTGGAGCATCTCCCGCATCCCCGGGCCGCCGACCGGCCCCTCGTTGCGGATGACGACGACGTCGCCGGGGTTGATCTTCTGGTCCTTGACGGCGCGGAAGCAGTCCTCTTCGCACTCGAAGACCCGGGCCGGCCCGGTCTGTTGGCGCCGCTCGGTGCCGGCGACCTTGACCACGGCGCCTTCGGGAGCGAGGTTGCCGCGGAGGATCGCGAGCCCGCCTTCGGGCTTCACCGGTTTCTCCACCGGGCGAACGACTTCCTGGCCCGGCGCTTCGGTGGCGGTGGCGGCTTCCTCGCCGACCGTCCTGCCGGTGACGGTGATCGCGTCCCCGTGAAGGAGCCCGGCCTTGGCGAGCCGCTCGAGGATCACCGGCACGCCGCCGGCGGCGTAGAGGTCGGTGGCGACGAAACGGCCACCCGGTTTGAGATCGGCGAAGAGCGGCGTCTGCCGCGAGATCCGCTCGAAGTCGTCCACCGTCAGCTCGACCCCCACCTCTTTGGCGATCGCGATCAGGTGCAGGACCGCGTTGGTCGAACCGCCCGACGCACAGACGCAGGCGATCGCGTTCTCGAGCGATTCGCGGGTAATGATCCTGCTCGGCCGCAGGTCCTCGGCGAGGACATTGAGGACCAGCTCGCCGATCTTCTCGGCGACGGTCTGCTTCTCGTCGTCTTCGGCGGGCACCATCGCCGAGCCGCCGGCGCTGATCCCGAGCGCCTCGAAGGCGCAGGCCATCGTGTTGGCGGTGAACTGGCCGCCGCAGGCGCCGGCGCCGGGGCTGGCGACGCCCTCCAGCTCGTGCAGTTCCTCGTCGCTCATGTCGCCGGCGTTGTGGGCGCCGATCGCCTCGAAGACGTCGAGGATGGTGACGTCGCGGCCGTGCCAGTGGCCGGGGGCGATCGAGCCACCGTAGAGCAGCACCGCGGGGACGTCGAGCCGGGCCAGCGCCATCGCGCAGCCCGGGAGCGTCTTGTCGCAGGCGCAGAGGGCGACGATCGCATCGAACTGGTAGCCGCGCGCCATCAGCTCGATCGAGTCGGCGATCACCTCGCGGCTGATTAGGGAGGCCTTCATCCCCTGGGTTCCCATCGTCACCCCGTCGGAGACGGCGACGGTGTTGAACTCCATCGGGGTGCCACCGGCGGCGCGGACCCCGGCCTTGACGTGCTCGGCGAGGCCGCGGAGGTGGAAGTTGCAGGGCATCGCCTCGGTCCAGGTGTTGGCGATCCCGATCGTCGGCTTGCTGAGGGCCTCGTCGTCGAACCCGACGCCCTTCATGTAGGCGCGGGCGTGGGCGCGGTCGGGCCCGTCGAAGACGGTCGCCGAGCGGGGGCGGGGAAACTTGGTCGAGGTGCTGCCGTTCGTGCTCATGAGGACGGAATCTACTGAGCGTGCAGGTGCCGCGATGGCACCGTTTTGGTCTACGGGGTGACCAACCTGCTCAGCCGATGCCGAAGACGTCGACCGGCCCCGGCCCCTTCCCGATACCCCGCAGCCCAGCGCCGACGGCGGCGGAGGCGACCTCGCGCGCCTTGCGCGCCGCCTCGAGCGGCTCCTCACCGCGGGCGAGGTAGGCCGCCAAGGCCGAGGAGTGGGTGCAGCCAGAGCCATGGGCAGCACCATCGGGGTGCCGCTCGCCGGGGATCTCGACGACCCGCTCGCCGTCGAAGAAGAGGTCGACCACCCGCTCGCTGTGGCCCCCGGTGACGACGGCCGCTCGCGGCCCGAGCGCGACCACCGCCCGCGCCAGCTCCTCCTGGCTCGCCCCCTCCCCCAGCCCGGTCAGCACCCGCGCCTCGGGGATGTTGGGGGTGGCGACGGCGGTCAGCGGCAGCAACCGCTCGACCAGGGCGGCGCGAGCCTCGTCGTCAAGCAGGACCGCCCCGCTCTCGGCGACCATCACGGGATCGATCACTACCGGGGCCGCGCCCACATGGCCCAGCGCCTCCACCACCGCGTCCACGGTCTCGGCGGTCCCCAGCATTCCGATCTTCACCGCGTCGACGCCGATGTCATCGGCCACCGCCCGAACCTGGGCGACGATGATCCGCGGTGAGATCGGCTCGACCGCCTCAACCCCGACCGTGTTCTGGGCGGTGATCGCGGTGATCGCCGTCATCCCGTGCACCCCGGCCCGCGCAAAAGCCTTCAAGTCGGCCTGGATTCCGGCACCGCCGCCGGAGTCGGAACCGGCGATGGAGAGGGCGGTCGGTGGCGTATTGCGAGCCATGGAAGGGGGAGCCTAGAGAGCCGCTTTGTCGGTCGAAGGAGCCAGGGTCCGCGAGTAGGTGCCGAGACTGGAGCAGGCGAGGTAGCCGAGCAGCTCCAGGTGGGCCAGGGCAGCGGCTGCGGCGGGGCCGGAGATTCCAGTTGCCGCGGCGACTCCGTCGCAGGTCGACTCGCCGGACTCCACGGCGGCGAGGACCGCTTCGAGGTCCGGGCTCAGAGAGGGAGCCGTGTGGTCGATCGGCCTGCGGCCGGGGCCGAGCATCGCGTCGAGCACGTCCTGGGCGTCGCGGACGACGTGGGCGCCGCTGGCGAGGAGGGCGTTGGGGCCGGCGGAGGCACGCGAGGTGACGGGGCCGGGCACGGCGCCGAGGTCGCGACCGAGGTCGGCGGCGAGGTCCATGGTGATCAGCGAGCCGGAGCGGGTGGCCGCCTCGACGACGACGGTCATCCCGGCGAGCGCGGCCATGATCCGGTTGCGCGCCGGGAACGTCCACTTCCACGGCGACGCTCCCGGCGGCAGCTCCGAGAGGACCAGACCGGACTCGCGGATCTGGCGCCAGAGCGAGCGGTGGCTCGCCGGGTAGACGACGTCGGGCCCGCAGCCGAGGACGGCGATCGTGCGGCCGCCGTCGAGGGCGCCGCGGTGGGTGCATCCGTCGATCCCGAAGGCCATCCCGCTGACCACCACCATCCCGGCGCGCGCCAGCTCCCGCCCCAGCTCGCGGGCGACCTCGCGGCCGTAGGAAGTCGCGCGGCGGGCGCCGACGATCGTCACCGCCCCATAGGGCTCCAACCCGGCCAGCAGATCCGGCCTGCCGCAGCCGATCAGCGCCCAGGGGGCGTCAACGGCGTCGCGGAGGGCGTCCGGGTAGAGCTCGCCATGGCGGCAGCAAGCCCAGCACCCGGCCAGCAGCAGCGACTCGTTCAGCCGCTCCTCGCCCAGCGCCTCGACTCGCGCCAAGAGCTGACCGGCGACCTTCGGCGCCGCCACCTCGACCAGCTCCTCGTTCGAGAGCCGCAGCAGTTCCGGGGAGCGAGAACCGACGTCGCCGGTGGCGATGCGCTCCACGTACGGGCCGAGCGCGGCGAGCAGCCACGCGCGCCGCAGGCACTCGGGACACGCCCGCGGCTCAGCCACGGTCCCGCCTTCGCATCTGCAGCGCCTGAGCCATCTGCTCCTCGCCGATCTCCGCCAGCCCGGTGAGGTCGGCGAGCGTCTGCGCCAGCCTCAGCGTCCGGTCGTGGGCGCGGCCGCTGAGCCGCTGGCGCTCGTAGAGCTCCGCCAGCAACGATGCCGCTCCCTCGTCGATGGCACAGCTCCTTGCCTCCGCCGGCGTCATCTCGGCGTTGCAGCGCCCGGGCCCAAGGCGGTGCTCCTGACGCAGGCGTGCCTCGCAGACCCGTTCCCGCACGACGGCGGAGGACTCGCCCGGCGGGCCGCCGATCTCCTTGGCACTCGGCTGCCGCACCGCGGCGAGGACGTCGATCCGGTCCGCGAGCGCTCCGCTCAGCTTCCCCTGGTAGCGCTGCACCTCGTAGGGCGCGCAGGAGCAGTCGGGGTCGGCTTCGCCGCGACCGCAGGGGCACGGGTTCGCCGCGGCCACCAGCATGAACCGGCAGGGGAGGCTGCGCCGGCCGCCGACGCGCGCTATCGCGACCTCGCCCGTCTCCAAGGGCGCCCGCAGCGCCTCCAGGGCGTCCCGCCTGAACTCGCAGAGCTCGTCGAGGAAGAGGACTCCGCGGTGGGCCAGGGTCGCCTCCCCCGCCTTGATCGGCTGACCGCCGCCGACCAGACCGGCGGCGCTGATCGTGTGGTGCGGCGCCCGGAAGGGCCGCCCGCCCGGCAGCCCGGCGTCGAGGCGACCGCAGGCGCTCGCGATCCGCGCCACCTCCAGCGCCTCGGGCGGGGAGAGCGGCGGCAAGATCGAGGGCAGCCGGCCGGCGGCCAGGGACTTTCCCGCCCCCGGCGGGCCGACCATCAACAGGCTGTGCCCGCCGGCTGCCGTCACCTCGAGCGCGTGGCGCAGGTGGGGCTGGCCCCGGAGGTCGGCGAGGTCCGGCGACCCGGGCGAGACCTCCGACGGCAGCGGCAGCGGCTCCGGTCGCGGGGGGTCCCACTCTGCCCTGGCCAGCCCCACCAGCTGATCGAGGGCCGAGACCGGCACGACCCCAATTCCATCCGCCAGCGCCGCCTCCGGGCCGTTCTCCGCCGGCAGGACGATCGCCTCCGCCCCGCCCTCCCGCGCCGCCTCCGCCATCGCCAGGGCCCCGTTGACCGAGCGGGTCGAGCCGTCGAGGGCCAGCTCGCCGATCAGCGCGACCTTTGCCAGCCCCTCCCAGGCCAACTGGTCGGACGCGCTCAACAGAGCAGCCGCGATCGCCAGGTCCATCCCCGGCCCGGCCTTGCGCAGGCTGGCCGGCGCGAGGTTGACGACGATCCGCCGCAGCGGGAACTCGAAGCCGCAGTTGACCAGCGCCGCCCGGACCCGCTCCCGCGCCTCGCGGACGGCGGCGTCGGGCAGACCGACGATCGTGAAGTTCGGGAGGCCGCGATGGACGTCGACCTCGACCCGCACCGGGCGGGCGGCGATGCCGTCGAGGGTGAAGGTGCGGGCGGTGGCGAGCACGAGGGGCACGCTAGGCGGCTTCGATTCACGCGTTACGCGCGAAAACAAAATCTTCTGGGCCGCCGGTGGGGAGAGTCCGTGACTTCCGCGCCCTTGGACCTGCATGACGGTCGCCCGCCGCCGTACCGGCCAGATCGCCGAGGATCTCGTCGCCGACCGCCTCGCCGCCTCCGGCTGGGAGATCGTCGAGCGCAACGCCCGCACGCGGTACGGCGAGCTCGACATCGTCGCCCGGGACGGCAACGTGCTCGTCTTCGTCGAGGTCAAGGGCGCCCGCGCCGGGACCAACCACGGCCCCGAGCGCCCGATCTGCTCGATCGACTTCCGCAAGCAGCGCCGCGTGCGCCGGCTCGCCACCGCCTGGATCTCGGAACGACGCGACCAGCCGCCCTACGACGACATCCGCTTCGACGCCGTCGGGGTCCTCCTCGACCGCAGCGGCAACCCGCTGCAGGTCGAGCACCTTGAGGGCGCCTTCTAGCCCAGCTCCAGCTGCGAGTAGGCCACGGACTGAAACGACCGCCGATGGAGCGGCGAGATCCCGATCTCCTCGATCGCCTGCCGGTGCTCCGGGGTCGAGTAACCGACGTGCTCCTCGAATCCCCAGCCCGGGTGGAGGGCGGCGACCTCCCGCATGTAGCGGTCGCGGGTGACCTTGGCGAGGACCGAGGCGGCGGCGATCGCGGCGCTGGTCGCGTCCCCCTTCACGACCCGCCGGTGGGGGACCGTGCAGTCGTGGAGGCGAAAGCCGTCGACCAGGCAGATCGTCTCCTCGCTCGGCGCCAACCGCTCCAGCGCCAGCGAGAGGGCTTCGACGTTGGTCACGTGGAGCCCGCGGCGGTCAATTCCGGCCGCGCTGCGAACGACGACGCTGACCCGCTCCGCCGCCCGCAGCACGCAGGGGTACATCTCCAGCCGCCGCTCCTCGGTCATCTGCTTGGAGTCGTGCAGGCCGCTGAGGGCGCGGCGGTCGGAGACCGAGAGGCGCTCGTAGTCGATCAAGACCGCGGCGGCGACCAGCGGCCCGGCCAGGCAGCCGCGTCCGGCCTCGTCGGTGCCGGCCACCCACCGGCTCTGAAGCCCGCGGTCGAAGGCGAACAGGCGCCGGCTGCGGGCCAGCCGACGGCGGTGGGTCTTCCCCGGCTTAGAGCCCGCCGATGCGGTTGGGGGGCCAGTAGGTGGCAAAGGCCTCACCGATGATCCAGTCTCGGGGTACGGGTCCCCAGAAGCGGCTGTCGTCGCTTGCCCCACGGTTGTCGCCCATCATGAAGTAGTGGTCGGGCGGGATGGTGATCTGCCTCGGCAGGTTGCAGGCGGGGGCGGCGCCGCAGGCGTTGATGTAGGACTCGTCGGTCTTCTCGGTCCCGTTGACGACCGGGTGCCCGTTTTTGACCGAGAGCGTGTCGCCGGGCCCGGCGACGATCCGCTTGATGAAGTTCTGGTCGGAGCGCTCGGGCGTCGGCTCGGGGCACGGTTCGCCCTGTTCCGGCGCTCCGCCCGGGACGCCGCACCGGGGGCTGCCGTCGGCGCCGGCCGGCGGGTGGAAGACGACGACGTCGCCGATCTGCGGGTCCGTGAAGTGGTAGATGAAGCGGTTGACGAGGACGCGCTGGCCGACGTCGAGCGTCGGCTCCATCGATTCGGAGGGGATCTGGTACGGCTTGACCACCCAGGCCTGGATCGCCAGCGCCAGCCCCAGGGCAAGCGCGACGATGACGGCCAGCTCGAGAAGCCCGCCGCCTTTCGACTGTGCCTTCGGGATCTTGGGGTTCAGGCTGCCGAGTCCTCGTCGGAGTCGCCGTCCTCCGACGGCTTCTCGTCCTCGGCATCCTCGGGCGCTGAACTGTCCTCGGTCTCCCCCGCCTCGGACGCGTCCGCGTCCGCCTCCGCCGCCGTCTCGTCCTCGGCTGCCGCCTCCGGCTCCGCGGGAGCCTCGGCCTCAGGCTCAGAATCCTCCTGCGCCGCCGGGGCCTCGGCCTCCGGTGCCTCCTCGCTCGACGCCTCGGCCTCAGGCGCGTCCTCCGCCGGAGCCTCGGCGGTCTCCTCGCCATCCTTGGCCTCCGCCGCCGTCTCCTCCGGAGTCTCGACCGGGACGACCTCGTCCTGGCTGACACCCTCGGCGTCGACAGCCGTGGACTCGCCGTCAGCCGCGCCGGCGACCGCGACGACGTCGTCGTCGATCCCCCAGCGCCGCTCAGCGACGCGTGCGGCCTTGCCGATGCGACCGCGCAGGTAGTAGAGCTTGGCCCGGCGCACGTCCCCGCGCGCCGCCACCTCGAGCTTCTCGATCTTCGGCGAGTGCAGGGGGAACGTCCGCTCCACCCCGACGCCGAACGACTGCTTGCGGACCGTGAAGGTCTCGCGCACGCCGGAGCCCTGGCGCTTGAGGACGACGCCCTCGAAGACCTGGGTCCGCTTGCGATTGCCCTCGATCACCTGGAAATGGACGCGGACACGATCGCCAGGGGCGAAGTTGGGCAAGCCCTGCTTCAGCTGGGCGCGCTCGATGCTGTCGATTACGGAGCTCATCGGATAAGTGGTCGCGAGAAAAAACCGCCGGGACCCGGGTCGGGAACCGCGCGGTCGCGGAATGGTAGAGCAAGCGCCGTTTTGCGGGGGTTGCGGGTGGCTTTGCAGCGTGCCCCTTTCCCAAGAGACCGCTTCTCCGTGGGCTACCGCTGGCAGATAGACAACCAGCGACATCGGGACCTATAAGCCATCTGATCACGCTGGTCTTCAGAGAGCCGGAGATCAAGTTTGCAGTCGTAGCTACCGGATTCGCGAGATCCGCCCAAGAAGAGTTCGAGAGTTTTTATCAGAAACTCTTGACTATTTAATCGTTCAGTGCTTTTCTAGCTATCAGCCAAGTAACCCCCCGCAACTGGCAGCGCACCTAGCAAGCCAAACGAGATCCGCGCTATCGATCCCATCGACGAAACCCAAACAAGTCGAACAAGGGAGAACAATGAAGTACACCAGGATCGTCCTCGCCCTTTTAGCCGTACTAGCAGTTTCGGCATTCACTACCTCCGCCGCCTCCGCCCTTACCTACAATTCCAGCGCCTCGCCAGCGATGCTTTTCGGCTCACAACTCGGAAAACACAAATTAACCGTCGACGGCCAAAATGTAGAATGCAATAACGGCAATTACGAAGTGGCCGCGGTAGCTAACGGAGCAACGGAAATTCCAAACGTAGTTGCGGCTTACAATAATTGCGTTGCCTTCGGCTTTACCAATGCCACTATGAATATGGGGAGCTGCACCTTCAAGTTCCTTACTCCCAATGTGACGCCTGCCATCATGGCGAAATTCAGCATCGCCTGCAAAAACAATGCAAACGAAACCGGTTCTCCAAACAATGGCGACATCCGGGTGTTCTCTTCGGTTTTTGGCTCAGAATGCGAAGTGCATATCGAGTCGCAAAGCGAAAAGTCAACACTTTCGTTTGCGAATAACACTCCCAATATGGGAAAGGTTGAAGTCGACGCGGAAATCACGGGCCTTGTCGAGCAAAACACGAAAGACAATGGACTCTGCCCACTGGCCGGAATCGGGATCACAAATGGCGGGACCTACAATGGCTCCACGGCGCTGGAAGCCACAGGCGGGGCAACCATTGCAGTGAGCTAAACGGCACCGGGATTACCGAGAACGCCCCCACGACCCTGAAACTTGACGGGCCGGGAACTCGTTCCCGGCCCGTTACCCCCCGGGCTCACCCAGCCTCTCGCTCACCCCGCAACCGGCTCTGCTCCAGCCGCCACTGCCGCACCTTCTCGTGGTCGCCTGAGAGCAGGATCTCCGGGACCTCCCAACCGCGGTAGTTGGGGGGGCGGGTGAAGTGGGGGTACTCGGGCATGCCCTCGAGGGCCTGGCTGAAGGACTCCTCGACGGCGGAGTCCTCGTGGCCGAGGGCTCCCGGGAGCTTGCGCATGAGGACGTCGGCGACGACCATCGCCGGCAGCTCGCCGCCGGCGAGGACGTAGCGGCCGATCGAGAGCTCGTCGTCGGCGAGGTGCTGGTGGACGCGGTCGTCGAAGCCCTCGTAGCGGCCGCAGAGGAGGGCGACGTGGGGCTCGGCGACGAGTTCGTCGGCGATCGGGTCGCTCAGCACCGGCCCGGTCGGCGAGAGGAGGACGATCCGCGGACGCGGCCCCTCGCCGTAGGCCGCCTGCAGCGCCGCGTCGACGACGTCTACGCGGAGGACCATTCCCGCTCCGCCCCCGTAGGGGGAGTCGTCGACCTGGCCCGCGGTCAGCGGGGTCGAGTCGCGGTAGTTGAAGAGGTTAAGCTCGTTGCCTTCGCGCAGGGCGTTCTGGACCGAGCGCTGCGTCTGGAACCAGTCGAAGGCCTCGGGGAAGAGGGTGAAGACGTCGAGGCGCAAGCGCGGGCGCCCGCTAGTCGAGGATGTCGACGATCACGCGCCGGTCGATCCGCACCGCGGCCGCCTTGGCGATCGTCCGGATCGCGTTGGCGATCCGCCCCCCTTTGCCGATCACGCGGCCGAGGTCGTCCTCGGCGACGGTGATCTCGTAGACGAGGTCGCCGTCCTCTTCCAGCTCCTCGACCACGACCGCCTGCGGGTCCTCGACGAGGGCCTTGACGAGAAACTCGAGGAGCTCCGTCATCGGGGGCAGGTGGCCGGTTGCATGGGCAGGTGCGACTGGGGGCGCGTCTGGCCAAGCAGCTCAAGGACGCAGGGCGCAGCCTTTGCTGGAGGCAAAGGCAAGCCCGAGGACGAAGAGATGCGCAGTGCCAGGCGCGTCATCCAGGTGTGCCTGCCCATGGGACCGGCCACCTACTAGCTGCCGGAGGCCTGGATGCCCTTGGTCCGCAGCAGGGTCGCCACCGTCTCCGACGGCTGCGCCCCGTGCTCGAGCCAGTGGCGCGCGCGCTCCTCGTCGATGTTGATCGTCGAGGGCTCGGTCTGCGGGTTGTACTGGCCGATCGTCTCGATCGTGCGCCCGTCACGCGGCGAGCGTTTGTCGGCGACGACGATGCGCCAGATCGGGTTCTTCTTGGAACCCACGCGTCTAAGTCTGATTCGGACTGCCATAGGGTCGAGCAGATTAGCGTCTACGGGCCCTCGGGCGCGGTGCGCGCGGGTTGCCGCCGCCCAACTGGGCCATCTGCTGCGGCGTTGGCATCCGCCCGTTGGCCATCGATTTCATCAGCACGCGCATCTGATCGAACTGCTTGACCAGGTTGTTGACGTTCTGGACCTTGGTGCCGGAGCCGTTGGCGATCCGTTTGCGACGGGAGCCGTTGATCATCCCCGGGTTGGCCCGCTCCTGGGGCGTCATCGAGAGGATGATCGCCTCGACGCGGTCCAGCTCCCTCTCGTCGATGTCGGCGTTCTTCAGCTGCTTCAGCGAGCCCATCCCGGGAAGCATCCCGAGGATCCCGCTCAGCGGGCCCATTTTGCGGACCTGCTTCATCTGATTGAGGAAGTCCTCCAGCGTGAACTGGTCCTTCCGCATCTTCTCCTGCAGCTCTTCGGCTTCGCGCTCGTCGACCTGCTCCTCGGCTTTCTCGATCAGGCTGAGGACGTCCCCCATGCCGAGGATGCGCTGGGCCATGCGGTCGGGGTGGAACTTGTCGAAGTCCTCGATCTTCTCCCCGGTCGAGGCGAAGAGGATCGGCTTGCCGGTGACGGCTTTGACCGAGAGGGCGGCGCCGCCGCGGGCGTCGCCGTCGAGCTTGGTCATGACGACGCCGTCGAACTCGGCGACCTCGGCGAAGGATTCGGCGACGGCGACGGCGTCCTGGCCGGTCATCGCGTCGACGACGAGGAGGACGTCGTGCGGGCGCGTCTGCTTGCGGATCTTCGCCAGCTCGGACATCAGGTCCTGGTCGATGTGGAGGCGACCGGCGGTGTCGACGATGAGGACGTCGCGGCGCTCGGCCCGGGCTTCGTCGAGCGCCCAGGAGGCGATCTCGACCGGGTCGGCGTCGGTGCCGCGCTCGTAGACGTGGGCGCCGGCGCGGCCGCCCATCGTCACCAGCTGCTCGACCGCGGCGGGGCGGTAGACGTCGCAGGCGGCGAGGGCGACGTCCTTGCCTTCCTTCTTGAAGAACTGGGCGAGCTTGGCGCAGGCGGTCGTCTTGCCGGATCCCTGTAGGCCCGCCATCAAGATCACGGTCGGGCCACTGGAGGCCATCGCCAGCTCCGAGCCGGTCCCGCCCATCAGCGCCGCCAGCTCCTCGTCGACGATCTTCACCACCTGCTGGCCGGGGTCGAGGCTCTCCAGCACCTCGGAGCCGAGGCAGCGCTCCTTCAGCGTCTTCGTGAAGGCTTTGACGACTTTGAAGTTGACGTCGGCCTCGAGCAGGGCGAGGCGGATCTCCCGCATCGCCGAGTCGACGTCGGACTCGCTCAGCTTGCCGCGCGAGCGGACCTCGGAGAGGGTCGACTGCAGGCGTTCGGATAGCTGGTCGAACATGTCCGAGCAGCTTAGAGGGAGGTGCCCGGCGGGGCCCTACTCGGCCAGCAGGGCTTTCGCGTATTCGCCCGGGTCGAAGGGGCGCAGGTCCTCCAGCGTCTCCCCCACCCCGATCAGCTTCACCGGGATGCCGAGGTCGGAGGCGATCGCAAGGGCGATGCCGCCGCGGGCGGTGCCGTCGAGCTTGGTGAGGACGACGCCGTCGACCTCGACCGCATCGGAGAAGACCTTGGCCTGGCGCAGGCCGTTCTGGCCGGTGGTGGCGTCGATCGAGATCAGGGTCTCATGCGGAGCCTCGGGGATCTGCTTCTGGATCACCCGGCGCACCTTCGCCAGCTCCTCCATCAGGTTGGTCTGGGTGTGGAGACGACCCGCGGTGTCGACGATGACGACATCGGCGCCGCGGGCGCGGGCGGTGTTGATCGCGTCGTAGGCGACGGCGCCGGGATCGGAGCCCTCCTCGCCGCGGACCAGCTCGGCGCCGGCGCGCTCGGCCCAGGTTTCCAGCTGCTCGGCGGCGGCGGCGCGGTAGGTGTCGGCGGCGGCCATCACCACGCTCAGGCCCATCTCCTTGCTCAGGTGCCAGGCGATCTTGCCGATCGTCGTCGTCTTGCCGGTGCCGTTGACGCCGACCATCATCAGGATCGCCGGCTCGGCCGCGAGGTCGATCGGGGCGCGGGCGGTCGAGGCGACCTCGGCGAGGATCTCGATCAGCCGGTCGCGGACCGCGACCCCGTCCATCGGCACCGCCCCGGACTCGACCTCCTGCTCCAGCCGCTCGACCACGGCGGCGGTGGTCGGCGCTCCGACGTCGGCGAGGATCAGTGCCTCCTCCAGCAGCTCCCAAGTCTCGTCATCGATCTTGTCGAAGAGGCTGGCCGAGATCTCCTCGGTCAGCGCCTGGCGGCTTTTCGAGAGACTCTCGCGCAGGCGGCGGAAGACGCCGCGGCGCTGCTCCGGCGCTTCCTCCTCGGCGGTCGCGACCGCTGAGGGACTCCGCGCTCCCAGATCGACGATCTCCTGCCAGGTCGTGGCCATGGCGAGGAAAGGTAGCGAGAGCTACGCGACGGCGGAGAGGCCTGGTGCTTCGCCCTCGTCCCCGGCGTCCTCGGCGGCGTCGCGCGGCAGGCGCTTGGAGACGATCTTGGTGACCCCGTCGCCGCCCATGCTGACTCCGTAGAGGACGTCGGCGGCGTCCATCGTCCGTTTCTGGTGGGTGACGATGACGAACTGGGCGCGGTCGGAGAAGCGGCGGATCAGCTGCAGGAAGCGGTCGATGTTGGCGTCGTCGAGCGCGGCCTCGACCTCGTCGAGGATGTAGAAGGGACAGGGCCGGGCGAGGAAGACGGCGAAGACGAAGGCGAGGGCGACCAGCGACTTCTCGCCACCCGACAGCAGCTGCAGTTTCCGCGTCGACTTGCCTGCCGGGGTGACCTCGATCTCCACCCCCTGCTCGTCGCGCTGCTCGTCCTCCTCCTCGGGCTCGGGCTCGGGCTCGGCGTCGGTCGGCGCCTCCTGCTCGCCCGCCGGCCGCTCGTCGTCGCGGACCGGCCGCAAGCTGACCCGGCGCAGGCGCCCGCGGCCGCCCGGGAAGAGGTGCTCGACCATCTCCTCGAAGTTCTTCGCGGTCGCCCCGAAGGTCTCCTCGAAGGCGCGCTCGATCTCGGCGTCGATTTCGCGGATCAGCGACTCCAGCTCCCGCATCGAGCGCTCGATGTCCTCGCGCTGGACCTGCAGCGCCTCGACGTGCTCGCGCGCCTCCTCGTACTCCTTCTCGGCCAGCGGGTTGACCGGGCCGATCTGCGCCCGCCGGCGCTCCAGGCGCTCAAGCTTGCGGTCGATCTCGGCCCGGGCCTCGTCGCTCAGGGCCTCCTCGGCGGGCGCGATCTCCTCCCCCAGCTTCTCGGCGATCGCGGCCAGCTCGCGCTCGGCCTCGGCCCGGCGGTCGCCGAGGTGGGCGGCCTCGACCTCGGCCCGGGTCAGCTCGTCGGAGGTCTCCTTCATCTGCGACTGCAGCTCGAACTCCTGCTGGGAGCAGGCGCGCAGCTCGTCGGCGATCTCGTCGCCGTCGTCCTGCCCGCCGACGACCTTGCGCTCGATCCCGTCGACCCTGGCGCGGATCGCTGCCCCGACGGCCTCGGCCGCGGCGCGGGCCGCCCGCACGTCCTCGAGCAGCTGCTCGCCGGCGTTGAGCCGGGCCCGCAGCGCCTCGCGGTGGCGCTCGCCGAGCAGGCCCTCGGCGCGGCGGGCGTGGCGAGAGGCGCGCTCGGCGCCGGCGCGGACCTCGCCAAGGGCCGCCTCGCGGGCCGACTCGGCGGCGTCGGCGGAGCGGGCGACGTCGAATCCCTCGCCCGCGGTCCGCAGCCCGGCCTCGATCTCGCCCAGCTCCTCTTCGAGCTTGCGCGCCCGTTCGCCCGGCGCGGCGCCGTCGCCGACGTCGAGCGTCAGCGGCCCGAGCTCGCTCCGCAGCCGCTCCAGCCAGGCCTCCAGCTCCGCCTCGCGGCTCGAAAGACCGGCCACGCGGACGGCCACCCGCTCCTGCTCGCCGCGCAGCTTCGTCAGCAGGCCCCAGGCCTGGGTCCGCTCCCGGTCGCGGGCGGCGAAGCGCTCCTCGGCGGCGGAGCGCCGTTTCGAGACCTCGGCCAGCTGCCCCTCGAGCTTCTCGCGCACCCCGCGCGCCTTCGCCGCCGCCTTTTCGGCCGCGGCGGCGCGGTCGGCGCCGAAGCGCAGCTCCTCGGAGACCAGCTGCGCCCGCAATCCCAGCTCCTCGCGCTCGATCCGCGCCCCCAGCTCGGCCGCCTGCGCCTGGCGCTTCAGCGGCCGCAGCCGCGCCCGCGCCTCGCGCTCGACGTCGAGGGCGCGGTCGAGGTTGTCGCGCGCGGAGCGCAGCTTCAGCTCCGCCCGGCGCCGGCGTTTGCGGTGCTTGCCGAGGCCGGCCGCCTCCTCGACCAGGAGCCGCCGCTCACGCGGCTTCGAGTGGACGATCGTCTCCACCCGCCCCTGGCTGATCACCGAGTGCATCTCGCGACCGAGGTTGGTGTCGGAGAGGACGTCGGTGACGTCGGCGAGGCGGCAGCGAGCGCCGTTCAGCCGGTAGCCGCTGTCGCCGGAGCGGTCGAGCCGCCGTTCGACGGCGATCTCGGAGAACTCGGTGGCGGCGCGCCCGTCGGAGTTGTCGATCGTCACCTCGACCTCGGCGGCGCGGCGCTGGCCGATCCCTTTGCCGCCAGCGGAGATCACGTCCTGCATCGAGGCGCCGCGGATCGCCCCCGGACTCTGCTCGCCGAGCGCCCAGAGGACGGCGTCGGTGATGTTGCTCTTGCCGGAGCCGTTGGGGCCGACGATGACGCTGACGCCGGGGGAGAACTCCAGGGTCGTCCGTTCGGGGAAGGACTTGAACCCCTTCATCGAGATCGACCTCAGATACATCCGCGCACTCCTCGCATCGCCCTGATGCTCCCGATCGATTCGGACGCGAATGCCGCCTGATTAACCCCCAAGATGCGCCAATGCCTCCTCGGCGGCGATCTGCTCGGCCGCCTTCTTGCTCCGCCCTCTCCCCCTCCCGACCCGCTCGGAGTCGACGATCGCGACCACCTCGAACGTGCGCCGGTGCGGGGGCCCCGTCGCCGCGATCACCTCATAGGTTACGCGCGCCCCGCGCTGGGCCAAAAGCTCCTGCAGGGCCGACTTGAAATCGATCCGGGTCTCGGAGGCGAGCTCGATCCTGGGCTCGAACGACTCCGCCACCGCCGCCGCCGTCCGCTCGAACCCGAAGGCGACGTAGCAGGCGCCGATCAGTGCCTCGGTCGCCTCCGGCAGCGGCCGGCCGCCTTCGAGCAGGATCTCGGCCGGGATCGCCCCGACCATCGCCTCGGGCTCGTTCGCGCGCAGCATCTCCGGCACCCCGAGCAGAGCCCCGACCTCGGCGCAGGAGACCCCGCTGACCGCCTGGTTGTGGACCTTGGTGAGGCCGCCCGCCGCCAGCTTCTCGAAGCTCTCGTAGGTCCTGGTCGCGACGGCGAGGCCGAGGACGCTGTCGCCGAGGAAGGCGAGGCGCTCGAAGGAGTCGACCCGCCGCTCGGTCCAGGAGGAGTGGGTGAGCGCCTGGCGGCGGAGGTCGTCGGGCAGCTCGTCGATCAGCGCGGCCAGCGCGGCGACGGCGGAGTCGGGTTGCGATGCCACCGCTCAGGCGGGAGCGTGTTCGAGCACGAACCCGACCGCGTCGCCGACCGTCTTGATGTGGGTCGCCTGCTCCTCGCTGACGGTGACGCCGTAGCGGTCCTCCAACTCCATCACCAGCTCGTAGAGGTCGAGCGAGTCGGCGTCGAGGTCCTCCTTGAATCGGGTCCCCTCGTCGATCCGCCCGATCTCGACCTCGAGCTCCTCGGCGAGGTGCTCGCGGACCAAGGTGAGGACTTCGTCGCGGTTCATCTAGCCGAGTTGTTTATCAGGCGTTGTCCCCGGCGGCGAGAGCGCCGCGGCCGGCGCTGCCCTCGGCGAGCAGGGCGGCGGTACGGCCGACGGCGTCGACCTCGGCGCAGCGGGCGGCGAGGCGGACTGCGTTGGCGATCCCCTCGGCGCCAGAGCTGCCGTGGCCGACGACGGCGATCCCACGCAACCCGAGCAGGATCGCGCCGCCGGTGGTGTCCGGGTGGAGCTCCCGGCGCAGCCCGTTCAGGGACGGTTTCAGCAGCAGCCCGCCGACTGCGGCCATCGGGTTGGAGCGGGCGGCGTCGCCGACCGCGGCGGCGACCGTCTTCGCCGTCCCCTCGAGCAGCTTCAGCGAGACGTTGCCGGTGAAGCCGTCGGTGACGACGACGTCGGTCTTCGCGGCGGGAAGGTCGCGTCCCTCGACGTTGCCGGCGAAGTCGATGCCCGCCGCGCCACTCAGCAGCCGGTGGGCCTCGACGACCTCCTCGCGTCCCTTGCCCGACTCCTCGCCGACCGTCAGCAGGCCGACGGTGGGGTCCTCGACTTCGAGGACGGCGTCGGCGAAGGCGGCGCCGAGGAAGGCGAACTGGACGAGGTGCTGGGCGCGGACTTCGACGTTGGCGCCGACGTCGAGGAAGAGGACGGGTTTGCCGGGGACGGGGAGCCGGACGGCGAGCGCCGGCCGCTGCACGCCCTTGAGGCGGCGCAGGCCGAAGGTCGCCGCGGCCATCGTCGCCCCGGTCGAGCCGCAGCTGACGAGCGCATCGGCGCCGCCACCGGCCACCTCGCGGGCCGCGCGAACGACCGAGGCTTCCTTTTTCGCCCGCACCGCCGGCACCGGGTCCTCGTCGTTGCCGATCCGCTCGGCGGTGTCGACCACCTCGATCTGCCTGACGTCGTCGAGCCCGAGCGCGCGGCGGGGGCCGAAGACGCGGACGCCGATGCCGTCGGCGGCGGCCAGGCGGGCGCCCTCGGCGAGCACCTCGAAACCCTGCTCAGCCCCGTAGCCGTCGAGGGCCACGGTCACCGCGCGGTCCTGCGCCACGATTACTCGTGGGTGTGGGGCGCCGACGGGTCGGCGATCCGCTGGGCGACGACCTCGCGCCCGGCGTAGGTGCCGCAGGTCGGGCAGACGCGATGCGGCAGCCGCGGGCTGTGGCAGCGCGGGCAGCTGTTCAGGTTCGGCTTCCCGGCCTTGTGCTGGGCGCGCCGCTTGTCGCGGCGGGCGCTGGAAGTTCTCTTCTTCGGGACGGCCATCGGTCGCGGGATGGTAGCGGGTGCAGGGCTTTCAGTACGTCGCCCGCACGACGGCGAGGTCGTCGGCCTGCCAGGTGACCTCCCCGCCGCACCACTCGGCCAGGTCGGCGGCCGTCTCCGGGAAGTCGTAGTCGGGGTCGATCGGAGTGACCTCAACGTCGGCCTTGACGACGTCGCCGATGACGAAGGAGCGGGCCTGCTCGCGGACCTGGCGGAAGAGGTTTTGCTTCGCCTCGGCGCGCAGGTGGTGGATCGAGAGGACGCCGATGACGAGGTCCCAGGGGCCGTCGGGCAGCGGGTCCTCGATCCGCGCCAGCTGCACGTCGTCGTACACCTCGCGCGCCCGGAAGACCATGTCGGCGCTGGAGTCGAGGCCGATCACCCAGGAGTCCGGGTAGGCCTCGATCAGCCGCCGAGTCGTCTCCCCCGTCCCCATTCCCAGCTCAAGCACCCGCTCGGGCGGAAATGGGATCGCGGCGATCGCCTGTTCCTGCAGCTCGTCGTAGCGGGGGATCTCGGAGCGGATCAGCTCGAGATAGGTGTCTGGCGTCCAGTGGAATTGACCCATTTCGTAACCTCGTCGGGAGCATGCCACAAGCACCGCAGACGATCATTGACCTCTCCCGCCTGACGCTCGCCCACGGCGAGGGGAAGCGGATCGAAGTCCCGGTCGCCCTCGAGCCCTTCGAGCTCGCCGGCCAGACCTACAAGCCCGAGCCTTGGGCGCCGACCGTGCGGCTCGAGGTTTCCCGTCCCAGCAACGGCTTCGCCTTCCGCCTCGAGTTCCCGGTTCACCTAGAGGGCCCATGCATGCGCTGCCTCGAGCCGGGCCAGCTCGACCTCGACGTCGAGGCGCGAGAGGTCGACCAGGCCGGGACCGACGACCCCGAACTCCGCAGCCCCTACGTCGCCGACGACGAGCTCGACATCGGCCGCTGGGCCCACGACGCGACGATCCTCGCCCTCCCGACCCGGATCCTCTGCCGCCCCGACTGCGCCGGCCTCTGCCCGATCTGCGGCGAGTCCCTCAACGACAACCCGCACGAGCACGAGGCGGCCACCGACCCCCGCTGGTCAGCACTGAAGGACCTGAAACTCGAGTAGCGCCGCGCGGAAATCGTCGCTTCCGACGTTAACCCCACCCTGGGGTGGTCAATGTCGGAAGCGTTGGAGGGGGTGAATTCGGTTGGGTCGGTCCCTTGACGGGGCATGACCGCCGAACGCGCAACCGGGGTGATGGTCGACTTCCTCTGGGAGGACGAGCGCCTAGCCGTCCAAATCGACGGACCCGGCCGCCCCTACCGAAACCCGAACGAAGACCTTGCCGATCGAGCCCTAGAAGCAGCCGGCTACCGCGTCGTTCATCTCACCGAACAAGAGGTCGAAGAGGAACCGAACCGGATAGTCGAGCTCCTTCGGAACGAGCTCGAAAGCAATGCGGGCGGCGACCCGACCCGCCCTAGGGCTGCTGGTCGAGCTCGGGCTGCGGCTGTTCCTCCTCGCGCCCGGCGAGCCGGTCGCGGCCGCGCTGGACGGCGGCGAGGAACTTCTGCAGGTTCACTTCGAGGGTGTTGAGGATCTCGTCGGCGTAGTCCTCGGCGCCGAGGCGGATTTCACGCTCGCGGGTGCGGGCGTCCTCGACGATCTCGTCGGCGGCGCGCTCGGCCTGCTTGGTGACCTCCTCGTCGGAGATCAGGCGGGCCTGCTGCTCGCGGGCCTCGCGGACGATCCGCTCGGCCTCGCGTTTGGCCTCGGCCAGCATCTCCTGGCGCTCCTTGACGATCCACCGCGCCTGCTTGATCTCCTCGGGGATCGTGGCGCGCATCTGATCGAGGAGGTCGTAGATCTCCTCCCGATCCACGCGCACCTGATCCGTCAGGGGGACCGGACGGGCGTTGTGAACTACGTCATCGAGCTTGTCTATGAGGACCAGAACGTCCATATGAAGAGTCGTAAGCCTACGTGTATGCGGGGATTTTGGTGAAGAAGCAGTTCAAAGAGCGTTTTTTTGCAAGGCGGCGCCCATGCGGACGGACTGGTGTGGCACAGCCTACCTGTCGTCCAGGCGGTCTCCCAGCGCCGCCGCGACGGCGGGCGGAACGAGGTCGGAGACGTCACCGCCGAAGGTGGCCATCTCCTTTACCCCGGTGGACGAAAGGAAGCTGTAGTGGGGAGAGGCGATCACGTAGATCGACTCGATCCCGGGGTCAAGCTTGCGGTTCAGCTGCGCCATCTCGAACTCGTACTCGAAGTCGGAGATCGCCCGCAGACCCTTGACGATCGCCTTGGCGTCGTTGTCGCGGGCGAACTCGACCAGGAGGTTGGCGAAGATCTGCACCTCGACGTTGGGCAGCTCGGCCGTCGCCTCCTCGATGAATGCCTTGCGCTCCTCGGCGGTGAAGAGCGTCTTCGCCTTTCGCACCGGGTTGTTGACGACGCCGACGACGACGCGGTCGAAGACGTTGGAGGTGCGGGTAATGATGTCGATGTGACCGTTGGTGACCGGGTCGTAGGAGCCCGGGCAGACGACGGTGCCGTTGCGCTCGCTCATTTGGCTCCCTCCGCGTAGATGGAGACGTCGGCGGCGCCGTAGCGGCGCTGGCGCAGCGGCTCGAGCGTGGCGACCTGCAACGGGTTGCGGGCGCCGCTCTCGATCACGGCGCGTCCGTCCGCTGCCAGCAGTCGGGGAAGGTGGATGTTGAGCTCCTCGGTCACGCGGTCGGCGAGTTTATACGGGGCGTCCACAAAGACGAGGTCGAAATTCCCCGCAAACGCTGCGGATGAAACCTCGCTCAACCAGCGGCCGACGTCGGCACGGACGAGCTCGGCGCGGTCGCCGAGACCGAGGCGCTGGACGTTGCCGAGGGCGGGCCGGGTGTCGCGGTCGACGAGGACGGCGTTCGAGGCGCCGCGCGAGAGCGCCTCGATCGCCAGGGCGCCGGTGCCGCAGTAGAGGTCGAGGACGCGCGCCCCCTGCACCCGGGCGCCGAGTGCCGAGAAGATCGCCTCGCGGACGCGATCGGAGGTCGGGCGGATCTTCCAGCCTTTGGGAGCGACGAGGCGCTGCCCCTTGAGATCTCCGGCGATAACCCTCATAGGGAACTCTTCATAAGGGAATCGGGTCGGCCGCGCCGGTGCCGAAGCGGCGGTGGGCGGCGTCGAGGAGCGGGCCGAGGGCAGGGTCGGCGAGAGAGCCGTGGCGGTTCAGCAGCGCCAGGACCTCGCGCTGGGCTTCCAGCAGCTGCGGGCCGTCCTCGGGAAGCTTGGCGACCGCGAAGCGCGGCAACCCGCTCTGGCGCGTGCCGAGGATCTCCCCTTCGCCGCGCAGTTCGAGGTCGACCTCGGCGAGCTTGAAACCGTCGCCGGTCTCGACCAGCGCCCCGAGGCGACGGCGCGCCATCTCGCCGGCCTCTTCGGCGAACAGCAGGCACTGGCTCGGGTGCTCGCCGCGGCCAACCCGGCCGCGCAGCTGGTGCAGCTGGGAGACGCCGAAGCGCTCGGCGCCCTCGATCACCATCACGGTCGCGTTGGCGACGTCGATCCCGACCTCGATCACCGTCGTCGAGACGAGCACGTCGGTCTCGTGGGCGGCGAAGGCGCGCATCGCCTCCGCCTTCTCCTCCGAGCGCATCTGCCCGTGCAGGAGGCCGACGCGGAACTCGCGCAGCTCGCCCCGCCGCAGCCGCTCGGCCTCGACCCCGGCCGCTTTGCCGGCGACTTTCTCCGATTCGGAGACCAGCGGGCAGACGACGAAGGCCTGGCGGCCCTCGCGCAGGCGCCGCCGCAGGAACTCGAAGGCTTCGCCACGCTGGTGCTCCTCGACCAGCTGCGTCGTCACCGGCTGCCGGCCGGCCGGCAGCTCGTGCAGCGCCGTCGTGTCGAGGTCGCCGTAGGCGGTCAGCGAGAGCGTGCGCGGGATCGGGGTCGCGGTCATGTGGAGGACGTGTGGCGCCATCCCCTCCACCCCCTTCTCGTCGAGGGCGCGGCGCTGGCCGACGCCGAAGCGGTGCTGCTCGTCGACGACGACGAGGCCGAGGCGGGCAAAGCGGACGGTCGGCTCGATCAGCGCGTGGGTCCCCAAAATGAGTCCCAACTCGCCGCTGGCGAGTTGGTTCAGGGCCTGTCGGCGATTCTGGGCCGGCGTCGACCCGGTCAGCAGCGAGAACGGGATCGCCTCTTCGGCGAGCAGGCGGCCGAGGGTGATCGCGTGCTGCTCGGCCAGGGTCTCCGTCGGTGCCATCAGCGCCGCCTGGTAGCCGGCTTCCAGCGCCCGCAGCATCGAGTAGACGGCGACGACCGTCTTCCCGGACCCCACCTCGCCCATCAGCAGCCGCTGCATCGGCTCGCCGGAGTCGAGGTCGCCCTCGATCTCGTCGAACGCCTTCAGCTGGTCGCCGGTCGGCTCGAACGGGAGCGAGTCCAGCCAGCGGGCGACGAGGTCGCCGGGCTTCCCCAGCCGCGGCGCCGGACGGGCGGTCCTGTGGCTGCGCTTGCGCGTCGCCAGCAGCGCCTGGTGCAGGAAGAGCTCTTCGTAGCCGAGGCGTTTGCGGGCTTCCTCGACCTCGTCGACCGAGTCCGGGAACTGGACCGCCGCCAGAGCGTCGCCGACGCCCGCGAGCCGGCGGCGTGCCCGCAGCTCCGACGGCAGACCCTCGATCGCGTTCGGCGCCCACGCCACCGCCTGCTCGACCCACTCGCGGATCTTCTGGGGCCGCAGCGCCTCGGTCGCCGAATGGAGCGGGACGAGACCCTCCGGCGAGGAGCCCTCGACCGGCCCGGAGGCGAGCTCCCATTCGCGGACCGCGAACCCTTTGCCGCTGTATTTGCCGGTCATCAGCAACTCGGTGCCGGGCAGCAACTTGGACGCGACCCACGGCTGGTTGAACCAGGTGGCCCTAACGTGGCCGGTCTCGTCGCCGACTTTGACCGAGACCATCCGCAGGCGTCCTTTGCGGAAGGGGCGCGGCTGCGATCCCATCACCTCGACCAGGACCGTCGCGGTCTCGCCCGGCTGCAGGTCTCCCAGCTGCCTGACGCGGAGATCGCGGTGGCGCCTGGGGATGTGGAAGAGGAGGTCGCCGACGGTGCGGATGCCGGCTTCGGCCGCCGCCTCCGCGGTCTTCGGGCCGACGCCCTTCAGCGCCCCCAGTCCCTGCTCCAGAACGCTCGGGCGGGTCCAGTGGACGGGGGCGCCCAGCAGCTCACTACGCCCCAGCTCGCGCTCGCCGGCGAACGACCGCACTACTGCGCGGCCAGCAGCCACCACCAGCTCGGCTGACCCCCCTCGTGGGTCTCGATCTCGACCCCGTCGGGGACGTGGGTGTCGAGGTCCTCCAGCGCGATCGGCGCTCCCTCGCCGGCGATCACGGTGACGATCTCCGCCCCCTCGGCGAGGTGCCGCAGGGTCTCGGTCACGGTCGAGCCGGCCCCGCCCCAGGCGACGATCTCGCCGTCGGCGAAGCCGATCGCGTCGCCCTTGCGGAAGCGCCCCTGGGCGTCGTCGCGGGCGGCCGGGGCGATGCCGCCGGTGGCGACCCCCCGCAGCGCCTCCTCGAGCCGCTCGGCGTTCTCGTCCAGGGAGGATCCGGGGTCGAGCTCGACCAGGGCCAGCAGGCTCGCCTGCTGCGATGTCGCCGGCACGACCCGCGCCGGCTTCTCGGAGAGCTCGCAGGCGCGCTCGGCGGCCATGATCACGTTCGAGGAGCTGGGCAGGACGAGGACCTCCTCGGCGGCGACGCTGTGAATGCCGGCGAGGAGCTCGTAGGTGGAGGGGTTGAGGGTCTCGCCGCCGGGGACAACGTGGGCGCCGAGCTCGCCGAAGAGGCGCAGGAGCCCGTCGCCGGCGGCGACGGCGACGACGCCGGTGCGGCCGCTGAGGCGGGCGTCGCGCTCGGCCATCTGCTCGCGCATGTCGGCGACGTCGAGGTTCGTCACCTCGCCGACGCCGTCGAAGACCGCGACCGCCGCCTCGGGCTCGTCGGTGTGGACGTGGACCTTGAGGGTGACGTCGTCGCCAACGACGAGGACGGAGTCGCCGAGGCCCTCCAGCCGGGGCAGGTACTCGCGGTTCTGGAGGCCGCGGCCGGAGACGATGAAGTTGGTGCAGTAGCGGTAGCGGCTGTCCTCGTGGTGGGGCAGGCTGCGGCGCGGCGGCTCGTAGTGCTGGACCTCCGGCTCCTCGCCGTCCCCGCGCAGGGCGGCGACGACGCCGGCGAGGATGAGGACGAGGCCGTGGCCGCCGGCGTCGACGACCCCGGACTCGCGCAGCACCTCGAGCTGCTCGGGGGTACGGGCGACGGCGCGCTCGCCGTCTTCGATCGCTTTCTCCAGCACCTCGGCGAGGACCGCGTCCTGGACCTCTTCGGGGGCATCGCTGCCGAGGCGCTGCTTGTCCTTCTCGAGGTGGGCGAGCTGACGGGAAAGCGAGTGCGCCATCTCGCGGAAGACGGTGAGCATCGTCCCCTCGGCGGGGTCGCGGACCGAGTCGTAGGCGGCGTCGGCGGCGCGGGCGAAGGCGGCGGCGACGAGGGTCGGGTCGATCAGCTCCCCGGGCCGGCTGGCCAGCTCCTCGGCGGCGCCGCGGACGATCTGGCTGAGGATGACGCCCGAGTTGCCGCGGGCGCCCATCAGCGCCGCCCGCGCCAGCGCCTGCACCAGCTCGGTGCGGCCGACCTCATCGACCGACTGGCCGTCGAGGCGGTCGAGCTCCTCCATCACCGCGCGCAGCGTCATCGCCATGTTGTCGCCGGTGTCGCCGTCGGCGACCGGGAAGACGTTGAGGTCGTTGACCTCCTGGCGGCGCGCCTCCAGGGAGGCATAGGCAGAGCTGATTACCCGCCGGAAGCGGGCGATCTGGGGTTCGGGCATCCGGAGGGAATCTAGTCCCCGGCCGAGACGTGAGGAGATTCGCACGGCAGCCGCCTCACGCATTGGTACGGTCCGCGGCCCAATGCGTCGCTTCGCCATCTGGACCACCGGCCACCGCAAGACGGTGGTCTTCGGCTGGCTTGTCGCCCTGATCGCCATGGGGATGATCGCCAAAGCGGTCGGGCCCGACTACAGCGAAGACTTCAAACTGCCGTCCTCGGACTCGCAGGAAGCCTACGACCTGCTCGAAAACCGCTTCCCGGCCCAGTCCGGGGAAACCGCGCAGATCGTCTACAAGAGCGACGCCGGGGTCGAGTCGCCGGCGGTCAAGGCGAAGATGGAGAAGGTCTTCGCCGAAATCGAAGAGCTCCCCCACGTCAGCGAAGTCGCCAGCCCCTACGTCGAGGGCGGGGCCGGCGCCGTCAGCGAGGACGGCAAGATCGCCTACGCGACCGTTCAGTTCGACGTCTTCTCGAACGAATTTGCCGACGAAGAAACGGAGGAGCTGCTCGCGGCGGGGCGCGCGGCGGCGGGAGGCGGTCTGCAGGTCGAGTTCGGCGGCGCGGTGATCCAGGAAGCGCAGTCCGAGGAAGAAGAAGACAACTCCTTTTTCATCGGCCTCCTGGCGGCGGTGGTGGTGCTGCTGATCACCTTCGGCTCGGCAGTGGCGATGGGGTTGCCGATCCTCTCCGCCCTGTTCGCGCTCGGGGTCGGGCTCAGCTTCGTCGTCCTCGGCACCCACGTCTTCAGCACGGCCGAATTCGCGACCACGCTGGCGGCGATGATCGGGCTGGGCGTGGGGATCGACTACGCCCTCTTCATCGTCACCCGCTTCCGCAACGGGCTCGACGAGGGGATGGAGAAGCGCGAGGCCGCGATCGCCGCCGTCGACACCGCCGGCCGTGCCGTCCTCTTCGCGGGGATCACGGTGATCATCGCCCTGATGGGGATGCTGCTGCTGGGGCTCGACTTCCTCTACGGCGTCGCCCTCGCCGCTTCCCTCGCCGTCCTCTTCACGATGATCGCGGCGCTGACCCTGCTGCCGGCGCTGCTCTCGAAGATCGGCCACTGGATCAACCGCCTCCGCCTGCCCTTCCTCGGCAGCGGCGCCCGCAGCATTGACGAAAACAGCTGGTGGTTCCGCTGGAGCCGCCGCATCCAGGCTCGTCCGTGGGTCGCGCTGCTGCTCTCCGGTGGGCTCCTGATCGCGCTCTGCATCCCGGCGCTCTCACTGCGTCTGGGCACCAACGACGCCGGCACCGACCCCGCCGGCTCGACCACGAAGGAAGCGTACGACCTGCTGGCCGAAGGCTTCGGCCAGGGCTTCAACGGGCCCTTCCAGCTGGTCGCGGCGCTGCCGGAGAAGGGCGAAGACGCGGCGCTGGTCGAGCTGCGCAAGGAGCTCCAGGGGTCAGAAGGCGTCGAGGCGGTGACCGCGGTGATGCTGAACCCCGGCGAAAACACCGGCGTCTTCCAGCTCTACCCGACGACCTCGCCGCAGAGCGTGGAGACCACCGACCTGCTTGACCGGATCCGCGACGACGTCATCCCTCCGGTCGAGGCGCGAACCGGCGCCGAGGTGCACGTCGGCGGCATCAACGCGGTCTTCGAGGACTTCGGGATCGCGATCACGGAAAAGCTGCCCCTCTTCATCGGCGTCGTCGTCCTCCTCTCGGCGCTGCTGCTGATGATCGTCTTCCGCTCGATCTGGGTGCCGTTGAAGGCGATGGCGATGAACCTGCTCTCGATCGGCGCCGCCTTCGGCCTGATCGTCGCCGTCTTCCAGTGGGGCTGGGGCGCGAGCCTGATCGGCATTGAGGAGACCGGGCCGATCATCTCCTTTCTGCCGATCTTCCTCTTCGCGATCGTCTTCGGGCTCTCGATGGACTACGAGGTCTTCCTCATGTCCCGGATCCACGAGGAGTGGGAGCACAGCAAGGACGAGACCGAGGCGGTTACCCGCGGCCTCGCCCTCACCGGCCGCGTCATCACCGCGGCGGCGGCGATCATGGTCACCGTCTTCGCCTCCTTCATGCTCGGCGAAGACCGGATCATCAAACTCTTCGGCCTCGGCCTCGCCTCGGCGGTCTTCATCGACGCGGTGATCATCCGCTCGGTCCTGGTGCCGGCGATCATGCAGCTGCTCGGGGCCCGCGCCTGGTGGTTCCCCGACTGGCTAGACCGCATCCTCCCCCGACTGCACGTGGAGCCGGCCGAGGGCGACCCCTCGCCGACGGGGGAGTTCAAAGCGGTCGAGCCGGCACCGGCCGAGTCGGACAGCTAGGCGGCTGCGCCTGGTTGAGGGCGCTCATGACGTCGGCAGCGACGCGCCCGGGCTCTTCTTCCAGCTGCCGAGCGTCGAAACGCAGGACGGTGTAGCCGGCGGCGCGGAGATCGAGGTCGCGGGCGTGGTCGTCCTCGAAGGCCACGGAACCTCGGTGGTAGGTCCAGGAGTCGATCTCGACTGCGACCTTCTGATCACACCAGAGGAAGTCGACGGTCCAGCGGCCGAGCTTGGCGTTGACCTCGGGGCGGGGGAGGTGGTGGCGGCGAGCGATGGCGAGGAAGAGCGTCTCCAGATCGCTACGGGTGCGGTCGGTCTGGAGGTGCTCGAGGCGGTAGCCCTTGATCTCGGCCTGGCGAGTGGCGCGCCTGACGAGGTGGGACGACAGGAGCGTGGTTCGTTCGAGGTCTTCAAGGGTGCGG
>DASTZP010000016.1:0-12786 GCA_035764245.1 Solirubrobacterales bacterium
GCCGACATCGGCCGCATCGTCGAGCTTCAGGTCAACCAGCTGGTCGGCCGCGTGCGCGAGAAAGGGATCGAGATCGAGCTCACGGACGAGGCCCGGACCCTGCTCGGCAACCTCGGCTATGACCCCACCTACGGGGCGCGACCGTTGAAGCGGGTGATCCAGAAGCAGCTGGTCGACAAGCTGGCGCTGAAGATCCTCGAGGGCGAGTTCGGCGAAGGGGACGTGGTGCGGGCGGACGCTCGCGAGGGCGAGATCGTCTTCGAGCGGGTCGGGACGGCCGCCGCGGCGGCCGCTTAGCGCCACCGCCGCTCCAACCCTCATATTCAGGGCGGTATCTGCCGAAACAAGAGCACGACATAAGTGCTCTTTAAGTAGGCCCTCCACACTCAGGGAAACTTGAGGGGCTTTCTTGAGCGCTTTGGTGCAGAATCTCGGACCTATTTGAGCTAACTTCACTCGCGACCCGGCAGATGGACAACGACCAGACCCCGATCAACGCCCGCCCGAAGCGCCGCCAGCCGGAGGCTCTCGAAGACCTCTCTCTGGCCCTCCGCGACCGCGTGCTCTGGCCGCTCGGGGACAGGTTCCTCGGGCTCGGGGACGGGGCCCGGGCGGCGGTCGCCGGCGGCGCCGTCGTGCTGGCCCTCGGCGCCGGCGTCGGCGCCTACTCGCTGGCCTCCTCCGGCGGCGGCGAGCCGACGGCGGCTCCGGTGGCGATCAGCGCACCGGCCGCCGCGCCGGCTGCGGCCAAGACCGCGCCGAAGCCCAAGCCGGAGCCGACCCTGCAGGGGGCCGCGCCGGTCTTCAAGGCCCCGCAGAGCGAAGCCGCTGACTCCGCGGAGCCGGAGGCGGACGAACCGACCGCAGTTGCCGCCGGCGCGAGCAACACCGGCAATGCCGCCACCGACACGATCTCCTCGCGTCCCGGCGCCACGGCGACGGCGGCGCGCGCTTCAACCGCGAGCGAGAGCGTCGACGGTCCGCCGGCCGGCCCGGCCGCGATCGCGGTCGCGCGCAAGTTTGCCGACGCCTTCGTCGTCTACGAGACCGGCTCGGAGAGCCCGGAGGTCCGCAGCGCCTTCAAGGCGACGACGATCCCGGCGGTGACGCAGGCCCTGCTGAAGCGGCCGCCGCGCCAGCCCGCCGGCGTCGAGGTGCCGAAGGCGAAGGTGCTAAACGTCGTTCCCGCCCCCTCGCACGACGAGATCTACCCGGTCAGCGTCTCGCTGCTGCGGGTCGGCGTCACCAGCGAGCTGCGGTTGGAGATGGAACAGCTGAAGAACAAAGACTGGCGCGTCGTCAACGTCCTCGGCTGATGGAGCGCGCGCGCAAGATCAGGGCGGTGATGGCGACCGCGGCGGCCACGGCGGCGCTGGCGGTCCCTGTCGCGGTGGCACGGGCGGAGGCCGAAGCGACCGCGCCGGCTCCGGTCGCGGGCACCTCGCTGGAAGCACCCGCGCTGCCGAATGAAGAGACCGGCCCGGTCGAAGAAGGGGACGCGCTGGTCCCGCCGCCGGCCCCGGCGACGAAGACCCCGCCGTCCTCCGGCGGCCTCGACGCCGGCAGCGGCCAGGAAGCCGAAGCAGACGAACCCGAAGCGAGCGAAGCGACCCCCGAAGCCGGAGCGACCTCGGCCCCTCCCGCCGGCATCTTCTCGATCCCGGTGCTGCCCTCCTCCAACTGCGCGATCAGCGGCGTGCCGCCGGTCTTGATCCCGATCTACCACCGCGCCTCCGACCAGTACGGGCTGGGCCCGCAGGGCCCGGCGATCCTGGCCGGGATCAACGCGATCGAGACCGGCTTCGGCCAGAACCTCGGCCCCTCCTACGCGGGTGCCGAAGGCTGGATGCAGTTCATGCCGGAAACCTGGGCCATGTACGGGGTCGACGCCAACGGCGACGGGGTCAAGGACCCGAACAACCCCGAAGACGCGATCTTCGCCGCTGCCCGCTACCTCAGCGCCGCCGGCATGCCGGAGGATGTCTGGGGCGCGATCTTCGCCTACAACCACGCCGACTGGTACGTCGAAGACGTGCTCGCCAACGCCGGCTGCTACGCGAACGAAGTCGGCAGCAGCTACACCACTCTCTCCCTGGCGCCGAAGATCCAGGTCTACAGCTGCACCCCCGCCGAGGGCTGGCGGAAGCAGGTCCCGGAGGAGTACCTGGCCGCCTTCGAGGCCGCCGCCGGCCGCTACGAACTCGGCAAGCGCGGGGTCTGGACCCTGGCCGCCGTCGCCCGGCTCGAGTCCGACTTCGGCCGGGGGATGAGCGAGGCGCAGCTGCAGAGATACGGTCCGCTCGGCCTCGACGGGATGGAGTGGCGCGAGTACGCGGTCGACGGCGACGAAGACGGCCGCATCCGCCGCGCCGACGTCGATGACTCGGCGGCGACCCTGGCGCGGATGATGTGGTCCCGCGGCGGCATCGACGCCGGCGTCTTCACCCACAACCAGGCCACCTGGTACGTCGACGCGGTCGCCCACGAGGCCGACCGGCTCGCCGGCAAGTGCGCGGTCAGCAGCGAAGACTGGTCGATCATGCTGCCCGGCAGCGTCGCCGCCCAGATCAACTGGCAAAACCTGACGCTCTCCAACGAGATGGAGCTGCGCGACATCCAGGCGGGGATGCTCGACGAACGGATCACCGGCCTGCTGGCGCTGATGACCAAGGACCACCAGATCACGATCACCTCGCTGCGCTCCGACCACTCGCAGATGACCGCCTCGGGCAACGTCTCCAACCACTTCTACGGGCGGGCGATGGACATCGCCGCGGTCGACGGCGTCTCCTGCACCGACGTCTCCACCACCGCCCCCTGCGCCCAGCTCGGCTACGCCCTCGCCCAGCTGCCGGCCCCGCTGCACCCGAGCGAGTTGATCTACTGCTTCGACCTAGACGGCATCGGCCCCGCCTTCGCCCTGCCCGACCACTGCGACCACATCCACGCCGGCTTCTACGCGTACTAGAGGCGGGTCGTAGGAGGGGGCAGGGGTGTCCCTTCTGGACGCAGCTCGGCGGAGATCGTTCTGCCGGCTATCGCCCCGGTCGCAGGTAGCCGCCTCATGCTGATTGTCCAGAAGGGACACCCCTGCCCCCTCCCCATGCACCGGTAAAGCAGTACGGTTGGGATGGAGGCTGATTTTCGACCTGAAGGGGGCCGCGATGCCGACTTACGTGATGCTGACCAACTTGACCGCCGAGGGCGTGCGGACGCTGAAGAACAACCCCGGGCGGGTTGCCGAGGTGAACCGGGAGGTCGAACAGATCGGGGCGAAGGTCGTTGCCCAGTACGCGACGCTCGGGCAGTACGACTTCGTCACGATCGTCGAGGCCCCCGACGAGAAGACGATGGCCAAGGTCTCCGTCGAGCTCGGCTCACGCGGGACGATGACGAGCCAGACCCTCGCGGCGATGCCGGCCGAGGATCTGTCGAGCGCGCTGTAGCGCTGCGTTGAAGGTCCTGGTCGTAGGCGGAGGCGGTCGCGAGCACGCGATCGTGCGGGCGCTGCGGCGCTCGCCGCGGGTCGACGAGGTCCTCTGCGCGCCCGGCAACGCCGGGATCGCCGCGGACGCCGAGTGCCTGCCGCAGGTGGCGGCCGACGACGCGGCGGCGATCGTCGACGCGGCGAAGGAGCGCGGCGTCGACCTGGTCGCGATCGGTCCCGAGGCGGGACTGGTCGCCGGCGCGGTGGACGCGCTGGAGGCGGCCGGGATCGCGGCCTTCGGGCCGACCAGGGCCGCCGCCGAGCTGGAGGGGTCGAAGGCCTTCGCCAAGGAGCTGATGGAGGAGGCCGGGGTCCCGACCGCCTCCCACGTCCTCCTGCGCAGCCGCGAGGAAGCGCTGGCGCACCTCGCCAGCAGCGCCTACCCGACCGTGCTCAAGGCCGACGGCCTCGCCGCGGGCAAGGGCGTGATCATCTGCGAGGGCGAGGCTGACGCCCGCGCCGCGGTCGAGCTCTTCTTCACCGAGCGGCGCTTCGGCGAGACCACCGTCGTCGCCGAGGAGTTCCTCGAGGGCGAGGAGCTCTCGCTGCTGGCGATCTGCGACGGCGAGAACGTCGTCCCGCTCGCCCCGGCCCAGGACTACAAGCGGATCTTCGACGGCGACCGCGGGCCCAACACGGGCGGCATGGGGAGCTACTCGCCGGTGCCCGGCTTCGGCGCGGCCGAGGTCGAGGAGATCGTCGAGCAGGTCCACCGCCCGGTCGTCGCGGCGATGGCGGCCCGCGGCGTCCCCTTCCACGGCGTCCTCTACGCCGGGCTGATGATCGGCCCCGAGGGCCCGAAGGTGCTCGAGTTCAACGCCCGCTTCGGCGACCCCGAGACGCAGGCGGTGCTGCCGCGGCTGCGCTCCGACCTCGCCGAGCTGTTTCTCGCCGCCCGCGAGCCGGGCGGCCTCGCCGGGGTCAGCGCCGAGTTCGGCGATGACTGGGCGGTCACCGTCGTCCTCGCCTCCGCCGGCTACCCGGAGTCCTCCTCGAAGGGCGACGTCATCAGCGGCCTCGCCGAGGCGGCGGCCGTCGCCGAGGTGACCCATGCGGGCACGGCGGAGCGCGACGGCGAGATCGTCACCGCCGGCGGCCGGGTACTGAACGTGACGGGGCTGGGAGCGAGCCCCGCCGAGGCGCGCGATCGCGCGTACGATGCAGCCCGCCGGATCTCGTTCGAGGGAATGCAGATCCGCACCGACATCGCCGCCCGCGCCGTCGAGCGCGTCCCCAGCTAATCAACAGAATCAAGGAGCGAGATGAGCGAGATCTCAGAGGAGCCCCAGCCGACCGGAACCGCGTCCGGAGGCACCGGTCCCGCCGACCCCACCGAGGCGGCAACGATGGCCACGGTGGAGGAAGCCTTCGGGGAAATCGACGTCGACGAGCCGCACGTCGGGATCATCATGGGCTCGAAGAACGACAAGCCGAAGATGGAACCGGCCGGCAAAGCGCTGGAGGAAGCGGGCATCCGCTACGAGGTGCGGGTGATGAGCGCCCACCGCGATCCGGAGCTGGTGCGCGAGTACTGCCAGAACGCGCGGATGCGGGGCCTGAAGGTGATCATCGCCGGGGCCGGGATGTCGGCGGCGCTGCCCGGGGTGGCGGCGGCCCACACCGACCTGCCGGTGATCGGCGTGCCGATCCTCGGCAAGAGCCTCGGTGGGCTCGACGCCCTGCTCTCGGCGGTGCAGATGCCGCCCGGGATCCCGGTCGCCTGCGTCGCGATCGACGGCGCGAAAAACGCCGGCGTCCTCGCCGCGCGGATAATCAACGCGTGATCCCCCGCTACACCCGTCCCGAGATCGGGGCGGTCTGGACCCCGCAGGCGAAGCTGGAGAGCTGGCTCGAGGTCGAGCTGGCCGCGACCGAAGCCTGGGCGGCGGAGGGGGCGTTCGCCGAGGAGGCGGCGCGCGAGGCGCGCGAGCGGGCCGCCTTCACGGTCGAGGCGGTCGAAGAGCGCGAGAAGATCACCGACCACGACGTCGCCGCTTTCGTCGACGTCGTCGCCGCCTCGGTCGGGGAGCACGGGCGCTGGATCCACTACGGCCTCACCTCCTCCGACGTCCTGGACACGGCGCTGGCGCTGCAGCTGCGGCGGGCGGGCGAGATCGTCCTCGCCGGCGCCCGTGCCTACCGCGACGCGCTCGTCGAGCGGGCGTTCGAGCACCGCGACACGCTCTGCGTCGGCCGCACCCACGGCGTCCACGCCGAGCCGACCACCTTCGGGCTGCGGCTCGCCGGGTTCGCCTTCGAGGCCGACCGCAACCTCGTCCGCCTCGAGGAGGCTTTCGCGCAGCTGCGCTTCGGCAAGCTCTCGGGCGCCGTCGGCACCTACGCCTCGATCCCGCCCGCGGTCGAGGCGCGGGTGATGGAGAAGCTGGGGCTCGAGCGCGAGGACGTCGCCACCCAGGTGATCCCGCGCGACCGCCACGCCGTCCTCCTGACGGCGATCGCGATCGCCGGCGCCGGGCTCGAGCGCTTCGCGACCGAGGTCCGGAACCTGCAGAAAACCGAGGTCCGGGAGGTCGAAGAGCCGTTCAGGGCGGGCCAGAAGGGGTCCTCGGCGATGCCCCACAAGCGCAACCCGATCCGCACCGAGCGGATCACCGGCCTCGCCCGGCTCCTGCGCGGCTACTCGCAGACGGCGATCGAGAACATCGCCCTCTGGCACGAGCGCGACATCTCCCACTCCGGCGCCGAGCGGGTGATCCTCCCCGACGCGACGATCGCTCTCGACTACATGCAGGATCTGGCGGCGAAGGTCGCCGCCGGGATGACGGTGAACGAGGAGCGGATGCGGGAGAACCTCGGCCTCACCTACGGCGCCCTCTTCAGCCAGCGGGCGCTGACGGCGCTGGTCGAGTCCGGGATGAGCCGCGACGACGCCTACCGGGTGGTCCAGGAGAACGCCCAGCGCGCCTGGGACACCCGCACCGAGTTCCGCGACCTCCTCGCCGAGGCGGCGCCGGACCTCGACCTCGACGCGGTCTTCGACTACGGCCCCTACCTCACCCACGTGCCCGAGATATTCGAGCGGCTGGAAGCGCTCAGGTAGGGTCGGGGCCGATGATCCTCTACACCTGCGGTCAGAAGAAGCGGGGCCCGGGCTTCGCCCATCCCTGCGCCAAGGCCGGCAAGGCGCTCGACGCGGCCGGCTACGAGTACGAGATCAAGACCGTGAAGGGCTACCGCGGCATGCCTCTGACCTGGGGTAGCCGGACCGAGGACCGAGCGGAGATCAAGCGCCTCAGTGGGACCAACGAGGTCCCGATCCTCGTCCTCGACGACGGCGAGGTGATCTCCGGCTCCGGCACGATCGCCAAGTGGGCGAAGGAGCACCCCCACTCGCCGGCGAAGTCCGGCGGCTGAGACTTACCGCCTTCAAATCCTGTCCGTGAGCAGCCCGATTGCCAGGGAGCCCATGAAGAGGATCTGGATGTAGAAGAGTTTGTCGATCCGATCGACTATCCCGTCGAACTTGGCATCGATTCGGCTAAAGCCTTCTTTCATCTCGCGGTCGACCCGTCCGAAGCCCTCTTTCATCTCGCGGTCGACCCGCCCGAAGCCCTCTTTCATCTCGCGGTCAACCCGCGCAAAGCCCGCTCGCATCTCCTTGAAGCCGTCATCCATCCGCCGGCTCATTTCGTCCAGCCGCTCGTCGTTCCAGCTCTCCACGTCCCCCTCCTTCTCCAGCAGTGCCTCCACGGGAGGAGTGTAGACGAAAAGCTTCGTAACGTGTTGTCAGACCGCGAGCGGCTCGCGGACCGGCTGGCGTGAGGTGACGACGACCGGCGTGCCCGCCTTCGGCGAGAGGGTGATGTTGCGGCGACCGGGGCGCTCGGGCTCGGGGCTTGCCTTGCGCAGCTCGCAGCGGCCGAGGACCTCGCGGAGGACTACGCGCATCTCGAACTCGGCGAAGGTGGCGCCGATGCAGCGGCGGACGCTGCCGCCGAAGGGGATCCAGGCGTAGGTGTCGGGCCCATCCTCGAGGAAGCGCTCCGGTTTGAAGGCGAAGGGGTCGGGATAGACGTCGGCGCGGGTGTGGGTGAGCCAGATCGCCGGGGTCACGTCGGTTCCCGCCGGCAGGGTCATGCCGTCGGCGACCAGGTCCTTGGCGAGGCGCCGCCCGGCCAGCGGGATTACCGGCCGCAGTCGCAGCGACTCGGTGATCGTCGCCCGCAGGTAGTCCTCCTCGCCGGCCGCCAGGGAGTCGCGCAGCCGCGCCAGCACTTCCGGATGGCGCAGCAGCAGGTCGAAGGTCCAGGCGAGCGCGGTCGCGGTCGTCTCGTGCCCGGCCAGCAGCAGCGTCATCAGCTGGTCGCGCAGCTCCTGGTCCTCCATTCGGGTCCCGTCCTCGAACTCGGCGCTCATCAGCATCGAGAGCATGTCCTCGCGCTCGGCCAGGTCGGGGCGCTCGCGGTGGTCGGCGATCTCGGCGAAGAGGAGCTCGTCGACTTCGCGCAGCTGGTCCTCGAAGTGGGCGAAGGGGCCGGGGCCGCCGAAGCGCGCCAGCGCCAGCCCCAGGACCTGGCGGCCGGTCGAGGAGGCGGTCTCGTCCAGGACCGAGGAGAGCGTCGCCCGCAGGCGGTCGAGCCGCGGCCCGCTGGAGACGCCGAAGACGACGCGGAGGATCACCTCCAGCGTCACCGCCTGCATCCGCGAGTGGATCGGGAACTCCTCGTGCAGCGGCCAGGAGTCGATCTCGGCGTCGACGATCTCGGTCATCGCCTCCTCGTAGGAGCGCATCCGCTCGCCGTGGAAGGGCGGCAGCATCAGCCGCCGCCGGCTCAGGTGCTCGGCCCCCTGCTGGATCAGCAGCGATTTCGAGCCGAGGATTGGCTCGAGGACGATGTTGCGCCCCGGCGGCAGGCCGTGGGTCGGCTCCCGGTAGAGCGCCTTGATCGCCTCCGGGTCGGAGATCAGCACCATCGGCCGCTCGAAGCCGAGGAAGCGGACGCTGAAGGAGTCGCCGAAGCGGCGGCGGCAGTCCTGCAGGAAGGCGAGCGGACGGAAGCCCCAGCGCAGCGTCTGCACCAGCGGGGGAATCCTCGGCTCGGGTGGCAGCGCCACGCCGGAAGGATCGCAGAGCGCGTTCTTTTTCGGTGTGACCGAAGTCGCAGACGGGGCAGGGATCGGTCCGGCCTCCGAGATGGTTAGCATCGGCTTCGTGCCGAGCGTCGCCGACTTGAACCTCCTCTCCTCGGGGAAGGTGCGTGAGATCTACGAGTGGGAGGACGACCTGCTGATGGTCGCCTCCGACCGCATCTCCACCTACGACGTGGTGATGCCGACGCCGATCCCCGACAAGGGCAAGGTCCTCAACCGGATGTCGGTCTTCTGGTTCGGGCTGACCGAGGGAATCGTCCCCAACCACTTCATCTCCGAGGACGTGCCCGAGGAGGTCGCCGAACGGGCGATGCGGGTGCGCAAGCTGGAGATGTACCCGGTCGAGTGCGTGGTCCGCGGCTACCTCTCCGGCTCGGGCTGGAAGGAATACCAGGAGAGCGGCGCCGTCTGCGGGATCGAGCTCCCCGCCGGCCTGGTCGAGTCCGACCAGCTGCCGGAACCGATCTTCACCCCCGCGACGAAGGCCGAGATCGGCGACCACGACGAGAACATCGACTTCGACCGCGCGGCGGAGATCGTCGGCGACCGGGCGCTGATGGAGGAGCTGCGGCGGATCTCGATCGAGGTCTACCAGCGCGGCTCCCAGCACGCCGCCCAGCGCGGGATCATCCTCGCCGACACCAAGTTCGAGTTCGGCCGCCACGCCGGTGCCGAGATCGTCCTCGGCGACGAGGTCCTGACCCCGGACTCCTCGCGCTTCTGGCCCGCCGCCAGCTACCAGCCGGGCGCCACTCCCCCCTCCTTCGACAAGCAGTACGTCCGCGACTGGGCCAGCCAGACCGGCTGGGACAAGACGCCGCCGGCGCCGGAGCTGCCGCCCGACGTGGTCGAGCAGACCCGCGCCAAATACATCGAGGCCTACGAGCGGATCACCGGAGAGACGTTCTGAAGGCAAGGGTGCTGATCCGCCCCAAGGAGGGAATCCTCGACCCTCAGGGCAAGGCGGTGGAGCGGGCGCTGCCGGCGCTCGGCTTCGAGGGGATCGGGCAGGTCCACGTCGGGCGGATGGTCGAGCTCGAGGCCGAGGACCCCGAGCGGCTGGCCGAGCTCTGCGAGAAGCTCCTCGCCAACACCCTGATCGAGGACTACGAGATCCAGACCCTGTGATCTGGGGCGTCCTCCAGTTCCCCGGGTCCTGTGACGAGCGCGACGCGCTGCACGCCTGCGAGGTCCACGGCGACGGGGCGCGGCTGATCTGGCATGAGAGCCGCGACCTCGACGGCGTCGACGGCGTCGTCGTCCCCGGCGGCTTCTCCTATGGCGACTACCTGCGGGCGGGGGCGATCGCCCGCTTCAGCCCGGCGATGGAGGCCGTCGCCGAGGCGGCCGCCGGCGGGATGCCGGTGCTGGGGATCTGCAACGGCTTCCAGGTCCTCTGCGAGGCGGGGCTACTGCCGGGGGCGCTGCTGCGGAACGTCGAGCTGCGCTTCCGCTGCCACCAGGTCGAGCTGGTCGAGGAGGGGACGGGCGAACGGCTCTCGATCCCGGCCAAGCACGGCGAAGGGCGTTATTACGCGCCGGCGGAGATGCTGGACCAGATCGAGGCGAACGGGCAGGTCGTCTACCGCTACGCCGAGGGCCACAACTCCAACGGCTCGGTCCGCGACGTCGCCGGCGTCACCAACGAGCGCGGCAACGTCCTCGGCCTGATGCCCCACCCCGAGCACGCCGTCGACCCGCTGACCGGGTCAACCGACGGGTTGCGCGTGTTCGAGCGGATGAGCCGGGTCGCGGCGTGACCGTCGAGACGCCGAAATACCGCGAGCTGGGGCTGACCGACTCCGAGTACGAGCTGATCGTCGAGAAGCTGGGGCGCGAGCCGAACGACGTCGAGCTGGCGATGTTCAGCCTGCTCTGGTCCGAGCACTGCGCCTACAAGCACTCGCGCAAGCTGCTGCGGCGGCTGCCGACCGAGGGCGAGCGGGTGGTGATGGGGCCGGGCGAGAACGCCGGCGCCGTCGACGTCGGTGATGGTTATGCGGTCGCCTTCAAGGTCGAGTCCCACAACCACCCGAGCGCGGTCGAACCGTTCCAGGGCGCGGCCACCGGGGTCGGCGGCATCATGCGCGACGTCTTCGCGATCGGGGCGCGGCCGATCGCGCTCCTCGACAGCCTCCGCTTCGGCGAGCTCGACTCGGTCCGCTCGCGCCACCTGCTCGACGGCGCGGTGCGCGGGATCGGCCACTACGGCAACTCGATCGGGGTGGCGACGGTCGGCGGCGAGATCTACTTCGAGGAGCCCTACGAGCACAACTGCCTGGTCAACGCGATGTGCATCGGCTTCGCCAAGACCAGGGACATGGTGCGGGCTGCGGCCGCGGGCCCGGGCAACTCGATCGTCCTGATGGGCGCCTCGACCGGGCGCGACGGGATCGGCGGCGCCTCGGTGCTGGCCTCGGCCGAGCTCGGCGAGGGCGACGAGGCGAAGCGGCCGACGGTGCAGATCGGCGATCCGTTCGAGGAGTCGAAGCTGCTCGAGTGCTGCCTCGAGCTGCTGGAGAAGGGGCTGCTGGTCTCGCTGCAGGACCTCGGCGCCGCCGGGCTGACCTCCTCGGCCGGGGAGATGGCGAGCGCCGGCGGGGTCGGAATCGACGTCGACGTCGCCAAGGTGCCGCTGCGCGAGGCCGACATGGAGCCCTTCGAGATCATGGTCTCCGAGTCCCAGGAGCGGATGCTGGCGGTGGTCGAGCCGGCGCGGGTCGAGGAGGTGCGGGCGATCTGCGAGAAGTGGCAGACCGGCTCGGCGGTGATCGGCGAGGTGACCGAGGGCCGCCAGATCAGGATCCTCCGCGGCGAGGACGTCGTCGGCGAGATGCCGGTCGAGGCGCTGGTCGACGGCTGCCCGTTGTACGACCTCGAGCCGGCCGAGCCGGAGGGCTGGATCTACGGCAACCGCGAGACGCTGGCGGTCGGCGCGAGCGCCGAGGAGGAGCTGCTGGCGCTGCTCTCCTCCCCCAACGTCGCCTCCAAGCGCTGGGCCTTCGAGCAGTACGACTACCTGGTCGGGTCGCGGACCGTGCGCCGGCCGGAGCAGGCCGACGCCGCCGTCCTGCAGCTGCCCGAGGCCGGCAACGCGATCGCCGTCTCGATCGACGGCAACGGCCGCCGCGTCGCCTGCGAGCCCTACCTGGGGACGATCGAGGCGGTGCTGGAGTGCGCCCAGAACCTCGCCTGCGTCGGCGCCGAGCCGCTCGGCCTGACCAACTGCCTCAACTTCGGCAACCCCGAGAAGCCGGCCGGCGCCTGGCAGCTCGACCGCGCCGTCAGCGGCCTCGCCGACGCCTGCACGGCGCTGGGAGTCCCCGTCGTCGGCGGCAACGTCTCCCTCTACAACGAGGGGCCGGACGGGCCGATCTACCCGACGCCGGTGGTGGCGATGGTCGGGGAGCTGCCCGACCCCGAGCAGGTAGCCGGCAGTGGCTTCGGCCGCGAGGGCGACGCGATCGGCCTCGTCGGCCCTTTCGAACCGAACCTTTCCGGCTCCGAGCTGGCGAAGCAGCGCGGCGAGCTGAAGATGGGCCTCCCGCGCACCGAGGTCGCCTCCGTCGCCGCGGCCTGCGAGCTGGTCCGCGACGCCGTCCGCGCCGGCCGGCTCGCCTCCGTACACGACGTCTCCGACGGCGGCCTCGCCGTCGCCCTCGCCGAGTCGGCGATCGCCGGCGGGATCGGCTGCGCGGTCAACCTCAACCACCTGCGCGAGCGCGGCGCCCAGCCCGAGGAGGCCCTCTTCGGCGAGGGACCGGGCGGCTTCGTCGTCAGCGGCGAGCGCGCGGTCCTCGAGGAGCTGGGCGCGGTCCTGCTGGGCGAGGTGGGCGGCGAGAAGATCGAGATCGGCGCCGGCGACCGCACGATCGCGATCCCGCTGGCCGACGCCGAGCGTGCCTGGGGCTCGCTACCGGCGCAGATCGAAGGGGAGTAGGCGGGCGGGGATTGGTAGGAGGGTCCGGGCACCCTCCGCGTGAATTAGTCGCGCCCCTCCGGGGCTTGCTCCCTGATGATGATGCCCGCCTATGGCGGGCAGGAATCAGATTGCATATCGCCGCTTCGCGCACATTCCCGCGGAGGGTGCCCGGACCCTCTATCAACACGCTCTCTCAGGACGGCAAGCTCGCGAGACCGCAAAAAAGCCCCTTGAGGGATGCTTTTTGCGGTCTCGGCGGGGATGA
>DASTZP010000017.1:0-17253 GCA_035764245.1 Solirubrobacterales bacterium
CAAGACCGTCGAGCGGGCGATCAACGAGGCCGACAAGCTCGACGTGATCGACGCGGATGCACTTCGCCGTGCGCTGGACGACCACCCTGGCGAGCCCGGCGTTCGCCCCCTCCGCCTCATCCTCGACCAGCACACCTTCCGCCTCTCCGACGACGAGCTCGAACGCCTCTTTCGTCCGCTCGCCACCACGGCCGGGCTGCCGCCGCCCATCACCAAAGTCATGGTCGACGGCTTCGAGGTCGACTTCTTCTGGCCCGACCTCGGCCTCGTCGTCGAGACCGACGGCTGGCGCTATCACCGCACCCCGTCCGCCCAGACCCGTGATGCACTGCGCTTCCAGCGCCACACCGCGTCCGGCCTCACCCCGCTCCGCTTCTCCCACCACCAAGTCAAGTACGAACCCCGCCACGTGGTCGAGATCCTCACCAAGATCGTCGCGAACTTACGCGGCCACCCTGCACCCACACCTGCCTCGTGAGGGTGCAGGGTGGCCGCGCCGGAGCGCGTTCTGGGGAGAGACGAGGGCGGAATGCGGCTCAAGCCGCGCCTCTCCGAACTTCGGTCCCCTATGAGGGACCAAACCTCGGAGTCGCTACCGCGGTCCCGGCGACTGCGGCTCGCCGAGGCCGTGTGAGCCCGCCGAGGTGACGCCGGTGGCTTTGTCGACGGCTTCCACGACCTCGCCGGGGTTGGCGACGCCGTTGAAGACGAAGTTGTAGTCGTCGCTGGCCGCCGTGTCGAAGTCGACGTCGCCGATCTGCATCAGGCGCTGGTAGACGCTCTGGCGATAGTTGACGTTCTGGACCCGCTCCAGGCGCGTCTCCTGTACCTCTTTGGAGATGATCCCGCGCTTGATGTTGAGGCGGCGGTCGGTGATCGTGTAGGTCGTCGCGACCCGCTTGACGAAGCCGATCAGCAGGGTCAGGGCGAGGACGACCAGGATCACCAGGAAGGCGGTGCCGCCGTCCCAAATCAGGTTCGCGACGAAGCCGAGGACGACGGCGACGAGCACCCCTTTGAGGTAGAAGCCGAGGATCGCCCGCCAGGACGGGTGACCTTCGAACAGCACCCGCTCTCCGGGGTGGAGGTTGATCGCCATGCGGGCCAGCATATGACCTCGCCCAGCGGCAGGCCAGGCCATCCCCACGCACCCATAACCTCGACGGGATGGCGATTCTGCGCGTCGAGCCCCTGACCACCGCCCGTGCCCTGCGCGGCCCCTTCGACTACCACCGCCCCGAGGCGATGGCGGACCTCGACGTCGGCTCCGTCGTCCGGGTCCCGTTCGGGCCGCGGCGGCTGCTCGGGGTCGTGGTCGAGGTCGCCGAGTCCTCCGAGCTGCCCCCCGAGCGCCTCGCCGAGCCGATCGAGGCGCTGGAGGCGGGGGCGACGCCGGAGCTGGTGCGGCTCGGGCTCTGGGTCGCCCGCGAGTACTGCTCGACGCCCTCGCGCGGGCTGCAGCTGGTCCTGCCGCCCGGCACCGGGACCGGGAGCTCCGGCCGCAGCGTCCGCGCCAAGACCGAGCTGCGCGCCGCGATCCTGCCCGCCGGCACGGCGGCGCTCGACGGCGACGAGCGGCTCGGCGCCAAGCAGCGCGCCGTCCTCGAGGCGCTGCGCTCGGGGGAGATGTCCTCGGCGGAGCTGGCGACGGCGGTCGGCTCGGAGCGCCAGACGCTGCGCCGGCTCGAGGAGCGGGCGCTGATCGCCACGCGCAGCGTCGCCGTGCGGCGGGTCCCGGGAGAGCCGGGCCTGACCGGGGCCGCCGCCAGGCCGGAGCTGCTGCCGGAGCAGGCCGAGGCGGTTGAGGCGATCGTCTCCGCCCTCGACGGCGCCGCCGGGGCGCCGCGCCGGCTGCTCCTCCATGGCGTCACCGGCTCGGGCAAGACCGAGGTCTACCTCGCCGCCGTCGAGGCCGCGCTGGAGCGCGGCAAGGGCGCGATCGTCCTCGTCCCCGAGATCGGCCTGGCGCCGCAGGCCGTCGCCCGCTTCCGCGCCCGCCTCGGCGACCGCTTCGCCGTCCTCCACTCGGCGCTCTCGGCGGGGGAGCGATATGACGAGTGGCGCCGTCTGCGCAGCGGCGAGGCGAGCGTCTGCGTCGGCCCCCGCTCGGCCGTCTTCGCCCCCGTCCGCGACCTCGGCCTGATCGTCGTCGACGAGGAGCACGACTCCTCCTACAAGCAGGAGGGCGACCCGACCTACGACGCCCGCGCCGTCGCCCGCAAACGCGCCGAGGACAACGGCGCCGTGCTCGTCGCCGGTACCGCGACGCCGCGGCCGGAGAGCTGGTTGGAGCTGCCGCGACTGGAGCTGCCGCGGCGGGTCGACGGCCGCCGCATGCCGCCGGTCAACCTGGTCGACACGCGCGAGAGCGACCCCCGCTCGGGTCCTGTTCACGCCGAGACCTGGGAGGCGCTGGAGGGCGTCCGCGCCGCCGGCGCCAAGGCGATCGTGATGATCAACCGCCGCGGCTTCGCGCCCTGGCTGACCTGCCGCTCCTGCGGCCACCACTGGGACTGCCCCAACTGCGACGTCTCGCTGATCGTCCACCGCCACAGCGGCCGCCTCGTCTGCCATCACTGCGCCCACGCCGAGCCCCAGCCGCGCGCCTGCCCGGAGTGCGGCTCGACCACGCTCTCGCGCGCCGGCGCCGGCACCGAGCGGATCGAGGGACTGCTGCGCGAGCGCCTCGATCCGATGCCCGTCTTCCGCCTCGACTCTGACACGGCGGCGGAGCGCGGCGCCCATGCCCGCATCCTCGCCCGCTTCGACGAAGCCCCCAGCGCCGTCCTCGTCGGCACCCAGATGGTCGCCAAGGGGCACGACTTCCCGGAGGTGACGCTGAGCGCGATCCTCGACGCCGACGCGACCCTGCGCTTTCCCGACTTCCGCGCCGAGGAGCGGACCTTCGCGATGGTCGCCCAGCTGGCCGGCCGCTCGGGGCGCGGCGAGGCCGGGGGAGAGGTGATCGTGCAGACGCTGGCGCCGAGCGCGCCGAGCATCGAGCACGCCGCCCGCCACGACTCCGCCGGCTTCCTCGAGCGGGAGCTGGAGCGCCGCCGCGTCCTCCACTACCCGCCCTACTCGCACCTGGTCCGGATCAACTTCGCCGCCGAGGAGGAGGCAGAGCTCGACGAGGCCGCGACGGCGGTGGCGCGGGAGCTGGGGTCGGAGCTGCCGAAAGGGTCCGAGCTGCTCGGGCCGGCGCCGATGTTCCGCGTCCGCAACCGGCATCGGCGACGGATCCTGATCAAGGCCGACGACCGGGCGGGGACGGTCGCCGCCGTGCGGGACGTGGTCGAGCGGAAGGCCGCCGACCGCTCGCTAAAGGACGTCTCGATCGGCGTCGACGTCGATCCGCAGTAGCGCCGCCTCGGCCAGGCGGCTGGCGGCGCCCGGGTCGGTCGAGAGGTAGAGGTTCGGCTCGATCAGCTCCAGCTCGATCAGGGCGGGGTTGCCGTCGAGGTCGTCGACCAGGTCCACCCGGGCGTAGAGGGGCGGCTCGTCCAGCTGGGCCAGGGCCCGTTCGGCGACCTCGATCTGGGCGGCATCGGGCGTCGCCGCCTCGAAGCTGCCGCCCCAGATCGACTGGACCCGGAAGTCGCCTGGGGCCGGGCGCTTGCGGACCGCGTGGCTGAAGCGCCCGTCGACGTAGACGAGCGAGAGCTCCCCCGCGGCTTCCAGCGAGGGGAGAAACGGTTGGACCATCGCGTCCCCTCTAGCCAGCACGGCGGCGAGCGCCGCCTGCGCCTCGTCCGCGCCGACGCGCCGGAGGTTCCTGGCGCCGAGGTCGACGACCGGCTTCACTACGGCCTCCTCCCAGCCTTCCCGGGCGAGCAGGGATCTGAGGTCGACCTCCGCGCCCCGCGCGACCCAGGCGGTCGGCACCGTCCGCACCCCGCCCGCGGCCAGCTGCCGCAGGTAGGTCTTCTCGCTGTTCCAGGCGATCAGGTCGGCCGGGTTGCGGAGCGCCGTCGCCCGCTCCACCTGCCGCGTCCAGGCGAGGAACTCCTCGTGCTTGTCGTGGTAGTCCCAGGTCGAGCGCACCAGGCAGAGGTCGACCTCCTCCCAGGCGCCTCCCGGCCCGTCCCAGACCACGGACACGGCCTCGGCCCCGCGCTCCCGGAACGCCTCCGCCAGCATCCGGTCGTCGGCCTTCAGCTCCTCGTAGGAGTCGCAGGTGGCGATGGCGATTCGCGGCCCCGGCATCGGTCTCCTCAGGAAGTATCAGAACGGAGGAGGGACTTAGACTCACGTCCGATGAGCGACGAGGTGAAGACGCCCGAGCGCGAGGACGAGGAGCGCCGGCTCGAAGTCGAGATGCTGGAGCGCCGGGAAGCGGCCCTGGCCCACGTCGTCCAGTTCGGCGACCCGGTCCTGAAAAGCAAGGCGTCGCCCGTCACCAGCTTCGGCCCGGAGCTGCGCGCGGAGGTCGAGCGGATGATCGAGATCATGCGGGACGGCCTCGGGATCGGCCTCGCCGCGACCCAGCTGGGGGTGCTGCGGCGACTGCTCGTCTTCCAGGCCGGGCCGGAAAGCGAGCCGGCCGCCCTCGTCAACCCCGTGGTCGAGTGGCTCTCGGACGAATACGCTGTCGCCGAGGAGGGCTGCCTCAGCCTGCCGCGGGTCTCGATGGACGTCGAGCGACCGCTCTACGCGCGCTTCAGCGGCCGCGACGTCGAGGGCGAGCCGATCGCGATCGAGGCCGCCGGGCTCGAGGCGCGGGTGCTGCAGCACGAGCTCGACCATCTCGACGGGGTCCTGATCCTCGACCGCACCAGCCGCGACCAGCGCAAGGCGGCACTGCGGGCGCTGCGCGAGGGCGCCGGCTACAGCCCCTCTTCCGAGGAAGAGATCGACGAAGAGGGCGAGCTGCGCGAGCCGCGTACCGACGCGTGAGGACCGCCTACCTCGGCACCTCGGAGTTCGCCGCCGTCGTCCTGCGGCGGCTGGCCGACTCGCCGCACCGGCCCGCGCTCGTCGTCACCCCGCCCGATCGCCGCCAGGGGCGCGGCCGCAAGGTGAAGCCGCCGCCCGCCGCCCTCGCCGCGCGGGAGCTCGGGCTGGAGCTGCTGCAGGCGGAGAACGTCAACGAGGGGGAGGCGCTGGAGCGGATCCGGGCCGCCCGGCCGGAGGCGGTCGTCGTCTGCGCCTTCGGGCAGCTGATCCGCGAGCCGCTGCTCTCCGAGCTGCCGATGCTCAACGTGCACCCCTCACTGCTGCCGCGCTGGCGCGGGGCGGCGCCGATCGAGCGGGCGATCATGGCCGGGGACGAAAAGACCGGCGTCTGTGTGATGCGGCTCACCGCGGGGCTCGACTCGGGGCCGGTGGCGCTCGTCGAGGAGGTGGCGATCGACCCCGAGGAGGACTTCGCCGCGCTGGCGGGGCGGCTGGCCGAGGTCGGCGGCGACCTCCTCGTGCGGGCGCTCGACCTGCTGGCCGCAGGCGCGCTCGAGTTCGCCGAGCAGGACGAGGACGGGGTCACCTACGCCGAGAAGATCGAGGCGGCGGAGCGCCGTCTCGACCCCGGGCGCCCGGCCGCCGAGCTGGCGGCCAAGGTCCGGGCGCTGACCCCGCACGTCGGCGCCTACCTGGAGCTGCCCGGGGGCGATCGCCTGGGGGTCCGCCAGGCCCGCGCCGTCGTCCCGGTCGCGGGAATCGAAGCCGGCGAACTGGTCGGGAAGGACGGCGCCCTGCTGCTCGGCTGCGGCGAAGGCGCCCTGCGGCTCGACGTCGTCCAGCCCGCCGGCGGCAAGCCGATGGCCGCCGACGCCTACCTGCGCGGTCACCCGCTGCCGGGATCGTGAGCGCCGAGGGCAAGGCCCCTGCCGCGGGCCGCGTCTCGCCGGCCCGCGCCCTCGCCTTCGCGACGATCCGCGTCACCTTCGAGGACGGCGCCTTCACCGAGCGCGCCTTCCGCGCCGAGGCCGACCGCCTCGGCCTCGCCGGCCGCGACCGCGCCCAGGCGCAGCGGCTCGCCTACGGCGCGGTCCAGCGTCGCGGCACCAGCGACGTCGCGATCGAACGGCTTGCCGGCCGCTCCGCCCGGCTGCTCGACCCGCCGGTCCTGGCGGCGCTGCGGCTCGGCCTCTACGAGCTGCTGTTCGCCGACGCGACGCCCGACCACGCCGCCGTCGACCAGGCGGTCGAGCTGACCAAGGCCGGCGGCGCCGCCCACGCCTCCGGGCTCGTCAACGCCGTCCTGCGCCGGGCCGTCCGCGAGCGCGCGCAGCTGACCGCACAGCTGCTGGAGGACGACGCCGAGCCCGCCGCCGCCGCGGTCGCCGACTCGGTGCCGAAGTGGCTGGCGGAGATGTGGTGGCGAGAGCTCGGCCCCGAGGCGGCCCGCTCGACGCTCGCGGCCTGTAACCGACCCGCCGAGGTGGCGATGCGGGTCAACCTGCTGCGCGGGGACCGTGAGGCGGCGCTGGCGCGGCTGCGCGAGGCCAGGGTGGAGGCCAGCGTCCCCGAGGCGGGATGGCCGCTCGCCGCCGCGGGGATGCTCGTGGTCGCGGGTCGGACCGGCGAGGCGGTGCCGGCGGCGGTCGCCGCCGGGGAGCTGACCCCGCAGAGCCGCGGCTCCGCCGCCGTCGTCGAGGTTCTCGACCCGCAGCCGGAGGAGCAGGTCCTCGACCTCTGCGCCGGGCCGGGGATCAAGACCGGGCAGATCGCCGAGCGGATGGGCGACCGGGGCGTGGTGATCTCGGTCGAGCTGGACGCCGCCCGGGCCGGCGAAGTGGCGGCCCAGGCGAGCCGCCTCGGCCTCCGCGGCGTCACCGTGATCGAGGCCGACGCGCGCGAGGCGCGGGTGGGAGCCGACTTCGACCGCGTCCTCCTCGACGCGCCCTGCAGCGACCTCGGCACCCTCGCCTCGCGGCCGGACGCGCGTTGGCGCAAGTCGCCGAAGACGATCGGGCGGCTGACCGAGGCCCAGGACGAACTGCTGCGCGCCGCCGCGGCCTCGCTGCGCCCCGGCGGCACCCTCGTCTACTCGACCTGCACGATCTCCCGTCGCGAGAACGAGGACCGAGTCGCGGCTCTGCTCCGCGCCTCCGAGACCGGCGAGGTGCCGCCGCTGCGGCTCGACGACCTCGGCGCGATGGCCCCGGAGCTGGCCGCGCCGGCCGAGCGTCGCTGCCTGCAGCTGCGGCCCGACCGCGACCGCACCACCGGCTTTTTCATCGCGCGCCTGACTCGGAGCGATTAACCGGTAATGATTAGGGGTGCATGGCCGAGTCCGACCAGTCCACCCCAGCGGATTCGAACCCGCTCAACCGTGCCGCCTGCCCGAACTGCGGCGAGCCCTGGCTGCGCCCGACCCAGCTGCCCGGCCGCCTGCGCTGCGTCAACTGCCTCAGCCGCTTCGAACTCGTCTCCCAGTGCCCCAACTGCGGCGAGCACCAGACGATCGCGCGGATGAGCCACACCGCCGACATGGAATGTCAGTCGTGCGGGTCGTCCATGTTGCGCGAGGCGTAGCGCGTCCGCAGGCGCTCAGTAGGCTGCGCCCCGTGAGCGAGCGGATGCGTGAGCTTCTGGCCGAGCGGCGGGTGGCGCCGTCGATTCTCTCCGCCGACATGGGCCGGCTCGGCGCCCAGGTGGAAGAGGTGATGGACGCCGGGGCGCGGGTGATCCACTTCGACGTCATGGACGGGCACTTCGTCCCGCCGATCACGATCGGGCCGCTGGTCCTCAGCGGGATCGCCGACCAGGTCCACGACGCCGGCGGCGTCGTCGACGTGCACCTGATGATCGAGGCGCCGGAGCGGCAGATCGCCGAGTTCGCCAAGGCCGGGGCCGACTCGATCACCTTCCACGAGGAGGCGACCCCGCACGCCCATCGCACCCTCACCGCCGTCCGCGAGCTCGGCTGCCTGGCCGGGATTGCGATCAACCCGGGAACCCCGGTCGAGGCGGTGGCGGAGCTGCGCGGCCTCGCCGACGTCGTCCTCTGCATGAGCGTCAACCCGGGCTGGGGGGGACAGTCCTTCATCGAGACCTCGCCGGAGAAGGTCGAGCGGCTGGTGCCGCTGGTCGGCCCCGCCGCGATCGAGGTCGACGGCGGCGTCGACAAGGGCACCGCCGGGCCCCTCGCCGCGGCGGGCGCCCAGCTCTTCGTCGCCGGCTCAGCTGTTTTCGGAGCCGACGATCCCGCTGCCGCTTACGCCGAGATCGCTGCTGCGGCCGACGCCGCGTGAGCGTCCCCGGGCGATCAGCGCTCCCGTCACCTCCTGCCACCAGGCGCGCTCGGAAGCGTCGACGTCCTCGCGCGCGGCGCGGCCCTCGCACCAACCGGCCAGCGCCCGCCGGCCGCCGATCGCGACCAGGCCGGAGCTCAGCACCGCGTAGCGGCCGTCGGCAAGGGCGACCAGGTAGGCGCCCCGCTCGCTGCGGTCGCGCATCACTCTGACGATCGGGATGCCGTCGATCTCCTCGCCGAGCTCGCCGTCGTCGCGCGCCGGGCGCACGGTGAAGACCTGCGAGGCGCCGCGCCGCGGCAGCGCCGGCGGGGCCGGCCTGCCGATTGGCCCTTTGGCCCAGTGGCCGGTCAGGGCCTCGACCTCCTCGCGCAGCTCGCTGCGGACGAGGATGTGCAGCTCGTCGCCCTCCTGCAGCTCGGTCGACCCCCGCGGCGGCATCGCGTTGCCGTCGCGGACGATCACGTTGACCAGCGCCTCGCGCGGCAGCTCGAGGTCGCGCACCCGGTGGCCGGCGATCGCCGCTCCCTCCGGCACCCGGTAGGCGATCACGTCGCCGCCCATGCGGCGGATCCGCCCCGACTCCAGCAGCCGCCGCGGCAGCGCCGGCTCGTCGGTGGTCAGCCCCAGTCGCGTCGCCAGCGGCTCGAAGCTGGCGCCCTGGACCAGGGTCGAGGTGACGACGACGAAGAAGACGATCGCGAACTCTTCCTCGCCGCCGGCGATGCCGGCGACGACCGGGAAGGTCGCGAGCCAGATCGGGGTCGCGCCGCGGAGCCCAGCCCAGCCGAGCATTACTCGCTCGCGCACGTTCAGCGGCGCCAGCGCGGTGGCGGCGAAGGTCGCGAGCGGGCGGGCGACGAGGATCAGCACCGCCGAGAGCGCCAGCCCCTTCAGCGCGACGTCGTCGAGCTGGCTGGGGAAGACGAGCAGGCCGAGGAGGATGAAGAGGGCCAGCTGGGCGACCCAGCCGAGGCCCTCGTGGAAGGCGACGACGGTGCGCCGGGCGGGGATGCTGGCACCGCCGAGCGCGAGCGCGGTCAGATAGGTGGCGAGCAGCCCGGAGCCGTGGGCGAACTCGGCGAGCCCGTAGGAGAGGGCGGCGATCGCCACCGTTGCCACCGGGTAGATCCCGTCGGTCGGCAGCCGCACCGCGTTCAGCCCCGCCACCGCGAGCCGCCCGATCAGGTAGCCGACGCCGATCCCGACGACGATTTTGATCGCCAGCAGCGCGGCCATGTCGGCCGCTCCGTAGCCGGGCTCCTGGATCCATTCGATGAACCCGATCACCAGCAGCAGCGCCACCGGGTCGTTCATCCCGGACTCGCCCTCGAGCGAGCGCGCCAGCCGCTTCTCCAGGGTCGAGCGGCGGAGGACGGCGAAGATCGCCGCCGAGTCGGTGGCGGCCACGGCGGCGCCGACGATCATCCCTTCCAGGGTGCTGAGGTCGAAGATCAGCTTCGCCGCGAGGCCGGCGATCGCCGCGGTGACGATCGTCCCGATCGTCGCCAGCGAGGCCGCCGTTCCCAGCACCGGCCGGATCTCCGACCAGCCGGCGGTGAGGCCGCCCTCGAAAAGGATCAGGATCAGCGCGATCGTCCCCAGCGTCCGCGCCAGCTCCATGTTGGAGAACTCGATGCCGCCGATCCCCTCTGAGCCGGCCAGCATCCCGAGGGCGAGGAAGAGGAGGAGGCCGGGAACGCGCACGCGGTCGGCGAGGAGCGCGCCGACGATCCCCGCGCCCAGCAGGGCACCGGCGATCAGGATCAGCTCGGCGTCGTGGTGCCCCATCGGGGGACCCTAACTGGGAGGGCTCGGCGAGACCCCCGCGCACGCCTGGCGGCGGCGGACACTGCGCGGTGCGGCGTCCTCGGTCGGCCAAATAGCTCTGCTATTCGGCCTCCCTGCGTCCTTGCCCCGCTTGGTCCGGCGCTCGCCAGGCGTACACGCGGGTCTCACCAATCCCTCCTAGGTGTTCTCGTCGATCGAGGCGAGCCGCAGCTCGAGTTCCTCGGTCGAGCCTTCGCGGGGGATGTCCTCGGCGCGGCCGTGCGGGTAGCGGTAGACGAGGTAGAGGAGGGCGAAGAGGACGCCGGCGGTGAGCGCGAAGCCGATCTCGACCCGGCGGAACTCGTCGCCGACGATCGGCAGGAAGTTCCAGAGGATGAAGAAGGCGGCGCAGGAGATCCAGCGCGCCGCGGCACGCCGCACCTGCCCCTGGGCGAGGCAGGCCTGGTTGAGGGTGACCGAGCCGAGGTAGAGCCCCATCCCCAGCGTCACCAGCAGCAGCCCGGGTCGGTCGTACTCGAACTTCTTGCTGAAGGCGAGCTGCATCAGCTGCGGCCCGGCGACGAGGACGACGATCGCGGTGAAGGCGGTGAAGGCGGCGACGCCGAGGAGGACGCCGCGGACCGAGCGGTGGAATTCGCGCTCGCTCTCCGGCGCGGTCGAGGTGTGGAGGTTGGTGAGGTGGGGGAGGATGCTGGTCGAGACCGCCTGGAAGAGCTGCAGCGGCGCCCGCGCCAGCATCAGCACGTTGAAGATGAAGCCGGCGGCGGCGGCGCCCTGGAGGCCGCGCGTGATCAGCGGCCCGGCGTTGAGGAAGGCCTGTTCGCTGAACATGATCACCAGCACCGCCGCGGCGAAGCCGCCGCCCTCGCGCATCGTCATTTCCGATTGCTCGTCGGGCGCCGGGGTCTGCGTCGTCTGCACCTTCTTCGCGCGCCGGGCGAACGCGAACGGCACCACCAGCAGGCTCAGGCTCGGGGCGGCGACGATCCCGACCGCGACCCAGGACTGGCCGCTCAGCAGGCCGACGGCGACTAGCACCGCGAACAGGGTCCGGAAGCAGGACTCGGAGAGGATCAGCGCCGTGAACAGGCCGAAGGTCCGCTGGCCGGCGAGGAAGCCGCGGGCGAAGTAGCTGGCGGCGTAGAAGAGGACGGCGCCGAAGAAGACCCAGTAGAGGGTTTCGTTGCCTTCGAGCAGGTCGTCCTGGATCGGCCCTCGCAGGACCAGGGCGACGACGGCGAAGAACAGCGCCAGGCCGACTTGGATCGTCGTCGCGACGCGCAGCTCCTGGCGCAGCGATTCGCCTTTCGCCAGCCGCTCGGAGACATGGCGGCTGAGCAGCTGTTCGACCGGCCGGTAGAGGGTCGAGATGGTGATGAAGACCGCCGACCAGAGCACCGTGATCTGCCCGTAGTCGGGCTTGGAGAGGGTGTGGGAGGCGATCAGGAAGTAGGCGTAGGTGATCAGGCCGGTGAGGCCGACCCCGATCGCGAGGAAGCTCGCCGTCTTCCCGTATTCGGCGGCGTTTGCCTCTTTGCCGCCGTCCCCGCGCTCGCTCACTCGGCGGGCTCGCGGGCGGCGGGGGCGCCGCCGCGCTCGTAGTGGGAGGGCTCGACCCCGAGCGCCAGCTCGACCCGCCGCACCCGCTCGAAGACGCGCTGGGTCATCACCCGCTGGCCGGCGAGGAGGTCGCCGATGACGCCAAGAGCGAAGAGCTGGACAGCGGCGATGAAGAGGACGGCGCCGAGGATCAGCGACTGCACGTGGCCGGTGCTGTCGCCGTTGAAGATTGCGTCGATCAGGAACGGCAGCCAGGCGCAGAGAGCGAGGGCGAGGACGACGGCGCCGGCGGTGGCGAAGGCGCGCAGCGGCTCGTAGCGAGCGTAGATGCGGAGGATCGCCGGCCCGTTGCGGCGCACGTAGGCGCCGGTCGAGGCGAAGAGGCGGGACTCCCGCGTCTTCGGGTTGGTCTCGACCTCGACCTCGTCGACCGCGACCAGCATCTTCCCGGCCTGGATCAGGCTCTCGAGCGTGTAGGTGAAGTTGTCGACGACCAGCAGGCCCAGCGCTGCCTCGCGGTTGTAGGCGCGGAAGCCGGAGGTGGCGTCGGTGATCTCGGTCCCCGAGAGCCGGCGCACGACCCAGCTGCCGAGCCGCTGCAGCCCCTTTTTCGAGCCGGAGAAGTGGTCGATCTGGGAGACCCGGCGGTCGCCGACGACCATGTCGGCCTCACCGGCGACGATCGGCGCCACCAGCTTCGCGACGTCGGCGCCGCGGTACTGGTTGTCGGCGTCGGTGTTGACGACGACGTCGGCCCCGAGCTTCAGGCATGCATCCAACCCGGCTTGGAAGCCGGCGGCCAGGCCCTTGTTGTTGGTGAGGCGGACGACGTGCTCGACGCCACACTCGCGCGCCACCTCGACCGTGCGGTCGGTGCTGCCGTCGTCGACGACGAGGAGCTCGACGGTCTCGATGCCGGGGATCTGCCGCGGCAGGTCGGCGATCGTCTGCGGCAGCGTCTCCTCCTCGTTCAGGCAGGGGATCTGGATGATGAGTTTCATCGCTTTCAGCGTATTCGCGGTCTACTTATGGGTGCCTGCCGCTCTGGCTTTGGGCGCCGGCCGCTCGACCCGCGGGTCCTGTCTCCGATACGACCCCCGCGCCAACTGGCGCGGGTCCCGCATCGTCGCCACCCACGGGAAGAAGGGTAGACTGATTGACGAGTCAATCAACCGATGGAATCCCAGCTAACTTCCACGGATCAAGCTCACCTGCAGCGGGCCTTGCAGCTGGCTGAGGGTGGGCGGGGTCGGGTGAGCCCTAACCCTTTGGTTGGAGCTGTTGTGGTTCGCGGCGGGGATGTGATCGGTGAGGGGTTTCATGCCGAGCTCGGGGGGCTGCATGCGGAGCGGGCGGCGTTGGCTGATTGTCGGGAGCGTGGGGAGGACCCGGCCGGGGCGACGATGTATGTGACGCTGGAGCCCTGTGCGCATCAGGGGCGGCAGCCGCCTTGTGTGGAGGCGATGCTCGAGGCCGGGATCGCAAAGGTCGTGATCGGGTCGGATGACCCGAGTGAGAAGGCGGCGGGGCGCGGCCCCGGGATCCTGCGCGACGGCGGGGTGGAGGTCGCATTTGCCACCGGCGCTGAGGCGACCGCGGCGCGTCGGCTCAATCAGCCGTTCCGCAAACACGCCCGCACTGGGCTGCCGTTGGTGGTCCTGAAGATGGCGATGTCACTCGACGGCCAGACCACTACGGGCCCCGACGACTCGCCTTGGATCTCCGGTCCGGAGAGCCGAGATCTCGTCCACGAGTGGCGCGCCGATTCGGACGCGATCGCCGTCGGCATCGGCACCGCCCTCGCCGACGATCCGCTTCTAACCGCCCGCACCGACGGCGCCCGCCAGCCCAAACGCGTCGTCTTCGACTCGCAGGCGCGGCTGCCGCTGGATTCTCAGCTACTCCAGACCCTCGACCAGGCGCCCGTCTTTGTCGTCGCCGCTCCTGACGCGCCAGCCGACCGCATAGTGGCCCTCAAAGCCGTCGGCGTCGAGGTGATTCTCGCCCCCAACATCGAGTCAGCCCTCCGTGAACTAGGCCGCCAGGAAGTCACGAGCCTCTTCCTCGAGGGCGGCCGGACCCTCGCATCTGCCTTCATCGCCGCCGGTCATCTCGACGAATCGCGTACCTTCATCGCCCCGATGCTTCTAGGACAGGACAAAGGTGGTTGGCGCGCGGGTCCTGTCTCAGATACGACCCCGCCGCCAAAAGGCGGCGGTCCCGCATCGTCGCCACCCACGCGAGTGACCGCTTTGAGTTCCACTTCGGAGCCGGTAGGCGAGGACGTTTTGATCACGGCCAGGTTCAAGGAGTGGTGAGTTGTTCACGGGACTGATCGAAGACGTCGGGCACGTGCAATCGGTAGATCGCTCAAACGACGGCGCGTGCCTGCGAATCGCCTCACCACTCGCCGCCGAGCTGTCCCCCGGCGACTCAATTGCCGTCAACGGCTGCTGTCTCACCGCAACCGCGGTCGATGACGACACCTTCGAGACCGAGGCGATGAACCAGACGCTCGAGGTGACCGCCCTCGACGCCGTGGGCGAGGGCGCCAAGGTCAACCTCGAGCTGGCAATGAAGGTCGGCGATCGACTCGGCGGTCACATCGTCCAGGGGCACGTAGATGGTGTTGGGACTGTCGCGTCCGTCGCCGACGACGGCTTCGCTAGGCGGCTCAAGGTCGGCCTCCCTACCCAGCTACTTCAGTTCGTCGTAGACAAGGGCTCGATCACCCTGAGCGGGGTCAGCCTGACGATCGCGGATTTGGGGGATTCTTGGGCTGAGGTTTCCCTCATTCCCGAGACCCTGGAGCGGACGAACCTGGGGGAAGTGCAGGCGGGGAGCCGTTTGAACGTGGAGTGCGACGTGGTTGCCAAGTACGTGGAGCGATTGATGTCACCATTCGCCCGAAAGGAGCAGGCGTGAGCACGATGGCCGAGACGCAGAGACAAGACCAGGGGGCGCAGGCGGGCGAGAGCCCGTTCGCGACGATCGAGGAGGCGATCGAGGAGATCCGCGCCGGGCGGATGGTCGTCGTCTGCGACGGCGAGGACCGCGAGAACGAGGGCGACCTGGTGATGGCCGCCCAGTTCGCGACCCCGGAGGCGATCAACTTCATGGCCAAGGAGGCGCGGGGGCTGGTCTGCCTCGCCCTGACCGCCCAGCGCTGCGAACGGCTCGGGCTGAACCTGATGGCGGCGAAGAACGAGGCGCCGCTGGAAACCGCCTTCACGGTCTCGATCGAGGCCGCCGGCGGGGTCAGCACCGGGATCTCGGCCCACGACCGCGCCCACACGATCCAGGTCGCGATCGACCCCGACTCGGGCCCGCGCGACATCGTCGTCCCCGGCCACATGTTTCCGCTGCGGGCCAAAGACGGCGGCGTCCTCGAGCGCACCGGCCACACCGAGGCCAGCGTCGACCTCGCCCGCCTCGCCGGCCTCACCCCGGCCGGCGTCATCTGCGAGGTGATGAACGACGACGGGACGATGGCCCGGGTCCCGGACCTGATCCCCTACTGCCAGAAGCACGGGCTGAAGATGATCACCGTCGCCGAGCTGATCTCCTACCGGCGCCGGACCGAGAAGCTGGTCGAGCGCGTCGTCGGCACCGCGCTGCCGACCGCCTTCGGGGACTTCCAGGCCGTCGGCTACCGCTCGCTGGTCGACGACAAACACCACGTGGCGATGGTCAAGGGCGAGGTCGACGGCGAAAGCGACGTCCTGGTCCGCGTCCACAGCGAGTGCCTCACCGGCGACGTCTTCCACAGCATGCGCTGCGACTGCGGCGAACAGCTGGAAGCGGCGCTGGCGATGATCGAGCGCGAGGGTAGAGGCGTCCTCCTCTACCTCTCGCAGGAGGGGCGCGGGATCGGCTTGCTCAACAAGCTGAGGGCCTACAAGCTGCAGGAGGAAGGCGCCGACACGGTCGAGGCCAACCTCAAGCTGGGGCTGCCCGCCGACCTGCGCGACTACGGGATCGGCGCCCAGATCCTCGGCGACCTCGGCCTGACCAGCATCCGCATCCTCACCAACAACCCGAAAAAGATCGTCGGGCTGGAGGGCTACGGGCTCTCGGTCACCGAGCAGGTGCCGATCGAACCCGTCCCCAACCCCCACAACGAGGCCTACCTGCGCGCCAAGCGCGACAAGATGGGGCACTCGCTGCACCACCAGGGCCTCGCCCTCGACGAGGAGATGATCCGCGACGAGGAGGAACGAGACGCCAAGGACGGGCGCGGCCCTGAGGGCGCCGATGGCTGAGCCCGGCACGTTCCTCGAGGAGTTCAGCGACGAGGAGAAGGCGAAGCTGGAGAGCCTGCGCTTCGCCGTCGTCGTCGGGCGCTTCTACGAGGATCTGGCGCTGCGGCTGCTCGACGGGGCGGACCATGGCTTCAAGATGGCCGGGGTGCCGATCGGCAACGTCGAGCACTTCTCGGTCCCTGGCGCCTACGAGCTGCCCTTCGCCGCCAAGTCCTTCATCGACGGCGTCCGCCGCAAGAACGCCCGCGACGGCGGCGGCTTCGAGGTCGGCGGCGTCGCCTGCCTCGGCGTCGTCATCCGCGGCGAGACCGACCACTACGACTTCGTCTGCGCCGAGTCCGCGCGCGGGATCCAGGAGGTACAGCTGGCGACTGACGTCCCCTGCGCCTTCGGCGTCATCACCTGCGACACGATGGAGCAGGCGCTGGCCCGGGCGGGAGGGGACAAACGCGACCAGGGCCGCAACGCCGCCCTCACCGTCGCCCGCATGGCCCTGCTCAAGCGCAAGATGGGCTGACGCGGACCGGCCCCCGACTCCGGTACCATCCGCGATCCTTATGGCCAAGGTATGCCACAGCTGCGGCAAGGGACCGGCCTTCGGCAACTCCCGAAGCCACTCGATGGTCGCCACCAAGCGCCGCTTCGACCCGAACCTGCAAAAGGTCCGGATCCAAGAGAACGGCCGCCCCCTTAGGACCTACGTGTGCACGAGGTGCCTGAAGGCGGGCAAGGTCACCAAGGCCGCTTAGTCTCAAGCGCCTTTGGGCGCGAAATTGGCGGGGTAGGGGGCGAGATCGAGCCCCTGTCGACTTATGTGCCCACGTGGGTCAAAAAGTCGACACGCCCGATGCTGAGGTTGCGCGAATCGCCTCTCGCCAGCGTGGTGCGGTCACGCGCCGGCAGCTTGAAACGGCTGGCTTAGGAGCGAGAGCGATTCGAAGCAGAGTCTCGCGTGGTCAGCTCCATCGCATCCACCAAGGCGTCTACGCCGTCGGCCACCGCGGCCTCAGCCTCCACGGACGCTTCATGGCCGCAGTGTTCGCTTGTGGAGATCGAGCAGTCCTGAGCCAGGTCTCCGCCGCGGTCCTCTGGGAGCTACTGCGCCCAATCGACGGCCCCGTCCACGTCTCCGTCCCTGAAACCTCGGGCCGCGCCCACCGTCCCGGCATCCACCTGCACCGCTGCCCTTCCTTGAACGCTCCCGTAGAGCCGTCTCCCTCGCCCACCTACTCGCAGCAAGAAAGGAGGGCGAGGGAGACGGCTCTTGACCACCTACCGCCTAGGTATCCCGGTCACGAGCGTTCCCCGCACCCTTGAAGACCTCGAACGAACCACGCTCCTGTCGTCCCACCTCGTCAGGCGCGCCACTCGCCAGGCCGAGATCAAGGGCTACCGCCTCGAGCACCTCCAGACCGACCGCACCCGTAGCGATCTGGAGACGCTCT
>DASTZP010000018.1:0-146849 GCA_035764245.1 Solirubrobacterales bacterium
GGGGCCGGCTCGAGGCAGCCGAAGAAGTTGGGCTGCTGGAAGACGACGCAGGCTGCGTCCTCGGCCGCCTTGCGCAGGTCGTCCGGGTCCGTGACGCCGTCCGAGTGCGGCACCTCGACGACCTCGAGGCCGAACCCCGGCGCGTACGTCTTCACGACCTGGCGCACCTGCGGGTTGAGCGTCTCCGCGAGGACGACCTTGGTTCGTCCGGTCGCGTGCTTGCCGACGTAGCAGGCGTCCGCCGCGACGGTGGTCCCGTCGTATCCCGACGCGTTCGAGACATCCATGCCGGTGAGCTCGCAGATTGCGGTCTGGTACTCGAAAATCGCCTGCAGAACGCCCTGGCTCATCTCGGGTTGGTACGGCGTGTACGCGGTCAGGAACTCGCCGCGCGCGAGAATCGCGTCGACGATGGCCGGCACGTAGTGGTCGTAGATGCCGGCGCCGAGGAAGGAGAGCTCCTTCGTCGTGTCGACGTTCTTCGCCGCCAGCTCCTCCAGGTGCCGCACGAGCTCCGGCTCGGAGAGCGCCGGCTCGAGGTCGAGCGCGCGGTCGAAGCGAACGCCGGCGGGAATGTCCCGGAAGAGCTCCTCGACGGTGGCGACCCCGATCGCCGCGAGCATCTCCTCGCGGTCGGAGTCGGTGAGCGAGAGCTGGCTCAAGACTCGGCCAGGTGCTGCTTGTACGCGTCGACGTCGAGCAGGCTCTCCACCTCGGACGGGTCGGCGAGGCGGATGCGGACGAGCCAGCCCTCGCCGTACGGGTCCTCGTTCACCGTCTCCGGCGCGTCGACGACCTTCTGGTTCACCTCGAGGATCTCGCCCGAGAGCGGCGCGATCACGTCCGAGACCGCCTTGACCGACTCGACCTCGCCGTAGGAGGAGTCCTTGGCCGTCGAGCTGCCCTCGGCGGGCGCCTCGAAGTGGACGAGCTCGCCGAGCGCGTCCTGCGCGAACCACGTCACGCCGAGGGTCGCCTCGTCGCCCTCGATCCTGGCCCAGTCGTGCTCTCGGTGGTACTTCAGCCCCTCCGGGTACTCCTCGGCTGCAGCCATGCGCTCAGTCCTCTCGCTTGTAGATCGGTTTCGGGACGACGGTGGCGCGGCGCTCCTTGCCGCGGACGTCGATCGTCAGCTCGGTGCCGGGGGTCGCGGCGGCCGTCGGGACGTAGCCCATGCCGATCCCCTTGTCGAGCATCGGGCTGTGCGTGCCGCTCGTGACCTCGCCGCCGCCTGCTATCGGCATCCCGGTCCGCGGCACGGCCTTCTCCTCCATCACGAACGCGACGAGCTTCCGCTCCGGGCCGGCGGCCCTGATCTCGCGCAGGCGGTCGGCGCCGCTGAACTCCTTGCCGAGCGCGCACGTCCAGCCGAGGCCGGCCGAGATCGCGTCGGTGTCGGGCGTGATGTCGTTGCCGTGGAGCGGGTAGCAGACCTCGAGGCGCAGGGTGTCGCGCGCGCCGAGCCCGCAGGGGACGACCCCGCGCGCGAGGATCGCGTCCCAGAGCGCGACCGCATCTTCCGCGTCGCACATCAGCTCGACGCCGAGCTCGCCCGTGTAGCCGGTGCGGTTGACCATCACCTCGACGCCGTCGAGCTCGCTCATCGCGTGCGTGAACGGCTTCGCCTCGGGCAAGCCGAGCCGCTCGATCGACTTCGGGCCCTGGACGGCGAGCAGCGCGTACTCGTCGGACGCGTCGCGCACCTCGGAGCCGCGGATCTCGCGCTCCTTCATCCAGGCGTACGCGGCGCCGCGGTTGCCGGCGTTGACGACGACGAGGTAGTGGTGCGGGTCGATCCGGTAGGCGATCAGGTCGTCGACGATGCCGCCGCGCTCGTTCGTGAGCAGCGTGTACTGCGCCTCGCCGTCGTCGATCTTGTCGAGGTCGTTCGCGAGCAGCCCCTGCAGGAGCTCGTGCGCGTTCGGCCCCTCGACGTGGAACTGGCCCATGTGCGACACGTCGAAGACGCCGCAGTCGCTGCGGACGGCGCGATGCTCCGGGATGACGCCCTCGTACTGGACGGGCATCTCCCAGCCCGCGAACGGCACCATCCGCGCCCCGGCGGCCACGTGCCGACCGTGGAGCGGCGTCTGCAACAAGGTCTGCACGGCGCGGACTCTAACGACTGCGGAAAGCACGACGCCCCGGCAAGCCGGGGCGTCGCACCGGGTCTCCTAAGCCGACCGGGCAGTCGGCCAAGAGGGCATACGCGGACGATTCCGCGCGCGCGAATCCTTAAACGTCAGTCCTCGCGGAGGAACGACGGGATCTCGAGCTCGGAGTCGGAGAGCTCGCTCCGCTGCTCGGGAGCCGTGGCGCCGGCGAACGCCTGAGCGGGCGCCTCGACCCGCCGGCGGCGGCGCTGCGCGCCGAACCCGGTCGCGATCACGGTCACGCACACCTCGTCGCCGAGGGCGTCGTCGATGACCGCGCCGAAGATCACGTTCGCGTTCTGGTCGGCCGCGCCGGTCACGACCTCGGCCGCCTCGTTGACCTCGAAGAGGCCGAGCGCGGTGCCGCCGGTGACGTTCAGGAGGATGCCCGTCGCTCCGTCGACAGACTGCTCGAGCAGGGGCGACGAGACCGCGGTGCGCGCCGCCTCGGCGGCGCGGTTCTCGCCGGAGGCGACGCCGATGCCCATCAGCGCCGAGCCGGCGTCGCGCATGATCGTGCGCACGTCCGCGAAGTCGAGGTTGACGATCCCGGGGACGGTGATCAGGTCGGTGATGCCCTGGACGCCCTGGCGGAGGATGTCGTCCGCCTGGCGGAAGGCCTCGAGCACGCTGGTACGCCGCTCGACCGCCTGCAGAAGTTTCTCGTTGGGGACGATGATCAGGGTGTCGACTTTGTTGCGCAGTTTCTCGATCCCCTCGAGCGCCTGCTGCATCCGTCGTTTGCCCTCGAACTCGAACGGTTTGGTGACGGCGCCGACGGTGAGGGCGCCGATCTCCTCCTTGGCGATCTCGGCGATCACCGGGGCCGAGCCGGTACCGGTGCCGCCGCCCTCGCCAGCGGTGACGAAGACCATGTCGGCGCCCTTCAGCGCCTCCTTGATCTCGTCGCGGCTCTCGGCCGCCGCACCGGCGCCGACCTCGGGGTTGCCGCCAGCGCCAAGGCCGCGCGTCAACTCCTGTCCGATCGAAAGCTTGATGTCGGCGTCGCAGGCCTGCAGAGCCTGGGCGTCGGTGTTGACGGCGACGAACTCGACGCCGCGGATGCCGGCGTCGATCATGCGGCTGACGGCGTTGGTGCCGCCGCCGCCCGCGCCGACGACCTTGATCACTGCCAAGTAAGTGGATTCCATCTTGAGTTGAGCCCTTGTTCCGTCCGAGCCTTCAGCAACACTCTAGGGTTTGCGGTGCTGCTGCAAGCACGGAAATTGCGCTCAACGTAGGGCATTCCGCCCCCTCTGTCAAACGCCCGCCAACCATCCTGCAGCCTCCAAGTCTCGACCATTACTTGAGGGTTTGGCTACTCTCACCCTCAGGTCGAGACTTTTCGACGCCGCTCTGCAAAGCCCTTTATCGGCTCTCGAAAGTGGTTCAGGGTGGGGGCGGAAGTTCGTGTTCGGAGCCCCCATAGGTCGGTCGACTCGGCGCTCGCAGGTCTACATAATCGAGCGCGGTAACCGAGGGATCGGCGAGGACGGCGGCCGCCGCCCGCCACTTCCGCCGGGCCTGACTCGCGTCGCCGAAGCGCAGTTCGACCCCGGTCGTCAGCTCGACGTCCACCCCGCTTTCGCCGTAGGCGCTGCCGGCCAGGTAGGGCCGGAGGTCGTCGGGAACGGCGGCGAGGACTCGCACCTGTTCGAGCGCGGGACCGCGAACCCGCCCTCCCTCCGGGATCGCCTCAAGCGACAGGCGCGGCAGCGGCGGGTCCTCGGGCAGCGGCAGCCAGCGGACGACGGCTCCGCTGCCGGCGACCCCGACCGCTTCGTCGCCTTCCCCGATCGAGGCAGCCAGCTTCGGAACGACGACGTGCGGGTCGGCGGAGCCGGCGCGGACGACGAACCAGTAGGCGGCGAAGAGCAGAAGCAGCGCCGCCGCTCCCACCGCGAGGGCGCGGCCCCGCGTCACAGTCGCCAGCTCCGCGGCCAGCTGACCTCGCCCAGCACCTGCACCTCCGGCTCGAGCTCGACGCCGAAGCGCTCGTGCACCCGGCGCCTGCCCTCGGCCATCAGCTCGAGCACGTCGGCGGTGGTGGCGTCGCGGTCGTTCTCGACGAAGTTGGCGTGCTTCTCCGAGAAGCGGGCGCCGCCGTGGCGAAGGCCGCGGCAGCCGGCGGCCTCGAGGAGTTGCCCGGCCGATTTCCCCTCCGCCCGCTCGTCCTCGGGGTTCTTGAAGGTGGAGCCGAAGGTCTTGATCCCCGAGGGCTGCGCCTCGCGGCGGCGCTCGCGCATCCCGGCAAGCGTCGCCTTGATCTCCTCCGGGTCGGCGGGCTCGAGTCGAAAGGAGGCGCGGGCGACGACTTCTCCCTCGCCCAGGTTCGAGTGGCGGTAGGTGAAGTCGAGCTGGTCTGGCACCCGGCGCTCGGTCCCCTCGGCGGTGCAGACGTCGACCCACTCCAGCACCCGCGCCAGCTGGCCGCCGTAGGCGTTGGCGTTCATCCGCACCGCGCCGCCGGCGGTGCCGGGGATGTTGACGCCGAACTCGAGCCCGGAGAGACCCCAGCCGGCGGTCTTCGCCGCCGCCGAAGGAAAGCGGTAGCCGCCGCCGCAGACGACCCGGTCGCCCTCGCGCTCGATCTGCGCCAGCTCGCCGTCCAGCTTCAGCGCCAGCCCGTGGAAGCCGTCGTCGGCGACCAGCAGGTTCGAGCCCGAGCCGATCACGCCGACCGGCAGGCCCTCGTCGGCGGCCCAGCGCAGCGCCGCGACCAGCGCGCCCTCGTCGCCCGGCCGGGCGAACCAGTCGGCCGCGCCGCCAGTGCGGACGGTGGTCAGCCGCGCCAGCGGGAAGTCGCGCTGCACGCCCTCGGGCGGGGCGCTCATGCGGGCGCCTCCGTGACCAGGGACTCCCCCAGCCTGAAGACGTCGCCAGCGCCGATCGTCACCAGCACCGTCCCCTCGCCATAGCGGCGGCGGTCGCCGTCGAGGCGGCTGGAGAGGGCGCGCTGCGCCAGCTCGGCCGTCGGCAGCCACCAGACGGGGCGACCGCCCATTCGCTCCGCCGCCGCCCGGGCGACCTGGAGGCCGCTGACGCCGGCCAGCTCCCCCACCGGTTCCTCCCGCGCGGGGTAGACGTCGAGGACGAAGGCCTCGTCGGCGAGGGAGAGCGCGGCGCCGAACTCGGTCGCGAGCGCCTTCGTCCGCGAGTAGAGGTGGGGCTGGAAGACGGCGAGGAGGCGACGTGGTCGCAGTTCGCGCAGGGCCGAGAGCGCCGCCCGCACCTCGGTCGGGTGGTGGGCGTAGTCGTCATATATATGGACCGGCCCGCGCGAGCCCTTCGACTCGAGCCGGCGGCGGACGCCGCGGAAGCCCGACAACGCCGCCGCGGCGGCGCCGGCGTCGAGCCCCGCCAGCCCGATCGCGGCGAGCGCGGCGCGGGCGTTGCGGCGGTTGTGCTCGCCGGGGACGGCGAGGTCCAGCTGCTCGGGGCCGGGCGATCGGCCGTCGAACCTGGCTACCTCGCCGCCCGTCCCCTCCAGCCACCCCAGCCCTTCATCCGCGGGCACGACGAGGCCGCGGGCGGGCGAGGCGAAGGCGACGAAGGCCTCGTGCAGCTCGGCCAGCGATCCCCAGCGCGAGTGGTGGTCCATCTCGACGTTGGTGACGACCGCGACCTCCGGTCGTAGCCGCAGGAAGCTGGCGTCGCTCTCGTCGGCCTCGGCGACGACCCATTCGCCCTCCCCCCAGCCGGCGTTGGCGGCCTCGCCGTCGGGGCCGAGGCCGGGGACCTCGCCGCCGACGAAGAAGGCGGGATCGGCGCCGATCTGCCGCAGCGCCCAGACGGTCATCGCCGTCGTCGTCGTCTTGCCGTGGGTGCCGGCGATCGCGATCAGCCGCTTCTCGGCGCAGAGCTCGGCGAGGAGCTGCCCGCGGTGGATCGGCTCGACCCCCCGCTGCCGGGCGAGCGCAAGCTCCGGGTTGTCCTCGGCGATTGCGGTGGAGACGACGACCTCGGCCCCCTCGGGGAGGTTGGCGGCGTCGTGGCCGACGACCGGCTCGAGCCCGGCCTCGCGCAGGCGCTCCATATAAGAGGAGTCGGCGCGGTCGCTGCCGGTGACGCCAGCCCCGAGCCGAGCGCAGACCAGCGCGAGCCCGCTCATCCCGGCCCCGCCGACGCCGATGAAGTGCAGCCGCCGCCCGCTCCAGTCGCTCATCCCGCCGCCTCCAGGACCTCATCGGCGATGCGGCGGGCGGCGTCGGGCTTGGCGAGGCGGCCGGCGGCGGTCGCCATCGCCTCCAGGCGGGCGCCGTCGTCGAGAACCGCCGTCACCTCCGCCCGCAGGCGCTCGGCGTCGAGCTCGGCGTCGAGGACCACCGCCGCCGCGCCGCCGTTCCGCATCCACTCGGCGTTGGCGGTCTGGTGGTCGGCGGTCGCGAACGGATAGGGGACGAGGATCGCCGGCCGACCGGCGGCGACCACCTCGAAGATCGAGCCACCGGAACGGGCCAGGACCAGGTCGGCGGCGGCGAGGGCGTCGCCGAGGTTCGGCTCGTACTCGAGCAGCGTGTAGCGCTCGCGGTGGGGTGCGGCGGCGAGGCGTTGCTCGAGCTCATCGAAGTCCCGTCGCCCAGCGATGTGGAGGACGTGGAAGTCGCGGTCCTCCCCTTCGGCGAAGGCCTCGACCGCGGCGAGGTTGATCGAGCGGGCGCCCTGGCTGCCGCCGAAGACGAGCAGGCAGCGGGCCTCGGGGGCGATCCCGAACCGCTGCCGCGCCGCCTCCCGGTCACCTTCCAGGACCGCTTTCGGCACCGGCCGCCCGGTCACCAGGTAGGGGTCCCCCTCCCTGCCGGCGATCGGGAAGGCGAGGCAGACCCGCCGCGCCCGCCGCGCCAGCAGCCGGTTGGCGAGCCCCAGGTGGCTGTCGGCCTCGGTCAGCACCAGCGGCGTCCGGGTCAGCGCCGCCGCCAGCCCGGCGGGTCCGGCGACGTAGCCGCCGCCGCCGACGACGACGTCGGCCTGCCGCCGCCGCAGCACCTTCCGCGCCGCGCCGACCGCGCCCAGGGCCTCGAACCCGGCCCGGGCCGCCTTCAGTGGGTTGCGGCGGTCGATCCCGCGCACCTTCACGAGGTCGATCTCGTAACCGGCCGCGGGGACCAGCTCCGCCTCCATCCGACCGCGCGCACCCAGGAAGCTGACCTCGGCCCCGCTAGCCCGAAGCTCGTCGGCGACCGCCATGGCGGGCACGACGTGCCCCGCGGTTCCCCCCGCCGCCACCACCACTCTTGGCTTTCCTGGCACCGTTTGCTCGGCTCCTTTCGCGCGCGGGCGAGCGCCCGCCTTCGACGACGCGCAGTTTGCCAGCGCGGGTGGGCGTCGAAGCGCGCGCAGCCCCGGCCCTGCCGCCGCGGGCGACGTTGAGGATCAGGCCGACGGCCAGCAGCGTTGCCATCAGGCTGCTGTTGCCGTAGGAGACGAAGGGCAGCGGCACCCCCGTCAGCGGCGCCATCCCCATCACCGCGAAGAGGTTGATGATCGCCTGCACGAGGACCAGCGAGGTGAGGCCGGTGACGAGGACCTTGCTGTAGACGTCCTTCGCCTTCTGCGCGGTTTTCAGGCCCGCGTAGCCGAACATCGCGAAGAGGAAGACGACGGTGGTGATTCCGGCCATCCCCAGCTCCTCGCCGATCACCGCCGAGATCATGTCGGTGTGGGCCTCGGGCAGGTAGAACGCCTTCTGGACGCCGTTGCCGAGCCCCTCGCCGAGGAGGCCGCCGGAGCCGAGGGCGATTTTCGCCTGCGCCGCCTGGAAGCCGGCCCCGGAGGCGTCGGCGGTCGGGTTGAGGAAGCTGGTGAGGCGGGCCATCCGGTAGGGCTCGACGACCGCCATCGCCAGCGCCAGGACGCCGATCGCGAGCCCGATCTTGCCGAGGTCGGCGGGCCGCATCCCCGCCGCGACCAGCATCGCGCCGACGGAGAAGACGATCACCATCGTCGTCCCCATATCCGGTTGCAGCATGATCAGACAGCAGCAGCCGCCGACCATGAGGAGAAAGGGCATGATCCCCTCCAGCGAGCGGACCCGCTTCGGCTTGTTCGCGATCAGGTCGGCGCCGTAGAGGATGAGCGCGACCTTGACCAGCTCCGAGGGCTGGACCTGGAGGAAGCCGCTGCCGATCCAGCGGGTCGCCCCGTTGACTTCGGTGCCGGCGACGAGGACGGCAAGGAGGAGGAAGATCGAGCCGGCGAGGAGCAGCGGCGTCAGCTCGCGGACGAACCGCAGGCCGTTTCGCGCCGCCAGGTACATGATCACCAGCCCGACGCTGCCGAAGAGCAGCGTCCGCTTCAGGTAGAAGGCGCTGTCGGAGAGGCCGCCGTCCTGGAGGATCCTGGTGGTCGAGCTGGCCGAGAAGACCATCACCGCCCCCAGCGCCAGCAGGCACAGGGTCGCGGTCAGCAGCATGTTGTACTCGGGCGGCAGCGGCCGGCTCCGCTTCTTCGCCTTGGCGCGGCCGCCGCGGGCCTTGGCGCTCATCGCTCCAGCTCCCCGACGAGCTCGCGGAAGCGGTCGCCGCGGCGTTCGAAGCTCTCGAAGGCGTCGAAGCTGGCGCAGGCGGGCGAGAGCAGGACGACCTCGCCGGGCACGGCGGCCGCGGCGGCGCGGCGGACCGCGTCCTCGAGCCCGTCGCAGCGGTGCAGCTCGAGCCCGGCCTCAACGGCCGGCGCCAGCTCCCGCGCCATCCGCTCGGTCGTGGCACCGACCAGGTAGGCGACGCGGGCGCGCTCGACCAGCGGCTCGACCAGCGGCGCGAACGGCTCCTCCTTCTCGCTGCCGCCGAGAATCGCGTGGACGCCGCCCTCGAAGGCCCGGATTCCGACCGCGGCCGAGGCGACGTTGGTCGCCTTCGAGTCGTTGACGAAGCGGACGCCGTCGATCTCGGCCACCGACTCGAGGCGATGGGGGACGCCGGCGAAGCTGCGCAGGCCCTCGCGGACGGCCTCGCGGTCGATCCCCATCGCCAGCGCCGCCGCCGCGGCCGCCATCGCGTTGGCGACGTTGTGCTCGCCGAAGAGGCCGAGCTCGGAGACCGGCAGCAGCGGCTCGCCGTCGTAGAAGATCGTCCCGCCGGCGAGGGCGACCTCGCACTCGGGCGAGGCGCCGACGCAGAAGGCGACGCGGCGGGCGCAGCCACCGAGGTCGGCGCTGGCGGCGAAGGGATCGTCGGCGTTGTAGACGGCGACGTCGTCGTTGCCCTGGTTGGCGAAGATCCGCAGCTTCGCCGCCAGGTAGGACTCGAGGTCGCCGTGGCGGTCGAGGTGGTCGGGCGCGAGGTTGAGGAAGACGGCGCACTCGGGGGCGAAGGCGACCGTGTCCTCGAGCTGGAAGCTCGAGCACTCGCAGACGACCGTCGCCTCCGGGTCGACCTCGCCGACCAGGCCGGACAGCGCCGCGCCAACGTTGCCGGCCAACGCGACCGGCTCGCCGGCGCTGCGGTAGAGGTGGCCGAGCAGCTCCACGGTCGTCGTCTTGCCGTTGGTCCCGGTGACGCCGACGAAGCGGTTGGGCAGCGCCCGCCAGGCCAGCTCCAGCTCCCCCACGGTCTCGATCCCGCGCTCCCGCGCCGCCGCGATCACCGCCGCCTCCCGGGGAACACCCGGGCTCTTGACGACGGTTCGCGTCCCCTCGAGTTGCGCCAGTCCATCCGTATCCAGGAAGACTTCGACGCCGGACCCCTCCAGCCCTGCCGCCCCCTCGGGATGCCCGTAATCGACCGCGCGCACGGTCTCCCCCCGGGCCGCCAGCATCCGCGCCGCCGCCTGCCCGGAACGGGCGAGGCCGACGACGAGGAAGGGCCCGCCGGGCAGCGGCGGGCGGAGCTCCTTGCGGGGGGGCGCGCTCATCCCCGAAAGCTTCGCGATCGGGTCGGGCGTACCTGTCGCCTCAGCGGGCGAAGTTGCGGATCTCCGTGGCCAGCGCCTCGGGCTGGTCCTCGGGGATCAGGGTGAAGCAGTCGGGCAGCTCGACGTAGCGGGAGTCCGGGAAGGAGTCGGCGAGGGCGCGGCCGGCCTCGTTGGGCATCATCTTCCCCTCCTCGTCCCAGACGACGAGGACCGGCTTCTCGAAGGAGGGCAGCGCCGCCGTCGCCCGCGCTAGGTCGTGCTTGCCGCGCATCGCGTCACCGGCGTAGCGGCGCAGGTCGCGGCGGATCTCCTTTTTGCGCAGCGGCTCCATCCAGTCCCGCATTAGCTCGTCGGGGACGCCGCGCTTGGTCATCTGGCCGAAGACGAAGGGGAGCTTCCGCAGCCGCGGCTGCAGCAGCAGGGCGCGGGTGGCGACGTAGCCGCCGGGGAGCTTGGCCGAGAGCCAGGCGGCAAAGCCGGCAAGGCCCGGCGGGTAGTTGCCGGCGGTCTCGCAGGAGACGAGCACGAGCCTGCCGACCCGGTCCATGCCGCCGTCGGCGATCATCACCTGCGCCCCGCACCAGTCGTTGAAGCAGAGGGTGACGTCGTCGAGCCCGGCCGCCTCGATGAACTCGGTGACGATCCGCCCCATCCCGACCAGGGTCAGGTCGGCGTCGGGCTTCATCGGTTTCCAGTGCGCGCCGGTCGGCAGCGAGGGCGAGACGCAGCGGAACTCCGGCGCCAGCTCGTCGATCACCTTGCGCCACTGCTTCCAGTCCATCAGCAGCCCCGGCACGAGAACGACGACAGGCCCGTCGCCGCCGCTGTCTTGATAGGAGATCGGCCCCGCCGTCAGCTCTACCTCTGGCACCGCGACATCATTGCGCGCGACGCCGATCTCCCGGGCCCAGGCGGAGAGCTATCCGCCCTCAGGGTGCTTGTAGTAGGTCAGCAGCGCCGTTTTTATTTCGGGCATCACGATCACCACCCGGCAGATCCAATTCTGCTTATGGGGAAAGTGGTGATTGATGAACTGGCTGATCACGTGCCAGTCCTCTTCGACCTCGTCCAGCTCCTCGACCAGGATCCGCAACGGGTCCCGCACGAGGAGCTCGAAACGGTCGGACTCGGTCTTCGTCTCAGCCCAGTAGAGGCTCCAGTTCTCCTCGCGAATCTGCTCGGAAACGTCGTCGAGCTTGATCCATTCGTCGCGCCCTTCCATTTCCATCGGGTCTCCCTTCCTCAGAGGATTTGAGTACTCGGGAGAACCTAAATAGATACTCAGATGTAGGCAAGGGCGCGGCGCCCGGCCCGGCAGGCGCCGACTCAGCTGCCGATCGACTGCTGGTACAGGGTGAAGCCGATCCCCGAGCAGACCGCGGCGATGATCCAGAAGCGGAGCATGATCTTCGTCTCCGACCAGGCCATCATCTCGAAGTGGTGGTGCAGCGGCGCCATCAGGAGAACGCGGCGGCGGAAGGTTTTGAAAGCGAAGACCTGGAGCAGAACCGAGAGCGCCTCGATTACGAAGATGCCGCCGATGATGATCAGCAGGACCTCGGTCTGGGTCATCACCGCCAGCGCCCCGATCGCGCCTCCGAGGCCGAGCGAGCCGGTGTCCCCCATGAAGATCGAGGCCGGGAAGGCGTTGTACCAGAGGAAGCCGATGCAGGCGCCGACCAGGCAGGCCGAGAGCAGCGCCAAGTTCTGCTGCTCGTTGGCGACGAAGGTGATCGCCGTGTAGGCGAGGAGGACGATCGCGCAGGAGCCGGCGGCGAGGCCGTCGAGGCCGTCGGTGAGGTTGACGCCGTTGGAGGTGCCGGCGATGACGAGGAAGACGAGGACGAGGTAGAGCGCCGGGCCGAGGTCGATGCTGCCGTCGCCGATGCGGAAGTAGAGCGTCGGCTCGAGGCCGACCTCGTGCCGCGCGACCCACCACAGCGCCAACGCCAGGCCGAGCTGACCGAGCAGCTTCCAGCGGCCGGCGAGCCCGAGCGAGCGCCGTTTGACGATCTTGATGTAGTCGTCGGCGAAGCCGAGGGCGGCGCACCCCATCGCCACCCCGAAGACGGCCATGCTCTGGGCGTCGCGGTCGGAGAGGACGAGGAAGGGGACGCAGATCGAGGCGAAGACGATCAGGCCGCCCATCGTCGGCGTCCCAGCCTTGGTGTGGTGCTCCTGCGGGCCGTCCTCGCGGATGTGCTGCCCGAACTCCTTGACCCGCAGGTATTCGATGAATTTGGGGCCGAGGAAGATGCAGATCAGCATCGCCGCCATCCCCGCGATCAGGACTTCGCCCATCAGCCGTCCTCCGCCGCGACCAGGTCCGGCAGCTGTTCGGCGACCGCCTCGAGCCCGGCCGAGCGCGAGCCCTTGACGAGGACGGCGTCGCCGGGCTCCAGCCGGGCCGCCAGCAGCTCGGCGGCCTCGCCGGGATCGGCGACCAGCTCGTCGGGGCCGTAGTCGCGGGCCGGCAGGCCGACGCCGATGACGAAGTCGACGCCGGCGGCGCGGGCGTGCTCCCCGACCTCGCGGTGGTAGCCGGCCGCGCCGGCTCCGAGCTCGCCCATCTCGCCGAGGACCGCAACCGTGCGATCGGCTTCGAGGGTGAGGAGATGGTCGAGCGCCGCGCGCATCGACACCGGGTTGGCGTTGTAGCAGTCGTTCACGAGGACGATGCCGCCGGGGAGCTCGAGTCGCTCGCCGCGGAAGCGGGAGAATCCTATGCCCGCAGCGCGGTCGGCCATCTCCGCGAGGTCGGCCCCGAGGGCGACGCCGGCGGCGACCGCGGCCAGGGCGTTGGTGAGGTTGTGGCGCTCGGCGAAGGGGAAGTGGAAGGTCTGCTCGCCGAGCGGGGTCCGGATCGCGGCCTCGGTGACCCCCTCGGCCACGCGCACCTCGGTGGCCTCGACGTCGCCGCCCGGGCCGAAGCGCAGCACCTCGGCGATCGGCTCCAGGTGTGGCTCCAGCTCCCCCGCCTCGACCGGCGCCACCGCCGTCCCTCCCGGCGGCAGGTCGTCGAGGATCTCCGCCTTCGCCGCCGCGATCGCCTCGACCGAGCCGAGCAGCTCGACGTGGACCGGGCCGACGTTGGTGATCACCGCCACCTCGGGCTCGGCGATCGCCGCCAGCTCGGCGATCTGACCCCTCCCCCGCATCGCCATCTCCAGCACCAGCAGGTCGGTCTCCTCGGGCGCTTCGAGGATCGTCAGCGGCAGCCCGATCTCGGTGTTGAGGTTCTCGCGGTTGGCGTGAACCCGGCCGGGGAGCAGCGCCCGCGAGATGTCCTTGACCGAGGTCTTCCCGACCGAGCCGGTGACCCCGACCACGCGCGCGCCGAGCGCCCGCCGCCAAGCGCGAGCGAGCGCCTGCATCGCCGCCAGCGGGTCCTCGACGGCGAAGACCCAGGGGGTGCGCCTGCCCTTTTCACCGCTATCCGGTGAAAAGGTCCGGCGGACCTCGGGGCCGACGACCGCGCCCCAGGCGCCGGCCTCGATCGCCGCCGGGGCGAACTCGCCGCCGTCGCGGTTGGCGCCCCGCAGGCCGAAGAAGAGGTCTCCCGGCCCCGTCTCGCCGGAGGCGATCGTGGCGCGCTTCGGGGACCCCGGCTCGCCCTCGGCGACCACCTCCGCCCCCATCGCCGCCGCGATCTCCTCGCCGGTCAGCCTCACGCCGGCGTGCCCAGCTTCCAGAGCTCCTCGCGGGCGACCTCGCGGTCGTCGAAGGGGATCTTGCGCCCGTCCTCGAACTCCTGGCCCTGCTCGTGGCCCTTACCGGCGATCACGACCGTGTCGCCGGCCTGCGCGCGGCCGAGCGCCAGGGCGATCGCGGCGCGGCGGTCGACGAGTACCTCGACCTCCCCCGCCTCCCCCGCCCCGGCGGCCACTTCGGCGACGATCGCCTCCGGATCCTCCGAGCGCGGGTTGTCGGAGGTGATCACGGTCAGGTCCGAGAGCTCGGCCCCCGCCCGGCCCATCTTCGGCCGCTTGTCGCGATCGCGGTCGCCGCCGGCGCCGAAGACCGAGATCAGCCTGCCGTCGGTGAGCCTGCGCGCGGCCCGCAGCACGTTCTCCAGCGAGTCCGGGGTGTGGGCGTAGTCGACGAGGACGGTGAACGCCTGCCCCTCGTCGATCGGCTCGAACCGCCCCGGCACCCGACTCGCGCGCGCCAGGCCGGCGGCGGCGATCTCCGGGCCGACCCCGATCGCCTCGGCGGCAGCGAAGGCCCCGAGCGCGTTGGCGACGTTGAAGTGCCCGGGGAGCGCGGTCCGCAGCTCCATCCCGCCGACGGTGAAGCTGGCGCCGCCGGCGTCGAAGGAGACGTCGCCGGCGCTGTAGTCGGCCTCGGCCCCTTCGGCGGAGAAGGTGACGCACTCGAATTCGGAGGCGAGCCGCTGCCCGTAGGGATCGTCGACGTTGACGATCGCCGTCTTCGGGCCCATCTCGAAGAGCTTGCGCTTGGCGAGGAAGTAGTCCTCCATGTCGGCGTGGAAGTCGAGGTGGTCCTGGGTGAGGTTGGTGAAGATCGCCACCTCGAAGTGGATTGCGTCGGCCCGGTGCAGGGTCATCGCGTGCGAGGAGACCTCCATCGCGCAGGCCTCGTCGCCACCCTCGAGCATCGCCCGGAAAGTCGCCTGCAGCTCGATCGCCTCCGGCGTCGTCCGCACCACTTCCTTCTCCACCCCGCCGACGATCTGCTTCACCGTCCCCAGCAGCCCGCAGGGGAAGTTCGCCGCCCGGAGGATCTCCTGGACGAGGAAGGCGGTCGTCGTCTTGCCGTTGGTGCCGGTGACGCCGACCACCCGCAACTGCGCCGTCGGGTCGCCCCAGAAACGGGCCGCCAGCGGCGCCATCGCCGCCCGCGAGTCCTCGACCACCACCTGCGTCACGTCCAGTTCCGTCAGCTCGCGCTCGACGACCAGCGCCGCGGCCCCTTCCTCGACCGCCCGCGCCCCGAACTCATGCCCGTCCGCCTTCTCTCCCACCACACAGAAGAAAAGCGTCCCGGGCTCGACCTTACGGCTGTCGTAGGCGAGATCTTTCACCACCACGGCGTCGTCCCCAACCACTCGCGCCCCAGGCAGCTCCCCGACCAACTCCGTCAGTCTCATCATCAGCTGCCCGATTCTAGGAAGGGCACCGGGTGCCCGCTCCCCGACCAAGGTCATTCCTGAGGCACACCGAGGTAGGGCAGCGCGAATTCCGCGATCTGACCGAACGCCGGCGCCGCCACCGAGCCGCCGTAGATTTCGCCCTGCGGCTCATCGACGATCACCGCCGCCAGCAGCCGCGGGTTCTGGGCGGGCGCGAAGCCGATGAAGGAGGCGACGTACTTGGTCTCCGAGTAAGTGCCGTCTTCGGCTTTCTCAGCGGTCCCGGTCTTGCCGGCGAGCGTGTAGCCGGGGACGCTGACCTCCGAGGCGGTCCCGCCCGCGGCGAGCACGCCCTCGAGCATTTCTCGGACGTCGGCGGCGACCTTCGGCGAGATCACCCGCTTGCCCTGCGGCTCTTCGACCTCCTCCTCGCCGACCCGCTTGATCAGCTGCGGCGGCCGCAGCATGCCGCCGTTGGCGATCGCGGCATAGCCGGCGACCATCTGGATCGGCGTCACCGAGAGCCCCTGGCCCATCGCCTCGTTGCCGAGGGTCGAGCCTGAGTATTCGTCGAGGTCGAGCAGCAGCCCCTGCTCCTCGGCCGGGTACTGGATCCCGGTCGGGCGGCCGAAGCCGAAGCGGCGGATCCACTTGTCGAATCGTTCGGCCCCGACCTCGAGCCCGATCGTCGCCGCCCCCACGTTCGAAGAGTGGGCAAGGATCGTCGCCACGCTCATCGTTTCGGTCGCGCGCGGGTGTGAGTCTTCGATCGTCCGGTCGGCCACCTGGAGGACCGGGGGCAGGACGAATTCGCTCGTCGGCGTCACTTTCCCTTCCTCCAGCGCCGCGGCGACGGTGAAGGCCTTGAAGGTCGAGCCCGGCTCGTAGGTGAACCCGGTCGCCTTGTTGAGGAGGTCGTCATTGCTGGCTTCGGAGAGGTCGGCGGGGTCGACCGGCGGCCAGTTCGCCATCGCCAGCACTTCCGAGCTGCGCGGGTCGACGACGATCGCCGTCGCCCCCTTCGGCGAATACGCTTCGCCGACGCCGGCCAGCGCCCGTTCGGCTTCCCGCTGGATCACCGGGTCGAGGGTCAGCTGGACGTCTTCGCCGTCCTCGGCCTCGTCGACCGTTTCCAGCCGAATCGGCTCCCCGAGCGCGTCGTTGACGATCCGCCGCTCGCCGTCGCTGCCGCCGAGGACGTCTTCCTCGCCGGCCTCCAGTCCAGTCCTGCCCTCGTTTTCGGAGCCGACGACGCCGATCACCTGACCCGCCATCTCGCCCTGCGGGTAGCTGCGACGGGCGTCGGGCAGCTCGCCGATCCCTTCCAGGTCGAGCGCTTCGATCCGGGCCGCGGTGCCGAGGTCGACTTTCTGGGCGACGTAGGAGAAGCCGCCTTCGGCGGTCAGCGCTTCCAGCACCTCACCCTTCGGCTGGTCGAGGATCGGCGCCAGCTTCGCGGCGGCGGCCGGCGGGTTCTCCACCTGGTAGGGGGTCGCGTAGATCGTTGCCGCGTCTTCGGAGGCGGCGAGCTTGTTGCCGCTGCGGTCGAGCAGGTCGCCGCGCAGCCCCGGCACGGTGACGACTTCGGTCTGCTGGTAGGACGCCTGCGAGGCGAGGCTCGACCCCTGCACCCCCTGCAGCCAGAAGGCGCGGCCGACGATGAGGAGGAAGCAGAGGAGGAAAGCGCCGAAGAGGAGCCCGATCCGGCGCTCGACCAGGCGCATCAGCGGCCCCAGGCGGTCGGCGGCGTGCCCAGGTGCCACTGGGGGCACGCCTGGTCAAGCAGATCAAGGACGCAGGGCGCAGCCTTTGCTGGTGGCAAAGGCAAGCCCGAGGACGCTGAGATGCGCAGTGCCAGGCGGGTCATCCAGGGGTGCCTGGGCACGCCGCCGACCGCCTTAGCCGCCCGCGGCCGCGAGGCGGGCGGCGGCGGTGGCGACGTCGGTGGGCTCGAGCTCGATCGCCTTCGGGTCTTCGGTGGTCGGCATCGCCAGCCCCATGGCCGCCGCCTGGGCGCGGATCCGGGCGGTGCTGTAGTGCTCGGCTTCGCGGGCGGCGAGCATCGAGTTCTCTTTTTCCAGCGCCGTGATCTGCTCGTCGATCTTGCCGGCGGAGGCGGCGAAGCTGAGGGTGGCGACGTTGAGGGCGACGATCCCGACGAGGAGCAGCCCGAGGACGGCGATCCAGGCGCGGCCGCGGGTCATCCGCACGACCAGGCTCGAGTCCGGCAGCGCCCGGACGGCGACGGCGGTGCGGCCGGCGACGACGACGAGCCTGGGCCGGGTCGGGGCGGGAGCGCGCTTCGGGGTCGTCCGGCGGGCGGGGGCGCGGCGGACCGGGGCCTTGGCCGGCGCCGGGACCGCCCGGCTCCGCGGCGGCTTGCGGGCGGGGGCTTTGCGGGCCGGCGCTTTGCGTTTCGGCGGTTTCGTCCGCGAGGGTGCCGGCGCCGGGGCGGCGGCACTGCGGCGGGCGGGGGCGGCGACGGCCATCAGCCGGCCTTCCCCACGGGTTGCTCCGCGGCGATCTTGCGCGCCGCCCGCAGGTGGGCCGAGCGCGAACGCGGGTTGCGCTCCGCCTCCTCCGGGCTGGGCGCGATCGCGCGACGGGTCAGCAGTTCGGCCTCGGGCTCGTGCTCGCAGACGCAGACGGGCAGCTCGGGGGGGCAGACGCAGCCGCGGGCCTTGGCGGCGAGGAACTGCTTCACCGGCCGGTCCTCGAGCGAGTGGAAGGAGATCGCGGCGAAGCGGCCGCCGAGGGCGAGCTGCGACCAGGCGAGCGGCAGCGCCTCGTCCAGAGCCTCGAGCTCACCGTTGACGGCGATCCGGATCGCCTGGAAGCTGCGCTTGGCGGGATGGCCGCCGCCGAACCGGGCCGAGGCCGGCATCCCGGCCTTGATCGCCGCGACCAGCTCGCTGGTGGTCGAGATCGGCCGGCGGCTGACGATCTCCCGCGCGATCCCGCCGGCGTGGCGCTCCTCGCCGAAGCGGCGCAGGACCTTGGCGATCCGCGCCTCCGGCCATTCGTTGACGAGGTCGGCGGCGGTGAACTTCTGCCGGGTGTCCATCCGCATGTCCAGCGGCGCGTCGTAGGAATAGGAGAAGCCCCGCTCGCGCGCGTCGACCTGCATCGAGGACATCCCCAGATCCATGTAGACCATGTCTGGGCGTATCCCTTCTCCCTGCAAGGCCCGAAGTCCTGCCGCGAAGTCGGCGCCGATGAAGAGGGTCCGGCAGGGCGCCTCGGCGGCGAAGCGGTTGAAGCGCTCCTGCGCGGCCGGGTCGCGGTCGATCCCGACCAGCGTCCCCTCCGGGCCGATCAGCTCGGCGATCTGGCGCGCGTGGCCGCCGCCCCCGAAGGTGCAGTCGACCGCCGTCTGTCCCGGCTCCGGCGCCAGCAGCGAGACCAGCTCCGGCGCGAGGACGGGCTCGTGCTCGCTCATGACCACCTCGACGGGACGCAGATGGGTCCTCGGCCTGGGGTCCACATATTCGATCTGCCTCGCATTCAGTCTCATGATCACGCGGTCCCGGCGGCGGCGAGGCCCTCGGCGATCTCGGGGGCGGCGGCGTCGAGCTCCTCCTCCTGCTTGGCCCAGGCCTCGGCGTTCCAGATCTCCAGGTACTCGCCGGCGCCGATGACGACGCAGTTGCCGTCGAGGCCGGCGTGCTCGATCAGCGGCTTGGGGATGCGGATGCGGCCGGCGGAGTCGAGCGTTTCGTCGAAGGAGCCGCCGTGGAAGCGGCGCCGCAGCGCCCGCGCGTCGCGCCCGAAGGGGCTGTGCGGGGAGAGGAAGCGGTCGGAGAGCTGCTCGAACTCCTCGGTCGTGTGCACCCAGACGCAGGGGTCGAAGCCCTTGGAGAGAACGACTCCATCGGCAAGCGAAGCCCGAAAGCGGGAAGGAACCGTGAGGCGGTCCTTGGAATCGAGGTTGTGCTCGTAGAGACCCCTGAACGCCACTGCGGGGAAGTCCTTTCTGAGCGGGAGGGCTGAAAAAGAGTTGGACCGGAGTGATGAGGTGGGAGGAGCCTCACCACCCCGGTCCTGGGCTTCAACTCGATCGCCACAATAACCCACTCTCCCCCACTTTGCAACACGACCCTCCCCTGCAACCCCATTTGCATCCGCCTGCGGGGGCGGTAGGTTGCGGCCGGTGACCGAGTCCGAGCAGACCCAGCCGGTGATCGAGGAAGCGGTCGCGGTCGGCGTCCCCGGGGACGCGAACGACCTCCGCGGCCATCACTTCAGCCGGCTGATGCGGGCGCCGCTGACGCTGGTCCTGATCGCGGCGCTGACCGCGGTCGTCTTCGTCGCCTGCCTCGTCTTCGTCGGCGCCGCCGTCGGCGCCGGGGGAGCGATCGCCGCCCTGTTGCTGGGGATCCTGATCGTCTTCGTGATCGCCGACAAGCGCTCGGCCGACGACTTCTTCGAGGTCTACGCGGCGAACCGCGGCCTCACTCTGATCCACGGCCGCGGTCGACTGCCGCAGGCGACCCCGCTGCTGAAGAAGGGCGACGACCGCTACAGCGAGCGGACCCTGACCGGGCCGATCGCCGACGGCTTCGACGGCACCCTCGCCCTCTTCACCTACGAGGAAGAGACGCGCGACTCCGACGGCGACACCCAGACGAACTACTACCGCTACACGGTCGGGCTGGTCGAGGTGCCCGAGTGCGCCGGCTTCGTCCCCGAGCTCTACTGTCAGCGCAAGTTCGGCCTGCGGGCGCTGGAGAAGTTCGAGGACGTCTTCCGCGGCGACAAAGAGCGGGTGGCGCTGGAGAGCGAAAAGCTGCTCGACAAGTACGAGATCTTCGCCACCAAGGAGCAGGACGCGAACTGGCTGCGCCAGCTCTTCTCCCCCACCTTCATCGTCTGGCTCGCCGACGCGGCGCCGGACAAGTTCGCCTTCGAGCTGGTCGACGGCACCCTCTGCTGCTACGTCAACGGCCACAAGGAGAACGCCGCCGAGCTCGACGCGATCGCCGCCGCCACCGGCGCCGTCGCGACCCGGCTCCGCGACGAGGCGCTCGAGTAGCGTCGCTCAGAACCCGGTCAGCAGGGTGCCGGCGTTGGCGATCAGGCCGGCGGCGATCATCAGCAGGACCGAGGGGACCAGGACGAGAGCGACGACGAGCTGGATCTTCGGCGCCGCCCGGGCCGCCCGCTCCTCCACCTCGCGGCGGCCGTCGCGGCGTAGGGCGGTCGCCTGGCGGCGGAGCTGGTCGGCCAGCGGCGAGCCGAAGCGGCGCGAGCGCTCGATCGCCGCGACCAGCTGCGCCAGCTCCGCGCCGGGGACGCGGCACCGCAGATCCGCGAGGGCGGCGCTGAGCGGGACGCCGCAGGAGAGCCGGGCCGCCACCAGCCGCAGCTCCTCGGCCAGCGGCCCCTCCCCCCGGGCGAGCTGCTCGATCCCGGCGGCCGGGCCCCGCCCGGCGCCGGCGCCGACCGCGAGCAGGTCCAGCGCGTCGGGGAGGGCGGCGCGGAGGCGACGGTGGCGGCGGCGCGCCCGCCGCCACCGCAGCGCGTCGGGGACGAGGAAGCCGGCGACGGGCAGCGCGACCGCGACTACATAAGAGAGGCGGCCGGGAGCAGTCGGCGCCACCGTCAGGCCGACGGCAAAGCCGGCGAGGCCGCCGAGCAGCTTCGAGGGCAGGTGCGGCGGCAGGCGCAGCCGCCCCCCCACCGCGGCGGCGAGGCGGTCGAGCGGCAGCTCCCTCGCCCCGATCGCCGCGAACAGGACCGCGAGCGCCGCGAGCAGACCGGCGCCGCTCACTCGACCACCCGTGCCAGCCGGCGAATCGCCAGGAAGCCGAGCAGTTGCAAGGAGGCGGCGAGCGCGAGCAGCACCGCGGCCGCCGGAGAGGCGAGGAGCGTCGCCAGGAAGCCCGGCTCGAGCAGCTCGGCGAAGATCGCCCCGCCGGTCGGCATCGCCACCACCAGGAGGCCGGTGAACCTCGCCTGAGCGGTCGCCGAGCGGGCGTCCTCGGCGACCCGCTCCCGCTCGGCCACCCCGTCGGCGAAGCGCCGCAGCAGGCCCGCGAGGTCGCCGCCGGCGAGCCGTTGGCTCAGCAGCACGGCGGCGAAGGCGTCGATCCGCGGCGAGCGCATCCGCGCCCGCCACCGCTCCAGCGCCTCGCCGGTGGCCGCGCCCAGCTCGAGCTCGCCGGCCAGCCGCCCCAGCTCGCTCGCCGCCGGCCCATCGAGGGAGGCGACCGCGGCGGCGAGGGAGGCCCGCAGCGAGCGCCCGGCGCTGAGCGAGTCGGCGATCGCGGTCGCCGCTTCCGGCACCGCCCGCTCGACCCGGCGCCGGTAGCGCCGCCGCCGGGCGGCGATCGCCGACCCGACCGCCGCCGGCCCGGCGAAGGCGAGGGGGATCGCCAGCGCCCAGCCGGCGAGGAGCCAGCCGGCCAGGACCGCGGCGCCGGTCCCGAGAACGATCAGCCGCCGCCGCTCCAGGGGCGAGGGCGCGTACCCCTCCAGCTCGACCCGTCGCAGCGGCTCCAGCGCCAGCCGCACCCAGGCGGCCGCCGCCGGGCTGGCCGGCAGCGCCTCCCGCGCCGCCAGCACCGCCAGGCCCGCGGCGAGAGCGGCGGCCAAGGCCGGGGCGCTCACCGCACCTCGGCGATCTCGCTGACCCGGCGGGAGCCGTCCGCCCCGCGCTGCAGGTGGACGACGAGGTCGACGCCGCGTCGAACCTGCTCGGCGATCGCGGCGTGCGGCAGCCCCACCCCCGCCATCAGCGCTAGCGTCTCCAGCCGATCGAGGGCGTCGGCGGGCGAGTTGGCGTGCACGGTCGAGAGGGCGCCGTCGTGGCCGGTGTTGAGGGCGGTCAGGAGGTCGAGCGCCTCGACGCCCCGTACCTCGCCGATCACGATCCGGTCCGGTCGCATCCGCAGGGCGTTGCGCAGGAGGTCCCGGATCGCCACCTCTCCCCGCCCCTCGATTCCCGCCGGCCTGCTCTCGAGCCGGACTACATGGGGCTGCCGCAGCCGCAGCTCCGCCGCGTCCTCGATCGTCACCACCCGTTCGGAGGCGGCGATGTAGCCGGAGAGCGCGTTCAGCAGGGTCGTCTTGCCGGAGCCGGTGCCGCCGCTGACGAGGACATTGCGGCGCCCCGTCACCGCCGCCTCCAGCCGCCCGCGCTGCTCGGGCGTGATCGTCCCCAGCGCGACCAGCTCGTCGGGATCGGGCCGGGCGGCGCCGAAGCGGCGGATCGAGAGCGCCGGGCCGTCGATCGCCAGCGGCGGGATGACGACATTGACCCGGGACCCGTCCTCGAGGCGGGCGTCCACCATCGGGCTCAGCTCGTCCACCCGCCGGCCGAGCGGGGCCAGGATCCGCTCGATCACGTTGCGCAGCTCCTCCTCGTCCCCGAAGGCGACGGCGGTCGCCTCGATCAGGCCGCGGCGCTCGACGTAGACGCGGTCGTGCCCGTTGACCATCACCTCCTCGACGGCAGGGTCGGCGAGCAGCTCCTCGAGCGGGCCGAGGCCGACGCTGTCGCGGACGATCCGCTCCGCGACCTCGTCGCGCTGGGCCGGCGGCAGGACCGCCGCGTGCTCCTCGACAAGGGCGCGGACGGCGGTGGCGAGGTCCCCGGCGCCCGCACGCTCGGCGCCCGCCTGGGCCTGGCGGCGCTCGACCAGCCGCTCCCTCAACCGCGAGGCGAGCTCGGCGACGTCCCTTTCGTGCGCGGCCGTCACAGGGCCGGGATCACGGTGATGCGCCGGGCGAAGCTCTCGGCCGCGAGCAGGCGCAGCGCCTGCCCCCGCGTCAGGCCGAGAGTGACGAGGGCTTCCCCTGGCGTCCCTTCGCCGCCGCCTCCGAGGCCGAGAAGGGGAACGGCGGCAGCGGCGACGTAGGAGCGGCCATCGCCGCTGCCGCTCGGTTCGGTCGTCACCACCACGTCAACCTCGGAGCCGACCGGCTGGACGCCGAGAGCCGTGAGGGCGCCGACGCCAGCGACCGCGATCTCCACCGGCCGCCGGTCCCTCCCCAGGGCACCGGCGGGGCGGGCGCGCGGCGAGCGCAGCTGGGTCGCCAGCAGATACGACCCCGCCGGCACCCGGGCCGCTGCGACCAACCCGATCGCTTCGGCCGGATCGGCAAGGGTTGGCGGGGGGACGAACCGGACCGGCACCTGCCTTACCTCGAGGTCCTCGGCGACCGCCTCTGGGCCGAGCTCCTCGCCGGGGGGAAGATCCGCGGTGGCGACGACCACCGGTCGCAGGCGCCCGTAGCCGCGGACGACGCTCTCGCCGTAGCCCTCGGCGAGCGCCGCCGCCGCGACCGCGGCGATCGCGGCGGCGAGGAGGAAGGAGACGGCGCGGGCGCGGCGGCTCACCGCGGGCTCCCCGTCAAGGGCAACTCCAGGCGGGCTTCGGTTCCCGCCCTCGACCTCCGCAGCTGGAAGCTGCCGCCGTGCCGTGCCGCCGCCCGGCGCACGATCGTCAGGCCGTGGCCGTGGCGAGCGCGGCCGGCGAGCCGGCACCGCAGCGGCAGCCGACCGCGATCCACGCCCCCGGAGGAGCCGCGATCGCTCACCGCAAGGCGCAGTCCACGACGCTCGACCTCGGCCTCCACCGCGATCGCCCCGCCGCCGTGTCGCAATGCGTTGCTGATCAAGTTGTCCATCGCCTGAGCGAGGCCCACCTGGTCCCCGCGCAGCTCTCCTTCCGGGCCGGACCAGCCAACTTGCAGGGGACGGCCGGCACTGTCGGCTGCCGGGCGCCACCGCTCCACCGCGGCCTCGACCAGCGGCCGGACGGGGAAGCCCCGAGAGTCCGACGGAACCGCACGGCCGTTGATCTCGAGGTCGAGCCGGTCGACCGCCGCGACCGCCATCTGCAGCGAAGACTCGTATTTACCCCGCGCCGGCGCCTGTGCCGGGAGCGCCAGCGAGAGGGCCTGAAGGGGCCGTCGCAGCTCGTGAAGAGCGGCGTTCAGGGTGCTGCGTCGCCGACCCTCACGGAGCGCGACAAATCCCCCTGCCATCGCGAACGACGCGGCCATCGGCAGGCCCGCTGCGAGCGTCGAGAGCTCCAGCGACACCACTCACGCCCCCTCTCCGAGATCCATGGGACCTCAAGGAGTCAGAGAGGTGGACTCTCCCCCCGCACCGCCGGGTGGAACCCTCGCAAAACGCGGCTTCGAGTTGGGAAAGGGAGCGCGCCGCCCCTCGTCGCGGTCTCGGCCAGGCGCGTCGGAGGGACGGCGCGCCAAGGTAGACCCAGGACTGGAACACAACGGTTCCCAAAGTCTTTTTTGCGAACTGGAGCTGATTACAGAAGTCGAATTCCTTTACTGCATTTTTCCCTATGGAAACGATTTTCCGGGGAGCGTTTTGGAATACTTGTCTAGTAACTCGGGCGTCATGCCACCAAACGTCTCCCCCGCTCGAGCGAGAAATGGAGGTCCTCCTTTGCCACAGTCCCGCACTTCCCCAGAGGGCATCACCCAGCAAGTAGCGAAGGCACTCGCCCACCCGCTGCGAGTTCGAATCCTCAGCTCCCTCCACAAAGGGATCTCGAGCCCGAACCAGCTCGCCCAGGAGCTCGGCGAGCCCTTGGGCAACGTCAGCTACCACGTGAAAACCCTGCTCGAGTACGACTGCGTCGAACTGGTCAAAACGGAGCCGCGCCGGGGCGCCGTCGAGCACTTCTACCGGGCGACCGACCGCGCCTTCCTCAGCGACTCGGACTGGGCGAAGATCCCGGCCTCCGCCAGGAAGGGGATCTCCGGCTCGATCCTCGAGTCGATCGGCCAGAGCGCGACCGAGGCGATGGCCGAGGGGACAATCGAGGCCCGCAGCGACTCGCATCTCTCCGACACCCCCCTGCTCCTCGACGATAAGGGCTGGAAGGACCTCAACAAGGTCCTGGCCGACGCGGTCAAGGAGGCGGGCAAGATCCAGAAGGAAGCGGCAAAGCGCCTCGACAGCAAGAAGGACGGGGTCACCACGAAGCTGGCGATCATGCACTTCGAGGTGCCGGCGGCGAAGAGCAAGAAGAAGTAGGTCCCGGGCGGCGCCCTCCCGGGGGCGCCGCCGCCCGGACCTCTGGCGGGACCGTCAGGCGGCGACCAGCCGGTACCCGATCCCCCAGCAGTTGACGACGAAGCGTCCCTGCTCCGGGTCGAGCCGCCGGCGTAGCCGGCTCGCGTGCGAGTCGAGCGTCCGCGTCCGCGAGGGGCCGCGGTAGGCCCAGACGCTGTCGAGTAGCTCTTCCTTGGTGAAGACCCGGGTCGGGTCCGAGGCGAGGACCCGCAGCAGGTCGAATTCCTTCTTCGTCAGCTCGACCTCGCGGCCGCCCACGGTGACCCGGCGCCGCAGCGGGTCGACGATGAGGTCGCCGACCCGCCGCGGACCGTCCTTGGCGTGGCTGCGACGGCGGAGGACGGCGCCGATCCGCGCCCGCAGCTCCTGGTACTTGAAGGGCTTGACGAGGTAGTCGTCGGCGCCGGAGTCGAGGCCGCGGACGCGGTCGGTCTCGCCGCTGCGGCCGGTAAGGACGATCACCGGCAGGCCGGGGTCGAAGCGGGAGTCGATCCCGTCGGCCTCCCGGATCTCGCGCAGGACGTCGAGTCCGGAAGCGTCCGGCAGGCTGAGGTCGAGCAGGAGCAGGTCCGGCTGGTTGTACCTGCAGAGCCGCAGGGCGTCCGAGGCGGAGGGCGCGGGCATGACGCCGAAGCGGTCGGCGGCGAGGTGCTCGCAGAGGAGGTCGAGGGTGACGTCGTCGTCCTCGCAGACGACGAGGCTGGCTATCTCTTCTCGTTGGGGCAGCATGGGTCTCCAAGGGACGGGCCGGCGGATCTCTCCCCCCTTGCCGCCGGAAGCTCCAGCACGGCGGCCGCGCCCGGCCACCAGATCAGCCGCCGCGGCGGCACCCGGCGCCGCACCCCGATCACCCGCCCGCCGCGGTCGAGGAAGAAGAGGTCGAGATCGAAGCGCATGCCGAAGGTGTGGACGCTGGAGCAGCGCGGGATCAGCAGCCCGGGCCCGGCGGCGTCGCGATTGCGCCGGCTCAGGCCCCGCAGTCGGGTTCGGAAATCCTTCGCAACGGGAACGGATCGGGGAAGATGGTCCACGTCCCGCCAAGGCCCCGGCGGCCGACGCTCTCCCCCCGACGATGAACCCGAAACCGAAAGTCGCGATCTTCAGCCCCAACCCGATGGTCTCGATCGCGATCGAGTCCTTCAGCGCCGAAGGCGGCGACGACATCCACATCCACGCCGCCGGCCAAGGGGTGTGGGTGGCGCGGATGGCGGCGGAGCTCGGCGCCGAGCCGGTCCTCTGCGGCTTCATCGGCGGCGAGGGCGGCTCGGTCCTGCGGCCGCTGCTGGAGCAGATGCCGATCGAGCTGCGGCTGGTGGAGACGGCGGCGGCGACCGGCATCTACATCCACGACCGCCGCAGCGGCGAGCGCGAGCCGATCTCCCAGAGCGCGGCGCTGCCGGCCTCCCGCCACGAGGTCGACGACCTCTTCTCGGTGACCATCGCCGCCGCCCTCGACTGCGACCTGCTCGCGGTCTGCGGCCCCTACCCCGACAACACCGTGCCGCTCGACATCTACGGCGGCCTCGTCGCCGACGTGAAGTCGAACGGGAAGCCGGTGATCGTCGACCTCTCCTCGCCCCGCCTCGACAAGGCGCTGGAGGGAGGGCCGGACCTGGTGAAGATCAACGACTGGCAGATCGCCGGCTTCGTCTCCGGCCCGGTCGACACCGAGGAGCGGATGCGGGCGGCGATGGAACGGGTCCGGGACGAGGGCGCCGAGAGCGTGATCGTCACCCGCGCCGGCGACCCGGCGCTGGCGCTGCGCGACGGCAGTTTCTACGAGCTGACGCCGCCGAAGTTCGAGCGCGGCTCCCGCGAGGGCTGCGGCGACTCGATGATGGGGGCGCTGGCGGCGACGATCGCCGGCGGCCGCGAGTGGGAGGACGTCCTCCGCCTCAGCGCCGCGGCGGGCGCCACCAACTTCCTCCGCGCCGGCCTCGGCACCGGCTCCAGCGAGGTCATCGAGGAGCTCGCGCCGCGAGTCCAGCTCCGCCCCCTGGACTGATCGTTTCCAGACTTTTCCTTGCTCCAGCCTGGGTAATCCTGGAAACGACCTAGAGGTGGGGGGCGAAGGGGGCCTTTAGTGCGTCTCCGTTGACGATTGCGTGCGGGGCGGTCTTGGCGATCCAGTCGAGGTGGGGCGCGAGGAGCTCTACCTCGCGCAGGCGCTCGAGCGCCGGCGAGATGCGGACCGGGCGACCGCCGAGCACCGTGTGGGCGTCGCTGCTGAGGACGTGGACGAGGCCCTTCTCCGCCATCGCCAGCATCCCCTTCGCCATGTTCTCGCGGAGGAAGAAGTCGGCGGTGGCCTGGATCAGGGCGCCCTCGGCGACCAGCGCCGCCATCCGCTCGAACATGTCCGCCGAGAGGTGTCGCTCGGGGTGGGCGACGATCGTGCGGTGCCCGCGCTCGGCGAGCCAGGCGACCCGGCGCAGGAGGGTGTCGTCGAGCGGTCCCGGAGCCGGCTCGAGGAGGATCCAGCCGCCGCCTCCGAGCGAGAGCAGCGCCAGCTCCTCCTCTCCCAACCCCTCGACGGCGGTCTCGGCGACCTCGCCGCCCTGGAGGATCCGCACCGCGACCAGTTCCCGCTCCAACCGCTCGTTGAGCCCCGCTACCCGCCCCGCCAGCTCTTCGATCCGGACGTCGTGGTCGTGGCGGATGTGCGGCGTCGCGCAGATCGCCTCGATCCCGTCGGCCTCCGCCTGCCGCGCCATCGCAACGCTGTCGTCGGCGTCGCGCGCCCCGTCGTCGATCGCATCGAGGATGTGGCAGTGGAGGTCGATCACGGTGGCTCCGGGGGACGACTACCCAATTCGACCCTGAAGAAGTGCAACCTTCCGGCCAAGGTGCAACCGCGCGTTCAGGCATGGGCTCGTTCCGGCACGCCTCTACGATGATCGGCAAGATCATGGACCTGCTCACGCCGGGCTTGCGTGGGTGGTGGCTTCAACTCATGGAAAAGAAGACGACCCGCAGAGGGAATTACGAGTCCGGCTCCGACTACGTGCTGGAGTACGGCGAGCTCCGCTTCGCGTTCAACGAGGAGGACTTCGCGCAGCGCGTCGAGCAGGCGGCGGTGAAGCTCCGCTTCGTCGACCAGGGGCTCAGCGGCGAGGAGATCGACGACCTCCTCGACCTCGCGGTCAGCGGCGAGATCGCCGAGCCCAGCTCCCGCCTCGGCGAGCACATCAACGAGAACTGGGAGGACCTCGTCGGTCCCTCCAACCGCAGCCTCGTGCACTGGATCCGGCGCCTCGTCTTCCGCGGCGCCTGGCTCGACCAGCGGGTCAAGGAGGGTGAGCTGGACGTCGTCTTCGACGAGCGCACCCAGACCTTCGGCTACGTCCAGCCGGACCGCAGCGACGAGCTGATCGAGCTCTCCAAAGAGCCGAGCTGGCGCCGCATCGCCTACCGCCGCTAGCCGGCGGCTCCTGAATCAGTCGGCGTTCGCGCGCTCTAGAGCGGCTACAACCGTCAGTGATCCGCCGCCGGAGCCACCCTGGGCGCGGCCGGCGTCGAAGAACTCCTTCGCCGCCTCGGCGTCGCCGTGGGCCTCGCCGAGCCGGGTCAGGGAGTCGACGAGCAGGATCACGTCTTCCCCCCTGCCGGCACGAGCCTGGGCCTGGGCGAGGGCGTCGCTGGCGTGACGGGGTTGGCCGGCGGAGACGATCTCCGCCTGCGGGGCGTCGCGCTTCCAGTCGGCAAGTTCCTCGGGAGTGGGATCGATCAGGAGGGCGACGGGGTCCGGCCCCTTGCTGTCGGCGGCAAGGTCGGCGGCGACGCTGCGCAGGAGCGCGGTGCAGCCCTCGCGGGTCTCGGCGAAGACGAGCGCCTGCCGGCCGGCCTCCGGCGGCAGCAACAGGCCCTGCAGGGTGACGCCCTGCTTGCCGCGGCGGCCGAAGCGGCGGCGGCGCCGGCGACGGGGGCGCGACGCCTCGGCGGCGGCCGCGGGCTCCGCGGCCGGCTCGGGCGCCGGTTGGCGTTCGGGAGCCTTCTTCGGACGCTCGCGCGCCTCGCGCGGCTCCTCGGCGGCCTCCTCCTCGGGCGTCCCGCCCTTCTCGATCTCGTCCGAAACGGCGGGCGAGCCCGAGCGGCGGCGCCTGCGGCGGCGGCGCGGGGGCCCGTCGCGCTCCTCTTCTTTTCCACCGGCGCCCTCGACGGCCGCCGGGGCGGAAGCGCCGCCGCCGTTGCCGTCGGCAAGCTTCTCGGCCAGCTCGCTCTTGCTCAGCATCCGGTACTTCTCGACTCCGGCCTCCGCGGCCAGCGAGTGCAGCTCGGACAGGGGTTTCTTCTCCAGCTCGGCCTTGTTCATCGAGGCCGCAGACTATTCGACCGACGCGGCGGGCGACCGCCCCAGGGTGGTGGCGGGGTCGGTTCCCTCCTCGGCGGCGACGGCGAGCCAGGCGTCGGCCTCCTGAGAGCGGCGGCGGCGGGACCAGCCCAGCTCGGCGCCGAGCGCGTCGGCGACCGGGCGCACCGCCTTCGCCGTGCGCAGCTGCGGCGCCGCCAGGATCCCCAGCCGGGTCCGGCGCAGCAGCACGTCGGCGACGCTGCGGGCCTGCTCCTTGCGCGCCGCCAGGACCACCTCGGCCAGCAGGTCGGGGCGGCCGGGCACGATCGGGCGCGCCAGCTTCTGGTCCTCGCGGGCGATCGCCAGGACGTGGCGGGAGGCGTGCCCGTAGCGGAAGGCGAGCTGCTCGAGCGCCTCCTCGCCGACCCCGGCCGGCGCCTCGAGGTCGTCCGGGCGGGCCTCCATCCCGAGCGGGATCTCGTCGGTGTGGCAGGGCGCCTCGCGCCCCCCCTGCTCGACCAGGCGGTCGACGGTCTGCTTCGCCATCCGCCGCCAGGTGGTGAGCTTGCCGCCGGTGATCGTCAGCATCCCCGACGAGGTCTCGTAGAGCTCGGCTTTGCGCGAGATGTCGACCGACTTGCGCGGGTCGCCGGTGGAGATCAGCGGCCGCACCCCGGCGTAGGCGCCGACGAGGTCGGACTCGGCGATCGCCGTCCCGAAGAAGCCGTTGACCGCGTCGAGCAGGTAGGCGATGTCCTCCTCGGCCGGACGCGGGTGTGTGATGTCGCCGTCGAAGTCGTTATCGGTGGTGCCGACGAGGGTGCGGCCGTACCAGGGCAGCGAGAAGATCATCCGGCCCTCGCCGGCGGGGACGATGCAGGCCGCCTTCCCCATCGGCAGGTCGGCCTCGTCGATTAGGAGGTGGGTGCCGCGACTGGGGGCGATCCGGGGCACGTCCTCCTCCCCCAGCAGCTCCTCGGGCCGGACCTGGTCGGCGAAGACGCCGGTGGCGTTGACGACGTGATCGGCGCTGACCTCCATGCGCTCGCCGGACTCCTCCTCGACGAAGGCGACCCCGTTCGCCCTGCCGTCGGCGGCGAGGACATCGGTCACCTCGGCCCCGTTCAGCATCACCGCCCCGAAGCGCTCGGCCTCGCCGAGGACGGTGAGGACGAGGCGGACGTCGTCGGTCTGGCAGTCGTAGAAGAGGTAGGCGTCGTTGGGCTCGCGCGGCGCCAGCGCCGGCGCCAGCTCCAGCAACTCGTCGCGGTCGATCGTGCGGTGGCGGTCGGGCGACCAGTAGTAGTCGCCTTCCTCGAGCTCGCGGGCGGCGCGGCGCTCCCGGCGGCTGCGGCCGGCGCGGCTGGTCGCCATCACGTCGTACATGTTGAGGCCGAGGCCGAGTTTGCGGTCCCGCCGCTCCTCGCCGAGCGAGGCGACGAGGAACGGCGTCGGGTAGACGAGGTGGGGCGCCAGCCGAACCATCAGCTGCCGCTCCAGCAGCGCCTCGCGGACGAGGCCGAGGTCGAAGTTCTGCAGGTAGCGGAGGCCGCCGTGGACCATCTTCGAGGAGCGGCTGGAGGTGCCGACGGCGTAGTCGTGGCGCTCCAGCAGGGCGACCGAGTAGCCGCGGGAGGCGGCGTCGAGAGCGACGCCGGCGCCGGTGATGCCGCCGCCGATGACGACGACCTCGAAGTGCTTGCCGGCGATCTCCTCGATGGCGCGGGCGCGGCTCAGCATCAGTCGAGGTAGGTCGTGGTGCGGTCGGCGCCGGGGCGCTCGGGGGCGGGCTTCTCCTGCCGCGGGTGGCCGAGGTGGACGAGGCCGACGAACCGCTCCTCCTCGGGAAGGCCGACGGCGGCGCGCCCGTCGGCGCTGCGCAGCAGCCCCGGGGTGCGCCAGTAGCCGGCGAAGCCGCGGGCGTGGGCGGCGAGGAGGACGATGTAGGAGGCGGCGGCGGTCGCGTGCAGGTCCTCCTCCTCTTCGACCGGGTCGCCGCTGAGCAGGCAGGAGACGACGACCAGGGTCGGGGCGCGGTCGAGCTTCGCCGCCCCCTCGGGCCCGGCGATCTCCTTCAAGCGCTCAAGCGTCCGCGGCCCGATCACCCGGAAGCGCCAGGGCACGGTGAGGTTGTGGTTCGGCGCCCAGCTCGCCAGCTCGAGCAGCTCGTCGACCTGCTCGCGCGGCAGCGGCTCCGGCCCGAACGCCTTGTGGGTGCGGCGGGTGCGGATCGCGGTCTCGACGTCCATGCATCGAGGGTATCGGCAGCGGCTCCGCCCGGCAGGGGGCCGGCGGCGGCTCAGAGGCCGTAGCGCCAGCGCATCCAGCCGCGGCGGCCGGCCAGGCCGGCGCCGAAGAGGAGGCAGCCGGCGAGGAGGCCGAGGAGGATGGCGCCGGCGGTGCTGCTGGAGGTGTCCTCGCTCGCTTCGGAGGCGGGTTCGGCCGATGCTTCCGAGGCAGAGGTATCTGGAGGGGCGGTGCCGAGGTCCCCCTCCGGGACGCGACCACCGGTGGGATTGGGTTTGGGCTGAGCCCCGGAACCGCCCTTGCCGGATGGCGCTGATAGTCCCGGAGGGGGAGCCCCGGCACCGCCGCCAAGGGCTTCTTCCAAGGCGCGAGGGACGGCGGATCCGGACGAAGAGGGCGGGACGTTGAAGGACGGCGCCGGGGCGCCGGAGGGAGAAGAGTTGTTGCTTGACGTTGGGAACTTCAGCTGCGGCTCGCGGGGCGGGGCGGCGATCGGGAGGTGGTTGCCGGTGAGCGGGACGAGGACGTCGGCGGTGACCCAGACGGGCGAGCTTTCGAGGTTCGGCGACTGGAGGAAGTAGCCCTCGTCGGTCTGCAGTGAGCGCATGTAGGCGAACGAGCTCTTGCCGCTCCCGAAGCTCGCCGGGTCCTTGCCGGCGGCGAGCAGCCCCTGCGAGGCCCAGGCGGTCGCCTGCGCGTTGGCCGAGAGGTTGTTGCCGGGCGCGAAGCCGCCGTTCTCGCGCTTCGACTTGCGCAGATAGGCGAGCGCCCGCCCGGCGGCGTCCGACCCCGGCGTCAGCACCTGCAGGACGGCGCCAGTCACCTCCGGGGTGCTCTCGCTCTCCGGCCGGTTGCCCCAGCCGCCTTCCTGGCCCTGGACCTTGCGCAGCCACTCGACCGTGGGAGCGGCCGCGGCGTTGTCCCCCGCCGCCCGCAGGGCGAGGACGGCGTAGGCGCTGGTGCCCGGCCAGCCCTGGTAGGAGCCGTTGTCGCGCCGCTGCGCGAGCAGCCGCTCGACGAGGTCCTGGCCGCCGAAGTCGCGCGGGTCGACCCCGGCCGCCGCGAGGGCGAGGATCGTGCGGGCGACGTCGCCGGCGTCCTTGATTTCGTCGCTGTGGCCGCGGAGGAAGTCGACGGGCGATTTGCCGCCGCTGACGACGTCCAGCGGGTTGCGGCCGGCGGCGGCCAGGGCCAGCATCGCCCACGAGGTCATTTCCGCGCCCGCGTCACGCTCCGCCGAGGGGCCGAAGCCGCCGTTCGGGCGCTGCTGGGACTCCAGCCAGTCGGCGGCCTGGGTGACCGGAGACGCTTCCGCGGCGGGAGCGGTGAGGCCGAGGAGCGCGACCAGCAGCGCGGCGGCGATGCCGCCGCTGCGGAGAACGCCGCCGACGGGGCCGGAGGCGCTCGGCCTACCCACGCTCTCCCCCCGCTCCCATTCGAAGCGCTCGCGGAACCGCACCAGCATCCGCACCATTGCCGGCCCGGCGACCAGGGCGAGGACGACGTTGCCGAGCACGTGGGCGACTTCGAACGGGATCGCCCGCGCCTCGAGCGCGAGGAAATGCCGCAGCGTCAAGTCCCCCCCGTAGGTCGCCATCAGGGAGAAGTTCAACAGAGCGCCGTAGAAAATGCCAGCAAAAGCGCAGGTTGCAGCGAGAGTGAGACGTCCCGCGTTGCGGGTTCCGAGCGCGAGGGCGGCGCCGAGGACCCCACAGAGGCCCCACCCCGCCATCTGCCACGGCGTCCACGGCCCCTGCCCGAACCAGAAGTTGGAGACCAGCGCGGTGAGGGCGCCGACGGCGAAGCCGGGGGCGCCGCCGAGGGCGTAGCCGGCGAAGACGACGATGTCCGTCGTCGGCTTCACGTTGGGGAAGGCGGCGAAGGCGATGCGGCCGGCGATCGCCAGCGCGGCGAGAGCGGCGACCAGGGCGACGACCTGGGCAGGCGGGCGCGAGCGCTCGTACCAGGCGAAGCCGGCGAGGATGACGGCGCCGACGATCAGGAAGCTGGCGACCTCCCAGGTCATCGCTCCTCCTCCGCCAGTGCCGCCGCGCCCTGCTCGGGGGTGACGACGCCGGGCAGGTCGAGCACCCGCGCCACCTCGGTCGCGAAGTACCAGCCGCCGGAGAGGATCTCGGCCGTCGGGCCGTCGGCGATCACCACCCCGTCGCCGAGGAGGGCCACGCGATCGGCGAACTCCGAGGCGAACTCGACGTCATGGGTGGCGACGACGACCGCGGCGCGTGTCGATTTTTTGTCCCCTGGGGACAAAAACTCGACACTGCCGGCGAGGCGCCCGATCAGCGCGACGAGCTCGTCCTTGCGGGCGCGGTCCATGCCGCGGGTCGGCTCGTCGAGGGCGACGAGGCCGGGCAACTGCTCGCCCTCCGTCCGGCCCGCCAACGCGATCGCCAGCGCCAACCGCTGCCGCTCGCCGCCGGAGAGGTCGCGCGGGTCGGCGTCGATCTTCTCCTCGAGGCCGACCACGCGAAGAGCCGCCAAGCCCTCCTCCCCGGGCAGCTCGTCGCCGACCCGCTCTCTCACCAGGTAATCGCCGGGGTTCTGGGTGAGGAGGGCGACGGGTCCCACCTCGATCTTCCCCGCGACCGGCTCATGCAGCCCAGCCGCGGTCCGCAACAGCGTGCTCTTACCCGCGCCGTTGCGGCCCATCAGAGCGACCCGTTCGCCAGGGCGAATGGTGAGATCGATGCCTTTGAGGACGTCACGAACATCGTCGCCACGGTCCAGCTCCACCCAAAGGCCCTTGGCTTCCAGGGCGGGGTCAGATGGATGGGGATCACGCACCCTCCTACTTGATCGATTAGGAGGGTGAGTGATCCCCATCCCACGCAACGTTTGCCGGGCATCACGCACACCAACGGGAAGCGGTTCGATTCCGGCGAGGGAGAAGAGACGCGCAGCGGGAGTCTCCAGAGCGGGATCGGCCGTCTGCGCCCAGGCGAGGAACTCGGCCGGCGCGCCGTCGAAGGCGACGCGCCCTGCCTCCATCGCCACGACCCGGTCCGCCGCCGCGAGGCAGCGCTCGAGCCGGTGTTCGGCGAGGAGGACGGCCACTCCCCACTCCTCGTTGAGCCGCCGCAGCAGCCAGATCAGCTCGTCACCGGCGACCGGGTCGAGCTGGGAGGTGGGCTCGTCGAGGAGGATCAGGCGTGGGCGGGTGACGAGGGCGGCGGCGAGGGCGACCCGCTGCAGCTCGCCGCCGGAGAGGGTGTCGACGGTGCGGCCGAGAAGGTGCGGGATCGCGAGGGCGAGGGCGACCTCCTCGACGGCGCGGGCGCGGTCGTGGGGCTCGTCGCCGCGCATCTCCAGGGGCAGCTCGATCTCGGCGGCGACGGTGGTGGAGACGACCTGCGTCTCCGGGTCCTGGGCGAGGTAGCCGACGGCGGCCGCCAGCTCTCCCGGGCCGGCGGCGATCGCGTCGAGGTCGGCGACCCGGACCTCGCCCTCGATCTCGCCGCCATGGAAGTGGGGCACGAGGCCGCAGGCGGCCTTCAGCAGCGTCGACTTGCCCGAGGCCGAGCGACCGGCGAGGAGGACGAACTCCCCCGGCGCGACCTCGAGCGAGACGTCCCGGAGCGCGGCGACGGGGGCGTGCGGGTAGGCGTAGCCCAGCCCCTCGACCGCCAGCGCCGGCGCCGCGCCGCGCCTGATCGCCAGCTCAGACACGGGCCACCTCCGCATGTCGACTTTGTCTCGCTATGCGAGAGGAACTCGACACTCGTCCCTTTCGGCGCAGCGGCGCCAGGCCGCTGAGGGCGACGATCGCCGCGACGGCGAGGGTGGCGGGGCCGAAGCCGACCTCGATCGAGGGGTAGGTCTGGAAGTCTTCGGCGCCGAGGGCCTTACCGGCGATCGCGGCGGCGAGGACGGCGGCGGCGATCGCGTAGAAGCGGCGGTCGTAGCGGGAGCGGTCGCGGCGGTTGCGGGCGCGGGGCGCGTCCAGGCTGTAGCCGCGCAGCTCGAGGGTGGCGGCGACGTCGACCGCGCGGTCGAGGGAGCCGGCGAGGAGGCGGCGCGCCAGCGGGGCCTTGCCGACCTCGGCCGCGCCCGGTCCGCGCAGGCGGGCGGCGTCGCGCAGGCGGGCGGCGTCGGCGGCGGCGACCGGGACCAGGCGGGAGACCAGGGTCGCGGTCAGGGCCGAGCGCCCGGCGAGCGGTCGCAGCGCCCGCAGCACCCGGTCGGGGTCGACGCAGGCCGAGTAGACGGCGGCGGCGACCATCGCCACGGCGGCGCGCAGCCCGCCGGAGGCGCCGGCGACGATCGCCTCCAGGGTGACGTCGACCTGCCCGAGGAGCGGCCACTCCCCCAGCCGCGCCAGCACGGTCTCGCCGCGGCTGACGACGAGGGCGTTGACGACGACGATCAGGAGGGCGAGAGCCAGCCCCATCTTCAGGGCGAGGGCGACGGCCCGCCGCGCCCCGGCCAGGAGCCCCGCGGCGACCGCCGCCACCCCGGCCGCGATCAGCACCAGCGGGTTCGAGTAGAGGAAGGCGACGGCGACAATCGCACCGAGGTAAGCGATGGCGGCGCCCGGCGAGGCCGACTGCAACGGCCAGGGGCGTGGCTGATAGGCGAAGGCGGACTTCATCGCTCCCCCAGCGGCAGCGGCACTACTTCCCCGTCCTCGATCGCCACCGCGTAATGGTCGCGCAGTTGCTCAGCGCCGAGCGCCGCGGCGGCGGTGCCGACGGCCTCCTCAGTACCCCCGGTCACGACCCAGACCGGGGGCCCGCCGTAGCGGCTGGTCGCCGCGACGAGGCCGGCGCCGGGGCCCAGATTCACAGCCGCATCGCCCTGCTCGTCCAGCGCGACGAGCCCGTAAGCAGCGGCGTTCGTCCTTTCATGGTCTATGCCGCGGAAAGGACGAACGCCGACTTGGAAGTCGGCGAAGACGCCGCTTTCCCCGGGTCCGGCCTCGATCAGCTTCGCCGCCGGGTCGTTCCGCAGCCGCTGCCAGGGACCGACGAGGACGCGGATCGCGTCCTTAGGCGCGTCGGCGGCGATCTTCACGCCTTCGCGCTCCAGCGCCGCCCACGCCACGCCACAGGCCGCGCCCGCTTCGCGGCACTCGACCGCCACCGGGTATCGCTTCCCGCCGATCCCATCCACGAACGGCGCCGGCCAGGAGCCGACCACGGCGGGCACGTGGTAGACCGCGGCCCAGTCCCGGTAGTCCCACCAGACCCGCTCGCCGCCCTGCACGGGGACCTCGGCGGCGCCGATCGGCGATTCCGAGCCGTCGACGAAGAAGAACCAGTCGTAGGGGTCGCCGTCGCGCTGCTCCTCGGCGAACCCCTCGATCGCGTGGACGAAGCCGCCGCCGTAGCGGGTCTCGATCTCCGCCTCGCGTTCCAGCACCCGCATCACCGTGTCCGACTCCTTGGCGGCGACCGAGCTTTCGAGCATCGGCGCCGCGCCGAATTCGCGCGTCACCGTCAGCCGCACGTCGCCGACGTCGGCGCCGGGGCCGAGGCCGCAGCCGGCGGCCGCGAGCAGCGCCAACAGCGCGCTCGCGACCGCCGTGCCGCGGCGTCCCCTCATTTAGGGCACTTGCCCCCGAGGCAGACCGGTTCACGCGCGGAGGGGATCTCCCCCACCTTGCGGGCGATCAGCTTCGCCGGCTTGCTCAGCGTCACCGTGGTGCGGCCGTCGGCGCCGGTCGGCGCGGCGGCCCCGGTCACCTTCGCCCCCGCCTGCGGCTTCTTGCGGCCTTTTTCGTCGTAGGCCCAGACCCGAACCGTGAACGACATCCCGGCCTGCGCCGAATTCGGCGCGGTCAGCACCAGCTCGTCCGGGTAGGGGTAGGACGGCGCCAGGGTCCAGAGCACTTCGTCCCCGGGCTGGATCTTCGCCGCGTCGCCGCCGACTGCCAGCGACTCGTGGTTGATCTTCAGGTACCAGGACGCTTTGCCCTTGGCGACGCTGGAGCCGACCCCGCAGAGCGCGAGCCCGAAGTCGAAGGCGTCGCTGATCAACAGCGGCCGCAGCGCCGGGATCGTCTTCGCTCCGCTGGCGAGCAGGCCCATCGCGGTGTTCCCCTTCAGCTGCGCGTCCTCGCCGCTGCCGCCCGAGCCCGGCCCGAAGCAGGTCGCCTGGGGGCTGGTCTTGACGGCGGTGTTCGCCATCGCCACCGGCTTTTCGGCCAGCACCTTGCCGCCGGCACCGACGACGCGGAGCTCGGCCAGCGGGCCCTTGGCCGCGGCGAGCGCGGTGAAGGCGAACGTCAGGGAGAGGGCCAGCGCGCAGATCGCGGCCAGCCGCAACGGAATGATTCTTGGCATCTAAGCCACCCTTTCCTCGAGGGTTGAATTGGCAAAGGCCGGGGACAGGTCTCCTGGCTTCCGGGATCAGGGAGGACGCGCCTTCCCGGGAACGAGGTGTCGTTCCCAGTGGCTGGCGCGCGAGGCGCCTGCGAACTCCTCCACCCGGTCACAGTGGCGGGACCACGCCGGACTTGCACCGGACTTCCCTTGACCACCGACCGATATGTACGCGGCGAGTCTATCCCGCCGCGGCGTCAGGGTATGGCGACAGTGGAGCACCCACACCGACCCGGGAGGCGAGCGCCCCACCGCACGCCCGGCCGCCACACGCACTGGCGGGTGGCCCAGCACCGCCACCGCCTGCTGCGCGCCGGCGGGGTAGCGGCGCTGCTGGCGGTGGTCGGCCCCGGCCTGCTCGCCGGCCTCTCCGACGACGACCCGGCCGGGATCACCACCTACTCGATCCTCGGCGCCGAATACGGCTACGAGCTGCTCTGGGTGCTGGCGCTCTCGACCGCGGCACTGATCGTCTTCCACGAGGTCGGGGTGCGGCTCGGCGTCGTCACCGGCAAGGGGCTGTTGACCCTGGTCCGCGAGCGCTTCGGCGACCGCGCCGCGCTGCTCGTCGCCTCGGCGCTGGTGATCGCCAACACGGGGACGATGTGCGCCGAGTTCGCCGGCGTGGCGGCGGCGATGGACCTACTGACCGGGACCAGTCGCTACCTGACCGTGCCGGCGGCGGCGATCGCGATCTCCCTGCTCGTCCTGCGCGAGAGCTTCCACCGGGTCGAGCACCTGCTCCTGGCCCTCAGCTCGGTGTTCGTCGCCTACATCGTCGCCGGCTTCCTCGCCCACCCCGACTGGGGCGAGGCGGGCAAGGGCCTGCTGGTGCCGAGCATCCCGCTCGATCGCGACGCGGTCCTGGTCGCGGTGGCGACGGTGGGGACGACGCTCGCGCCCTGGGGGCTCGCCTTCATCCAGTCCTACGCCGTCGACAAGCAGCTGGGCGTGAAGGACCTGCGCTACGAGCGCGCCGACGTCATCGTCGGCGCCGTCCTCACGGGGGTGATCGGGTTCTTCGTCGTCGTCGCCTGCGCCGCCACCCTGCACGCGCAGGGGGTCGAGGTCGACGACGCCGGCGACGCCGCCCGGGCGCTGGAGCCGCTGGCCGGAAACGCCGCCGCGACCCTCTTCGGCCTCGGCTTCCTCGGCGCGGCGCTGCTGGCGGCGGCGATCGTCCCCCTCTCCACCGCCTACTCGATCTCCGAGGCGCTGGGCCGGCGCACCGGCCTCGACCGCAGCTTCTCCGAGGAGCCCACCTTCTACCTGGCCTTCGGCGCCGTCACCGCGGTCGGGGCCGGGCTGGTCCTGATCCCCGGCGCTCCCCTGATCGAGCTCCTCTTCCTCACCCAGGCGCTGAACGCGGTCCTGCTGCTGGTGCTGCTGCCCTTCATCCGCTCGCTCGCCAAGGACCGCAAGCTGATGGGCGAGAACGCGCTCGGCCGCTTCGACCGGGTGACGACGGCGCTGGCGCTGGCCGTGGTCGCGGTCGCGGTCGTCGCCCTCGGCGTACTGGCGCTGCTCTGACCGATCAGGAGCGGCGCTTGCCGCCCGCCGCGTCGAAGGCGGCGACGGCGACGACCAACGGCGCCAGCGGCTTCTCGCCCTCGGCCGCCCGCTCCCGGCTCTGCTTGGCGATCAGCTCGAAGCCGCGCAGCACCGTCTCGCTCAGCTCGATCGCCTTCTCGCGCCCGAGCTCGTCGACCGCCAGGCTCATCCAGTTGAGGATCGCGTCGTCGCCGTCGACGTTGCCGGCCTCGGCGGCGCGGTGGAAGGCCTTGGAGAAGCTGCGCAGCGCCATCTCCGTCGCCCCGCCCCGGATCGAAGCCGGCACCTCCCGCAGGTCCGGGTGCCCGAAGAACGAGCGGGGCACCGCCCGGTAGAAGTGCTTGACCGCGCCCCGCACCGGTTCAGTCCGGGCGACCTCGACGCAGCCGCAGTCGACCAGGACCTTGAGGTGGTAGTTGATCAGGTTGAGGGTGCCGCCGAGGGAGCGCTTCATCTCGACCGGGCTCGCCTCGCGTTCGTTCAGGAGCTCGAGGATCTCGACCCGCACCGGATGCGAGAGCGCCTTCACGAACCAGCGATCGGCCAGCCTCTCCTCGCCCTGCTCGTCTCCCATGCGGCTCCCCTAACCGGTCGAAGATCCCAGACGTGTCGAGTCTCGCCAAGCGCCGCCACGGGTGTCAACCATTAATCGCTCAGCAGTCACTTACCGCGCGGGCGGGATCTTGAAGAGGCCGAAGATCGAGGAGACCCGGAATCTCCGCCCATCCTCACCCTGGCTGCGTTCGGCGCTGCGGCGCTCGACCTCGGCCATCGCCAGGCGCGCGCATTCGCAGATGTCGAGAGCCTCCTCCAGCCCCTCCTGGTCGAGCCGCATCGGCGTCCGGCTGAGGTGGAAGTCCGGGTCGCGGCCGACGGTCCGGGCCCGTTCGGCGGCGACGAAGTCATCGATCATCGCCTGCATCGAGACGGCGTTGAAGCTCTGCGCCTCGACCGGCTGCATTTCGTCCCACTCGGCGGTGTCGACCAGGACCCGCTCGGTCGCCCGGTAGATGTGCTTCATCGCCCCCTGGACCTTCTCTTCTTCGACCAGCTCGGCGCAGTCCAGCTCGACCAGCCGCTTCGCGTGGTGGGAGACGTTCGGCGTCGGCACGCCGAGCTCGCGGGCCATTTCGACCGGGCTCGCCGGCCGTTCGACCAGGATCTTGAGGATTTCCGCCCGCAGCGGATTCGACAGCGCGATCAATCGGTTCTGGCGTGCCGCACGCCGCCCGGCTCGGTTGGACACTCGACTCCTCCCCTCAGACCCTCAGAAGTCCTGAGCACTTAACGCTACCTTGGCTTTCGACCGAAGCGCTTGAGTCCGCTCAGCGTTTGTCCAGCAGATGGCGCCGGAGCTAAGGTGACCCGAGGCCTGGGAGATGAAGTTGAGCAAGCAACCCGCGGCAGCGCCGGTCGCCGGCATCTCGAAGGCGGCTTAGGAGCGGTGAGCGGGCCGCGGCCCTGCCGAGGCCGCCCTAGCCGACGCCGAAGGTCGCGCTGACTGTCTTCGCCGAAGACGGACCCGACCCAGCCCGCCAAACCTGCTTTGAGACCCGGTAGAGACCCCTCTCCAGATCACCGCGGAGACGGACCGGTTGACACGGTCCCGCCTTCGCGGTCTGCGTCGAGATCCGGACGGCGTAGAACGGACCGACCGGCTGGTTCACCCACCTCGAGACCTTTTTGAGGGCCAATCGATAGGAGTAGCCGTACCCGATCGCCTTGCTGCCGAGGTTTTCAATTCGGATGCTTGCTCCTGATTGGGCTCGATCCGGGATTTCAAGATCCCCAGCCGCGCCTTGACGGGGGGAGGGTCGCTGCCGATCGACAAGGAAGGCTCACTGCAGAACGCGGTCCCCGCTCTGGCTGAGGGCCCACGCCGAAAACCACCCGGAGCCGAAGAGCAGCAATAAGACCCCCGCCAACAAGCCTGCTGACGCCAGCGCACCGCGGAGACCGAAAACGCTCAAGACGACACTCGACCGTCGGGAATCCACAAGTTAGATACCTATCGTAAACACGCGAACAAGTACGCGAGGCTCGGCTCGATCGACAAAAGGGATAATTCTCTTTTCGACCCTATAGGTTCCGGAGATCAAGTCCACCGGAAGAAAGAATCTCTCACATCTTCCCCTCTCGCCAGCGCCGAGAACAATACCTTTCCGCTTACCGCCAGTCGGTAGCGAGAATAGTGGAACCCACGTTCCATCTTGGAACATGCTGAGCTGACCGCCTTCCCCATAACCAACTCCCTCGGTGCCCCGGTTGCTGACCTGGATCGAGACTTCGTCGCCGGGAAGATACTCAGTGCGATCAACTAGCAGAGACGTTGCTAGTCGCCTTCGGGCTCCTCGCACATACTGGGTGAACGTGCTGAGGGGACCTGCCTTGTTCGAAAACTGAATTGAGAACCGATATAACCCTGGTCTAGGGACGTCTAGGGCGAATATGTGACCGTCGAGCGTTTGGCTATCTGGAATTTGCCAAGATCTCCGCTTCGAAGTTTCCTGCAGCGTTCCGTTGACTCTTAGGCGCTGTAACCTTGCAACAACGGTCCAGTTCAGGCTTCGACCTGCCCCGGACATCGGCTGCTTGAGGTTCGCCGCATACCCGAATACCCCTCCGCTGCCGACGACCTGTTCAGGTGCTAGCTGGTCCAATTCGAACCCTGGCGGGCCAAATGACAAAGGCCGCCGAGATGGCGGGTGTGGAGGCACCAACGGGTCAAATGGAGCCAGATAGTCAACAGCAGTCCGCGTTTGACAATCGGCGTGGTCAGCAGCCAGTGCGGATGGACTAGCTAACAGCGCAAGCACGACTAATGCTGGTCCGATACACACCGCGGACCAGCGGGTGCTACAGCAAGTTCTCGTCAAAGCAGCCATTGCTCACTCTACCTTGACTATATTGAATTTTCCACCACCGGTCGCGTCCAGCAGTTCCAGCAATCCAGGGATTGGTGGCCCGCTTGGACGCTCGACTTGCCGTAGCGGCGAAAACCAAGTCTCACTCGGCGTTTGCTCTGGGCCAGATACGGTCAAGCCAACCGCTCTGCCCGTGACGGGGTTCCAGACCGAGCCGCCACTGTCTCCGTAGTCGGTTTTGGCGTCCGTCTGAACGACCCATTCCCGTCCGTATTCGGTCGAGATGAATGGCTCGCGAGCAGGTCCGCAGTCATTGCCGGTGGTCGTGCCTGACGTACAAAGCACTACGCCTGGCCGAGACACTTCTGCGCCGACCACCCTCTGGGCCTTGCCTTCTCCCAGATGAACGACCTTGGGCGGATTGAAGTCGTTTTCCAAGAGAATTGCCTCCCCATCGGAATTGAACCCTGAGTAGTCTTTTTCGTAGGTCCTCCTCCTCACCGTACCGAAGACCAGTTCGCCCCTACCATTGCCGACAGCGCCGACACGGGCAACTTCTGAGCCGACACCCCAGCAATGCCCTGCGGTCAAGGCAAACTCGTACTTCAGCCATTGGCCGGTGCTTTTCTGGAATCGGCGTTCCTCAGCTCCGAATCCCAGACTGCAATATTCATCACGTCGCCCTTCCGATGCGATCCAATCGCCACCAAACAGGCGATGATCCAGTGCTCTTTCGCTTAACCGTGGCGATGCAGCCGGAGCGAAAACTACGTCCACGGGCGCGCCGGCACCATAGGTGCTGTTCAGATATGAGAGCGCCGCACCTGGATCCGAGCTTCCGACCGTCACGCGGTTGCGAGGCGTTTCAAGGCCGACTTTCCTGACTATTCCCCCTATCGGGCTTTGCGGTAGTTGCTGCACCAAATCCTCGGCGAGTGAATTCAGCGCCGACAGGGGATGCTGAGGCTGTACCGGAAATGGCGTGGTGCGATCCGGGGCGACGAGGCCCGAGACCTGTTTGAGGGACTCCACGACGGAATCCTGAGATCCAGTGAATCCAACCCTCAGCTTGCCGCCGGACCTGTGGTCAATGTAAAAGCCCGCATAATTCGCTGCGTGAGTGCTTGCCCCCCATGCTGAGATCAAGGGGCCATCGGCGGTCAAGAACCTTTCGCGGAATTCGAGCTCTGCTGCATCGACCTCTCGAAGAGGAACGCTCCACTTCTGGGCGGTAGCTCGAGCCACCTCCCCCTCCGGGGTGCTCGGGTTGTGCCAGGCCCCCATCAGGTCGAAGATGCGGTCGTTGATCGCGATCTCGTTGCCTTTGAGATCGAGGTCGAGGCCGAACTCTTCGCGGAAGCTGAGGATCTCGCTGAACCGGGGTGGCTCTTCGGCTTCGGGATCGGGCGGCGGGGTGTACGGGATGTTCACCCAGAAGCGGCGGCTGCTTGCTTCGCCGAGGCGATCGGTGGCGATGACTTCTAGGTAGACGATGCCCGGCGGCCAGTTGCCCGTTTCCGTCACCCACTCGTTGACCTGGGTGAGGCATTTGGAGGGTTGGGCCGGGTCGTACTCACAGGTCGTCTCGTCGACGAGCTGGTTGTTGTTGGCGACGATCTGGATCGATGCGATGCCCTCCTCGTCGTGGGCCTGGATGACGAGGTTGTGGGTGCCGACTGCGATCGGCTGGCTCGTTTCCCGGTTGTTCGGGTCGTAAAGGGTGCCGGCGATGTTGTCGAAGATCGGCGGCGATTTCGAGTTCCACCATTTGAAGATCGAGCCGTCGGCGGCGATCTCGTAGGTGGTCGCCGGAGCGTCAGGCGGGGTCACCGTCGTCCGGCGCGGTTCGTCGGAGTAGGAGAAGTAGGTGGTCTTCGGGTTTTTCCCTTCGGTCGCGACGGTGACCGATTTGACGCGCCCGTAGGTCGGCTCGTAGGCGATTTCGCCGTAGGTTCCGTTCGCGAGGGTGACTTTGGTCATCCGCCCCGCGCTGTCGTAGGCGTAGTCGGCTTCCCCGTCAGGACCGTCGACGGCAGTCAGGAGATCGCCGCTGTGGTCGTAGCTGATCGTGCCGGCCTCGTCGCCTTCGACCGCCTCGACCAGGTCTTCGGAGACCTCCACCTCGAGCTGCGGATCGTCTTCGGTGACGACGGGTTCGGTCGCAGGCGAGTAGTTGCCCAAGAGCCATTCGGCCACCCGGTTATGCCCCCCGTCGCTGACCCAGACCCGGCCGTTATCCAGGGCCGCGATCCCGACCCACTGGTCCATCGCGAACTGCGAGGCGCCGCTGCCGGCGGCGCCGAAGCCGGTGATGTAGTCGCCGGCGGCGTTGAAGAGCTGGATGTTGTTGGCTTTGTTGTCGGCGACCAGGACGACGCCATCGGGGCCGGCAGCGACCTCGGTCGGGTTCGTGAACTGCCCGGGCCCGGTGCCCGGGCCGCCGAGGGCGCGGACGTAGTCGCCTTCTTCGTCGAAGAGGAGGACCCGGTCGGCGCCGGTTTCGGCAACGAGGACATGGCCTTCGGCGTCGGTGGCGAGGCTCTGGGGCTGGACGATCTGGCCGGTCGCGGCGCTCGTCCCGCCGACTTTCTCGAGGAACGACCCCGACTGGGTGAATCTCTGCACTTTGAAGACGTCGGAGACCCAGACGGTACCGGCGGCGTCGACCGCGATCCCGTTCGGCGCGGCCAGGGTCCCGTTGGCCGCTCCGAAGGAACCCCATTTGGCGAGGAACTGACCGCCGGGGCTGAACTTCTGGACCCGGTTGTTGCTGGTGTCGGCGATCCAGATGTTGCCGGCGGCGTCGAGGGCGAGGGCGCTCGGGTCCTTGAGCTGGCCGTCGCCAGATCCCCAACTGCCGAATTTGGCCAGGAACTGGCCCGTGGGGCTGTATTTCTCGACCCGGCTGTTGCCGCGGTCGAGCACCCAGAGGTTGCCCTGGTCGTCGGCGACGACGTCGGCCGGGGCTTCCATCTGGCCGTCGCCGGAGCCGAGGCTGCCGAGGTTGGTGGAGTGGAGAACCGCGAGGTCCGGTCGGACCGCTTCGTCCTCGATCGATTCCGGATCGACCCGGGCGGTGGCGGGGTCTTCGACGGAGACCTCGGCCAGATCCCCGCCTTCATACCCGAACTCGACGGTGGCGGCGCCGGCGGAGCGCAGCTCTTCCGGCCGGCCCGAGGAATCGAACGCGATCGCGGTGTCACTTTCGCCGGTTTCGTCGCTCAACTCGTAGCCCCCGCCGGCCTCCTTGGTGACGGTCGCCTGCAGCTGCTTGTCGAACGCTTCTTCGCCGACCGCCGCCGGGAGGTCGAGTTTGCTTTCCACCCCACCCTCCTCTTCGACGAGAGTCGCCTGGGTGGGAGCGCCGGCAGGCGGCTGCTCGAGCTCCAGCTCGGGAGTCTGGGCGAGGGTCCATCCGTCTCCCCACTCCGTGTTCTGGGACTCCGGCAGCAGCGAGTTGTAGAACAGGTCCAGGTCGAGGTCCGCGCCCGGTCCCGGCAGCTCAAGATCGCTCTGGCGGTAGACGAGGTTGCCGCTGACCACGTTGACCGCAAGTTCGGGCCTATTCGGATGTTCTTCGGCGTCTTCGTCCCCGCTGCCGTCCGCAAGCGGGAAGTACTGCATCACGTACTCGTCCTTGAGCCCCGTCGCCGGGATGTATTCGAACTCGAGTTTCCGTTCCCGCGGAGCGTTGCCGGCAAAGTCGCGGGCGAGGATCCGCAGGTAGTGGTCGTCGTCCGCATTCAGTTCGTTCAGTTTCAGCGTGAAGACTTTGCTGAGAGGGCAGTTGCCGGCGGCGCAGGAAGACGCTTCCCAGCTCTGCACCGGCGTCCCTCCCCCATCCAGGAAGACTTCGATCTTTTTGACGCCGGAGCGCTTTTCGGCCGGCTGGACCGGGTTGGCGACCGTCCCGACCCGACCGTCGGTGGTATCGATCGTGAGGTTGTAGACCGGTAGCGGAAGCGGCTTGTCCTTGTCGTCTTTGGCGTCTCCTTCGGTCTCGTCGGTCGCCTCCGCGAGTTGCCCGGCGAGGCTGATTTCCGGAGGCGTGCGATCGACCTTCATCATCCATTCGTAGGTGTTGGAGCTCTTCTCCATCGCGTCTTTGGCGCTGACGCGGACCGGCTTTTCGCCCTCGTCGAAGCTTTCGGCACCGATCGGGAACTGAAAGGTGAAGCTGCCGGGGCATTTGTTGGCGTAATGGCCGTCGCAGCCGTGTTTTTTTTCAACCGGAGGTGAACCGCCGGGTGAGAGCGTCGCCGCATAGACCCCCAGGCCGGGATCGCTGACCGGGGCGTTGATCGTGAAGGTGGAGCCCGCTTTCGCCCACCCGGTCGGATATCCGGAGACGGTCCCCACCGATGGGTTCTCGGGGTCACTGAGAAACAGCGTCGCGCCGCCGAGCCGGTAGTCGTGACCGCAATTGATATTGGCGGCATTGGCCGCTTCGATCCCGACGAAGGCAGTGCGGGTACCGGGCCCGAGATTCTGTTCGCCGGTGTCGATGTTGGTCGCCCAGCCGCTCGGGTAGGCGTTGTTCAGCACTTTCCAGCCGCTCGAGTCGTTCCACACACCGACGTAGGGATGCGGCTCATTGGCATTGCAGCCGTGGGCGTCGTAGTTCATCGGTCCGAGGACGACGCGGCGCATGAAGGTGGTGGAGCCCTGAGGCGTGAACCACCAGCGACCCCAGCTCCCTTTGGGATAGGAGAAGCCCGAGCGGGAGCGGACGTAGAGCCCGTTGCCCCAACAGGTGACGATGCAGGAGGTTTTGCCGATGAAATCTTCCGACCCAACCCCACCCCAGGACCATTGCCAGTAAGCAAGCTTGCTGGTGTCGGCGAAGCCGCTCCAGTCTTCTTTGATCTCGGGGTCGATGAAGAGCGGGTAGGCGACGTCCATTTCCTGGTGGGCGAGATCCAGGAACAGGGAGTTGTCTTCGGTTCTCAGAGTCACCGGAACTTCGGTTCCCTGCGCGTCCAGCGCCTGCGGTGGAGTGATCGTCGCCAGCACGCTCCCGGCGGCGTCGATCACTTCGGCGCCGCCGCCCACCGCTTCCCGCAGGACCGCTCCCTGGGGCAGCGCGACCTCGAAGGCGAGCCTCTCCGGGCTGTTGCGGGACGCGAGCATGGCCGAGAGCTCCAGCCCCCCGGCGATCGGCGAGAGAAGCAGACTGGTGTCCTCGTCGACGCGGGGCAGGAAGAGGTCGCCCTCGCCCAGCGGCGAGGCCGCGGCGTCATCGGCGCCGACGGCCGTGATCGCGAGGCCGGCATCGCCGATCGCGATCGGGCCGTTCGAGCTGGCGGGCAGCTCGAGGTCGACCAGCGGGTTGGCGGGCACGTAGCCGCCGTCCACCGCTTCGAGGTCGAGTTCGACCTTGTGCAGGCTCCCGTCATCCACGGGCACTCGAAGCGGGACTTCCGCTTCCAGCATCACCTTTTCCCCGTCGACCGTCACGAGGGCTTCCGTCGGCGAGTCGACCCGCTCGAGGACGAGATCGGCGAGGACGCGCGCGGGGTCGGCGTCGATCGAAGCGAGCACCGCATCGAACTGCTCCCGCAGAAGCTCCTTTTCCTCGGGGACGGAGAGGTCCGCGTAAGCGAATTCCGAGGTTTCGCGCTCCGCTTCGGCCTGCGGCGATTCCAGCTCCTCCTGGGGCTGCGAGGGCAGGACTGGGGGGTCTTCGGCAAACACGGGAGCGGCGGCGGTGGCAACCGCAAGCAGCAGCGCGAAGGCAACGGCCAGCCGCGCCCCTCGTCCCCATGCCGCTTCTCCCATCGCCACCCTCCACCCGGTTGCAGGCCCCTTGGAGCCCCTGAACGAGCGTCATCCTGAAGGGTGTCAGGGACGTTTCAATACTCAATTTTTAATTAGCGCGAGTCCCATAGAAGCGGGTTTCCTGGCTACTCCAAGATTTTTGACAGGACCGAGGGGTGGACATCGTGTCGCCTAGGAGTTGAGCGCAAGACTAAAACTCCTGAGTATTAGTGGTTACTTCTAGCTCGGATTGCGATCTCCCCTTTGCACACCATGTCTGGTTAACGCATACCTGCTCTAACACTCCGCGAGAGTCGTGATGCGCCAAATCAGCAACAACAACTTTTTTCCTTAACACGAAATTGACGCATCTCAACTCGAATCTTCGACGAACCCACGTGTAGACATTCGTCCGCAGACGAGTTGGGGCAACTAGGGTGCCGCCACTTTGGAAGCCCCGTCCAATGGCGGCGGCTCTTTCACTCAACTCGATCCAGGAGGAAGCTCGATGAGCAGGGGACTTCGCCGGCAGGGGCCGGCTCTGGTGGTGGCCGGTCTGGCGCTGGTGGCGGCGCTGAGCGGGACGGTCTACGCGGCGGCGGGGAAGATCAGCGGCCGCTCAATCAAGGTCAAGTCGATCCCGGGGAACCGGCTGGCGCTGGGGTCGGTCCCCGGCAACCGGCTGCAGCCCGGGGCGCTGAAGGGGAGCCAGCTGGCGCCGGGGTCGATTACCGGCGTCCAGATCGACGCCTCCACCCTCGGCCCCGTCCCCAGCTCGATCCACGCCGAGACGGCCGACTCGGCCCACGACGCGGAAACGGCGCTGCAGGCCGCCCACGCCGAGGACGCCCGCACCGTCAACGGCCACGAAGTCGGCTGCAAGACCGGCACCCGCTCCTTCTCTGGCGCCTGCTGGCAGGAAGCCCCAAGCAGCTCCGCCCTCAACGCCCCCGCAGCAGCCGCAGCCTGCGCCAGCCAAGGCGGCGAGCTACCAGCCGCCCTGTCCCTGGTTGCCTTCTCGCAGCAGCCGGGAGTGCTTCTTGATGCGGGTGACGAGTGGGCGAGCGACATTGCGAGCTTCACGACCAAAAACTCGTACAGCGTCGCGACCGTCACCTCAACTGGAGAAGTCGATATGGCCATCTCCAGTGCCACCAACAAATTCCGCTGCGTACTACCGGTAATCGGATAACCGAGCGGCCCAAGTGGAGGGGCGAGGGGGGACCCTCGCCAGACACTCAACATCGAGCCATAGCGAGATGTGTCTGGCGCGGGTCCCCCCTCGCCCCTCCCCACAAACCCCCCGACCTAAGCGTCCAACAACCGCCGGTAGTACCGATAATCCCGCCGCTCGGGCCTCAAGTTGCAAGCAAGCGCCAAATGATGCCGCGCCCGCCGCTTCTCCCCCGTCTTGCTCAGAGCCCGCCCCAGGCAGAAATGCGCGAAGTCGTTGACCGGGTGGGACTCGACGACCGCCTCGAACTCGGCCGCGGCCGGGGCGAAGCGGCCGCAGCGGAAGTAGGCGCGGCCGAGCGCCTCGCGAACCGAGGTCTTCTCGGGCGCCCGGCGGGCGGCCTCGGCCAGGGGCTCGGTCGCGTGCTCGAAGTCCCCGTCCTCGAGCAGCTCGAGACCGCGCCGATAGAGGGTGTAAGTGGGCTCCAGAGCGCCTTCGCCGGTCATCCAACAAGTGTAGGAGGCCGGGGAAACGTGCTTGCTAGCAGGGCAAAAGAGCCGCCCTGCTACCCTGGGTACACGGGGTCGGCAGAGGCACCTCCCGCCGCCCCAACCGTTTCATGAGCACTACGACGGCGAAAAAATGGACCTGCGATCAGTGCGGGGTCACTGTCTCCCGCCTCGGCGGCGAGCAAGTCGCGCTGCCCGACAGCTGGACGACCTCGAAGGAGGGGACCTTCTGCCTCCTCTGCCGCCGCGAGCGCGCCGCCCAGGCCGCCCTCGACGCCGCCCCCAAGGACAGCGGCCTCGAAGACCGCGCCAAACTGCGCCGCGCCGCCCTGGTCGAGTTCGAGGTCCGGCGCCGCCCCGGCCACGGCAACGGCGAGATCGCCAAAGCCTGCCGCTCCTCGGTCGCCGCCGTCGTCGCCGCACGCAAGCGGCTGAAGATCCCGGCGCCGAGCTGAAGGCCCCGGGGCTCAGGCCCCAGTGCACTCGGCGAGGTCGCTGAGCAGCGCGGCCATCCCGCCCTCGCCGTGGACGCGGCGCTGGCGATCGGCGCCGTTGCCCTCGGCGAGGATCCGCTCGATCTCCTCCAGTGCCGCCTCGCCGCCGAGGTCGGCGGCGTAGGGCCGGGCCTGCTCGAGGGCGGCGCGGGCGACCTCGGGGGTCGGCGCGGCGGTGCCCTCGTCGACCATCAGCCGCGCCTCGAGCCCGTAGCGCTCGGCCTGGAAGTAGGACTCGTCGATCGCCTCGCGGGTGAGGCCGGGGGCGCCGGGGCGGTCGATCTCCTTCGCCGCCAGGGCCTGGATCAGGGCGGCGATCGCGGCGTTGGCCTCCGGCCGCGGCTGCACATCCATCCCCCGCACCTCGACCGTCCCCAGCTTCGGGTGCGGCCGCACGTCCCACCAGATGTAGGTGTAGTCCTCGACGCCGGCGGCGGTGATCAGCTGGTCGGCGACGCGAAGGAAGTCCTCGTAGTCGCGGAAGGCGCGCGGCAGTTCGAAGCGGGGGTAGGTGCGGACGGCGGCGGCGCGAGCGCTGGCGAGGCCCGAGTCGACGCCCTCGCGGAAGGGCGAGTTGGCGGTCAGCGCCGCCAGCAGCGGCAGGTGGTGGCGCATCGCGTTGGCGACGGCGACGGCGGTTTCGGGGTCGGGCACGCCGACGTGGACGTGGAGGGCGCAGGGCGGCGTTGCCAGCAGGCTCGCAAGGTCCTTCTTGACGCTCTCGTAACGGGCCTTGTCGACCAGCTCCGCCCCGCCGCTCTCCCCCGGGTAGAGGCCGGACCCCATCAGCCGGGCCCCGGTGGCGGCGACGGCCTGCCGCACCTCCGCCAGCTCCCGCGCCGCCTGCGCGGCGTCGAGGCAGACGCCGGTCTTGAGCTCGATCTGGGTGGCGAAGATCTCGGTCGAGACCGCCCGACGGTGCTCGTCGTCGATCTGCTCGAGCACCCGTTCGCCCTCGGCGACGAGGCCGCAGTCCGCGTCGACCAGCAGCAGCTCCTCCTCGACCCCGATCGTCAGCGGCGTCGAGGAGCCGAATTTGTGCGCGTGGGCGTCGCTCTCGGTTTTGGATTGAGTCCCCATATCGGTGTGTCCGCGAGCTACCCCAGCGCCGATCTTCTTTAACCCCTTCCTATGCTCGCCCGGATGCCAATCGCGAAGCGGATGAGGGTTCTGCGGGAACCGGACTTCCGGCGGCTCTTCGTCGGACGCACGACCTCGTTTGTCGGCGACGGGATGGCGCCGGTGGCGATCGCCTTCGCCGTCCTCGACCTCGGCGGCTCGGCGACCGACCTCGGCATCGTCTTCGCCGCCCACAGCCTGCTCTTGATCGCCCTCGTGCTCGTCGCCGGCGTCGTCGGCGACCGCGTCTCGCCGCGGCTGTCGATGCTCGGCGCCGACCTCCTCAGCGTCGCCGCCACGGCGGCGATGGCGGCGCTGCTGCTGAGCGGTGCCGCCGAGATCTGGCACCTCGTCGTCCTCTACGCGATCCAGGGCGGCGCCACCGCCTTCTTCAAACCCGCCTCGGGGGCGATCGTTCCCCAGATCGTCCCGGTTCGCCGCCTGCAGGAGGCGAACGCGCTGCTGGAACTCTCGCGCTCGCTCGGCAAGGTCGTCGGCCCGGCGCTGGCCGGGATCATGCTCGGCCTCGGCTCCCCCGGCTCCGCCCTCGCCCTCGACGCGGCCACCTTCGCGGTCAGCGCTCTCTCGCTGGTCGGCCTGCGGGCGCCGCCTGCCGAGGCAGGCGAGGAGGGGACCTCCTTCTTCGGCGAGCTGCGGCACGGCTGGCGCGAGTTCTCCGCCCGCAGCTGGCTGGTCGCCGTCGTCATCGGCGCGGCGATCTCCAACGCGATCTACTACCCCGCCTTCCAGGTGCTGGGCCCGACCGTGGCGCAGGACTCGCTGGGCGGCTCGAGCTCCTGGGCGGTGATCGCGACGGCGATGGGCGTCGGCGCCGTCGCCGGAGGCGCCGTCGCGCTCTCGATCCGCCCCCGCCGCCCGCTGCTGGTCGGGGAGGGACTGGTGATCCTGATCGCCCTGCCGCTGATCGCCCTGGCGGTGCCGGCGTCGACGGCGGTGATCGCGATCGCCGCCTTCGTCGCCGGCGCCGTCGGCAGCCTCGCCCAGATCCTCTTCGAGACCGCCTGGGTCCAGCACATCCCGCCGCCGGTCCGCACCCGCGTCAGCGCCTACGACTGGTTCGGCTCGCTGGCGCTGGAGCCGCTCGGCCTCGCCCTGGTCGGCCCGCTGGTCGTGGCGATCGGAACCTCGGAGGCCCTCTGGCTGAGCAGCGTCGTCGTCACCGTCTGCGTCGCCGCCGCCTGGTCGGTGCCGAGCGTGCGGCGCCTCGAAGTCCGGGTCGACGAACCGACCCCCACCCCGCCTCCTCGCCCGATCGAGGCCGGGGACTGAGGTGCGCCGGTCCTTTTGCCCGCTATGCGGGGCAAAGGTCCGGCGGACCTTTGTTCACAGCGTGCGCAGGGCGGCTTCGGCGGCGTTGAAGCCGCAAATGCCGTGGGCGCCGGCGCCGGGCGGCGTCGCCGCCGAGCAGATGAAGACGCCGGGGATGCCGGTCCGGTACGGGACCGCGGTGAAGCGGGGCCGCGCCAGCGTCTGCAGCGGCGTGTTGGCGCCGGCGAGGATGTCGCCGCCGGCGAAGTTCGGGTTGGAGGCCTCGAACTCGGCCGGGGTGCGGACCGCGCGGGCGACGATGCGGTCGCGGAGGCCGGGGGCGAAGCGTTCGATCTGGTCGAGGACGGTCTCGCTCGCGTCGCCCTCGTAGCCGCTGGGGACGTGGGCGTAGGCCCAGACCGGGTGCAGGTTCCCCCGCGAGCGCTGGGGGTCGGCGAGGTACTGCTGGCCGACTAGGACAAAGGGGCGCTCCGGCATCCGACCGCGGTTGATCTGGCCCTCGGCCGCGACCACCTCCTCGAAGGAGCCGCCGACGTGGACCGTCCCCGCCCGCCGCGCCGCCTCCATCGTCCAGGGCACTCCGCCCTCGACCGCGAGGTCGAGCTTGAAGGCGCCGGGGCCGTGCCGGTAGCGACGGTAGGCGCGGGCGACCCGCGGCGGCAGCCGCTCCCAGGCCAGCTCCAGCACCCCGGCCGGCGTCAGGTCGAGGACGACGACATCGGCCGCTGGCAGCTCGTCCAGCGAGCGCACCCGCCGCCCAGTCTCGATCCGGCCGCCGTGCTCCCGGATCAGCGCCGCCCAGGCGTTCGCCAGCGCGACGGAGCCCCCCTTCGCCACCGGCCAGCCGTAGGCGTGTCCGGAGCAGACCAAGGCCATCCCGATCGCCGCGCTGAGCGGCCGGTCGAGCCGCGCGTAGGAGTGGGCGGCGACGCCGCCGAACAGCGCCGCCGCCTCGGGGGTCCCCAGCGACCGCCCCAGCAGCGTCGCCGGCGCCGCCGCTGGCAACCCGAAGCGCAGCAGGCGCAGCGGGTGGCGCGGCAGGTGCGGAAGCGGGCGATAGATGTCCTCGGTCAGCGGGTCGTAGGCGCGCGAGGGCGGGCCGAAGATCCGGCGCCAGCGGTCTCCCGCCGCGCCGAGCCCGGCGGCGGTCTCCTCGAGCGAGCGCAGCATCGCCCCTCCCCCGCCCCCGTCGAGCGGATGCGCGAGGCTGACCTCCGGCCACCCCCACTCGAGCCCGTAGCGCTCCAGCCCCAGCCCGGCGACCGCGGGCGAGGCGACCGCCATCGGGTGGGTGGCGCTGCACTCGTCGTGGAGGAGGCCCGGCTCGGTCAGCTCCGAGGTGCGGGCGCCGCCGCCGATCCGCTCCGCGGCCTCGATCACGGTCACCTCGACCCCGCGGCTGGCCAGCGTCGCCGCGCAGGCGAGGCCGTTGGGGCCGGAGCCGACGACTACGGCGGAGCTCATGTTCGGATCATCCCCGCGCGGGGGCGGCGGTTGCACTCGATTGGTCACAGTGCACCGGCAGGGGCTCGTCGCCGACCAGCCACGGCTGGCGCACGACCATGTCCCGCACATCGACCCAGCCCTCCTCGACTAGGCCGTCGGCCGCGTCCCAGATCCGGTAGCGCTGACGCGCCACGTGCGCGGGCTGGGACTCCAGGGTCACCACCCGCAGCTCCCCCGGCCCGAACCGGCAGCGCTCCTGCACCGCCGCCAGCAGCCGCTGGTCGTGGAAGTGGCCGTCGCCGAAGTTGTAGCCGAGGACGACGCCGGCGACGAGCTCGCCCTCGCGCACGTCGTAGTCCTCGACGTCGTCGACCGCCCGCATCGAGAGCGCGTTCAGCGCCCGCCCGTGCGAGTGCATCGAGCGGAAGGCGAGCCCTTTGTAGACGAGCACGTCGATCATCTCCGGCTCGTAGAACTTCTCCAGCTGCCTGGTGACGATCGGCGCCGCCTTGACGATCTCGCGGTCGAGCTTGTCCTCGGCCCCCTCCGCACCGCCGCCGCCGCGCCGGAACAGCCACTGGCTCGTCGCCCAGTTGCCGGCGTAGTAACGCATCGAGGGCAGGAAGGAGACGAGGTCGGGGCGGAAGTTGCCCAGCAGCGGCAGGCCGACGCAGATCAGCCCCAGGACGACCAGCAGCAGCGGGTCGTCGACGCTCGACCAGGGCACGTCGGCGTAGTGGCCGAAGAGGAAGAAGAGGCCGAAGATCATGAACACGTTCCACTCCAGCGGCACCGCCAGCGGGAAGGTTGAAAAGATGTGGACGTGGAAGAGCACCATCCCGACCAGGGCGAGGGTGCCGAGCAGGCCGCCCTGGGTAAGGATCAGGATCAGCGGCAGGGTGAACTCCACCGCCGTCCCCACGTGGGCGTCGAAGGCGCCGAGGCGTGACGGCAGCAGGTCCTCCGGGTGGTCGCGGTAGAGCCGGCGCTTGAGCGCCGTCGATTTGTTCCACGGCGTGTTGCTGATCATCACCGTGACGACGAAGGGGAAGTGGCGGTTCAGCTTCGAGGACGCCGCCCCCCACCAGATGCAGAAGAAGACGAGCTGGGCGGCGATCACCATGTTCGTCAGCGGGAAGAGGAAGATGATCGTGAGGGTGCCGTAGACCTCCGCCCGCGCCGCCAGGAACGGGACCTTGTCGCGGAGCCCGAGGGCGCCGAGGAAGGCGAGGAGGACGGCGACCGCGACCGGATCCAGCCTCGCCGGCGTGCCCTCCCCCGACGCGAGCAGCAGATAGAGCGCCGTCCCGATCAGCCCCACATATAAGGCGACGTCGAGCCAGGTCCGCGTCGTCCCCTTCGTCCCCGGCACCGTCTCCGGCCAGGGCGGCAGCCGCGTCGTCCCCGGCCGCAGCCAGTAGAGGAAGCCGCCGACCATCGGACTGAAGCGCAGCGTCAGCGGCAGCGAGCCGGCGCCGAGGCCCAGCACCTCCCAGAGCATCGTCCAGATCACCGCCTTCTGGAAGACGATCGGCTCGTACCAGGCGGGCCAGCCGCTGGTCCCGAAGATGAGCAGAGCGCCGAGGCCGGCGTAGGCGAGGATCTTGAAGACGTAGAGGAAGTAGACGGCGACCGGGGTCCCGAACCCGTTCAGCGCCCAGTCCTGCGCCAGCGGCTTGATCCGCTCCAGGTGCGGCAGACGGCGCCACTCGGCGTACTCGAACGGCGGCGGCGCGGGGTCCAGCAGTCCCATGCGGAGGAGCCTAACCTCCGGCGGGATGGCCTACCGCCGCATTCTCGCCCGCCCCCACGTCTTCGCCCTCTGCGCCACCTCGGTGCTGGCGCGGCTGCCGGTGGGGATGGGCGCGGTCGCCCTGGTCATCTTCGTCCACGACCACACCGGCACCTTCGGGGCGGCCGGTGCCGCCGCCGGCGCCTTCACGATCGGCCTCGGGGTGACCTCGCCGCTGCTCGGGCGCCTGGTCGACCGGCGCGGCCCGCGGCTGGTGCTGATCCCCGCCGCGCTGCTAACGGCGCTGGGGTTCGCCCTCGTCGTCGTCCTCGCCGAAGCCGGCGCCGGCCCCGGGGCGCTGGTCGCCGCCGCCGCGCTCGCGGGCGGCGCGACGCCGCCGGTCGGCGGCCTCCTGCGCCAGCTCTGGCCGAGCCTGGTCGAGGAGCGGGACCTGGTCGGCGGCTACGTGATCGACTCGCTGCTGATCGAGGTCTTCTTCATCGCCGGCCCGCTGCTGACCGGGGTTCTCGTCGCCACCTCGGGCTCGGCCGCCCCTCTGCTCGCCGCCGCCGGCTGCGGCGTCCTCGGCACCCTCTGGTTCGCCGCGATCCCGACCGTCGGCGGGCAGGAGCCGGCGCCGGCCGAGCACCGCACCCGCGCCGGCGCCCTCGCCTCGCCCGCGATCCGCCTCCTCGTCCTCACCGGGATCCCGATCGGCATCACCTTCGGCGTCTTCGACGTCGTCTTCCCCGCCTTCGGCGCCGAGCAGGGCGATTCCGCCCTCGGCGGCCCCTTCATCGCCGCCTCGGCGATCGGCTCGGCGGCCGGGGCGCTCGTCTACGGCGCCCAGGCGCACCGCTTCCGCACGCCCGCCCAGGGCTCGATCGCGTTCGCGATCTACCAGCCGCTCGTCGTCCTGCCGATGCTGCTCGCCGACTCGACCGCGGCGATGTTCGCCTTCGCCGCCCTCGCCGGCACCTACATCGCCCCGGCCAGCAACCTGCGCAACCAGATCGCCCAGGCGGCGATGCCGCCAGGCACCGGCACCGAGGCCTTCACCTGGCTGGCGCTCTCGCTGACGGTCGGCGCCAGCGGCGGCGCCGCCCTCGCCGGCCCCCTGGTCGAGAGCGGCGGCTGGCGGGCGGGCGTGCTGCTGGCGGCGGGACTGCCGGCGCTGTGGCTGCCGCTGATCCTGCTCCGGCGCGAGCTGCTGCACCGCGCGGTGGCCCGGGAGGCCTCCTAGCCGGCCCGCCTATGCTCCGCGCATGGAACTGAGCAACCAGCCGATCGAAGCGCCGACGGCCGAGGAGCTGGACAGGGAACGCAACCAGTCGCGGCTGAAGAAGCTCGGCGCTCCCCTGATCCTGCTCGTCCTCCTGGTCAGCAAGGGCAAGGGCCTGATCCTGGCGCTGGCCAAGGTGAAGGCGGTGACGACGCTGGGGACGATGTTCATCTCGATCGCCGCCTACGCCCTGCTCTTCGGCTGGCCCTTCGCCGTCGGCTTCGTCCTTTTGATCCTGGTCCACGAGATGGGGCACGTGATCCAGCTGCGCCGCGAGGGAGTCGAGGCCTCGGCGCCGATTTTCATCCCCTTCCTCGGCGCGATGATCGCGGCCAAGTCCCTGGGAGAGGACGCCGCGGCGGAGGCCCGCGTCGGCCTGGCCGGCCCGATCCTCGGCACCCTGGGGACCCTGGTCCCTCTCGCGATCTGGCTGGCGACCGGCAGCGACCTCTGGCGCGCCCTGGCCTACGTCGGCTTCTTCATCAACCTGATCAACCTGCTGCCGGTGCTGCCGCTCGACGGCGGCAGGGCGATGGCGGTCCTCGGGCCCAAGGTCTGGATCGCCGGGATCGTGGTGGCTGTCGCCGTCGCGGCCGTCTTCCTCGGCCCGGTCATGCTTCTGATCGCCCTCTTCCTCGGCGGCCCCGAGCTCTACCACCGCTTCAGGAACCGGCACTCGGAGGAGAGCCGTAAGTACTACGCGGTGCCGACGAGGACCAAGCTCGCCGTCGGCGCCGTCTATCTGGGCCTCGCCGTCGTGCTCGTCGTCGGCATCGTCGAGACCTACGTTCCTCGCACGCTCTAGGCCCTCAGCCGGGCGCTAGACCGCGGCGAGGATCCCGATCGGGCGGGCGATCCGCGGCGGGATCGCCGCCGGGCGCGGCGGCTCGAACCGAAGCTGCGCCGGGGCGGCCGCGCGGCGCAGGGTCGCCACCCCGAAGAGGACTCCGTCGGGCTCGCGGAAGAAGAAGCAGCGGTAGCCGTCGCACTCGATCACCGGGCTGACCGTCGCGCCCATCCCGATCACCCGCTGGCGCCAGGCCCGCTCCTCGCCCGGGCGGCAGGCCCAGGCGACGTGGCGCACGCTGCCGGCGCCTTCGACCGGCCGCGAGGGCGGCGGCCGCTCGCACTCGTAGCGCACCGCCTCCGCCCCGCCGCCGACCCGCCAGACGCCCTGCCCGCAGGCCTCGAACCCGAGCCGGCCGGCGAGCAGGTCGCCGCTCGGGACGCTGCCGGCGGCGTAGGCGCGGACGCCGGTGAGGACGAGGTCGGCGTTCGTCCTTTGTTCGCGAGGCGGCGAAGAAAGGACGAACGCCGGCGGGAGTGTGAGCTCGTGCTCGAGGCCGTCGGGGTCGGCGAAGCGCAGGGCGAGGGGGTCGCCGGACCCGCTCAGCCAGGCGGTGACGCTGACCCCGGCCGCCTCGAGGCGACGGCGCCAGGGCTCGAGCGCGTCCGCACGCGGGACCGACCACTGCAGACGGTGGACGAGGCCCCGGCCGGGGTTTCCCCGGGCCGCCCCCGGGCTCACCTCGAAGCTGAGGACTCCGCCGCCGCCTTCCCGGTCGGTGCCGAAGGCGAGCTCGTCGGCGCCGAACCGGGAGACCTGCTCGAGCTCGAGCAGGCCACCGTAGAAGTCGCGGCAGTCGCTGCCCGAAGAGGCGATCGCGGAGACGTGATGGAGGCCGAGGAGCTGCATCGGTCCAGAATTGTATACTTTCTCGATCAACAAGCTTCCTAACATCCTCTACATCCACTCCCACGACACCGGGCGCTACGTCCAGCCCTACGGCTTCCCGGTGCCGACCCCGAACATCCAGCTGCTCGCCGACCAGGGCGTCCTCTTCCGCAACGCTTTCTGCGCCGCCCCCACCTGCTCGGGCAGCCGCGCCTCCCTGCTCACCGGCCAGTACTGCCACAACAACGGCCTGCTCGGCCTCGCCCACCGCGGCTGGGAGCTGAACGATTACGGCCAGCACCTCGTTCATCCCCTGCGCGAGGCCGGCTACCGCTCCGTCCTGATCGGCGAGCAGCACATCTCCGAGGACCCGGAGGTGATCGGCTACGACGAGGTGATCGAGGTCGACAGCCACCACGCCGCCGACGTCGCCCCGACCGCGATCGAGCGCCTCGGCGCCACCGAGGAGCCCTTCTTCATGTCGGTCGGCTTCTTCGAGACCCACCGCACCTACCGGGTCCCCACCTCGGTCCGCGACACCCTCTACTCGCTGCCGCCGGCGAACCTGCCGGACACTCCGGAGACCCGCGCCGACATGGCCGCCTTCAAGGCCAGCGCCCGCTCGCTCGACCAGGGCATCGGCGCCGTCCTCAACGGCCTCCACCAGCTCGGCCTCCAGGACGAGACGCTGATCATCTGCACCACCGACCACGGCCTCGCCTTCCCGGGCGCGAAGGCGACGCTCTACGACCGCGGGATCGGGGTGATGCTGATCATGCGCGGGCCGGGCGGCTTTCTCGGCGGCCGCGTCCTCGACGGCCTGGTCAGCCACCTCGACGTCTACCCGACGCTCTGCGAGCTGGCCGGGATCGAGCAGCCGCCCTTCCTCCAGGGCACCAGCCTGCTGCCCCTGGTCCGCGGCGAGACCGCCACCGTCAACGACGTCCTCTTCGCCGAGATGACCTACCACGCCGCCTACCAGCCCCTGCGCGCGGTCCGCAGCGAGCGCTTCAAGTACATCCGGCGCTTCGCCGAGTACGACCGTCCCGTCCTCGCCAACTGCGACGACAGCGCCAGCAAGAAGATCCTCGTCGAGGCCGGCTGGGGCGAGCACCGCGTCCCCGAGGAGCAGCTCTTCGACCTCCTCTTCGACCCCAACGAGCTCAACGACCTCAGCGCCGACCCGACCCGCCAGCAGATCCTCGCCGAATACCGCGAGCGCCTGCTCGAGTGGATGCGGGCAACCGAGGACCCCCTCCTCGACGGCCCCGTGCCCGTGCCGCCCGGCGCCTGGTCGAACGACCCGCGCCAGGCGAGCCCGAACGACCCGACCAGCGCGGCCGAGCGCTGAACGCGAGCCCCTAGCGCGACTCGCAATAGGTGATCTCGGTTCGTGAAGAGACGGCAGTGGTCGACGGCTTGGTCTATCGACGCAAGGACGCTCGAATTCAACAAGGCAGACGCGGCGGGTCCCTAGTCCTCTTCGGAGTCTTTGATCCCCAAGGCAGCTCGCAGTTGGGCATGGAGTCGAGTCATCGCTAAGCGCCGGTTCTCTCGCAGCAATGGCAGCGCCCCTCCTTCACCAGGATCCCAATACACGTAGGCGAGATTCGCCCGGCACATCCTCAGGACATGCTCGGCAATTGCGGTCTTAGAAATTGGCGTGATATCTCGATTCTTCTGCCAAGTCTCAATTGCGGTGGCGGCAGCTACGTTTGGAATTTCGGCCTCTCTCAGGGCCTCGCCCTCGTACTCGCGCAGCTTCTGCAAGAGAAAGTTGACAACCTCAACTAGCGTTTCCTTATGGACGAAGTCCTCAATGCTCAAGCCAAGATTGGCTGGAAGGAAGCTTAAAAATCCGCTTAGGATCAACCCCCGCATCCTTCAAATCTGCCGCGTACTTTTCGCCTTCTTTGTCTGAATCAGTCAGGTAGACCACATGGGCCGCCTCAGCCTCAAGCCTGGAGAGCCTGCGAGGAGGGGTCCAAGCGAGTCCACCTGCGACCTGCAAGCCCAGAGGCTCATCCGCCGAGAGGTTAAGTGCCGCTCGCATCAGCGCAGGCAGCAGCAAGGCATCAGAAGGACCCTCCGTAATGACGGCAAAGCGAGCAGGGGTAAAGGCCACTGCATCAGCGCCCATGGCCATCAACAAGGAGGTAAATCCTCCGCTTGTTTTCTCCTTCTCCTGCGCGGACCAGAAACCGTTCTTTACGACGCTGCGATCACCTGGAATCGGCTTGACAACGCGAATCGCTGAACCTAAATCCTCAGGCAGACAACCCGCTGAATGAGTCGTGTAAATGATCTGGGTCGCGAAAGTTTGGCGCGTCAAGACGTTGACTAAGTCAGCCTGAGCGTTGTAGTGAAGATGTCTCTCCGCCTCGTCGATGGCGAGAATTAGCTTCCGCTTGCCCGCCGAATGCCGAGTCGTGAAAGCGAGCATCGCCAAGAAGGAGCGAAACCCATCGCTTCGATCTTCGATGCGCGAATGAGTGTCGCTTTCGGCGTCATACGGAAAGACGTTTAACGCTCCAGCTTGCTCGCGAAGCTCCACAGACACCGTTGCCTGTTTCCAACTCCCGTGAAGCCTCTTCTCTAGTTCTCGGTTTCCCTTTCCCAGCAGGTTGGCGAGCGTTGGGTTGCTTGGTTCAGCCGCCGCTTGCTTTATGGCTTGCCATTCAATGCCGGCAAGGCTGAGTAGGTTCTGGAGCGGAGCCGGGGCTTCGTCGTACTCCTCGAAGGGGTAGCTCGATCTGAGTTCGCGATCGTTTTCGCGGAGAACGCGTACGGCCGGACACCGAGCGTTCAAGATTGCCCAGGCTCGATCATCCGGATGTTCCTCCGCATGCTCGGCGGCAAGCTTCCTACACGAGCCAGCGAGATCTTTGACGTACTTCGGAAGGTTGACAGGGGGATCGGCAAGGGATTCGGCTAGAGAATGAAGGTTGGATCGGGCTGAACCTGACAACGTTTCCTTCGGCTCCTCAAGCCCGGCAAGGACCGCGTTTGCTAGTTCCCTGACAGTCGGCGACTCCTCAACCTCTTCCGCCTGCTCCTCACTGTGCCCAGGTTGGTCCTGCTCCAAGTACCGTTCAATTGACTTCGATCGGCTCGCCAGCATTCGCTGCAATTCGGCACGCACGTGCAGCCGCGTCAGCTGAGACCGCTCGAGACGCGGGATTACTTCGCCGTGCGCTTGGCCGTCGGCTGTCCTCTGCCGATGCCAGAGGCGAACTGCATCAGCACCAGGGATAGAGGCAAGCGCCTCCCGGTCATCCGGGTCCACCTCAAAGAGCGCGCTCAAGATTTCCGTCTCGTCATCCGGACGGATTCGTCCCGTGAACTCCCCTGCCAGGAACTCTCGGCCGGAGCTTGGGTCACCGATGTTCTCCATCGCATCGAGCAGAGAACTCTTACCCGCCTCGTTCGGGCCAACTATCGCAACGACGCGAGGGGTCAAGTCAAGCGTGGTCTCACGCTCGAAACGGCGATACCCCCGGAGCCTCAAAGCCACCATCCGCATCGTTCATTGACGCTATACAGGCACTCGGATGATTACAACTTGGTATGCAAACGTATCGAGGAATGCACTGCGTAGGTCCTCAACGCTTTCTGCACCGGAACCCTCGTGTAGCAAGCGCCAAGAGTGGAGCCCGCTGCTTTCTCTGGTAAAGCCATACCGCTACGGGGATTCGAACCCCGGTTTCCGGACTGAGAATTGCCTCTGTGAAGCCGTTTGAGGCCGATCCCGGCCGGTTCTGTCCAGATAGGCCAGTCGAGTTCGATCCAGTTCGGTGGAGTCGGGGACATATTTCGGGACATGGATTCCGGCGTCTCAGCCTGCCCCGGGCCTATCCTTGGAAGCCATGGAGCAGGCAACCGTCGATCGGCTCAACGCAGCGCAGCTCACCGAAAGCGAGCGCCGGGTGGTCGAGCGCTTCGCATCGCGCTTGGATAACGAGGTGGGCGGCGATCTGCGCGGTCTCTGGCTCTACGGCTCCCGCGCTCGCGGGACGGCGCACCCTGAATCCGACGTCGACCTGCTCGTGATCGCCGATGGCGGCCGTGATCGCTATGGGCGAATTGCCGGCGATCTCAGCGAACAAGCCGCAATCGCCGAGGACGAGAGCCCTTTCAGATTCTCGGTCCACGTTCACGACCCCGAGTGGCTGAGAGGTCGCCGCGCGATCGAGTCCTTCTTCATCCAAGAGGTCGACCGCGACAAGATCGTCCTAGTCGGGAGCGCGCTGGATTGAGTCCCCGCTCCGAGGAGTTCATGCAACAGGCGCGTGACCGACTAGCGGATGCCGAAGCCATTCTCGGGACCGCACATCCCGCAGTTGTTGTCAGCGCCGCCTACTACGGGATGCTCTACGCGGCCCGAGCCGCCCTGTCGGAGCGAGGTGAGTTTGCCAAGACCCACAGCGGCACTTGGACGCTCTTCAGTCAGGTCTTCGTTGCCCCCGGTGAGTTCGACCAGCGCCTCAGCGCCCTCGCCCGCCGCGCCAAGGATGCTCGCGAGGAAGGTGACTATGAGGCCGCACCGGCGAGCCCGGAGGAAGCCGCCGAGTTCGTCAAAGGCGCCGCCGAGTTCATCGCTGCGATTGAACGCCTACTAAAAGGCTGAGCCAACATCGCGCGGGGCCGCCGCACTACCGCAGACAATCAGTCTCTATGTGCGAGACTTCGACGGTGGCCCACCACAAGCGCAAACGGCCGAAGCACCGTCGTAGCGGCTGCCTGCTCTGCAAGCCGCAGAAGCTGACCCCGAGCGCAAAGGGGGAGCGCCGGCGCTTGGAACAGATGTCGCTCCAGCACGAGCGCACCGCGGATCAGGATGCCGAGGCAATCGCCGCAGAGCGAATTAAGAGTCGAGCGTCAGACCACAAAGAAGATGGCGCCGAAGCGCTGGAGCGCCTCGGCATCGAAGTACCCCAGCGGAACACAAGACGAACCACCCCGCGCGGATTGCCGCCGACCCGGTTTCTCTGGCATCGAGGAACCTAAGAAACAGCCACACATAGAAAGTAATTGATGGTAGAGTTTTATGCATGCGCAAGCAACGCAAGCTCAGTCCGACCGCTGCGCGGGTTCTAGGCATCTTTCTCGACGCCCCAGACCGAGAGATCTACGGACTTCAAATCATTCAGGAGGCCGCGGTGCCCTCCGGATCGCTATATCCAATCGCCCATCTGCTCGAGCGTCTCGGGGTCATCGAAGGCACTTGGGAAGACCTCGAGACTGCGGCTGCCGCCGGCCACCGACCACGCAAGAAGTACAGGCTGAAACCAGACGGAGTCGAACACGCACGGGATCTAGTCGCGGAGGCTGAAGTCCCGAAGGCCAGGCAGCCAGAAGCGCTGAAACCGAGGACGGCGTAGCCTCGTGCCCAAGGGCGTCAGTTTGGCCGCGTTAGCGCTTCTGGCGGCGGTGGGCTGGACGGTTAAACTGGTACTAGCCGAGCCGCTTAATCGGGTGAGCCGCCGCCTGGCAGATTGGCTTTTTCCTGAGGCCCGACCGCTCACCTATCGACTGGCCCGCTTTGTGTTGGCGCTGACTACCTGCTTGGCCCCACACCGCCGCACTGAGTTGCAGTTGCTGCCTCTTTACATGCAAGGCGCCTCAACGGCGATCCTCAACAGATTCCATCCTTCGCTCAAACATTGCGCCCTCAACTGGGGCGATCTCGCCGCAGCTGCGGCTGAGCTCGAAGTCGACGAGCGCGGCGACCGGCAAGCCAAGGCGCTGCGGCTGGTGTCGCCACTGCTTCGCGAAGCGATCTCGATGCACCTCCGGAATGCCTTCGCCCGGCTGGGATTTGCCGGTTGGTATTGCGTCGTGCGGCCGGTGGCAGTCATGCTCTTCGTCATCGTCGTTTGTGTCGCTCAGGTGATTAACGCTTTCTTCTTTCCGTTCGTCTTGCTCTACGAATACTTGAGCCGTCGGGCCACCGCGATGCTGATGTCCGCGGTGATACGCCGACTGCCTCCCGAAATGCCAGCAGAGGAACGGCATTTCTGGACCCTGGCAATGCAACGGGATCAGCATGTCCCCCGCCGGCACGTCCTCACGCGCCGCCTCGCAGTAGAGGTGTGGATTCGCAGACGCCTACCGCTCCCCGACCGAGAGTTGGTCGCAGAACGCTTGCGGCTAAAGGCGTCTCCGGCCGCTCGACGGGACAGAAAATGAAAGTCGGAACCGGCGGTGGCGCCCCAGCACGCCAAACGTCTCGTTCGGTCGGTTCGACCACCATCACGAGCCGTTGCCCCAAATACCGCTACGGGGATTCGAACCCCGGTTTCCGGACTGAGAATCCGGCGTCCTAGTCCCCTAGACGATAGCGGCGAGGATGCGGGGCATTTTAGCGAGCCGGTGGCGACGGGTGCGAGACGTCGGTCACAGCGAGGTCCCGCTGGGCGGAGAGGGGCGGGTGGCTCGCAACCGGTAAATTGCCTCGTCCCGCGGCTGTGGCGGAACTGGTAGACGCGCACGGTTCAGGTCCGTGTGGGCGAGAGCCCGTGGAGGTTCGACTCCTCTCAGCCGCACTAAGCGACCGGAGCGAGGTTTGCTTCCGGCGCCCGCGCCGCGTTGGCGGCGATCTCCTCGACGAAGTCCGGCCAGAGCGCCCGCGGCAGGTCGTGCCCCATGCCGTCGACCATCTTCAGGCGGGCGCCGGGGATCGCCTTGGCGGTGGCGCGACCGCCGGAGGGGTTGACGAGGACGTCGTTCTTGCCGTGGATGACCAAGGCGGGAAGGTCGAGGTTGCGCAGGCCCGGCGTGCGGTCGCCGGAGGCGGTGATCGCGTACAGCTGGCGGGCGATGCCGGCCTGGCTGTGGCCGCGGTCGAAGGAGCGGCCGGCGATCCTGCGGACCCGCTCCTCCTCGAAGGGGTACCCGGGCGAGCCGATCACCTTGAAGGTCTTGACGACGCGCTCGATCGCGGCCTCGCGTTCGCGCGGCGGCCTGCCGAGCAGGAGGCCGAAGGTTTTGTAGGAGGGGTGGCCGACACGGCGGCTGCCGGTCGTCGACATGATCGAGGTGAGCGAGCGGACCCGACCGGGGTGGTCGATCGCGGTCGTCTGGGCGATCATCCCGCCCATCGAGGCGCCGACGACGTGGGCGGAGTCGATCCCGAGGTGGTCCATCAACCCGAGGGTGTCGGCGGCCATGTCGCGAAGGAGGTACGGCGGGGTGCCGCGGCCGCTCATCATCGCCAGCACGCTCGGCGTCCCCGCCTGGCGGACCTTGGTCGAGCGGCCGATGTCGCGGTTGTCGAAGCGGACGACGCGGAACCCCCGCTCGGCCAGCATCGCGCAGAGCTCCTCGTCCCAGGCGATCATCTGCGTCGCCAGCCCCATCACCAGCAGCAGCGGCTCCCCGTCGGGGTCGCCCATCTCCTGGTAGCAGAGCTTGATGCCGTCGACGGGTGCGAAGGACTCCTCACCGAAGCGATGCATCCGTGGATCGTACCCGCCCTGGCTGCCCAGCCAAACGTCGTGGTGGGGTAGAAAGGGGCGATGCGGACGGCGATCGTCTCCGACCTGCACCTCGGCGTCGCCTCGGACGAGGACGTGCTGCGCGACCCGGCGGTGCGGCGGGTGCTGCTGGAGGAGATCGCCGGCGCCGACCGCGTCGTCCTCCTCGGCGACGTGATCGAGCTGCGGAACCTCCCGGTCGGCCCCTCCCTCGAGCGCTCGCGGCCATTCTTCGAGGAGCTCGGGGAGGCGATCGGCGACGCCGAGGTGATCCTCACCCCCGGCAACCACGACCACCGCCTCGCCGAGCCGCTGCTGGACGGGCTCTCGATCGACGGCGGGCGCGCGCTCGGCCTCGAGCACCGTCGCGCCCCCTCCCCCGGCCCCGCCGCGATGGTCGACGAGTGGCTGGGACGGGCGCGGCTGGAGATCGCCTACCCCGGCGTCTGGCTGCGCGACGACGTCTACGCGACCCATGGCCACTACTCGGACGCCCACCTGATGCTGCCGCGCGCGGAGTGCATCGCCGCCGCCCTGATGGCCCGCCTCTCGCGCCCGCTGCCGGACCACACCACCCCGAGCGACTACGAGCGCATCCTGCGACCCCTCTACGGGTTCGCCTACGGCCTCGCCCAGGTGCTGCCGATCAAGCGCCGCCGCAACGGCCCCTTCGAGCGCGCCTGGGAGGTGCTGGCCGACATGGAGGAAGAGACGACCTTCCGCGCCCGCGCCGCCCGCGCCGGCTTCCCGCTCGCGATCCGGGGGCTGAACGGGCTGCTGCGCTCCGACTTCTCGGCCGACGTGACGCCGCAGGCGATCTTCCGCACCGGCGTCGACGCCACCGCCGAGATGGCGACGCGCCTCGGCGTCGACGACGTCCACGTGGTCACCGGCCATACCCACCGCGGCGGCCCGCTGCCCGCGGAAGCCGAGTGGCCGCTGCCGCGCGGCGGTCGCCTCCACAACACCGGCAGCTGGGTCTTCGCCTCCGCCTTCCACCAGCCGGGGACGCCGCCGAACTCCTACTGGCCCGGGACGGTCACCTGGCTGGAGGGCGACGAGCCCCCGCGCCGGGTGCAGCTACTCCACGGGCACTCCTACACCGAGATGACGGACCTGATCAAGCGGAGCGCAGCCACTCGGCGATGATCTCGCCGATCTCCGGCCCCGCGTCCTCCTGCAGGAAGTGGCCGGCGTTCTCGATCGGCCGCGGCGGCGGAAAGTTGAGCTGGCTGGAGACCCGCTCGCCGACCGAGAAGGGCAGCACCGGGTCCGAGTCGGCCCAGAGGACAAGGGTCGGACGCTCGTCCTCGCGCAGCGCGTCGGCGACCGCTTTGCCCTCGGCGGCACCGGGCGCGTCGGGCTCGGTCGGGAGGATCAAGGGGAAGGCGCGGGTCCCGGCCTTCGAGGGCCCGTCTATATAAGGAGCCTCGTAGGCGGCGATCACCTCGTCGCCGGGGTCGTTCTTGCAGCCGCCACGGACCAGCATCCCGACCGGCACCTCGTCGCTATTGCGGACGAACTCGCGGAAGGCGAGCCAGGCATCGCTCATCTTCTGGTGGCCGGTGAAGGGGCCGGTCTCCATGATCACCAGGCGGCTGATCCGGTCCGGGTGCTCGACCGCCAGCCGCAGCCCGATCGGCCCGCCCCAGTCGTGGACGACGGCGGTGGCGTCGCGCAGGTCGAGTTCCTCCAGCAGCGCCGCCATCAGCTCGACGTGGCGGTCGTACGTGTACCAGCCGACGTCGGTGGGCTTGTCGGAGCGGCCGAAGCCAGCGTAGTCGGGGGCGATACAGCGGAAGCCGGCGTCCCGCACCGGCGGGATCACCTTGCGCCAGAGGAACGACCAGGTCGGCTCCCCGTGGAAGAAGACGACGGGCTTTCCCTCCCCCTCGTCGAGGTGCGCCAGCCGCAGCCCGTCGACCTCGCGGTAGCGGGACTGGAACGGGTAGTCCGGCAGCCCCTCCAGTCGCTCCTCCGGCGTGCGAACGGCGTCGACGCTCATGGCGCGCATCCTATGCCGAAAAGGCATTCTTGACTCCAATCCCAGGAATCCAGATCAGGATTCTGGACTTTCTCGGTCGACTTTGTGCTAGGGTGCCCGCCCTATTGAGCAGTAAGTTGCTCAAGAACGTAAGTTAGTCGACATAGGAAGGAAACTTTTAGATGCGGAACGCTCGCACTACCCGGCGGCGCGGCGTGAAGATCGGCCTCCCAGCCGCGCTTCTCGTCCTGCTCCTCGCAGTCTTCGCCGCTGGATGTGGCGGTGGTGACGACACCACCGGCTCGGACTCTGGCTCCTCTGGGGGCGGCGAGTTGGCTGTGGTCGGCTACTCCACCCCGGAAGCCGTCTACACCGAAGACCTCGAGCCCGCCTTCGAGGAAAGCGACAAAGGCAGCGGCGTCAGCTTCAGCAACTCGTTCGGCGCCTCCGGCGATCAAAGCCGTGCCGTCGTCGCGGGTCAGCCCGCATCGATCGTCCACTTCGCCCAGGGCGGCGACATGGAACGACTGGTCGACGAAGGAGAACTCGTCGCCAAAGACTGGAACAAACAGCCCTACAACGGGATCGCCCAGAACTCGGTGGTCGTGATCACCGTCCGCGCCGGCAACCCGGAGGGGATCAAATCGTTCGAGGACGTCCTCACCAAGGACGTTGACGTCGTGACCCCGAACCCGTTCAGCTCCGGCGCCGCGCGCTGGAACATCATGGCCGTCTACGGCTCCGAGATCAACGCCGGCAAATCGCCCGACGAGGCGCTGGCCGCTGTCAAGACCCTGCTCGAAAAGGCCGTCGCCCAGCCGGGCAGCGCCCGCGACGCGCTCTCGGCCTTCACCCAGGGCCAGGGCGACGTCCTCCTCGGCTACGAGAACGAGGCGATCAAGGCCGAAGAGGAGGGCGAAGACGTCGAGTACGTGATCCCGCCCTCGACGATTCAGATCGAAACCCCGATCGCGGTCACCAAATCCGCGCCGGAGCCGGCCGCCCAGGACTTCCTCGACTTCATCTGGTCGGATGAGGGTCAGGAAATCTGGGCCGAGAACGGGTACCGCCCGGTCAACCCGAAACTCGTCGACGAGAAGCAGTTCCCCACCCCGGCCGATCTCTTCACGATCGACCAGTTCGGTGGCTGGGGCAAAGTCAACGATGAGTTCTTCGACGACGAAACCGGCTCCGTAGCCGAGATCGAGAAAGAACTCGGAGTCTCGACGAGCGGCTGATGGAGGCACACCCGGCAAACCTCCCCGCACCGACCGAGCACCGGGCAGGCCTCCGCCTGCCCGGTCTCGGGGTCGGCATCGGCGGCGGCATGGTGGTGCTCTACCTGAGCATCATGGTGCTGCTGCCGCTGGCGGCCGTCTTCAGCGAAGCCTTCACCCTCGGCATCGGTCACTTCTGGGACCAGGTCACCTCGCCGCTGGCGAAGAAGTCGCTCGAACTGACCGTGATCTGCTCGCTGATCGTCGTCGTCGTCAACGGCGTCTTCGGCACGATCCTCGCCTGGCTCCTGGTCCGCGACAGCTTCCCGGGCAAGAGCATCGTCAACTCGGTGATCGACCTGCCTTTCGCGCTGCCGACGATTGTCGCCAGCCTCACCCTGCTCTCGCTCTACGGCGCTGACAGCCCGCTGGGGATCGACCTGGCGTTCACCCGCACCGCCATCGTCGTCGCCCTCTGCTTCGTAACCCTGCCCTTCGTCGTCCGCGCCGTGCAGCCGCTGCTGCTGGAGATGGACCGTGAGATGGAGGCCGCGGCTGCCTCCCTGGGCGCGGGCAACTTCACGATCTTCCGCCGCATCATCTTCCCCAACCTCCTCCCCGGCCTCGCCGCGGGAGTCGCGCTGGCCTTCGCCCGCGCCCTCGGCGAGTTCGGCTCCGTCCTCCTCTTCGCCGGCGGGAACCCGGACACGACCGTCTCCTCGGTCTTCATCCGCAACCAGGTCGAGTCCGGCAACGAGGTCGGCGCCGCCGCCGTCTCGGTGGTGCTGCTCGTCGCCTCGCTGCTGCTGCTCGCCTGCGTTTCGCTGATCCAGCGCTGGGCGATCCGCCACGACCGGGGTGACGCCGACTACTTCGGCATTGCCGCGAAAGACGTCTCGGGAGACGGGGTCTGATGAGCGCTAACGCCCCCAGCCGCTGGGGCTTGCGGTTCCTCGGCCTCGGCTACCTGACGCTGCTGCTGCTGATCCCGCTGGTGATGATCTTCTACAAGACCTTCGAAGACGGGATCAGCCCGCCGCTCGACGCGATCACCTCCCCCGACGGCCTCCACGCGCTGAAACTGAGCGTGCTGATGGTCGCGATCGCGGTGCCCCTGAACACGATCTTCGGGATCGGCTGCGCGCTGCTGCTGGTCCGCCACAGGTCGAAGCTGAACCCGGTGATCGACGCGGTCATCAACCTGCCGTTCGCGGTCTCCCCGGTCGTCATCGGCCTCTCGCTGTACCTCCTCTATGGGACCGACGGCTGGTTCGCCTTCCTCGGCGAAGAAGGGATCAAAATCCTCTTCTCCGTGCCGGGGATGGTGCTCGCCAGCATCTTCGTCTCGCTCCCCTTCGTGGTACGGGAGACGGTGCCGGTGCTGCAGGAGATCGGCACCGACCAGGAGCAGGCCGCCTCGACCCTCGGCGCCAACGGCTGGCAGACGTTCTGGAAAGTCACGCTGCCGTCGATCCGCTGGGGCGTCGCCTATGGCGTCGTCCTCACGACCGCCCGGGTTCTCGGCGAGTTCGGCGCGGTGACGATCGTCTCCGGTTCGATTAACGGCCAGACGCAGACCCTGCCGCTCTTCGTCGAGAAGCAGTACGCCAACTTCAACTCAACCGGCGCCTACGGCGCCTCCCTGGTGCTGGCGCTCCTGGCGCTGATCACCCTTTTCGCAATGAACCTGCTCAAACGAAAGGAGGACGCCTGATGGGAATCTCAGTCGAGGGAGCCAACAAGAGCTTCGGTGACTTTCAGGCCCTCAACGACGTGTCGATCGAGGTCCCGGACGGGTCCCTTACCGCCCTGCTCGGCCCCAGCGGCTCGGGCAAGTCCACCCTGTTGAGGGCGATCGCCGGGCTCGAGGAGCTCGACGCGGGCCTGGTGACGATCAACGGCGAGGACGCCACCCGCAAACCGCCGCAGCAGCGTGGGGTCGGGTTCGTCTTCCAGCACTACGCCGCCTTCAAGCACATGACGGTGTACGACAACGTCGCCTTCGGCCTGAAGATCCGCAAGTGGAAGAAGCCGGACACCTCGAAGCGGGTCCACGAGCTGCTGCGCCTGGTCCAGCTCGACGGCCTCGCCGGCCGCTTCCCCTCCCAGCTCTCGGGCGGGCAGCGGCAGCGGATGGCGCTGGCCCGGGCGCTCGCCGTCGAGCCCCAGGTCCTGCTCCTCGACGAGCCGTTCGGGGCGCTCGACGCCAAGGTCCGCAAAGACCTGCGGACCTGGCTGCGCCGGCTCCACGACGAGATGCACGTGACGACGATCTTCGTCACCCACGACCAGGAAGAGGCGATGGACGTCGCCGACCAGCTGGTGGTGATGAACGAGGGCAAGGTAGAGCAGGCGGGCAGCGCGAATGAGCTCTACGAGCATCCGGCGAACGAGTTCGTGATGAGCTTCGTCGGCGAGGTCAACCGCCTCGGCGACGACTTCGTGCGACCGCACGACATGGAGGTCGTCCTCGACCCCGACGACCGCACCCAGGAGGGCCTGGTGCAGCGGATCGTCACCCTCGGCTTCGAGGTCCGGGTCGAGCTCGTCCTCTCCGACGGGACCGAGGTCTGGGCGCAGCTGACCCGCAACGAACTGCAGCGCCTCGAGCTGCGAGAGGGCCAGATCGCCTACCTACGCCCGATCCAGGCAAAAAGCTTCAACGGTTCGTCGCCGTCCCACACCCAGGGGGCCTCGACTCCCCCTGGGGCCCAGGACGGCGGCGACGCAGGGTTACCTGCAGCCGTTTGAAGGGGCGACGGGGTGGGGCGTCTTCTTGCCGGGTGACGCCCCGCCCCATCTCGCCACCCATTCTGACGACTAGGCCTGGGGCTTCCAGCCCTTGGAGGCGAAGAGCGCGACGTACTGGCCGGGGACGAAGAGGCGGTCCTCGGGGTTGGCGATCTTGTAGTAGTCCTGCGGCGCGAGCAGGCGGTCGTCGCCGGCGGAGAGGTCGATGACCCAGCGGTCGGGCGGGGTGCGGCGTGAGAGGAAGCGCAACTCGAACGGGTACAGGCGCAGCGGGTCGCCGTCGCTCCAGATCCCGAGGCCGTCCTGCCGGGCCTGTTGCACCCATTCGCGGGCCTCGTCGAGCGGCTGGCTCGCCGCTTTCACGGCGCCCGCGGGGACGATGCCGCCGGGCTCGGGGACTGCGTCGACCAGGCTCGGCTGGCGGCGGTAGGGGTCGAGGTTGGGCCAGATGAAGTACGGGGTGACCTGGCCCTGTCGCAGCAGCCGCTCGTTGTAGGACGGCGGGCGCGGAGGGGCCGGCTGGTCACAGTTGAGGAAGCCGAGGAAGCGGCCGTACCCGTCCATGATCTCGCTCGCGAAGGCGAGGAAGAAGCCGAAATTGTCGGCGTCCTGGCCCAACCGTTCCATGTCGCCGGTGACCTCGGCGCGGAGCGCCTTTTTGGCTGTCTCGGCCAGCCTCGCGTGGTTGGCGGCGACGCCCCGCCCGACGCGGCCCTTGATGTAGGTGCGGAGGCCGGGGTCGAGCTCGATCGGGCCGAAGGCATCGCTCAACGGGTCGGCGAGGAATTCCTCCCAGCGGGGGTCGTCGATCGGAACGAAGGTCGCCTCCCCAGGGCGCCGGTCGGGAGCCGCGAGGGCCTCGGCCGGCAGGGTGAAGGAGACCTCGGGAGCGTCGATGCCGAGGAAACGGACGCCGAGGTTCCCCGCCGGGTCGACCGTGACCGTGTCGCCGTCGTGGACCTCCTGGCCGACGGTCCCCGGCCCGTCGCCGTGGACTCCCAGCTTGGCGATCCCCACCGTGAGGCCACTTTTGGTCTTGAAGACGGCCTTTGCCATTTCAGAAAACCTCGAAGCCGAAGGCCACGGTGAAGGCCAGCGCGAAAAAGAAGAGGAGCGCCTGAGCCCCGGCGATGATCCGGATCCCGGTGCTATTGACGGTCCCGGCAGTGCTGCCGAGCGTTCCGGTCATGGACATCAGGGAGAGGAGGCCGAAGAAGATCGAGGCGACGTACAGCCCCCAGGCGATCTCCAGCAAGCCGGTGTCGGTCCCCGCCGGCAGGATGTCCTTCAGGAAGGTGACCGTCAAGGCGATGATCCCGGTCGAGAACGTGAGGATCTGCTTGACCGTTTCCTGGGCGAATTCGAATGCCTTTTCTTCTCGATTCATCAGCTGCCTCCGCGATCGCGGTTCGGTCTCAGGTGCAAAACGGCCACAGCGGGCAGATCCCGTCGATGAAGGAGGCCAGGGTCGCCGCGTCCAGAGTCGTCGGCTGCGTGGGGAACGCCAGCAGCAGGTCGCGGGTCGACTCGGAGGTCTCGGAGGTCTCGGAGCCGAGGCTGGCCGACGTCAGCACGTAGACGAGGCGGGCTTCGGCGGCTCGCACCGTCTTCTCGTCAGCGGCCGTCCCTTCGTCCTCGAGGGTGCGGGCACCCGTTTCGACGAGCCCGCGAACCACTTCCATCGCCTGCGGGTCGGCCTCGACGTTCAGGGTCTCCAGCGCGGTCTCCCCCGTGGCGAGCAACCGGCCGGCGGTCGGGCTCATGCCCGTCGGGTCTCCCGCAAGTCCCATGGCGGCAGTAATACCGCGGGTTTCACCTAGTAGCGCTTAATTATTTAAGTAATTAACTGTAAGTAAATCATCGTGGTCTCCCAACCCGACAGGTCGCGCTCTTTGCTATTCTTGACCTAGTTGATCTACAAATACAGAAAGGAGACAGAGTGACCAAACGCGTTGCCACCACGACGTTCCGTTCGCGGGGCCGGTTGACCGGGCTGGTGCGGGACGAGTACCCGGCCGGGACGGGCCAGAACCGGACCAGCCGCGGCGCCAACCGGGAGTCGGCGCTGAACGGCGCCGACGAGGCGCTCTTCTACCGGGCGCGACTGATCCTCGGGGACTCCCTCCCCCGCCCCCAGCGTTGAGCCGATGAGCGACAACGCTGAGTGTCCCGGCTGCGAAACCTGAGCCCGGGCCCCGTCAGAGACGAGGCCCGGGCTCCTTCGCGTCAGCGGCCTATTTGGCGCCGCCGCCCTGCGAGCCGCCGCTCTCTTCGAGCTCGAGCGGTTCGTCCTTCTGGGGGATCGCCGTGACGGCGAGGTTCCAGCTCTTCAGCGTGAAGGTGACGTTTTTCGCTCCTGCGTACTGGACCGAGATCGTGTGGCCGCCTTTGGTCAGGACGCCCGTCTGCACGACCGTGTTGACAACCGGCACCGGCGTCGGCGAGGCCGCGGTCGAGGGCAGGAAGTTCACTTTCCCGGTCGCCTGACCGTCGACCAGGATCTGGATCGGGCAGGCCTGGTCGGGACCCGGTTTGGGCGCGGTGCAGGTGCCCTGCCCGGAGAAGGTGATCACCGCCGAGCTGATCTCGGCCTTGGTCGCGAACGAGGTGAACGCCGAGGGGATGTATCCAGCCGTGGTCGCCGAGACCGGCCCGTACTGGGCGCTGCCGGCGGCGATCCCGGCCACCGTCGGCTTCGGCGCCGACGACTTCGCCACGTACAGGTTCGACGCCGCCTTTTTCTTCAGGTAGAGCTGCGACGCCTTCTTGTTGCTCACGTAGACCTTCGACGCCTTCTGGCTCGTCAGGAACGATTGGGCGACCGAGGGCACCACCGTGACCGAGACGGCGACGACCGCCGCAAGGACGACGACGGTCGCGGCTCGGGGGGTGGACAGTCTTCTCTTCAGCAATTGGTCCTCCATGTCAGCGGCCTCCGCACGGCTGTTCTTGGTGCCCTCGGCGGCCTTCTTTACTAAGTGAGTCAATAAAGTACAGAAGCTGCTACGGTTTCGCGACCAAGTTGGTAAACAAAGTCTGATACCCGGCAGGAAAGGACTCAACCCCGCATGAGAATCAAGACCCTCGCCATCGCGGCTGTCGCCCTTGCAGGGCTGGTCGCGCCGGCGTCGGCGAACGCCATAACCCTGATCGGGTCGGGCTCGGTGGCTGCGCAACCGGTGCTGCAGGCGCTCTTCGCCACCTACACGAAACAGGTCAACCCCAAGGTCAAGTTCGTCTACACCGCGAACGGCGGCAACGCCGGCGTCAAAGACGTCCAGAACGGGACCAGCCAGTTCGCCGGCAACGCCCGTACCCCCCTCCCCAGCGACGCCGGGACGACCTATATCAAGATGTTCATGGACGGCCTCTGCCTCGACGTCAACAAACAGAACGCCGCCAGCAACATCACGATCCAGCAGGCCCATGACATCTACCGCGGCCTGATCACCAACTGGAGCCAGATCCCCGGCTCCAACCTGACGACGACGATCGACCCGGTCGGGCGCGACACCAACGGAGGGACCTACAACTTCTTCCTCCAGGCCGTGCTCAACAACGAGCCGCCGGCCTCCAACGTCAACGCCCTCACCGCCGACGGCCTCGTCCAGAACGCGGTCAAACAGGACCCGAACGCGATCGGTTACGCCGGTCTCGCCTGGCAGCGCGGAGTGAAGCCGCTGAAGGTCAACGGCATCCCCTGCGCCCCGAGCAAGATCAGCGTCGAGCCGCTCAAGTACCCGCTCTCGCGCTACCTGTTCATCGTCCTCCCGGGCGACGGCAGCCAGAGCCCCCCGGCCCTGCTCAAGTTCATCGACTGGATGCGGCGCAGCCCGCTGGCCGGTGAAGTGATCAGCAAAGCCGGCGGCGTCCCCGCGTTCAACAAGAAGCGCAAGAAAAGGTAGTTAGTTGAACGAGGAGTTCCAGTCGGAGTACGGCCCGAAGTGGTCGGACCAGCGCGTCGAGCGGATGCTCGGCGCGCTGGTCTGCGGGGTCGTCGGGCTGCTGCTGGCGATGATCGTCACGGTCTTCGTCCGCGCCTGGCCCTCGTTCTCGCACAACGGCCTCGCCTGGTTCGGCCCCGGCGGCAACGTCGATGACCAGCTCAACGCGATCTTCCTCTCCGGCCAGGCCGGCGCCGAATACGTCTACACCTTCCACGCCTGGCCGCTGATCTGGAGCACGCTGCTGATCACCGGCGGCGCCGTCCTCATCGCCCTCTTCTCGGCCCTCTTCGTCGCCGTCTTCATCGTCGAGTTCGCGCCCGAGTGGATGAGCAACATCCTGCAGCCGGTCGTCCGCTTCCTGGCCAGCGTCCCCTCGGTCATCTACGGCCTGCTCGGGGTGTTGGTCCTGGTCCCGTTCATCGGCAACCACCTCGTCAGCGAGGGCCAGAAGGCCTCCGTCGCCGGGGTCATCTCCCTCTCCGGCTACAGCCTGCTGGCGGCGGTCGTCGTCCTGACGACGATGATCGCCCCGCTGATGGTCTCGATCTTCAGCGACGGCCTGCGCTCGGTCAAACCGGGCTGGCTCGAGGGCTCGCTGGCGCTCGGCGTCAACCGCTGGCGCACGACCTGGAAGATCGGCGTCCGCAGCGCCCGCCCGGCGATCGTCGCCGGCACCGTGCTGGCGACCGCGCGGGCGATCGGCGAGGCGGTGATGCTGGCGATGATCTCCGGCTCGGTCGGCTTCGCGCCGAACCCGGCCGACGGGTTGATCTTCATCTACGAGCCCTCGCGGCCGCTGGCGCCGACGATCGTCAAGAACATCGACCAGCTGAGCAGCCCGCCGGCCAACGCGACCCTGTTCGCGATCGCCGCCGTGCTCCTCTTCTCGGCGGCGCTCTTCTCCCTCACCGGCTACGTCGCCCGCAGGTCGATGCGCAAATACGGGACCGCCTGATGCTGCTGCAGCAGAGGAAACAGACGCAGGCGGTCGAGGGGAGCGCTACCTGGGCTCTGACCGACCGCATCGGCCTCGCGATCTGCTGGGCGCTGGGGCTGCTCTTCTGCGCGATCGCGGTGGCGATCGTCGTCTACCTCTTCGTCAAGGGGATCTCCTACCTCGAGCCTTCGATGCTGACGACGCCCGCCAGCGCCGGCTTCAGCCAGGCCGAAAGCGGCGGCTTCTCCGACGCCTTGATCGGGACCCTGATCGTCGCCGTGATGGGGATCTCGCTCGCCCTGCCGATCGGCGTCGCGACCGCGATCTGGCTGGTCGAGTACGGCCGCCCGGCGGCGCTGGCCCGGATCACCGAGTCGACGATCGAGGCGATCGCCGGCATCCCCTCCATCGTCCTCGCCCTGTTCGGGACGGTGATCTTCTCCAACACCGCGCTCGGCTTCCTCAGCCGCAGCTCCGAGGGGGTCGTCTTCGGCCGCTCCTTCTTCGCCGCCTCGGCGATGCTCTCGCTGGTCGCGCTGCCGCTCATCGTCGCCAGCACCAGGGAGGGTCTGAACTCGATCCCCCGCCACGTCCGCGAGGCCTCCTACGCGGTCGGCAAGACGAAGGCGGCGACGGTCCGCCGCATCCTCCTGCCGACCAGCCGGCCCCAGGTCGCGACCGGCGCCATGCTCGGCCTCGGCCGGATCATCGGCGACACCGCGATTATCATCGTCCTCCTCGGGGCGACCCAGAACTTCGCCCCGGTCGAAGAGGCGCCGTTCCCGCTCGACTACCTGCGCGGGGCCGGCACGACCCTGACCAACTTCGTCTACGAGGCCTCCCCCACGGGGAACCTGAACCAGCCGGAGAAAGCCTATGCGGCGGCTTTCGTCCTGCTGCTGATGGTGCTGGCGCTGAACGGGGCCGTCGACGTCGTCCATCGCCGCGCCCGAAAGGTAGGAACGTGGAGCCACTGACCTCTCCACCGCCGATCCGTCGGCTGAAGCTGGAGGACCCCGAGCCGGCGACGGAGGTGCTGCCGCCGGTCTCCTCGCACAGCGGGCACGCCCCGCAGCAGAGCGGCTTCACCACCGCCAAGCGCTCGGTCGGCGCGCCCCAGTTCTCGATCCGGCGGATGGAGATCGACGACGTCTCCGTCTCCTACTCCGACCGCGACGCCGTCAAAGGCGTCTCGCTGCCGGTACGCCAAGGCGAGGTACTGGCGCTGATCGGCCCCTCGGGTTGCGGCAAGACGACCCTGCTGCGCTCGCTCAACCGGCTCACCGAGCTGACCAGCACGGCGAAGCTGCGGGGGCGCATCCTCCTCGACGACGTCGACATCAAGGCGATCGAGCCGACCCTGCTGCGGCGCCGGGTGACGATGGTCTTCCAGCAGCCGAACCCGTTCCCGATGAGTGTCTTCGACAACATCGCCTACGTCCTGCGCGAGCAGGGTTCGCGGCGGGCGCGGAAGAAGACCCTGGAGCCGGCGGTCCACAGCGCCCTCGAGCGCGCCGGCCTCTTCGAGGAGGTCAAAGACAACCTCGACCACCCGGCGCTGAAGCTCTCCGGCGGCCAGCAGCAGCGGCTCTGCATCGCCCGCGCCCTGGCGGCCGAGCCCGAGGTGCTGCTGCTCGACGAGCCCTGCTCGGCGCTCGACCCGAAATCCACCCAGGTGATCGAGGACCTGATCGTGAAGCTGCGCGACGACGTCGCCGTCGTCATCGTCACCCACAACCTGCAGCAGGCCTACCGAATCGCCGACCACGTCGCCTTCATGTACCTAGGCGACCTGGTCGAGTACAACAGCGCGACGGCGCTCTTCGGAGCGCCGCGCGAGAAACGGACCCAGGAGTACGTGAGCGGTGCCTTCGGCTAGGCGGGCAGAGCGGCTGGCGGCCCTCGCGGTCGGCGGGACCCTCGTCCTCGGGGGGCTCGCCGGCTGCTCGACGACCCAGGACAAGGCGGCGGCCCACCGGGCCGAATCCGAACGGATCCTGCAAGCGCGCGAGAAGCGCCAGCAGAAGAAGCAGCAGGAGCGCAAGCAGGGGAAGGAGAAGGGATGAGCGAGATCGAGCCGACCCGCCGGCCGCAGTCATTCGAGCCCTGCGAGGAGTGCGGGGCGCCGATGGATCCGCAGCAGCGCTACTGCGTCAACTGCGCGGCGCGGCGCGGCAACGGCGCCAACCCCGCCTCCCGCTACTTCTCGGCGATGAGCAAAAAGGCCCGCCGCCCGCTGACCGCGCGGGCGGCGAAACCGAGCTCGACCAGCCGCGCCGCCGCGGTGGCGTTCTTCGCGCTGCTGCCACTCGCGGTGGGATTGGGCGTGGTCGTCGGCCGCAGCGGCTCGGGCGGCGACGACAACAGCGACGCCCTGCTGCAGGCGCTGCGGGAACGACCCGCCGCCGTCGCCAGCACGGCCGCCGCCGGCACCACCGCCACCGCGCCGAAAGCGAAAAAAGGCGACAAAGGCGACAAAGCCCAGAAAAAAGGCGAAGGCAAAGTCGTCCAGACCGACAACGGCGAGATCCACGAAGTCACCAACTTCAAGGCCTCGCAGGACAAGGTGGAAGAAGACACGAAGATCGTCGAAGAAAACCCCGAACAGGTCGGCGAGGACTACATCACCGCCCAGCAGAACCTGCCCGACGTGATCGTCGTCGGCGGCGAAGGCGGCAGCGCCCCGGCTCCCTCGGGGGTGGAACCGTGAAGCGGCTTCGAGCCCCCGAGCGGCTCCGTGGCCTCGCCGCGCGGGCGCAGCCGAAACGGCGCGAGGAGCCGAAAGCGGCGCCGGAGCCGGTTCCCGAGAACAAAGAGCTGCTGGCCCAGCGAGACCGGCTGCTGGAGAAGTTCACGGTGATGCAGGCCGACCTCGGCGGCGCCTTCTACGAGATGGCGATCCGCGACCACGTCCGCCTCGACGTCCTCACCCGCAAGGCCGCCGAGCTACAGCGGGTCGACGCCGAGCTGCTCGCGGTCGAGCGCCTGCTCGAGCTCGAGCGGCTCGACGCCGCCGGCCTCTGCGGTAGCTGCGGCGCGCCCTACGGCCCGGCCGACAGGTTCTGCCCCCAGTGCGGCAACTCGCTGACCCCGGTGGAGGCGGTGGCATGAAGCTCCTCGCCGGGCCGATGAAGAAGGCGGTGGCCGCCGCCGACAGCCTCACCGGCAAGCGCTTCTCCTTCCTGGTCGCCACCTCGCTGGTCGCCACGACCGGCGTCGTCGCGGTCGGCGCCAGCAGCTCCCAGGGCACCAGCCCGGTCGCTGCCGCGGCGGTTCGCGCCCTGATGGAAGAAGAAGCGGCCGCCCCGGCCGCCCCGGTGGCGAGCGCGCCGGAAAGCGCCGTCCCCTCCTCCTCGCCGGAAGCGGCGTCGAGCCCGGAAGCGGCCTCCTCCGCCCCGCTTCCTACCCCGGCCCCCGCGCCGGAAGCCGAACCCACTCCCGAACCGGAAGCGCCGCCGCCCCCAGCGACCGAACCGGAAGCCGAACCCGGCCCGATCCAGCACGTCTTCCTCGTCTCCCTTGCCAGCCCCGGCTACGAGGCCGCCTTCGGCGCCGCCTCGCAGATGCCGTACCTGTCCGGCGAGCTGCGCCCGCAGGGAGCCCTGCTGACCAACTACTCGCTACTCGACACGGCGCCGCTGCCGAACGCGATCGCCGCGGTCAGTGGCCAGCCTCCGAGCGCGGAGATGAAGAGCGGCTGCCCGCGCTACGAAGACTGCACCTACGAGGTCGAAACCCTCACCCTCGCCGACCAGCTCGTCGGCGCCCAGCTGCGCTGGCACGGCTACTTCGAGGGCATGGTCGACGAGACCGGCCAGCCGGACAGCTGCGTCGTGCCCGAACCCGAAGCAGCGGTGGCTCCGGGCGCCGAGGGTTACTCGGCCGCGCTCAACCCCTTCGCCTTCTTCCACTCGCTGCTCGACCTCGGCGACTGCAGCGAAAACGACGTGCCGCTGGACGAGCTCTCCGGCGACTTGAAGAAAGTCGACACCACCGCCAACTTCTCCTACATCTCGCCGAGCCTCTGCAACGCCGGGTTCCGCGGCACCTGCCCCGAAGGGGCGGCCGAAGGGCCCGCGGCGGCCGACGCCTTCCTCGCCAAAGTCGTCCCCGAAATCCTCTCCTCGGCCGCCTACAAGAAAGACGGCCTGCTGATCGTCGCCTTTGGCGCCGCCGACCCCGACCCCGCCGCGCCCCCACCCGACCCGAAGAAGGTCGGGGCGCTGCTGCTCTCCCCCCTGGTCTCGCCCGGGGCGACCGACGCCGTCGCCTACGACCCCTACTCGGTGCTGCGCTCGGTCGAGGACCTCTTCGCGCTGGAGCCGCTGGGCAAGGCCGGCGGCGCCAAAGTCCGCTCCTTCGCCTCGGCCTTCACGGCGGGCAACGGCGGCGACTGAGATCTGCCACGCTCCCGTGCATGAGCCCGCAGGAGCAGGCCGGTGAGCCGATCACCCAGGCCGGGATCGAAGAGCTGAAAGCGGAACTGGCCGAGCTGGAAGGCCCGAAGCGCCAGGCGATGGCGGCGCGGATCAAGGCAGCCCGCGAGGAGGGCGACCTCAAGGAGAACGCCGAGTATCACGTCGCCAAAGAGGACCAGGCCCACATGGAGACCAAGATCAAGCGGCTGCAGGAGCGGCTGCGCAAGGCGATCGTGGTCGAGGTCTCGGCGCTCGACAGCGACTTCTTCTCCTTCGGCCGCACCGCCGAGGTCCTCGACGAGTCCAAAGGCGAGACCAACACCTGGACCCTGGTCGGCTCGACCGAGGCGAACCTCGCCGAAGGCCGGCTCTCGGCCGAGTCGCCGATCGGGCGGGCGTTGCTCGACGCCAAGGTCGGCTCCACCGTGAAGGTCGAGACGCCGAAAGGCGACCGCGCCTTCAAGGTCGTCAAGCTCGTCTCCTGACCCGGCGATGCTGAGACTGAGGTCCTCCGTCGCCCACCACCGGGCCGAGGAGTTCGCGGAGCTGTTGCGCGGCCACGAAGGCGTGCGCCGGGTCGTGCAGCAGCCCGACGAGAGCCGGGAGGCCAGGTCCTACGTCTTCGTCGCCGACGTCGAACCGAACTGCGCCGACCTCCTGGTCGAGGAAATCGCCCGCCTCGGGATCGCCGTCGACGACTATGTGCTGACGAAAATGGAGGTGATCGCCCCCCAGCACCATCACCGCTTCGGCGAGGGCGGTGCCGACGGCTTCGCCTGGGTCGAAGTGCTCGGGGCGGCGCGGGCGAACTCGCGGCCGCTGGCGCGCTACCTGGCGATGATCAACGTCGCCGCCGTGATCGCCGCCTGCGGGGTGATCACCAGCAGCTCGATCCTGATCGTCGGCGCGATGGCGGTCAGCCCCGACCTGCTGCCGATCTGCGCCACCTCGGTCGGCCTCGTCCGCGGCGACCGCCGCCTCGCTCGCCGGGCCTTCACGACCCTTTGGCTCGGGCTCGGCCTGGTCGTGGTCACCGCCACCGTCGTCGGCGCCTTCCTCAGCCTCGCCGGGTTCCTCCCGGACGGGTTCGAGGTCGAGCAGAGCAGCCTCAGCACCCTCGCCAAGACCGACTACTCGACCGTGCTCGTCGCCCTCGCCGCCGGCGTCGCCGGCATGCTCGCCTTCGAGACCCGGGCCAGCGCCGCCGTCGGCGTCGCGATCTCGGTGACGACGATCCCCGCCTCCGCCTACCTAGGCGTCGCGCTCGGCGCCGGCGGCATCGACCACGCGTTCGGCGCCCTGGTCGTCCTCGTCGTCAACGTCGTTCTGCTGATCCTCGGCGGGACGATGACCCTGCTGGTCCAGCGGGCCCTTCCCAACCGCTCCGGCGCCCCCCTCTAGGCGCGACCAGGGGGCCGGCTCCGGCCGGCGCTCGTCGTAGACGACTCCGGTCGCCGAGAAGCGGTCTTCCCAGGCGCGGCGCCGCTCCCCGAAGACGATTCCGAGGAAGCCGACGCCGAGGGTCACGACCGAGAGGCCGAGCCCGAACAGGCGCCTGATGGAGCGCCGCGGGGGGAGGCGCTCCTCCTCGAGCCGGATGCCGACGAAGCGCATCCCCGGGGTCTGCCCGGCGAGCGACCAGAACCCGACCAGGTAGATCGCGCCGAAGGAGAGCCAGGCGGTGGAGCCGACGGCGATCGCCAAAGTGGTCCCCCCTTCGCCGCTGCCGCCGAAGGTGTTCGCGACCAGGGTGACCAGGGCGACGAAGGCGGTGAAGGAGAGGTTGACGAAGACGCCGTCGATCACCATCGCCAGGCCGCGGCTGACGAGGCCGGCGCGATCGCTCGGCAGCACCCGCTGCGGGCGGAAGAAGACGCGGCGGACGATCCGCTCGAAGCGGTCGTCGAGGCGGCGGGCGAGGTTCCCGATCGTGCGGCCGACGTCCTCGATCAGCCCCATCCCCTGGGCGCTGATCGCCGCCCGGACCTCGGGTGCCTCGGCGATCCGCTCGACCAGCTGCTGCGCCTCCTCGCTCGCCAGCAGCCGCCGCCAGACCTCGTCGACCAGCTCGGAGTCCATCGCCTCCAGCAGCGCCCGCTTGACCCGCTCGCTCTCCAGCGCCCCCTCGACCGCCTCTTCGACCACCGGGCCTTCGAGCACCCGGGCGATCGCCCGCTCGACCGCTTTGCTCTCGACCGCGGCGACGATCGCCTCCTCGGCGGCGACTTCGACGGCGCGGTCGATGCCGGTCGCCTTGGTGACCGTGCGCGCTCCCCGCACCCCGACCCCGAGCAGGCGCGCCGGGATCGGGGCCCTACCGTTCTGGGACGCCCCGTTCTCCATCCGCCGACTCTAACCGCTCCAGCAAGCGATCCAGAAGCTCTTCCTGCCCGGCGAGGATCTTCTCCCGCGCCGCCGCGAGGCCGAACCACCCGGCGCGATCGACCTCGGGGAACTCCTCCTGCCTGCCGCTGCGAGGGGGCCATTCCATGCTGAAGGTGTTGCTCGCCAGGGTCGCCGGATCGAACTCCGCCTCGGCGGCCCAGGCTTCGACCACTTTTCCCGCCCGCTGGCGGATCGAGCCGAGCTCGATCAGCTGCCCGGGGTCGAGCGCGGGGGCCGTCGCCCCCAGCTCCTCCTCCAGCTCGCGGAGAGCGCAGGCGCGCGGCTCCTCCCCCGCCTCGACCTGACCCTTCGGGATCGACCAGGCGCCCTCGTCTTTCTTCGCCCAGAACGGTCCGCCGGGGTGGACCAGCAGGAACTCGGTCTCGTCGCCGCCGCGGCGGAAGAGGAGGATGCCGGCGCTGCGGAGCTTTGCCATCGACCCGAGTCTTACCGACCCGGGCCGATGGCCAAACCGTGAGCCGCTACTTCAGCCGGAAGGCGACCAGGGACGGCTGCTGCCCTTCGGCGGAAGCGATCCCGGCCGGGACGACGAGGGTGTCGCCGCTCGCCGCCACGGCGCTGTTGGAGCCCGCCGGCAGGCTGGCCGTCCAGACTTCGCCGCCGGAATCGACGTCGAGCCCGCGGACGGTGCCGTCGAAGGTGGCGAAGAAGACGACGTCGTTGACCACCACCGGCGAGCCGAAGGCGGGCTGCGGGTATTCCTTTTCCCAGAGGACCTTGCCGGTCTTGACGTCGAGCGCGGCCATCCCCCCTTCGAAGCCGCCGGTCTGGCTGAGCTGCTGGCTCGGGGTGACCATCATCCCGGCGTTGACGATCGGCACGAAGACCGTCGACCCGTCCGCCGCCGGCGGGGCGATCACGCCGCCCAGGTTGCCGGGGAGGACTTCGCCCGTCTTGATCTTCGAGGACTGCCCGCGCATCGCCAGCAGGCCGTCATCGTCGTGGCCGTTGTGCTTGCCGACCGGGGTGCTCCAGACCGGCTTGCCGGTCTGGGCGTCGACGGCGGTGACGATCCCGCTCTTGCCGGACCCGATCGCGACTTCGCGCCCGCCGGCCTGGGCCAGGATCGGCGAGTTCTGGAAGTCCCAGTCGTAGACGTCGTGCGGCGTCTGCTGGTAATGCCAGGCGAGCTTGCCGGTCTTCGCGTTCAGCTTCACGATCGAGTTGGCGTAGAGGTTCGGGCCGGGGCGGCTCGAGCCCCAGGGCTCATTCGCGGTTCCCGGGTGCGGCGCCGGGTCGCCGGTGCCGAAGTAGATGAAGCCCTTGCCGTCGAAGGAGGGGGGGTACCAGACCCCGCCGCCGGAGTTGGTCTTTTTGTCGCCCCAGAGGTCATTCGGGACGGTTGCGAACTTCCAGGCTTCCTTCCCGGTCTCCGCGTCGAGCGCGTAGAGGGTGCCGGCGCCGCCCGGCGGGTATTCCGAATTGACGTTGGTCGGGACGGTGGAGACGTAGACGAGGCCGTCCGCGTAGCCGGGCGCCATATCGATCGCCAGCGGCGCGTCGGCGACCGGGACCGACCACAGTTCCTTGCCGGTCTTCTGGTCCAAGGCGAAGGCCGAGCTGGCGGTAGCGCCGAAGACCTTGCCGTCGGCGACGACGACGCCGTTGGGGCCCTGGGTGGCCGATTCCGACTTCCAGGTCCACTGCACGTCGCCGCTCTCGAGGGCGATCGCCTGCACGCTGGATTCCAGGTCCTGCATGTAGATGACGCCGTTGCTGATCACCGGGCTGGCCGAGTAGGCGCCGTAGGTGCTCTGCGCCTGCGAGGGGAGGGACCACGCTTCCTCGAGACCGGAGACGTTCTGGCCGTTGATCTGGCCCTTGACCGCGCGGGTGCTCGCCTGGTCAACGTTGGGCCAGGCGTCCCCGGTCAGCTTCAGGTCGTCCGACGAGGATGACTCCGACGAAGATCCACAACCCACCAGCACGGCAAGCAGCGCCACCAGCAACAGCGCAGCCGCAGCCTTCTTTGACTTCATCCCTGACATCCTCCGGTTCCTCCCTAATCGAGTAATAGAGACCTGTTATCCATCTTCGCCGATTTCGGCGATACGGCTATCCCACGTTCTTCCAGGAGCGGTTGCAGCACCCGGTTGGCGAGCAGCCCGAGGCTGCCGAGGTTGGCGAAGCCGGGTCCCTGGCGGAGGCCGCCGAGTCCGGGGATGTGCAGGCGCGGGCGCACCCCCTCCAGCTCCAAGCCGCGGCCGATCGGCACCTCGGCTTTCGGCGCGCCGTCCCAGAGCGGACCGCACTGCGATTCGACCTCGTCGCGGACGGCGTCGGGGAAGAGGCCGCGCAGCTGGCGCAGGAGGTCGAAGCCGGTGCAGTTGATGACGAAGTCGTAGCGCTGGGAGACGACTTCGGCGCGGTCCGGGCTTTCGAATTCGAGACTGGCGCCCTCGCCGTCGTCGGCGAGCGAGACGTGGACGGCGCGGCCGGTGACGAAGGAGAGGTGGTCGTCGTCGGCGATCCGGGCGAGGACGGTCTGGTCGAAGACGCCACGGTCGCAATGCTTGACGAAGTCGCGCCGGGTTTCGATGTCGAGGTGTTCCCAGCCGACGTTGTCGGGATCGGCGAAGACCCGGTTCTCGAGGAAGCTCTCGCCACGGCTCAGCGGCAGGGTCGGCGTGTACACCGTCAGGTGGGCGGCGGGCCGCAGGTCGCGGAGGAAGACGAGGGCGCTGAGGGCGCTCTCCCCTCCCCCGACGATCGCGATCTCCACCGCCTCGTCCTCCGGCATCCGGGCGAGCTCCTCACGGCGGCTGTCGCAGTGGAAGACCCGCGACTCGACCTCGGGGTCGTGGGGGAAGTGACGGTGGACGCCGGGCCCGGTGAGAACGAGGTTGCGGCCGCGGTGGCGCTCGGGGTCCTCGGGACGCCCCCGCTCGGCGACCTCGACCTGCCAGCGATCGTGACCCTCGGCGAGCGAAACCTCGGTCACCCTGCCGTCGTAGATGCTGACCCCCTCGGTCGCCCGTTCCAGCACCCAGCCGAGGTACTCGCCGTAGTCGCGGTGCTTGACCGAGGGCGAGCCTGAGTTGACCCAGGCGGCATATTCGTGGCGCTCCATCGCGAAGCGCTGCCAGGTGAACGGCAGCAGCGCCGCGTCGACCTCGTCGCCGAGGGCGCCAAACTGGCGGGAGCTCTGGTAGGGGAAGCCGACGTCCTTAATCGGCGGGATCGCCAGCGGCTCCTCGCCCGAGGTCATCCCGTTGCGCCCGAGCCAGGAGGCCGCGGGCTCGGTTTTCTCGATCACGGTCATCGAGATCTCGCCCAGCCCCAGGCTGTTGATCGTGTGCACCTTGGCGGCGATCGCGGCCGCCTTGGCGCCGGCGCCGACGATGAGGATGTCGCTGTCGCTCATAGCTCTCCTAGGCGGGCGTCAGGGCCCGCGGCCCGGCTGGATCGGCTTCTCTTGGTTCGGCGATGACCAGCCCGCTCTGGTCGGGGCTAAAGGAGATCGCGCTTTTGCGCATCCGCTCGGAGCGGTCGGAGGCGGGCCGCAGGTCGACGGTCGTGAGGACGGCGCGGAGGACGCGCTTCATCTCCATTTCGGCGTAGCTGGCGGCGAGGCAGCGCCGGACGCCGCCGCCGAAGGGGATCCAGGTGTAGGTGCCGGGCTGCCGCCCGAGGAAGCGCTCGGGGCGGAACTCGTGCGGGCGGTCGTACCAGCGGGAGTCGCGGTGGATCAGGTGGATGCAGGGCGCGACCACCGTCCCCGCCGGCAGGTCGTGGCCACCAAGGCGCATCGGCGCCAGCAGGCGCCGCACCACCACCGGCACCGGCGGCCGCATCCGCAGCGTCTCCTTGATCACGGCGTCGAGGTAGGCGACGGTCTCCCCCGCCAGCGCCTCCTCCCGCGCCCGCTCGAGCTTCTCTGGGTTACGCAGCAGGCGCTCCAGCGTCCAGGCCAGCGAGGTCGAGGTGGGGCCGTCGGTGAGGAGGGTCAGCAGTTCGTCGCGCAACTCCGTCTCCGCCAGCGGGCTGCCGTCCTCGTGGCGCGACTGGACCAGCATCTCGACGACGTCGACCCGGGCGGGATCGGGATCGCGCCGCCGCCGCCGCACCTCCTCGAGCACCGCCTCCTCGACCGGCTCCATCGCCTCGCGGTAGCCGCGGCTGCGGACGATCCGGTCCGGCCCGAAGGTCGCCAATCGGGCCAGGTTGCCGGGGTCGTTCATCCACTCGGTCAGCCGCCGCAGGCGCCCGCGCATCTCGTCGAGGCGACCGCGGTCCTCGCCGAAGACGGCCCGCATCATCACCTCCTTGGTCACCTCCTGCATCCGCGGCCAGAGCGCGAAGGGCTCGCCGGCGGGCCAGCCCTCGACCTCGCGCTGGGCGACCTCGCTCATCATCGCCGCGTCGGCGGCGATCGCCTGGCCGTGGAAGTGCGGCAGCATCGCCTTGCGGCGGACCATGTGCTCGGGTTCTTCCAGCAGCATCACCGAGCGCGGGCCCAGCACCGGCCCCAGGAGCGGGTTCGCGAGGGCGACGCCGACGCCGTCGCCGGCGGTGAAGACCCGTTTCACGTCGTCGGGGTCGGCCAGGATCACCCAGTCGCCCCAGTGGAGGATGCGGAGGGTGAAGGCGTCGCCGTAGCGGCGGTGGCAGCGCTCGAGCCAGGGCAACGAGCGCTGGGTCCAGCCGACCGCCTGCAGGGCGCGAGGCAGCCGCGGGCCGGGGGGCAGCGCGCTCACGCGGCGTCCCTCCCCTTCGTTGCCGCCAGCTCGTCCATCAGCTCGTCCTCGAGCCGGCAGGTGGTCGCGATCAGCAGGTCGAAGAGGTCGGAGGAGAACTCCTGCGGCAGGTCGTGCTCGGCGCCGCGCGCGAGGTAACGCTCGCGCACGACCTTCACCCGCTCGGGCTGCATCATCGGGATCCCGTGCTCGCTCTTGAAGGCGGCGACTTCGCGGCAGATCTGCAGGCGCTCGCCGAGCAGCCGCGCGATCTCGTCGTCGATCGCGTCGAGGCGGCGGCGAAACGGCTCGAGCCCCTCGGCGCTCATCGCCCCTCCCCTCCGAGCAGTCCGGTGGCGAAGGCGTGGCTGCAGTCGGCGAGCTCCTCGAGCGCGTAGCCGCCCTCCTGGATAACGCAGATCGGCAGGCCCGAGCGGGCGAGCAGGCGGCCGACCTCGGCGAAGATCGCGGGGCGGAAGCTCCAGCCCCCGTGCGGGTCCCCGGCCACGGTGTCGTAGCCGAGCGAGACGACCAGCGCCCGGGCGATCTCGGAGAGGTCGTGGATCGAGTGCTCGAGCTCGGTCAGGTAGGTCGCTTCGTCGGGGCTCTCGGCGAAGGCGACGGCGCGTTCGCCGGCCAAGCGCGGCAGCGGCGTCCCCGGCGGCAGGTTGGTGACCGGCGCCGCGTGCAGGGAGTGCAGGGCGGCGACGGGACCCATCCGCTCGACCAGGGCCGAGGTCCCGTTCGGGTAGTGGAGGTCGAGGTCGATGATCCCGACCGGCTGCAGGCCGCCGTCGCTGAGGCGGCGGACCGCCGCCGCGGCGTTGTTGAGGTAGCAGTAGCCGGCGTGGAAGGCGGGGCCGGCGTGGTGCCCGGGCGGCCGGCAGACGGCGTAGGTGAAGCGGGCGCCCTCGAGGATCCGCTCGGCGGCGGTGATCGAGGTGCGAATTCCCTCCAGCGCCGCCGCGACCAGCGCCTTGTTGACGGGGATGTCGGGCTCGAGGCCGGGCGGCGCGAAGTCGGGCATCACCACCGGCTCGGAGCCCTCCAGCTCCGACAGCGCCGTCAGGTACTCGGCCTCGTGCAGGGCCGCGAGGGTGAGCCGCACCTCCTCGTCGGCGGCGTCGGCCTCGACCGGGCGGACGCCGGCGTGGCGGACCAGCCCGGCCCGCAGCTCGACCAGGCGCTGGTTGGAGTCGCGGCCCTCGATCAGCCGTTCCCCTTCGCGCACCCAGAAGGCCGCGTCGCCGCTGCCCTGGCGCTGCTCGACCATCAACAGCTCGGTCATTCGAGCAGCCTCCGCATCCGCGGCCCGAGGTGCTCGAAGCCGTTGCGGCGGTAGAAGGACTCGGTCGAGGCAATCGCCGCGAAGGTCTCGCGCGGCAGGCCGACCTCGAGTCGGCTCACCCCGCGATCTCGCGCCTGGGATGCGATCGCCTCGACCAGTTCCGCCCCGACGCCGCGACTGCGCCAAGCCCCATCGACCCAGAGGTCTTGGATCGTCGCGTAGACGCCGGGAACGTGGATTGCCCGCTGCCAGCTGGCGCTGAGGACGCCGACGACCTTCTCGTCGGCCTCCGCAATCAGCACCGAGCCGCCCGCCGGATCCTCCAGCAGGGCGCGGACCTCAGCTTCGAGTTCGCTGCGCTCGGGGCGGCGGCCACCGAGCTCGAGCAGGAGGCTCTCGACCGCGGCGGCGACCGTCGCGACATCGGCGACCCCCGCCTCGCGCACCGTGGCCTCGGTTGCCGGCGCTCCGCTCACGCCGCCTCCACCCGCCGCGCGACCGGCTCCAGCTCGACGCTCCAGGACTCCCCCTGGGCGTCGCCGCCGGTCACGGTTCGCGCGATCGCCGCCATCGGCGCCCGCGCCTTGAGCAAGATCTCGTCGAACTCCTCTTCGGGGTCCGACTGCATGACGATCGCGCCACCCGCCCCGATCGTCGTCCGCCCCGGCCGCATCACGATCGTGCGGATGACGATGTTGAGGTCGGTCGAGCCGTCGGCGCCGAAGTACCCGATCGAGCCCGAGTAGACGCCGCGCGCCTCCGCCTCGAGGTCGTCGATGATCTCCATCGTCCGCTCCTTCGGGGCGCCGGTCATCGAGCCGCCGGGGAAGGTGGCGCGGACGCAGTCGACGGCGCTGCGGCCGTCCTCGAGCCGGCCGACGATCGTCGAGACCATCTGGTGGACGGTCGCGTAGGGCTCGATCACCATCAGGTCCGGCACTTCGACGCTGCCTAGATCGCAGACGACGCCAAGGTCGTTGCGGAGCAGGTCGACGATCATCAGGTGCTCGGCGTAGGTCTTTTCGTCGGAGGCCAGCTCCTCGACCACGGCCGCGTCGGCCGCGGGGTCCTCGAGCCGGGAGACGGTTCCCTTGATCGGCCGCGCCATCACCCGGCGATCGCGGTCGACCGAGATGAAGCGCTCCGGCGAGGAGCTGACGATCGCGTTCTCGCCGAAGCGGAGGAAGGCGGAGAACGGCGAGGGGTTGTCGCGACGCAGCCGGCGGTAGAGCTCGAACGGATCGGGGCTGGCGTCGGTCGAGAACTGATCGGTGAGGCAGACCTCGTAGGACTCGCCGGCGAGCAGTTCGGCCTGCGACTTGGCGATGTCGGCGAGGTACTGGCGGCGACCGCGGCCGGAGTGGAAGGCGACGTGGCCGCCGGGGTCGCTCGGCGGCGCCGGCGGGCGCTCGGCCGGCGGCGAGGCGATCGCCTCCCGGACCACCTCCTCGGCCTCCTCGAGCCAGCGCTCGGCCTCGCGGTCGCCGGCGCGGCCGAGGGCGAAGAGGTAGGTCTCCTTCTTCGTGTGGTCGACGGCGACGACCCGGTTGGCGAGCATCATCGCCGCGTCGGGCAGGTCGGAGCTGTGGACGTTGGGCGAGCCGCAATCGGCCTTCAGCTCGTAACCGAGGTAGCCGACGTAGCCGCCGACGAGGCCGCGCTCGACCCCCTCCGGCGGCTCGACTTGAATCCGCCGTAGCTCCCGCTGCAGGTAGTCGAAGATCGATTTGCGCTCGACCGTCCGGGCGCCGTCGCGGTCGACCGTGACCTCGCCGCTGTCGACGTCGTAGCTGACGGAGCAGCGTTCGGCGCCCGCGGTCGTGCCCATGTAGGAGCACTGGGCCAGCCAGGTCGGGGCGTCGGCGCTGTCGAGCCAGAAGGAGGGGTCGTGGTCGGCGAAGAGCCGTTCGTAGACCTGCTCGGTCGGGGCCTCCCCGGCGAGCGTCCGCATCCGCAGCTCCAGCCCGCCGCCCTCCTCCGGCACGGCGGGGCTGGGCTCGCGCCTGCCGGTCTGGGGGACGATCGTCGCCCGTCCGGCGGGCCGCTCCGGGCGCCGGAAGCCGGCGGCGAGCTCGAAGAAGTTCTCGGCGATCTTCAGCCCGTACTCGGTCGAGATCGACTCGGGGTGGAACTGGACGCCCCAGATCGGGCGCTCGGTGTGTTCGACGCCCATCACGACGCCGTCGTCGGCCCAGGCGACGACGCGGCCTTCGGGGCCGGGCGGGCTGGTGATCGCCAGCGAGTGGTAGCGGACGACCGAGAAGCCCTGCGGCACCTCCTTGAAGAGCCCCTTGCCTTCGTGCATGACCCGGCTGAGGCGGCCGTGCATCGCCATCGGCGCCCGGTTGACCGAGCCCTCGAGCAGGTTGCCGATCCCCTGGTGGCCGAGGCAGATCCCGAAGACGGGGACTTCGGCGTGGCGGAGGATGTCGCGGCAGACCCCGAAGTCGTGCCAGCGGGACGGGTGCCCCGGCCCCGGCGAGAGCACGATCGCGTCGAAGTCCATCCGCTTGAGGACGCGCCAGGAGACGGCGTCGTTGTTGACCACCATCGGTTCCTCCCCCGAGGCGGCGGCCAGCAGGTGGAAGACGTTGTAGGTGTAGGAGTCGTGGTTGTCGACCAGGAGCGTCTTCATCTCAGGCTCCCTCCAGGCCGAGCCCGCGCAGGCCGCGCGCCAGGACCGGCTGCACGACCGCCTCGACCAGCGGCGAGCGCTCGTCTTCGCGGTACCAGCGGGCGAAGTGGGACAGGTACTTGGAGAGCGGCGCGACGTCGAACTCCGCGACGGCGCTCTCCAGGTGCACCCGGTAGTTCTCGGCCTGGACGACGGCGAAGCGGTAGTCGGGGTCCTCGGCCGGCCGCGCTCCCACCGGCGAGCCGGAGGCGCGGCGGGCCTGCGCCAGCGCCAGGTCCCAGCCGAGGCTCCCCTTCCCCTCCAGCAGCAGCTTGTCGGTGCCGAAGTTGACCTGCTTGGTCGTCGGCTGCAGGAGGAAGTAGCCGAGCGCGACCTGCGCCGGCACCGCCTCCGGGCGGGGGTGGCGCGCCATCTCCTCGGCCCGCTCCGGCTCCCGCACGATCTCCCCCTCCAGCCACTCGACCAAGTCGTCGATCAACAGTGCCCCTTCCTTGCTGGAGCTGATCGACTCGTTTTCCCTGGCGACCATGCCGTGGAAGATGTCGTGGGTCGGCGGCCCGCCACCGCGGGAGCTGCCGTTGCCGTTGCCGTTCTGCAGGCCCAGCTCGTCGATCAGCTTGCGGCGGCAGGTGACGTGGGCGACCCACTCGTTGCCGCAGACCTGCATCGAGATCACGTCGTCGAGTTCGTCGGCGGCGGCCCAGTAGGCGAGCGCCCGCATGTGCTGGGTCGGCAGCCCGTCGGAGCGGACCAGCGGCATTTCCTCCAGCTCCTCGCGCTGGGTCTCGTACATGACCATGTCGTCGTCGCGGCGCCGGGTCAGCTTCCCTTCGGCGAGGCCCTGGTTGGTGAACTCGGCGACCTCGGGCAGGTAGTCGGACTCGAAGATCACCTTGTCGAAGGTGATGCCGAGGCGGGAGAGGGTCTTGCGCTGGCCCGAGATCACCCAGGAGCGCGTCTTCGACCACAGTTCGAGCGCCTTCTGGTCACCGGAGAGGACCCGCATCATCATCTCGTCGGCCTTGTCGTTGTAGATCGCGGCCTCGCGGGCGACCGAGTCCTCGGCCCCGTCGGCCTCCTCGCCGCCGCCGTTGCGGCTGGCGGTGACGTAGTCGGCGTAACAGAAGCCGACGAAGTGGTCGCTCTTCTCGTCGGCGTCGGGGCCGGCGTCCTCGCCGGCGCGGGTCGCGACCCCGGCCATCGCCTCCCCCATGCTGCGGCCGACGTCGCAGATCAGGCTGCGGTTCTCGACCCGGGCGCCGGCCTGCTTGAGAGCGCCGGCGATCGCGTTGCCGACGGCGAGGTTGCGGAGGTGGCCGACGTGCAGCGCCTTCGTCGTGTTGGCGCCCCAGAAGTAGACGGCGTAGCGGTTCCCGGCAGCCATCTCGGCGAACTCCGCGTCGTCCCCGGCGCCCGCCCCGATCTCCTCGCCTCGCCGCTCGATCCACCCGTCGTCGAGCTTCAATCGCGGCTGCTTGCCGTCGCGGTCGACGGCGGCGACCCACGGCTCGGCCTCGATCCGCGCGAGGGCCCCGAGCGCCGCCTCGTCCTCGCGCCACTCGACGCCCTTCGGCAGGCGCGGGATCAGCATCAGGTCGAAGGCCGCCTCGGGCCGGTAGGGCGCCCGCGCCGTCCACAGCGCCCGGCCGCCCCCGCTCGGCGCCGCCACCTGCTCGATTCGGTTGAAGATGTTCTCGTCCATAGCCGTGTGATTTCGAACGTGGTCGCCTCGAATTGCTGTTCGAAATGCACCCGCCGGGGCTCGAACCCGGATCTTCGGCTTACAACGCCGACCCTTTAACCGATTAAGGCACAGGTGCTGGCTATGTTCCCTGCCCCCGAGCGACTTCCCTGATTGCTCAGATGCGGCGGCAGCATAGCCGCAACCCCTGCGCGCGTCAAATCTTTTGACTAATTCGCCTGGATGCGGCGGAGGAAACGGCGCGTCTCCTCACGCCGCGGCGAGGCGAGAACCTCCTCGGGCGTCCCGAGCTCGAGGATCCGTCCCTCGTGGAGGAAGGCGACGCGGTCGGCGACCTCGCGGGCGAAGCTCATCTCGTGGGTGGCGATCAGCATCGTCATCCCCTCCGCCTTGAGGTCGCGCACGGCCTCCAGCACCTCGCCGACCAGCTCCGGGTCGAGCGCGCTGGTGACCTCGTCGAGCAGCAGCGCCCGGGGACGGCCGGCGAAGGCGCGGGCGATCGCCACCCGCTGCTGCTGGCCGCCGGAGAGATTGTCCGGGCGGTCGTCCTCGCGCCCGGCGAGACCGAACCGCGCCAGCAGTGCTCTCCCCCGCTCCTCGGCCTCGGCGCGGGCTTTGCCCTGGGCGCGCCTCTCCCCGAGGACCACGTTCTGAAGCGCGCTCAGGTGCGGGAAGAGGTTGTAGGCCTGGAAGACGAGCCCGAGCCGGCGCCGGACTGCGACCGGGTCCACCCCGGGGTCGGTGATCACCTCGCCGTCGAGGAAGACGTCGCCGTCGTCGATCTCCTCCAGCAGGTCGATGCAGCGCAGCAGGGTCGACTTGCCCGAGCCCGAGGCGCCGATCAGGGCAACCGCTTCGTGCTCGGCGACGCTGAGGTCGATCCCCCGCAGCACCTCGCGCTCGCCGAAGGACTTGGTGACGCCGCGGGCCTCGAGGACGGCGCCGGCGCTCATCTGACCGCCCCCTCGGGCCCACCCATGCGGTCGACGATCCGCGCCGTCGGCACCGTCACAGCCAGGTAGAGCAGGGCCGCCGCCACCAGCGGCGTGAAGTTGAAGGTCAGCGACTGGATGATCTGGGCTTCGCGGAAGGCCTCCAGCGGCCCCAGGATCGAGATCAGGGCGACGTCCTTCTGCAGGGCGACGAAGTCGTTCAGCAGCGGCGGCGCCACCCGCCGCACCGCCTGGGGCAGGATCACGTGGCGCATCGCCTGGGCCTCGGTCAGCCCGACCGCCAGCGCCGCGTCGCGCTGGCTGCGGTGAACCGAGCCGATTCCCGCCCGGTAGACCTCGGCGACGTAGGCGCTGTAGGAGAGGACGAGGGCGATCGCCCCGAGGATCACGGGGTCGGTCGGGACCCCGTCGAGGCGCAGGGCCGGGACGCCGAACCCGATCAGGAAGACGAGCAGGATCGTCGGGATGCCGCGGAAGAGGTCGACCCAGACGACCGAGAGCAGGCGCAGCGGGAAGATCGCCGGCGAACGGGCGATCCGCACCATCGCGATGGCGAGGCCGACGGCGAGGATCGCCAGCTCGGCGACGAGGAAGATCTTGACGTCGAGCCAGAAGGCCCGCAGCACGTCGGGGAAGGATTCCTTGAAGACCTCCCAGTTGAAGAAGGTCTCCTGGACTTCGGGCCAGCCGGGGCTGGTCAGGATCAGGGCGGCGAGCCCGCCGAGGACGACGACGCTGGAGATCGCCGCGATCGCCTGGCCGCGGCGGTGACGGCGGCGCTTCGCCGCCTCCCGTTCGAGGCGACGGCTGCTGGGCATCAGCCCAATTCGGGAGCGCCGGCCGCCTGGCTCATCCAGCGGTCGGTGATCTTCTGCAGCTCACCCGAGCTTTCCAGCTCTTCGATCGCTTCCGAGACGCAAGCGGTAAGCGGCGATTCCTTCTCCAGCAGGGCCCCCCACTGGTCGCCGCCAGGGGCGCTGAACTGGCCGACAACGGTCGCCTGGGGGACCTGGACGGCGGTCAGGTAGAGCGCGGTCGGCAGGTCGACGACGACGGCGTCGATCTGTTCGTTCTTCAGCGCCTGGACGACGTCGTTGGAGCTGTTGAAGACTTCCGGGCGGCTATTCGGCTCGATCTCGGCTTCGGCGGCTTCGAGGCTGGTCGTGCCCACCTGCACGCCGAGCTGGGCATCCTGTAGTTCTTCGAGCGATTCCGCGCTTGCCGCGTCGGAGCTCTTCAGCGCCACCACCGCCTGGTTGGCGGTGTAGTAGGGCGCCGAGAAGTCGACCGCTTTTTCGCGCACCGGCGTGATCGAGATCTGGTTGACGTCGAAGTCGAAGTCTTTGGGGCCGGGGGCGAAGGACGAGTTGAACGACTCCTGCGTCCACTTCACCTTCGCCTTCGGGTAGCCGAGCTGGTCGCCGATCGCGTAGGCGACCGCGCTCTCGAAGCCTTCGCCGTTGGTCGGGTCGTTGTCTTCGAAGTAGGGCGGATAAGCGGGGTTGTCGGTCGCGACCGTCAGCACCCCCTGCTCCTTGGTCGGCAGCTTGCCCGGCTCGCAGGAGCTGGCGGTGGTGCCGGTGGAGTCGTCGGAGCTGCCGCAGCCGGCGGCGATCAGGGCGACGAGCAGGAGGAGGGGCAGCGAGAGCTTCTTCATGGTTCCTGGGGCGGCAGGATGCGGAACCCTACCGTCTTCGGCGCCGAGCGCCCGCCCGCTTTGTCGGTGGCGACGACGGTCGCGCGATATGAACCCGGAGCGAGCGGCTTCCCCTTCAGGTTGCCGTTCCATTTCAGTTTGTTCGCGCCTGCTTTGGCGGCCTGGCTGCGGCTACCCACCCGCTTGAAGATCGGGCATTTCTTGCGGCCCGCGTTCTTCGCCGTCAGCGGCTTGCACTTCTTGCCGACGAGGCGACCGACCTTCTTCCGTTCGAACTTGAAGCGGACCGACGCGGCCTCGTTGACCGTGTAGCGGAAGGTGGTGCCGAACTTCCCTTTGGCTTTGCCTTTCGGCTTGGCGCGGAACTTCTTCGGCTTCGCTTTCGGCTTGCCGAGGAGCGGCAGCGTGTCGACCGTCCCGGTCGCGACGGGAGCGGAGCCGCCGGGGCACAGGGTCGTCTGGCCGTTGTAGATCTGACGGGTCGAACAGCCGCTCTCGTCGGTCACGGTGAGGGTGACGGAGTAGGCACCGGCTTTCGCGTAGACGTGGGTCGGGGCAGGGCCGCCGTTGGCGAGCCTGGTCCCGTCTCCGAAGTCCCATTCGTAGCCGGCCGCCCGCGCCGAGGCGCCGGCGTCGAACTGCGTGACGAGTCCCGGCGCCCCCGCCCTGACCGCGAAGCTCGCGACCGGCGCCGGATGCGGCTGGAAGACGATCCGCTCAGGCTCACCGGTGTCCCAAGGCAGCTCGCGGCCGAGGGCGGTGGGAATTCCGTCCGGGCCGATCGAGGCGACCCCGAGCGCGTCGTCGGAGCCACCGCCCCGGTAGTAGACGAGAAAGCGGCCGTCGGGTGAGACCCCGACCGATTCCGGTCTATCGATCGGCATGCCGCCGATGACCCCGGGCGTCCCGTCGGCAGCGATCCCGATCACGTGGACGGCGTTCTGGTTGGAGTCCGCCAAGTAGAGGTGGCGACCGTCCGGCGCCACCGCGAAGAGCCGCACGAAGGAGTCCGGAATCGACGCCGGGTCCCCGGCTTGTTGAAGACCGCCATCGGCGCCGATGGCAAAAGAGATGACGCCGCTGCTGCTGCCGCCGCTGAAGCGGGCGAACAGGAAGCGGCCGTCGGGCGCCATCGCCAGAGAACGCGCCCCGACCGCGGGGGTCGTTCCCAGAGAGCCGAGCGAGCCGTCGGGCGCAATCGCGAAGCGCTCGACTTGACTCCCCGTCGCCGCGAACAAGAACCGGCCGTCAGGCGTGATCGCGATGTCGTGGTATTCCCCGCTGCCTCCCGCCGGGCTGAGCGGGGTCAGCGATCCGTCGGCGTTGACGGCGAAGCGTCGGATTCCCTCGGCGGGCGTATTGAAATTGCGGGTGGAGGCATAGGCGAAGCGGCCATCGGGCGTGAACGCGACCGAAGTGGCCGAGGCGGTCGAGGTTGCGCCGGTGAGTTCGAACACCCCTCCAGCAGGCACGCGGTAGGCCTGAACTCCACCGTTGAAGTAGAAGCCGCTGACAGCGCGGGTGCCGTCGGGGTTGAAAGCGAGGCTCCAGAGACCACCTTCCCTGAACGGCTCCTCGCCCGGGAACGGCGAGCCCGGGACCGGCGCCAGGGACCCGTCGGCACCGAGATCGAACCCTCCGATCACCTCGGGCTCCGCCGGGTCATTCCAGCCATAGCTCGGCGTATAGAAACGGGCTGCTCCCGAAGCGGAGGCGGCAAAGGCGCTCCCGAGCAGGGCGAGCAGCAGGACGAGGAGAGGCAGGCGGCGCGACAAGGGCGCGAGATTATCGGAGCTTCCGGTCACCGCAGCGAGATTCTTTTGGGAACGCCCGGGTATAGAGTTGACCACAGCCACCCCGAGGATGTTCCTCTACCGCCCCCCACCGCCATCCGGCTGGGGGGCGGTGCCGTATTGGGCCTCGAGGTCCTCGGCCAGCGCGGCGAGTTCGGGCAGTGGCACCCGCAGGCCTATCGCGATCCGGCGCACGTTTCCCCAGGTCGGGTTGACGCGGCCGGACTCGATGTGGGAGATCCAGGTCGGGTGAATGTCGGCGAGCAGCCCCAGCGCTTCCTGGCTCAGCTTGACCTCCCTGCGGAGCTGCCGGATGGCCTTGGCGAGGCCGACCTGGGGTTCTTCTCGCCGCGGCATCTACGGAAGGGAATTTGCCTCCCGCCCCCGCGTCCATAGAGGTGGGCACAAAGGTAAGCCCAAATAGCGCATCCCTGGCTTTTTTCCGGTACGCAGGGATTTGGGCGATTTCCGCAGGCGACGACCAATTTCAGGGGGCTGGTCTGTCGCCGAAGTGGACACGAACGTATGTTCGCATATGGCGGACCTGATTGATAGGGCACATCGGCCCGCAGGCGCGGCGGCCTCAGCCGGCGTCAGCGCGGGCGGCTTCCAGCTCCGCTTCCACCGTCCCGGTCTGGTTCGGGATTTCCAGGCGCTTTTCGAGGACGGGGATCGCCTCCTCCGGCCGCCCGCTCAGGCGCAGGGCGTTGCCGAGGTTGAACAGCGCGTAGGCGTAGCTCAGATCTTCGCTCCCCTCCGGGAAGGAACCGACGGCTTCTTCGAGGACCGGCACCGCGGCCTCGTATTCGCCGGCCTCGATCAGTTCGAAGCCCTGGTCGTTGAGGCTCGCGCCCAGCGCCGGATCGGTCGCTTCGGACGCCGGCTCGGGTTCTGACGTCGCTTCCGGTTCGGGTTCGGACGTCGCTTCCGGTTCGGGCGCCGGCGTCGCGGCGGTCGTACTTTCGGAGCCGGGACGATCCTGCTGGGTCGCCGCCTTCGAGCCATCTGCCTGCTGGCTCCCCCGGCCGGGCTCTGAGTCATTGCCGCCGAGGGCGACGAGGGCGATCGCCCCGATCGCGACGAGGAAGGCGACGAGCGCGGCGGCCGCGCCCCAGCGCCCACGGCTCGATCGGGACGGCGCGAACGTCGGCGCTCTCGGCTCGGGTTTCGGCTCCGCGTCCGCGGCAAAAACCTGGGTCGTCTGCCCGAGAGCCGGCTCGACGCGATCCAGCCTCGCCAGGGCCTGCCGGGCAGAGGCCGGACGACTCTCCGGGTCCTCCTCGGTCAGCCATCCGACCAGACCGTCGAGCGCCCGCGAGGAAGGGCCTTCGCAGGAGCGGAGGACGACGCCACAGGAGTAGAGGTCCGACTGTTCGGTGGCGGCGGCGCCCCGCATCACCTCCGGCGCCGCGAACCGCTCGGTGCCGAGGATCAAGCCGGTCTTCGTCAGCGCCGTCGCGTCCCGGGGCTGGGCGATGCCGAAGTCGATCAGCTTCGCCGTCCCATCCGGTTCGAGGACGATGTTGCCGGGCTTGACGTCGCGGTGGAGGATCCCCGCCTCGTGGATGTGGGCGACCGCTTCGAGCAGTTCCCGCGCCAGCCGCACCCGATCCACCTCCGCCCCCCGCTCCAGCCGCGCCGCCAAGGTCTCGCCCGGCACGAACTGCATCACCAGGTACGGCCGTTCTCCCTCTTCGGAGAAGTCGTAGACGCCGACCAGGTTCGGATGCGAGAGCCCGGCCGCGGTCTGCGCCTCGCGCCGGAACCGCGCCACGAACCCGGGGTCGCCGGCGAGCGTGTCCGACAGCACCTTCACCGCCACCGGCCGCTCCAGCACCTCGTCCTCGCCGAGCCAGACCGCGGCCATCCCGCCGTGCCCGAGCGTGCGCTCGAGCCGGTAGCGGTCCTTCAGCAGTTCCCCGGTGCCGATCGCGGTCACCCGTTTCCTCTACCCAGATCGGGGGAATACCTGCCCCATGGACATCGTTCTCTTCATCATCGGGCTGCTCCTGACCGGGCTGATCGTCGGGGCGCTGGGGCGGCTCCTCCTCCCCGGCCGCGATCCGATGACGATCTTCCAGACGATCGCCCTCGGGATCGCCGCCTCGCTGATCGCCGGCCTGATCGCCTATTACGTCTTCGACGAGTCAGAGGGGCCGGGCTTCCTCTTCTCGGTTCTTTGCGCGATCGCGCTGGTCTACGCGGTCAGGAAGCTGCGCGAGCGCGACGCGAGTCCGCCCCGGCGCCTGTAGGGCATCCCCTCGCTAGCCAGCGAGGCTGCCGTAGCGCTCGCCGGCGGCGACCCGCGCGGCCGGGTGCAGCCGCACGGCGTCAAGCCAGAACCGCGATCCCAGCCGCAGCTGCAGGAGGGTCGAGCGCAGCAGCGCCTCGCGACCGGGGTCCCAGCCGAAGCCGAAGAGGCGGCGGACCTGCGGGGGGAGAAGCCCGACCGAGACCAGCCGCACGGCCTCGGTGACGGGCAGGGCGGCGGCCCGCAGCCAGCCGGAGTAGGGCGGCTCGAGGATCATCCGCACCGCCTGGTCGCGGCGATCGTCGGAGATCCAGAGGCTGCCGTCGCCGAGGCGCCCCTCGACGTAGTCGGCGAGGTCGCGGTGGGTCGCCGGCATCGAGTCCGCGGGCAGGCCGAGCAGCTCCCCCACCCGCCGGTACTCGCTCCAGTAGCGCTCGCGCTCCTCGAAGGAGAGCGAGCCGAAGACGCGCTCGTAGTAGACGAGCGCCGAGTCGGCGAGCGTGGCGAGGACCCAGAGGCCGAGCTCCGGGTCGGTGGCGTCGTAGGGCGTGCCCTTCGCGATCGGGCCGTAGTCGGCCGGCACCCTCCCCCGCACCCGGCGGTGCATCGCCCGCACGACGCGGCCGGTCTCCTCCGCTTCCTCGACCGAGCCGAAGTAGATCCGGGACATCCTCTCGTCGGTGCGGAGCAGGCGCGTCTGGGGGTCGTCGAAGATGATCGAGTGGCGCTGGAACCCGACCACGGCGAGCGGGTCGCAGGCCTGCATCAGCAGCGCCCGCACGCCGGAGAAGAGGACGACGCGCTCGCGGTGCAGCCGGCGCACCATCGAGTCGGCCGCGAAGAACCCGTCGACCTCGGCGGCCCGCGGCGCCCGCTCCTGCGCAAGGCCGGGGATCAGCGAGAGCATTCCGGCGGGTTGGAACACGCCATCAACGGTAGCCGGCGCCTCCCGCGCGCTTGTGCGGTCCGGCTCGACCGCGCGGACGCGGCTGGCAAGATGGTCCGGTGCCGACGGCGAAGGAGCTGATGCGGGCCGGTGAGCTCTACCCCGGCGACGACCCCGAGCTGAACCGCGAGCTCGACCGCCGCCAGGCGATGGTCTCCGCCCTCAACGCGATCCCCTACGAGCGGTCCGAGGAGCGCGCCGCGGCGCTGCGGGACCTGCTCGCCTCGATTGGCGAGGGCACCTTCGTCAGGACGCCCTTCTACTGCGACTACGGCGACGGGATCCGGCTCGGGTCCCGCACCTTCGTCAACTTCAACTGCACGATGCTCGACGGTGCCGCGATCTCGGTCGGCGACGAGTGCCTGCTCGCCTCAGGCGTGCAGCTGATCACCGCCACCCACCCGGTCGACCCGGTCCCGCGCCGGGCGGCCTGGGAGCAGGCGCTGCCGGTCACGGTCGGCGACGGCGTCTGGCTCGGGGCCGGCGCGATCGTCTGCCCGGGGGTCTCAATCGGCGAGAACACCGTCGTCGGCGCCGGCTCGGTCGTGACCCGGGACCTCCCCGCCGGGGTGCTCGCCGTCGGCAGCCCCGCGCGGGTCATCCGCGAGGTCGGAGAGGCCGACCGGTCACCTGGCGTTGGGTAGGCTGCCGCCGTGATCACCCCGGAGGAGATCGGCGAGATCTCGACCTTCTCGTCGCTCGCCGCGGCCGATCGCGAGCGGCTGGCGCGAGCCGCCGCCGACATCAGCCTCAGCGCCGGCGAGTACGCGGCGCAGGAGGGCGACGAGCGGGCGATCTTCGCGCTCCTCGAGGGGCGGATCGAGGCGGTCAAGGCGAACGACGGGGTCGAGCGCGTGGTCGGCGCCCGCAGCCCCGGCGACCTCTTCGGCGAGGTGCCGATCGTGCTCGGCACCGTCTTCCCGGTCGGCTTCCGGGCGGCCGAGCCGTCGCGGGTGATGCGGATCGACGCCGCCGCCTACCACTCGGTCGCGGCGGTCGCGCCCGAAGTCGCAGCCGAGGTCGGCCGGCTCGCCGCCCACCGGATGGGGGGATCGCAGGGCCTGCAGGGACTGGCGGCGGACCCGCCGCCCCCGCGCGCGATCGTCGTCGGTCATCGCCTCGACGCCGGCTGCGCCGAGCTCCGCGCCTTCCTCGACCGCAACCAGGTCACCTACCGCTGGCTCACCGGCGAGGCCGCGGACGAGGAGGCGCTGTGGGGAGGCCCGCTGCCGCCCGCCGAGGACTGGCCGGCGATCCGCGTCGTCGACGGCAAGACCGCGGTGCAGCCGAGCCTCCGCCGCGTCGCCGAGCTGCTGGGGATCGAGACCGAGCCCACCGCCGCCGTCTACGACACCGTGATCGTCGGGGCGGGGCCGGCCGGCCTCGCGGCGGCGGTCTACGGCGCCTCCGAGGGGCTGAAGACGATCGTCGTCGAGCGCGAGGCGCCCGGGGGCCAGGCCGGCACCTCCTCGCGGATCGAGAACTACCTCGGCTTCCCCTCGGGCGTCTCGGGGGATGAGCTCGCCAGCCGCGCCCTGCAGCAGGCGCGGCGGCTCGGCGCCGAGATCCTCGTCACCCGCCGCATCACCCGGATCGACGCCGCCAGCCGCGAGCTGCACCTCGACGGCGGCGACGTCCTCCGCGCCCGCACGATCATCCTCGCCTGCGGCGTCAGCTGGCGCCGGCTCGCGATCGAGGGGTTCGACGACCTGGTCGGCAAGGGCGTCTTCTACGGCGCCGCCCGCAGCGAGGCGCCCAACACCCACGGGCTCGACGTCCACATCATCGGCGCCGGCAACTCCGCCGGCCAGGCCGCGCTCTTCTTCTCGACCCACGCGCGCAGCGTCACCGTCCTTTGCCGGGGCGACCGCCTGGAGAAGAGCATGTCCCAGTATCTGATCGACCAGCTGGCGACCAGGTCGAACATCGAAGTGGCCTTCGGGGTCGAAGTCGCCGGCGTCCACGGCGAGGGGTCGCTGGCGGGGATCGACCTCCGCGACGTCTCCTCCGGCGAGGTCCGCGGCGTCGATTCCTCCGGGCTCTTCGTCTTCATCGGCGCCGACGCCGAGACCGAGTGGCTGCCGCCCGAGATCGCTGTCGACAGCCGCGGCTACGTCCTCACCGGCGCCGAGATGCGGGCCGAGGAGAGCTGGGCCCTCGACCGCGATCCCTTCCTGCTGGAGACGAGCGTGCCGGGGATCTTCGCCTGCGGCGACGTCCGCTCGGGCCCGGTCAAGCGGGTCGCCGCCGCGGTCGGCGAGGGCAGCATGTCGATCGCCTTCGTGCACCAGCACCTACGCGACGACGCGCGCGCCTGACCCGCGGCCCGGCGTCCGCAACCGCCTAGACCAGGTCGGGCGCCTGGCTCTGCTCGAGGGCGAAGAGCTCGTGGATGAGCTTGATCGCGATCGAGCCCTCGCCGGCCGCGGAGGCGACGCGGTTCATCGAGCCGTGGCGGACGTCGCCCGCGGCGAAGACGCCGGGCATGCTGGTCTCCAGCGAGAAGGGGCTGCGCTTCAGCGGCCAGTCGCCGTGCGCCTCCGCCTCCGCCCCGGTGCAGACGAACCCTCCCGGCCCCTGCGCCATCTCAGCTGGCAGCCAGTCGGTGTTCGGGTCGGCGCCGATCATCAGGAAGAGCCCGTCCGAGCGCACGGTCTCGGTCTCGCCGTCGGCGCACGAGCGCAGGACCAGGCTCTGCAGCCAGCCGTCCTCCCCGGCGCTGCCGCCGACGACCTCGGTCTCGAGGCGGACCTCGACGTTGGGCGTGGCTTCGAGCTGGCGCACCAGGTAGTGGGACATCCCCTTCTCGAGCGAGTCGGCGCGGACGAGGAGGGTCACCCTGCGGGCGTATTCGGCCAGGTTCAGCGCCGCCTGGCCGGCCGAGTTGGCGCCGCCGACGACGTGGACGTCCTCGTCGAGCGTGGTCGGCGCCTCGGCGGCGGGTCCGCCGTAGAAGACGCCGGCGCCGACCAGCGCCTCGACCTCCTCGACCCCGAGCCGGCGGTAGGTGGCGCCGGTGGCGACGATCAGGGCGCGGGCGCTGACCTCGCCGCCGTCGGAGAGGCCGACGTAGAGGCGTTCGCCCTCGCGCCGCAGCGCGATCGCGTCGTGCATGAAGGCGAACTTGGCGCCGAAGACCCAGGCCTGCTCGTAGGCGGCCTCCGCCAGCCGCCGCCCGCTGACGCCGCGGGGGAAGCCGAGGTAGTTGCGGATCAGCGAGCTCGAGGTCGCCTGCCCGCCGATGCCGCCGTCGTCGACGACCAGGGTCCGGAACCCCTCGGAGGCGCCGTAGACCGCGGCCGAGAGCCCCGCCGGGCCGCCGCCGACGATGACGACGTCGTACTCGCGGTGGGCCGGGTCGATCGTGGCGCCGATGGCGCTCGCCAGCTCCAGCCTGGTCGGGCTCGCCAGCACCTTGCCGTCCGGGAGGACGACCAGGGGCATCGGCTCCACTTCCCCGGTCTCCTCGACGAGCGCCTGCCCATCCGGCGAGTCGGCGAGGACGAAGGCGTGGGGAACGGCGCAGCGGCCGAGGACCTCTTTCAGCTCCTGGGCACGGCCCCCGATCCAGGAGTCACTGACGATGCGGACGGTGTGCGGGGAGAGCCGCCGCGCGTTCGCCCACTCGAGCAGGAAGGTGGAGACGGACTGGTGGAAAAGCTCGTCGGGCGTCTGCGAGGGCCTGATCACGTAGTACTCGATCTGCCGCCGCGCCATCGCCTCCAAGATCTCCTCGGCGGTGTCGCCCTCTCCCCAGCTGCCCCAGTCGATCAGCAGGCCCCGCTGCGCGTGCGCGTGCAGCTCCCGCACCCGGCCGAGCAACTCGCTCCCGCTCATGCCACCCAGCGACTGCGCGGCGAGCACCAGCGCCACGTCCTCACCGGCGTCCCGCAGCGCCCCCAGCTCCGCCAAGGCATCCGCCGAGGACGAGCAGACGACCCGATAGCTCCGCGAGTACCGGTCGAGCAGCTCCCGCTCGACCGCCCGCAGCGCCGCCTCGTCGTCGTCGACCGCAAAAAGGACAGGGATCACGGTCCGAATTATCAACGGAATCCGTTACCGCGGCCGCGCTGGGCAAATCTCGCACTTGACAGATTTAAATTGATCTTTTCTAATAGTCAGTTCTATTTGGGTACAAATGGGTATCGGTGAGGACGGGAGGAAGCATGCGGCGAAGTAAGAGTTCGATTCAGCTCGCTGTTGCGGTTTCGATGTTGATCCTGGTCATGGTGGCGCCGGGCAGAGCAGGCGCGGCGGTCGACCACTGGACAACCCAGGCCCCTCCCACCCCGAATATCTTCACCACCCAACACAAACTGGCGGGGATTTCGTGCAGCGCCGCCAACGCCTGCACTGCGGTCGGCACCGCCCAGCTGGGAGGGCTGGTCGTTACCTTGGTCGAGCGATGGGCAAGCGGAAATTGGTCTGCCCAGGCCACCCCCCTTCCGGAAGGTTCCGCCGAAACCGTCCTCAGGGGAGTTTCCTGCCCCGGTTCGAGCTCATGCCTTGCCGTTGGCACCTACCTGACAGGCAATACCAGCACCTACGACCCTCTGGCCTATATCTGGAACGGCTCGACCTGGACCGCTCAGTTTCCACCCGTCCCGGCGGAATCCCTCGGGGCGAAGCTCGAAGCCATCTCCTGTATCAGCACCGAAGAATGCTTCGCAGCCGGCTACTACCTCGACAAAGCAGAAAAAAAAGTCGTCCTCATCGAGAAGTGGAACGGGGAAAATTGGGCGGTCCAGACCATCCCCTCGCCCAAAGAATCCGAAGAAGCGGTCCTGAGCGGCATCTCCTGCCCCGGCCTCAGCCTCTGCATCGCCGCCGGCAGCTACAAGACCGGTGGCACCGTGAAACCGCTCGCGGAGCGGTTCAACAAAGGCGAAATGGCATGGGAAGCGCAGCTCCCCCCGTTCCCCGAAAAAGCCCTCGAAGCCAAGCTGGAAGCCATTTCCTGCGCCTCGTCCATCTGCATGGCGACCGGGTACACCAAAAACTCCTCCGGGATCAAGGTCAACCTGGCTGAGCAGTGGACCGAAAAAGGCTGGGCCATCTCGACGGTCCCCAGCCCGGAAAGCGAAGAAGCGTCCCTGGCCGGGGTTTCCTGTGGAGCGGACGGCTTCTGCCTCGGCACCGGCTCCTACAAATCGGGTTCAGCCACGAAAACCCAGGCAGCTCGCTGGAACGGGACGACCTGGAGCTCGACGACGCCCCTGAATGTCGAACTCAGCTCGTCCCTGGCAGGCGTGTACTGCTACTCCACCACTTCATGTACCACCGTCGGCTCCTACACCAACTCCTCATCGAAAGTCCTGCCCCTGGCCGAGACCTACAAAAGGATCGAGGCGCCGGTAAACACCTCGCTCCCGAGCATCTCCCCGAGCACCCCGGAAACCGGGAAAGCCGCGACTGCTTCAACCGGCACCTGGACCGAAGAACCCACCGGCTATGCCTACCAGTGGAAGCGGTGCAACGCCAGCGGCCTGGAATGCACGAACATCTCCGGCGCCACGAAATCGTCCTATACGCCGCTGGAAGCAGACCTGGAAAAGACCCTTCGAGTCGAAGTCACGGCCTCGAACCTGGGCGGAAGCACTTCCGCCACCTCGAATGCGAGCGGAAAAGTGAAAAAAGCCGGATCGATCGTCGAATACGCGCTGCCGGCAGGCAGTCAGCCGACGGGGATCACGGCGGGACCCGACGAAAACCTCTGGTTCACCAACTGCACCTCCAACAAGATCGGCAAGATCACCACGACGGGCACGATCACGGAATACCCGATCGGCGCGGGCGGGGGCAGTTGCCCGATCTCGATCACGACGGGCCCGGACGGCAACCTCTGGTTCTCGTTCGCCTCGACGAGCAGCAAGGTGGCCAAGATCACCACCTCCGGGACGGTCACCCGCTACGAACTGTCGAAAGCGATGAACAACGGACGCGTGATCACGACGGGTCCGGACGGGAACCTCTGGTTCACGGCGACCGAAGGCAATATCGGCAAGATCACCACGTCCGGAACGTTCACCCCCTACGCAAGCGCCGGGCAGCCCCACGGGATCACCGCCGGCCCGGACGGGAACCTGTGGTTCACCCAGTTCAGCGGCAACAAGATCGTCAAGTCGACGACCTCGGGCACGATGACCGAATACTCCTTGCCAGGCAGCACCGCACCGTACGGAATCACCTCGGGACCGGACGAAAAGCTCTGGTTCGGTGCCAAAAACAAGGTGGGGAAGATCACGACCTCCGGCACGATCACGGAATACAGCCTGCCCGTCGCGGGTGAAGTCAAAGGGATCGACGAAGGGCCCGAAGGCTTGCTCTGGTTCGCTCATACCGGCGCTGACCGGATCGGGAAAATAACCACGGGCGGCACGATCACCGAGTACTCGCTAGCGGCCGGCAGTAATCCCTGGTGGGTTTCCCCCGGTCCGGACGGAAACGTCTGGTTCACCCTGAGCGGCAGCGACCGGATCGGGATGATCGAGCCCTAGGCAGGATCTCCATCATCTCGACCGCGGACAGCCAGCCTTCGAAGCTGGCTGTCCCCTACTGATCGTCAGGGTCTTAGAGATCGGGGAGACAGGATTTGAACCTGCGACCGCTCGGCCCCCAGCCGAGTGCGCTACCAGACTGCGCCACTCCCCGTGGGGTCTTCATTTTGACGGATCGGCAGGCGCGGTGCTGATGGGAACGTCTGTTCGTGTCTATATGTTGCTCGCCGTGGCCCGTTGCTCACGCTGCAAGAGGGAAAAGCCTGACGAGGAATTTGCCTGGCGCCGACGCGCCCAAGGGCAGAGGGATACCTACTGTCGGCCCTGCCGCGCCGAGTACAAGCAAGAGCACTATCGGGCGAACAGGCAGCGCTACATCGATGCCGCGGCACGGCGGAAGAAGGCTCTGCTCCAGGAGCGATTCCTTTTTCTGATCGCTTACTTTCGCGACCATCCGTGCGTCGATTGCGGCGAGGCAGACCCGGTCGTGCTCGAGTTCGATCACCTTCGGGACAAGAAGTTCACGATCGCTACCGGCATCCGAAGCCGCAACTGGAGCGACGTTCTCGACGAGATTGCAAAGTGCGACGTGGTTTGTGCAAACTGTCACCGACGTCGCACCGCCAAGCGGGGCGGCTTCATCCGCGCGGCGGTAGCTCAATGGTAGAGCTCTAGCCTTCCAAGCTAGCGACGCGGGTTCAACTCCCGTCCGCCGCTCTTTTGGGCCCGAGTTAAGAGCAGGGCCTTCCGTTTAGGCAGCTAGTCGTATTGCCGATTAGAGGGTCGATGCGCTTCGTCGTCGCTTCGATCCTCGCTGCCCTGGCTCTTGCCCTCGCCGGCTGCGGCGACTCCGGCGACGACTCGGCTGCGGACTCGGGCGGAGCCGCCGCGACCGGGGGCTCCTACGTCGACTGGCCGCTCTTCGGCCGCGTCCCCGAGCGCACGCATTACCTGCCCGCGGAGGAGAAGGCGCTCGACCCGCCGCTGAAGCAGGCCTGGTCGGTCAACACGCACGCGCTGATCGAGTTCCCGCCGGCGATCCACGACGGGGTCGCCTACGTGATCAACAAGTACGGCAACGGCAAAGCGGTGCGGCTGAGCGATCGCAAGGTCCTCTGGGAAATCAACATCCGACCCAGCGACAAGGGCAAGCCCAACTTCGTCACCGCCCCGGTGTACTACGACGGCGTCGTCTACGGCGCCTTCCTCACCGGCCACCTCGCCGCCGGCGACGCGAAGACCGGCAGGAAACTCTGGGTGCGCAAGCTCGACGCCCACCTCGAATCCTCGCCGCTGGCGGTCGACGGCACCCTCTACCTCGGCACCGACACCACCGACCTCCTCGCCCTTGACGCCGACGACGGCAGGACGAAGTGGAGCTTCAACGCCCCGGGCGCGATCAAAGCCAGCCCCAGCTACCACGACGGCAAAGTCTTCTTCGCCGACTACCAGAGCTCGATGTTCGCCCTCGACGCCGGCAGCGGCAAGCTCGTCTGGCGCAGCAACACGAGCAAGGTGCCGCCCTTCGGCCGCGGCGGCTTCTTCTCCTCCCCCGCCGTCGCCTTCGGCAACGTCTACGCCGCCCGCGACGACGGTACCGTCTACGCCTTCGACGAAAAGACCGGCAAGGTGAAGTGGCACTTCGAGACCGGCGACTACGTCTACGGCTCGCCCGCCGTCGCCGAAGTTCCCGGCACCCCGCCGACCGTCTACATCGGCGCCGAAAACGGCCGCTTCTTCGCCCTCGACGCCAAGACCGGCAAGGAGCGCTGGCACTACGACGTCGGCGGCCCGATCCCCGGCACCGCGGTGGTGATCGGCCACACCGTCTACACCTCCAGCTTCAAGACCCGGGAGACGACCGGCCTCGACGTCCACACCCACAAGCCGACCTTCCGCCTCAAGGACGCCGGCTACACGCCGATGGTCTCCGACGGCGAGCGGCTTTACCTGGTCGGCTACTACGAGGTGATCGGGCTCGAGCCCCGGTAGGCCTACGGGATCGGGCTGTGGGCGCGGCCGGCGTCGAGCTCGAAGATCCTGAAGTCGGTCCCGAGCACCGGCTGGGAGACGTTGTGGACCGGCGTCTCCCCGATCGTCCCGTCCGGCGAGCCGGCGTGGGCGTGGCCGTGGAGGACGAGGTCGGGGCCGTGCTCGAGGATCGGCGCCGCCAGCCGGTCGGAGCCGAGGAAGACCCAGATCTCGCGCGGCTCCCCTTCCAGGGTTTCCTCGGCCGGCGAGTAGTGGAGGAGGACGATCCGCACCGGGCAGGTCGCGATCTCCCGCAGCCCGGCGTCGAGCGCTTCGACTTCGGCGGTCGCCTCCGCGTAGACGGCCCGCAGCGAGGGCTCGCCGAAGTCCGGCAGGTGGCGCGGCGCGAAGCCGCCGACGAAGCCCTTGACGCCGACGATCCCGACCTCGACCGGGCCGGCCTGGCAGACGGCGGCGCGGCGGTCGAGCATCTCCACGCCCCCCTCCTCCAGCCGCCGCAGGATCGCCTCGGCTTCATCGGCGTGCCAATCGTGGTTGCCGAGCACGGCGTAGACGGGAGCCTCCGTCGCGGCGGCCGCCTCGCAGAGGATTTCCGCCTCCTCGAGGCGCCCGTGGCTGGTCAGGTCGCCGGCGACCAGGACGAGGTCGACGTCCTCGTCGAGCTGGGCGAAGGCGGAGACCACCGCCTCGCGGTTGGACTCGCGGCAGTGGATGTCGCCGGTGGCGGCGATCCGCAGCGTCTCGCTCGCGGGGGATGAAGTCACTGCCGCTTCCCTACCCGCCCGAGCAGGCGTTTATCGGGCCGCCGCGCGGGGCACCGAAAGGGAGCGTGGCCGAGAACCTGGGCAAGAGCGAGGTGGCGGAGGAGCTGACCGACAGCCTCAAACGGGCGGCCGCCGTCCTGCAGGCGGAGGGGATCCCGTTCCTGCTCGGCGGCGGGCTCGGATGCTGGGCCCGCGGCGGGCCGCCCTCCAGCAACGACATCGACCTGATGCTGAAGCCGGAGGACGCCCAGCGGGCCCAGGACGCGCTCGCCGAGGCCGGCATGCGGCCCGAGTCCCCGCCCGAGCAGTGGCTGCTGAAGGCCTATGACGGCAAGATCCTCGTCGACCTGATCTACGAACCGTCGGGGATGCGGATCGACGACGAGGCGATCGCCCGCGGCGAGGAGCTGAGCGTGATGGCGATGCAGATGCGGGTGATGAACCTCAACGACATCCTCATCACCAAGCTGATGGCGCTCGACGAGCACAGCGTCGACTACGGCGACCTGATCCTGATCACCCGCTCGCTGCGCGAGCAGATCGACTGGGAGCGGGTGCGCGAGGCGACGGCCGCGAGCCCCTTCGCGGCGGCCTTCTTCACCCTCGCCGACGGCCTCGAGATCCGTCCCGCGGCGCCGCGCCCGGCAGCCCTCGACGTCTAGACCTCGGCCAGCAGCTGCCGGTAGAACGAGCGGAAGCCGACCCGCTCGTACAGCCGGGTCGCGTCCGCGTTGGCCTCGACCACAGCGACCCCCCAGTGGGTTATCCCCTCCTCCCGCAGGCGCTCGCGACAGGCCTCGATCAAGCGCGAACCCACCCCCTGCCCGCGCGCCGCAGGGGCGACGCCTCCGAGCGCACCGGCCAGGCCCCCTCGACGACCTCACGGTGGAAGGCGACCAGCTGCTTGAACAGCGGCGCGACCCGGTCGACATCGACGATGCCGAGCTCGACGATCCACCTCACTGTCACCCTCGTCGTCACGCCGCCCCCCATCGCCGATTTTCCAGTTCTCGCGGGACTATTGTTGCCGCATGGCCGACCGGGAATCGGCACAGGAGGCATACGACCGGCTCGCGCCGGTCTACGACGAGTTCACCTCGGCCAACAACTACGAGCTGTGGCTGGGGGAAGTGCTGCTGCCCGAGCTCGAGAAGCACGGCCTGCAACGAGGGTCCGCTCTCGACATCGGCTGCGGCACCGGCCGCGCCTTTGAGCCCCTACTCGACCGCGGCTGGCAGGTGGTCGGATGCGACGGCTCAGCAGGGATGCTGGCGCGGGCGGCGGAGAAATTCGGCGAGCGAGTGCAGCTGGTCCACGCGGACGCTCGAGAGCTCGAGGCGATCGCGCCCACTCCCGATAGTGCCGTAGGCGAGGGATTTCAACTCGTCCTCTTGCTCAACGAGGTCGTCAACTACCTGACCGAGGACGGAGACCTCGAGCGCGCCTTCGCCGGCGTCCGCCGCAACCTCAGCCCCGACGGCCTGGTCGTCTTCGACGCCAACACACTCCTCTGGTTCCGGGAAAGCTTCGCCTCCGGCAAGTCCGAGGAGATGAGCGCCAGGGGCTGGGACTGGCACGGCCTCAGCAATAAGGTCGAACGCGGCGTCATCTACGAGGCGCGTCTCAGTGGACAGGACGTCAAGCCGAACATCCACCGACAGCGGCATTGGGCACCGGAGGAAGTGGAGGAGGCGCTAAGAGCCGTGGGGCTTCGCCCCCTCGTCGCCCTCGGTCAGCGGGAGGAGAACTGGCAGGTGATCATCGACGACCGAATCGATGAAAGCCGGGACAGCAAAACCATCCACATCGCGGCAGTCGGGTAAAGGCCGCAGGCGTTTCGCGTTAGCGGGAGCCGAATCGCCGCGTCGGCATCTTGAAGAGGACGATCGAAGAGGAAACGGGAACTCCCGGGTCCTCAGCGTCGAGCCGGGCGGCGCTACGCGCGGCGATCTCCGCCATCTTCGCTTCGTAGGCGGCCACCGCCTCCAGAGCTTCATCGAGGCCTTCCTCATCCAGCAAAAGGGGGTTGCGGGTGATCGCGAACCGCTCATCCCTCCCCACGATGGAAGCGCGGCGTGATGCGGTGTAGTCGTCGACGATGGTCTGCATGAATTCGTCGGTCAGGACCTCTGCCACTTCGGGCTCGGCCTCCGCGAGCTCGGCCCACTCCTCGAGGTCGAGCCGTTGCTGCTCGGTCGCGCGGTAGAAATGCTCGATCACCCCGCGGACGGGGCGGTTCTCAACTTCTTCGACGCAGTCGTACTCGCCAAGCTTCCGCACGTGGTAGCTGACGGAGGGAACATCGGCTTCGAGCTCACGCGCGACTTCGGCCGGGCTGACCGGGCCAGGTGATTCACGAATCAGCCTGAAGACTTCGGCGCGAAGCGGATGCTGCATCGCCTTCAGTCGGTTTTGAGTTACCTGCCGGCGCTCGGCTCTGGTTGCCACGAGGTTTCCTTTCGAAGTCTTGAGTGCTTGATCCTAATCCTTCGCTGAAGGTTTGGGAAGGGAAAGTGGACACCTTGTTAGTGGAGCGTCCTCCACCAATGTAATCCTCTCCACCGTGGTTATCGCCAGGAGAGGAGGTGAGCAACATGCAGATCTCGACGCAGAGAATCGCCCCGAGTGTTGCCGTGGGAAAGGGGGCCTGAAAGCCAGGTCCAGGCGCTTTGACTGAGGCATGAGAACAGTTCCCGGCCGCAAGCCTGGGGCGGCCGGGAACCTCCTCCAGTCAGAGACGCCTCGACCGAAGCGGTATCAGCAGGGCTGAACACGGGGCACCTAGGACTCGAACCTAGAATCGCCGGTTTTGGAGACCGGTGCCTTAGCCAGTTTGGCCAGTGCCCCAGGGGACGGATCGTAACGAGAGAGTGCGGGCGGAGGGACTTGAACCCCCACGATCTTTCGATCACCAGGACCTAAACCTGGCGCGTCTGCCAAATTCCGCCACGCCCGCGTGGCCGGCCCGACAGGGCCTTAACGAGCGGCCAACGCCGCTGCGTCGCTTGCAGATTCTATGATCGGGCGGTGGCAGTAGGAGAGGTGAGGCCTGGTTACGAACTGTGGCGCCCGAACAGGGAAAAAGCCGGTTCGGTCACGACCAAGTTCGTCGTCGTGCTGCTGCTGGCTGCGACGGCCGCTGTCGCGGCGCTGATCACGATCGGTGGCTGGTCGCTGCTCAAGGGCGGCGGCGGGATGGGAATCGTCTGCGCGATCTACGCGATCCTCTACGCCTTCTTCGCCTTTTTGGTCGCCCGCTGGAACCGCGGCATCCTGCCGGTGGCGGCGGCGCTCTCGATGATCCTCGCGATCTTCTGCGCGGTCGGCGCCGAAAGCTGGTTCAACCGCGACCGCGCCGGCTTCGACGAGGCGATCCTCCCCTCCTCGCTGATCGGCCTGCTGGTGATCGTCCTCGGCCTCCTGCAGATCGCCCTCATCGCCGCCTCGCTCTACGCCTTCAACCAGGAGTGGCACGTCGAGGAGGAGCGCCCGATCGGCTCGGGCGAGGACTACGGCGCCGGCGCCTCGCCCCAGCCGGCTTAGTCCCGCGTCTCCGCCGCGCCTCTATCTTTCCGTGGGCGCCGGAGTGGCGGAACTGGCATACGCGATCGACTCAAAATCGATTGCCCTTGCGGGCTTGTGGGTTCGAATCCCACCTCCGGCATTTAGGGTGACCCCGTGAACGCGGGATCGGGGGAGCTGCTCTGGGAGCCGTCGGCCGAGCTGGTCGAGCGCTCGCGGCTGGCCGGGTTCATGCGCTGGCTGGAGCGCGAGCGCGGCCTCTCCTTCGACGGCTACGGGGAGCTGTGGCAGTGGTCGGTCGACGACTTCGAGGGCTTCTGGTCGGCGATCTGGGACTTCTTCGAGGTGCGGGCCGACGGCGAGCCCTCGCCCGTCCTCGCCTCCCGCGATATGCCCGGCGCGCGCTGGTTCCCGGAGACGCGCCTGAACTATGCCGAGCACGTCTTCGCCGGCAAGGACGACGGCGAGGTCGCGATCCTCCACGCCTCAGAGCTGCGCGACCTCGGCGAGCTGACCTGGGGTGAGCTGCGCCACCAGGTCGCGGCGACCGCCGCCGGCCTGCGCCGGCTCGGGGTCGAGCGCGGCGACCGCGTCGTCGCCTATCTGCCGAACATCCCGGAGGCGACCGTCGCCTTCCTCGCCACCGCCTCGATCGGCGCCGTCTGGTCGAGCTGCTCGCCGGACTTCGGCCCCGCCAGCGTCGTCGACCGCTTCGCCCAGATCGAGCCGAAGGTCCTCTTCGCGGTCGACGGCTATCGCTACGGCGGCAAGGACTTCGACCGGCGCGACGTCGTCTCCCACCTGCAGGAGGCGATGCCGAGCCTGCGGCAGACCGTCGTCCTCCCCTACCTCGCCGCCGAGCCCGACATCTCGGCGCTGCGCGACGCGACCGGCTGGGGGGAGCTGCTGGCCGCGGGCGAGGGCGCCCCGCTCGAGTTCGAGCGCGTCCCCTTCGACCATCCGCTCTGGGTCCTCTATTCCTCCGGCACCACCGGCCTGCCGAAGGCGATCGTCCAAGGGCAGGGCGGGATCCTGCTCGAGCATCTGAAGAAGCTCAACCTCCACGTCGACGCCCATCCCGGCGACCGCCTCTTCTGGTTCACCACGACTGGGTGGATGATGTGGAACTTCCTCGTCTCCGGGCTGCTGACCGAATCGGCGATCGTCCTCTACGACGGCAACCCCGGCCATCCCGACATGGGCACGCTGTGGGACCTGGCCGAGCGCGCGGAGGTGACGATGTTCGGCACCAGCGCCGCCTTCATCGGCGCCTGCATGAAGGCCGGGGTCGAGCCGGGGGCGGGTCGCGACCTCAGTGCGCTGCAGGCGATCGGGTCGACCGGGTCCCCCCTCTCCCCAGAGGGCTTCGACTGGATCTACGAGCACATCGGCAAGGACACCTGGCTGTTCTCTACCAGCGGCGGTACCGACCTCTGCACCGCCTTCGTCGGCGGCGTCGCGACCCTGCCCGTCTACCGCGGCGAGATCCAGGCGCGGGCGCTCGGCGCCGCGGTCGAGGCCTGGGACGAGGAGGGCGAGCCGGTGGTCGAGGAGGTCGGCGAGCTGGTGGTGACCGAGCCGATGCCCTCGATGCCGATCCGCTTCTGGGGCGACGAGGACGGCAGCCGCTACCGCGAGAGCTACTTCGAGATGTACCCAGGCGTCTGGCGCCACGGCGACTGGATCGAACTGACCCGGCGCGGAACGGCGATCATCTACGGCCGCTCCGACTCGACGATCAACCGCGGCGGCATCCGCATGGGGACGGCGGAGATCTATCGCGCGGTCCTGGGGATCGAGGAGATCGTCGACGCGCTCGTCGTCGACGTGCCCCGCCCGGGGACCGACGGCTGGATGCCGCTGTTCGTGGTGATGCGCGACGGGGACCGGCTCGACGAGGGGCTGCCGAAGGAGATCGCCCGGCGCGTGCGCGAGCAGTGCTCGCCCCGCCACGTCCCCGACGAGGTCTTCGCGATCGACGAGGTACCCCGGACCCTCAGCGGCAAGGTGCTGGAGGTGCCGGTGAAGAAGATCCTGATGGGGACGCCGGTGGAGAAGGCGGCCAGCCGCGACTCCCTCGCCAACCCACGCTCGCTCGACTACTTCGTCGAGATGGCCAGGCGGCTCGCCGTCTGAGCGAGGATCGAGAGCACGTGCTCCGGTTCGTAGCGCACCTGCTCGTGCGTGAACCGCAGCTGGGTGAGTCCGGCGGCGGTGTGGGTCTGGTCCCGTAGCCGATCCCGAGCCTGCTCGGCCGGCGTGCGGTGGTAGCGGAGCCCGTCGGTCTCGACGACCAGGCCGAGGTCCGGCCAGTAGAAGTCGACCTCGAAGCCGTTGACGAACTGACCGGTGAGTGGGACCGGCAGGCCGGCCTTGCCGGCAAGCGGCAGGAAGCGCCGTTCGAGCTCCTCCTTGGTGAGGCGGAAGGTGCGCCGGTCGAGGATCTGCCGGAGCGCCGCAACGCCCGGCTCACCGACGCGCTCGTCCAGGGCGCGACGCAGTGCCGGCGGGGTGACGAGGTTGTATTTGTCCGCCTCGTTGATGGCCCGCTCGATGCCGGGGCGGTCGAGGCGAGGGGTGAGGTCGATCAGGGTCTGGATGGGAGTCGTGACGCGGATTCCGTACTCGGTGGTGGTGTCTGTGGTGCGAAGAGACGGTCGGCGGTGGATGAGAAGACCTGGGCGGCGTCGAAAGGAGAGGCTGGGTAGGGAAAGCTCGACCAGGCCGCGCTTCTCGGCTCCCATGCGCCACAGGGCGGCAGCGCTCGAATGACTCAGTACGGCTTCACAGCGACAGGCCACAACAGCTGCCATCCAGCGACCGTGGTCCGTGACTTGTGGACGCCCCACTGAATAGACCCCGCGGTGCAGCGGGTAAAGCCGTCCCGTCCTGATTCGGTGATGAATGGCCTGAGGCGTATATCCGATGCTGCGCAGCTGATCGCTCGAGATGATCCCGTGCTGATTGCGCGCCAGATCCCACGCCTCACGCGCCATCCGAGTCCGCTCCTCGCGCCGCTTATCCGACGATTGATGAGTTGATGTCGCCATAGCGACGTTAAGTCATCAATCGCCGGCTTCTCTCCCCCCTACCCAGCCTGTTTTGGCCGCGGTTGCCTAGACCATGCCGAGGCCGCCGCTTACGCCGAGCGTCTCGCCCGTTACGTAGCTGGCGTCGTCGGAGGCGAGGAAGGCCACTGCTGCGGCTACCTCCTCGGGCTGCCCTAGGCGGCCCATTTGGGTGGAGGCGCGCATCGTCTCGATCACTTTCTCGCCGATCTCGCCGAACTCCTTGGCGCCCATCAGGAGGGGGGTCTCGATCGGGCCGGGGGCGATCGCGTTGGCGGTGACGCCGTAGCGGGCGGCCTCGCGGGCGATCGCCTTGGTGAAGCCGATGACGCCTGCCTTGGCGGCGCTGTAGGCGGCCGAGCCCTTGGAGCCGACGCGCCCGGCCTCGGAGGAGATGTTGACGATGCGGCCGTAGCCGCGCTCCTGCATCCCCGGCAGCGCCGCGTGGGTGCAGTTCATCGTCCCGCCGAGGTTGATGTCCAGCGTCTGCCGCCACTGCTCCTGGGTGACGTAGACGAAGAAGCCGAAGTTGTCCATGCCGGCGTTGTTGACCAGAACGTCCGGCTCGCCGACGGCGGCGACCGCCTCCCGGGCCGCCTCGAGGTCGGTGACGTCGAGGGCGACGGCGTGGCCGGCGATCTCCGCCGCGACCTTCTCCGCGCCCTCGAGGTCGATGTCGCCGACCCAGACCTCGGCGCCCTCGGCAGCCAGGCGAGCCGCGGTGGCGGCGCCGATCCCGCTCGCCCCGCCGGTCACCAGCGCCTTGCGTCCCTCGAGCCTCATGCGCCGAGCAGCATAGACTGCGCGGCCTTGACCCCGGGCAGCGAACCGATCCCGATCATCGGCGGCACCGGCGCCCTCGGCGCCGGCCTGGCGCGGCGCTGGGCCAAGGCCGGGGTCCCGGTCGTGCTCGGCTCCCGTGCCGCCGAGCGAGCCGAGGAGGCGGCGGCGAAGGTCCGCGCCGACGTTCCCGACGCCGACGCCACCGGCCTAGAGAACGCCGCGGCGGCGACCAAGGGTGAGATCGTCTTCCTCACCGTCCCCTTCCGGGCTCAGTCGGAGAACCTCAACAACCTGCGCGAGGCGCTGCGGCCGGGGCAGATCCTCGTCGACTGCACCGTCCCCCTCGCCGCCGCCGTCAGCGGCAAGGCGACGCGCTCGCTCGGCGTCTGGCAGGGCTCGGCCGCCCAGCAGGCGCAGGAGATGGTCCCCGACGGGGTCACCGTCGTCTCCGCCCTGCACACCGTCGGCGCCCCCACCCTCGCCGACCTTGACGCGGAGCTGGGCGAGGACATCCTCGTCTGCGGCGACAAAAAGGCCGACAAGGCGCGCGTCGCCCGCCTGATCGAGCTGATCCCCGGCCTCCGCGCCGTCAACGCCGGCGCCCTGGAGATTGCGCGGATCGTCGAGCAGCTCACCCCGATGCTGATCTCGGTCAACACCCGCTACAAGGTGCACGCCGGGATCCGTCTCACCGGCCTTCCCGACGCCGACCACTGGGCTTAGCGCCGATGCGCGTCGCCCTCCTCGCCGGCGGCACCGGCGGCGCCAAGCTCGCCGCCGGGATGCAGGAGGAGATCGGCTCCGATCTCGCGGTGATCGCCAACACCGGCGACGACGTCGAGGCACTCGGGGTCCACGTCTCCCCCGACCCCGACCTCGTCACCTACTGGCTCAACGGCGAAATCGACGCCGAGCGCGGCTGGGGCATCCGCGAGGACACCTTCACCGTCTTCGAGCGGCTGCAGCGGCTCGGCGCCCCCAGCTGGTTCGGGCTCTCCGACCGCGACCTCGCCGCCTGTCTCTACCGGCGTCAGTTCCTCGACGAGGGCGGCCGGCCGACGGACGCCCAGGCGCAGATCGCCCGCGCGCTCGGGGTCGAGGCGCGGGTGCTGCCGATGGCCGACACCCCGGTCCGCACGCAGGTGACCACTCCCGCCGGGACGCGGGGCCTGCAGGAGTACCTGATCCTCGACCGCGGCGAGGCACCGGTCCAAGGCGTGCAGCTCGAGGGGATCGAGGCAGCCGAGCCGACGCCGGAGGTACTGGAGGCAATCGCCGAGGCCGAGGCGATCGTGATCGGGCCCTCGAACCCGGTGATCAGCATCGGCCCGATCCTGGCGATCCCCGGCATGCGCGAGGCGATCGCCGCCTCTCCCGCCCCGGTCCTCGCCGTCAGCCCCTACGTCGCCGGTGCCGTCGTCAAGGGGCCGACCGACCGCTTTATGGAAGGGATCGGCCGCCCGACCACCGCCGCCGGCGTCGCCTCCCTCTACGCTGGACTGATCGAGGCGATGGTCGTCGACGAGGGCGACCCGGATCCGCCGCCGACGGAGGTCGAGACCCTGGCGGCCCCGACCCTGATGGAGGGGGCCGCGGGACGCGTCCGCCTCGCCCGGACCGTGCTCGACTACGCCGCTACTCTCGGCCAGAGTTGAACGCCACCGCCGTACTTCCCGTCAAGCGCTTCGAAGACGCCAAGCAGCGCCTCGCCGCCGGCATCGACGCCGAGCGGCGGCGCGAGCTGGCCGGGGCGATGGTCGCCGACGTCCTCGACGCGATCGGGGCCGCCCGCGGAATCGACCGCCTGATCGTCGTCAGCGGCGACCCGGTCGCGCAGGAGCTGGCGGCCGGGGCCGGGGCCGAGGTCGTCCCCGACCCCGAGGATGCTGGGCACAGCGAGGCCGCCCTGGCGGGGATCGCCCGGGCCGAAGTCGAGGGCGCCGAGCGGGTCGTCCTTCTCGCCGGCGACTGCCCGCTTCTCGACCCGCGGGAGCTCGACCGCCTTCTCACTGCCGTCCCGGGCCGCTACGTCGGCATCGTCCCCGACCGGCACGGGACCGGGACCAACGCCCTGCTGCTGAGCCCGCCGGACGCGATCGTCCCTGCCTTCGGCGAGGGGAGCAGGGACCGCCACGTGGAGGCGGCGCGCCGGGCGGGGATCCCGTTCGGGATCGAGGAACTGCCCTCGATCGAACTAGACCTCGACACGCCGGCCGACGTGATCGCGCTGACGCGGGAGCTCGCGAAACAGCCGAAGCGGGCGCGCCGGACCGCCAAGGCACTCGGCATATGACCGAGCTCCGGGTCCTCCCCGTCGAGGGGCTGCCCGAGGTGACGGAGGGGATGAAGGTAGGCGAGCTGATCGCCGAGCGAGCGGAGCTTCAAGCCGGCGACATCGTCGTGATCTCCCAGAAGATCGTCTCGAAGGCCGAGGGGCGGGTGCGGCGCCTAGCTGATGTCGAGCCCTCCGAGAAGGCAATCGAGCTGGCAAAGAAGCTGAGCAAGGAAGCGGAGCTCGTGGAGCTGATCCTCTCCGAGAGCCGGGAGATCCTGCGGGAGGACCGGGTCCTCATCACGGAAACCCACCAAGGCTTCGTCTGCGCCAACGCCGGCATCGACAGCTCGAACCTTCCCGAAGACGACACCGTCTGCCTCCTACCGGCGGACCCCGACGCTTCCGCCCGAACCATCCGCTCCGAACTCCAGACCGCGATCGAGGGCCCGGGGGTGGGGGTCGCCGGACCCTCCCCGCAGTTGTCCGCCGACCCCCACCCCCGGGCCCTCCCTCCCGCAGTCGTCATCGCCGACAGCTTCGGGCGCGCCTGGCGCCTCGGCCAGGCCGAGGTCGCGATCGGCTGCGCCGGCCTCGCGCCCCTCGACGACTGGCGCGGCCGCGACGACGCGAGCGGACGGGAGCTGTCGGCGACCGTGATCGCGATCGCCGACGAGGTCGCCGCCGCGGCCGACCTCGTCCGGGTCAAGGACTCCGGCGTCCCGGCCGCCGTCGTCCGCGGCGTCGGCCGCTACGTGAAAGCGGAGGACGGCCCCGGCGCCGCCGCCCTCCGTCGCCCCCCCGGCGAAGACCTGTTCCGCTGAGGCGGTCTGACTAGTCCCGGTCCCGGTCCTTGCCGACCGCGTCCTTGACCTTGTCCGACACCTTCTCGGCCCCGTCCTTGACGGCACCGGTGGCCTTGTCGACCTTGCCTTCGCGCTTCAGCTCGTCATCGCCGGTCAGCGATCCGGCGGCCTCCTTGACGCGCCCCTTGGCGTCGTCCTTGTTGCGAATCTCGTCGCTCATAGCATCCCTTCCTGGGCTTGGTTGATGCCGTTCAGCTACCCGAACCGGCGACGGATAGAACCGCGGCGCCGTGGATGCGGCCGGCGCGAAGGTCGGCAAGCGCCTGATTCGCCGCCTCCAGCGGATAGACCTCGACCTCGGTCCGCACCGGCACCTGCGGCGCCAGGGCGAGAAGCTCCTCGCCGTCGCGCCGGGTCAGGTTGGCGACCGAGCCCAGCGAGCGCTCCCCCCACAGCTCCGCGTAGGGAAAGGACGGGATGTCGCTCATGTGGATGCCGGCGCTGATGATCCGCGCGCCCTTGGCGCTGGCCCGCAGCGCTGCCGTCATCAGCGCCCCCACCGGCGCGAAGACGATCGCGCCGTCGAGCTCCTCCGGCGGCGCCTCCTCCGAGGAGCCCGCCCACTCCGCGCCCAACTCGCGCGCGAACGCCTGCGTCTCGGCGTCCCCCTCCCTGGTGAAGGCGAAGACGCGCCGACCCTGGTGCGCGGCGACCTGGCAGAGGACGTGCGCGGCGGCGCCGAACCCGTAGAAGCCGATGCGCTCCGCCTCGCCGACCAGGCGCAGGGCCCGGTACCCGATCAGGCCCGCGCACAGCAGCGGCGCCGCCTCCAGGTCGGACATGCCCGGCGGGAGCGAGAAGCAGAAGCGGGCGTCGGCGACCGCCACCTCGGCGTAGCCGCCGTCGAGGTGGTAGCCGGTGAACCTGGCGCGGTCGCAGAGGTTCTCGCGGCCGCTGCGGCAGTAGCGGCACTCGCCGCAGGTCCAGCCCAGCCAGGGGACGCCGACGCGGTCGCCGGGCGCGAACCGCTCGATCCCCTCCCCCGCCGCGCGCACGACGCCGACGATCTGGTGGCCCATCACCACCGGCAGCTTCGGCTCGGTGAGGTCGCCGTCGAGGATGTGGAGGTCGGTGCGGCAGACGCCGCAGGCGCGGACGTCGATCTGGACCTGGCCGGGGGCGGGCTCGGGCTCGGGCAGCTCAGCCGGCCGGAGCGGCTGCCGCTGCCTCTCGAGGACCATCGCTCGCATAGGTCTCGATGATCTCGTACAGCGTCGTCCGCTGCGCCGGTTCGCGCCCCGCGGCCCGCGCCGCGGCGATCAGCTGCTCGGGCTCCAGCCGCACCCCGTGCTGGGAGCCGGCCATGCGGCTGATGTTCTCCTCCATCAGCGTGCCGCCGAGGTCGTTGACACCCCAGCGCAGCGCCTCGGTCGCCCCCTCCAGCCCCATCTTCACCCAACTCGCCTGCAGGTTCGGGATCATGCGGCCGAGCGCGAGGCGGAAGGCGGCGGTGTGCTTGAGGTTCTCCCGCATCGAGATCTCCTCGATCCCGTGGGTGCGACCGAGCAGCGTGTTGAAAGGGATGAAGCTGAGCGGGACGAACTCGGTGATGCCGCCGGTCCGTTCCTGCAGGGCGCGGACGACGCGCATGTGGCGGGCGAGCTCGCGCGGCTCCTCGATGTGGCCGAACATCACGGTCGAGGTCGAGCGCAGCCCGGCGCGATGGGAGGCTTCGATGATCTCCACCCAGCGGCCGGCCGGGAGCTTGTTGGGCGAGATCCGCTGGCGGACGCCATCGTCGAGCACCTCGGCCGCGGTCCCGGGAGTGGAGCCGAGCCCCTGCTGCAGCAGGTACTCGAAGACCTCGTCGGGCTGCTTGCCCGAGCGCTCGCAGGCCCAGTTGATCTCCATCGGCGAGTAGGCGTGCAGGTGCAGCTGCGGGGCGACCTCCTTGGCGAGGCGCAACCAGCGCCCGTACTCCTCGAGGCTGAGGTCGGGGTGGATGCCGCCCTGCATGCAGAGCTCGGTCGCCCCGAACGCGACCGCCTCCTCAATCCGGGCCGCGAAGTCCTCCTCGCTGACTTCGTAGGCGTCCGGCGAGCGCCGGCCCTGCCCGAACCCGCAGAAGGCGCAGCCGACGACGCAGACGTTGGTGAAGTTGACGTTGCGGTTGACGACGAAGGTGACCCGGTCGCCGGCCAACTCCGCCCTCAGCTCGTCCGCCGCGACCCGCATCTCCTCGATCACCTCGGGACGGGTCTCGGCGAACAGCGCCGTCAGCTCGTCCTCCGTCAGCTCCTGTCCCTCGCGGCCCTTGGCGATCGCTCTGCCGGCGATGTCCGGCGCGATCTTCTCCTCGCTTCTGCGACCCGACCCTTTCCTGGGGATGAAGGACCAGTACTTCAGCTTGATCACGTCCAGCACCCCCTGCTCCATCCACTCCGGATCCATGTACTGCGGGTAGACGCACAGCCGCTCGGTCAGCGCATAACCCCGCGGCGCCAGCTCCTTGCGGACCTGATGGGGGCTGGGGAATGGCTCCTCGGGAGAAATGTGGTCTCCGTTCGCCGACAGGCCACCCAGATCCGTGGCGCCAGCCTCAACCAACTCGGGCCAGAACTCGCTCAAGTTCGGCGGCACCTGCACTCCCACGTCCGGCATCAGCCGCTGGCACTCGGAAATCAGTCGCTTGATCTCGTCGATACCGACAGGGCTCGCCCAGCCCGGCAGGGGCGACGGGGGTACCCCCTCCGGACTATGTACATGAGCCATAGGCGAGATGTGTCCGGAGGGGGTACCCCCGTCGCCCCCCCAACGCTCACGCGAAGCCTCATCCGCGATCTCAGCCACCTCGGCCCCGTAGTAGCGCGGGTGGGGAACGAAGTTCTGGAGGATCACCTCCTGCAGGTGGCCGTGGCGGGCGTGACTGGCGGCCAAGGCCTCCAGTGCCTCGACGCGCTCCTCCGGGGTCTCGCCGATGCCGACGAGGATGCCGCTGGTGAAGGGGATCTTCAGTTCGCCTGCGGCTTCGATGGTGGCGAGGCGAGCTGCGGGGTGCTTCGTCGGAGAGCCAGCGTGGACGGTGTCCATGAGGCGCTCTGAGGTGCTCTCCAGCATCAGGCCCTGCGAAGCAGTCACCTCCCGCAAGCGCGCCAGGTCGCGCTTGTCAAGAACGCCGATGTTGGTGTGCGGGAGCATGCCGCGCTCCAGGGCCCGTTCGCAGGCCCAGACGACGTAGGACGTGAAGTCCTCGTGGCCCCAGGCCGCGAGCCGCTCGGCGACGACCGGGTTCACCTCGGGCCGCTCCCCCGTGAGTACCAGCAGCTCCTTGGCGTTCCGTTTCAGCGCCTCGTCGAGCTGGCGTTCGACGTCCTCCGGCGCGTGCACGTGGGCCTGGTGCGTCGCGAACGCGCAGTACTTGCAGTAGCACTGGCAGGTGCGGGAGAGCGAAAGGGTGAAGTTGCGGGAGAAGGTGACCCGGCGCACGCCGCCCAAGCTACTGCACCCGCCAGCCTGGCCGACCGACCTACGAAAAAGAGGCGCCACCCTCTCGGGTGACGCCTCGAGAACTAATCCGCTTGAGCTGCCGGCTTAGCGGGCGGGCTCGTCGCTGGTCGGAGTCGCCCGTTTCGGGACCGGCGGCCGCACGTGCTCCGGCGGTTCGGTCGGCGGCAACCCGCCCGGCTCCAGGACGAAGCGGTAGACCGCGGCCGCCAGGAGCGAGCCGACGATCGGGCCGGCGAGGAAGGGCCAGACGTCGCCCCACTCGGTGCCGACGAGGGCGGGGCCGAACCAGCGGGCCGGGTTGAAGCCGGCGCCGGTGAGCGGGCCGAAGACCATCACCGCGAAGCCCAGGGTGGTGCCGATCGCCAGCGGCGCCCACTCCTTGAAGCTCTTCTCGGAGTAGACGGCGGTGAGGATGACGAGGACGAGGACGAAGGTGCCGATCATCTCGACGATCGCGCCGGAGAAGTTCCCCGAAAGGAGGCCGCTGACCTGCAGGGCTCCGTAGTTGGTGGCGCGACCCTCGTCCTCCAGCAGGCCCTTGGTCAGCAGGGCTCCGAGGACGCCGCCCGAGAGCTGGGCCAGCATGTAGATGGCGCCGTCGAGCGGTCGGATCCGGCGGATCACGATCGCGGCAAGCGTGACCACGGGGTTGAAGTGCCCGCCGCTGACCACGCCGAACATCACGATCAGCCCGAAGAGCAGGAATGCGTGGACGAGGCCGACGACGGCGAAGTCAGACCCGAACTGCGCTTGACCACCGGTCGAAACGAACAGGACGACGACACTCGTAATGAAGAAGACCAGCAGCAACGTGCCGATCAACTCAGCCAAATATGCGGCCAGACCTCTCTCTTGCACTTCTTCCCTCCTCGATTTCCCGGATGCAGGTAAGCGGCGGCAGTTTACTCACATTCCATGGATGAATTAGTTTTCCCGACCATATGGGTCGGGCTGTCGCGCTGCTGGCGACCGCCATCGCGCTCGCCGGCGGGGCCGGCTGCGGCGGTGACGGTGCTGAACCGGGCGCGCCGAAAGGCGCGACCGTCGTGCTCGATTTCGTACCCAACGCCGTCCATTCCGGCATCTACGCGGCGCTCGCTCGGGGCTACTACGAAGACGAAGGTGTCGCCCTGAAGGTGCAGCCGCCGGGCGAATCCACCGACGCCCCGAAGCTGCTCGGCGCCGGCAGGGTCGAGTTCGCGATCCTCGACATCCACGACCTCGGCCTCGCCCGGGAGCGCGGCATCGACCTGGTCGGCGTCGCCCCGATCGTCCAGCGCCCGCTCGCCTCGGTGCTCGCCCGCGGCGACGGCCCCGTCCAGCGCCCGCGCGACCTGACGGGCCACCGGGTCGGCGTCACCGGCCTGCCCTCCGACGAAGCCGTCGTCGACTCCGAGGTGGAAGCCGACGGCGGCGACCCGGCCGCGGTCGACCGGGTGACGATCGGGTTCAACGCCGTCTCGGCGCTGGCGGCGGGCAAGGTCGACGCCGCGACCGGCTTTTGGAACGCCGAGGGGGTCGCCCTGCGCCGCCGGGGCGTCCCGATCCGGGTCTTCCGGGTCGACCGGTTCGGCGCTCCTCCCTACCCTGAGCTGGTCCTCGCCACCTCGCGCAGGACCCTCGAGGACGAGCCCGGGCTGGTGAACGCGGTCGCGGCGGCGACGGAACGTGGTTACGAGCGCGCAGCCGCGGACCCGCAGGCGGCGCTGGACGACCTGCTCGCGGCCAACCCCGAGCTCGACCGGGCCGAACAGCAGGCGCAGCTCGACGCCGTGCTGCCGATCCTCCGTCCGCAGCCCTTCGACAGGTCCGTTCTCGACGCCTGGGCAGCGTGGGACCTCCAGCACGGGCTGCTGGAAGAGCCGCTAGACGTCGAGCAGGCCTTCGACCAGGCTGGGTAGTTCCCGGGCCATCCGGGAGCGCGGGACCACGAGGTCGAGGCCGGCGGCTTCCGCCGTCTTGCGCGTGTCGACGTCGACGTGCGAGTAGTAGCCAAGGACCGGCATCCCCAGGCCGACCAGGGCCTCCGGGTTCTCGACGTCGAGGTCGGCGACGATCAGGTCGATGCCGTCCCAAGAGGTCTCCTCGAGCGCCGCCGCGGCGACGACCTCGTGCCCGGCGGCGGTCAGGGTCTCGCTGACCCTGCTGCCGAGCATCAGGTCGTTGGAGATGCTGAGGACGCGGGCCACTAGAGCGAGCGGCGCTGGCGGAACTCTTCGCGCACGCTCTCGGGGCGGCCCCACATCTGCACGACCTCGGAGCGGCCCTCGCGGACCTCGGCGACCCGCAGCTCGCCGGTGACGCCCGCCTCGTCCAGCTTCGCGAGCACCCCCTCGACGCTCTCCGGCGCCGCCGCGTGGCCGAAGCTCTGGGCGACGAGCAGCCGCCACTGCCAGTCGCCCGCGGTCGGCCGCTGGTAGACCTGCGCGTTGACCTGGCTGAGGGCGGTGGCGGTGTCCACGTACTGCGCCATGTCCTCGATCCGCATGTCGACCTCGAGGTCGGTCCAGTCGGGAGGCAGGGTCGCGAGGATCTGCTGGAAGTCGGCGGCGAGCGGCATCGGGCGAAGCCTAGCTACTGGCGAACGCGCGTCGAAGCCGCCTGTGGCGATGGTTGAAGACGGCGCGGACCAGGGGGCGCAGCCATGCTCCTGGCAGCGGCAAACGCGACTCCCAGGCGAGGCGGTCGCTGACGCGGCAGCGGTTCTCGCCGACCGGCTCCAGCGTCCGTTCGTGTTCCCAGAGGCGCATCGAGAGCATCGAGGAGCGCTCGAGGAAGCCGCGGCCCGGTTCGACGCGGACGAGCTCGAGGTCGTCGTAATCGAAGGGAAGGAAGCCGAAGAGGAGGATCCAGCTGCGGCCGATCCGCCCGGGCGCAAGGTCGTCGAGGCCGAAGTCCTCCACCCCGCGGGGAATCGTCATCCGCAGCAGCGGCCGCAGCTCGTCGTTGATCCCGGCGGGGTCGGTGACCCGCCCCCAGACGCGCTCGCAGCCGGCGTCGACCACCGAGCTGACCGCGATCTCCGCCCGCCGTCGCATCAGCCAACCGCCAGGTCGAACAGCAGGAAGGCGTTGAGGGCGATGATCAGGGAGGCGAGGAAGCCGGCCAGGGCGCTGAGCCAGCGGGGGTTGACGAGGTCCCCCATCACCTCGCGGTCGGCGGCGATTAGCAGCAGCGGCACCAGCGCGAAGGGGATGCCGAAGGAGAGGACGACCTGGCTGCCGACCAGGGCGTCGGTCGGATCGAGGCCGATCGCCAGCACCACCAGCGCCGGCGCCAGGGTGATCGCGCGGCGCAGGAAGAGGGGGATGCGGCGGCGGATGAAGCCCTGCATCACCACCTGCCCCGCCATCGTCCCGACCGAGGAGGAGGCGAACCCGGAGGCGAGCAGGGCGATCCCGAAGACGGTCGCGGCACGGTCGGAGACGAGCGTCTGCAGCCCGTCGTAGGCGCCGTCGATCGAGTCGACCCCGGTCAGGCCGCTGGCGTGGAAGAGGGCCGCGGCGACGACCATCATCGAGAGGTTGACCAGGCCCGCGAGCGAGAGCGCGATGACGACGTCGACCTTCTCGAAGCCGAGGATCCGCTTCCTCTCCGCGGCGTCGCGGCCGACGATCCGCCGCTGCGTCAGCGCCGAGTGCAGGTAGACGACGTGCGGCATCACCGTCGCGCCGATGATCCCGGTCGCCAGCAGGACGCTCTCGGTCCCCGCGAAGCCCGGGACGAAGAGGTGCTTGGCGATTTCGCTGCCGCTCGGGTCGGCGTCGAAGAGCTCGAAGACGAAGGAGGCGACGACGACGCCGACCAGGACCGTGATCCCCGCCTCGAGCCGGCGGAAGCCCATCCGCTGTAGGGCGAGGATCCCGAAGGCGCCGGCGCCGGCGATCATTCCCGCCGGGAAGAGCGGGATCCCGAAGAGGAGGTTGAGGCCGAGGGCGGCGCCGACGACCTCGGCGATGTCGGTCGCCATCGCCACCAACTCGGCCTGCAGCCAGAGGCCGATCGAGGTGCGGCGCGAGAAGCGCTCGCGGCAGAGCTCGGCGAGGTTCTTGCCGGTCGCGATCCCCAGCTTCGCCGACTGGGTCTGGACCAGCATCGCGATCAGGTTGGCGGCGAGGACGACCCAGAGCAGGAGGTAGCCGAACTTGGCGCCGCCGGAGATGTTGGTGGCGAAGTTGCCGGGGTCGATGTAGGCGACGGCGGCGACGAAGGCCGGCCCGAGGAAGGGCCAGATCCGCCCCAGCCCGCGCCGGCGGCCTTCCAGCGAGCGCCGCGCTGCGACGGCGACCGCGGCCTCGCCCGGGAGGACGTCCTCGACCCCGGCCTCGCGGCTGCGGGAACGCTCGACCGTCAACGAGCTCCCCAGGTCGGCGGCAGCAGATCGGGGCCGGGGATCGGGGTCCCGTGCGGGTCGTGCCGCGGTTCGCCGAGCTTGGCGGCCATCAGTTCCTCCAGCTCCTCGGAGATGTAGTGCTCCAGCACCTCCGCCTCCTCGTGGACCCGGTCGTCGGGCATCCCCAGCGCCTCGGAGAGGTAGGCCTCGATCAAGCGGTGGTGGCGGATCACCTCCAGCGCGACCTTCTCCCCCGCCGGCGTCAGGCTCGCCCCCTTGTAGGGGAAGTACTCGACCAGGCCGAGGTCGGCGAGCCGTTTCAGCATCGAGGTCGCGGTCGCCGGGGTGACGCCGAGCCGCTGCGCGACCTCGCCGTTGAGGACCAGGCCCTCGCGTCCGGCGGCGATTGCGTAGATCGCCTTCGCATAGTCCTCGATCGCCTCGGTGCTGGGGTCGCGGCGACCGCGCCCGCCCTCGCCCGCCGCCATCAGACCGACACCAGCAGGCCGGTCAGGTACATGACCGCGATCCCGGCCAGGATCCCGGCCACGCTCGCGGGGTAGAGCAACCGCCCCTCGCCGTCGCGCATCACCGGCGCGATCTGCACGATCACGCGGGCGATCGCGCCGACGCCGACGCCGAACAGGAAGGCGCCGAGGCTGGGGTCGAAGGCGGCGGCGCCGATCCAGGCGCCGAGGATCGCCGGCGCACCCGCGATCAGGCCGAGGCCGAGCAGCCGCCCCGGGGTCGGGCGGGCGTCGCGCAGCGGGGCGACGATCGCCAGCCCCTCGGTGGTGTTGTGGATCGCGAAGCCGACGACGAGGAAGGCGCCGAGGGCGAGGGCGCCGCCGGCGTAGGCGGAGCCGATCGCCAGGCCCTCGCCGAGGTTGTGGAGCCCGATCCCGATCGCCACCAGGAGCGCGAGGTAGGCGGCGCCGGCCGAGGCCGCACCGCTCTCCCTTGCCGCCCGCGAGCGCTGGCCGAGGTAGGCGTCGACGGCGGCGAGGACGAGGTAGGCGGCGAGGCCGCCGACGAAGACCAGGCCGGTGCCGCCGAAGGCGGCCGGCGCCGCGGCGGCGATCTCCAGGCCCTCGAGCCCGGCGTCGATCGCCAGGAAGGCGAGCAAGCCGACGGTGAAGGCGATCAGGGCGCCCATCCAGGCGGGCCCGAGCCGGCGCAGGAACGGCAGCCAGAGCATCCCGAGGCTGACCGGGATGACGCCGACGTAGATGCCCAACAGCGCCATCAGCGCGAAGAAGTCGAGGTCGTTCTCCGGCGTCTCGGAGGCGACCGGGATCGAGGCTTCGACGGTGCCGCCGGCGGAGGTGAGGACGAAGATCTCGTAGGCCTCGCCTTCGATCCACGGGTAGGCGACCTTCAGCGTGGTCGAGCCGAGGCGGCCGATCTCGCGGCCGCCGTCGGCGACGAACGGCGCGTAGGCGTCGTTGACCGCGACCTGGGCGATTTCGACGGGATCGGGGCCGTCGTTGCGCAGGGTCAGCTCGATCTCCCCCGGGCGCAGGACCGTGCGCTCGACCGCGACCTCCTCCACCGGCGGGCCGGTGCGATCGCCGAGGCCGGGGCCGCCGAGCAGGGCGAAGGCGGCGATCGCCGCCGCGATCAGGGCCAGCGGGATCAGCCCCAGCGCCCAGGCGGGCAGGCCGCCGCCGAGGTCCCGCTCGGCTCGTGCGTTCGCCTCCATCAGGCGGGGGAGCCCTTGCCCCAGGGGAGGTCGCAGTACATCGAGGCGGCGGTGGCGGCCTCGAGGCGCGAGGGATCGCCGACGCGGAAGAAGCCCGACCAGCCGAGCTCGGCGAACTCGCTGACGTGGGCGTGGAACATGTAGTCGCCGTCGTAGGGGAACTCGAGCTCGAGGATGCCGCGCTGGGCCTGGCCCTGGATCACCGTGTCGGTGAACTCGCTCGGCTGCAGCGAGGTCCCGGTCGGGAAGTAGTGGAAGAAGTTGCCGTGGACGTGGAACGAGTTGATCGGGTCGTACTCGAGCACGTTGACGAGGTAGATCCGGACCGGCTCGGCGCGGGCGACCCGGATCGGCTCGTCGACGTAGTGGAAGCCGACCGTGTTGACGGCGTAGACCTCGTTGGCGAGGTCGAAGTTGGTGTCGAACCCGTTCATCACCATCACCATCTCGTCGGCTTCGGGGCGCCCCTCCTTCGGGTCGATGACGAAGGCGCCGTAGAGGCCGCGGGCGATGTGGGCGGCGAGCGGGGCGACGTGGCAGTGGTAGAGGTGGAGGCCGAAGGGCGAGGCGTCGAACTCGTAGGTGAAGCTCTCGCCGGGCTCGATCTGGCCGCCGCCGCGGTTGTCCCCGATCCCCGGCATCCCGTCCATCAGCGCCGAGTGGAGGCCGTGGAAGTGCATCGTGTGCGGGTGCTCGGAGGCGTTGACGAAGCGCACCCGCAGCAGCTCGCCCTCGCGGGCGCGCAGGGTCGGGCCGGGGACGCGGCCGTTGTAGGTCCAGGCTTCGTATTTGACCCCGGGGGCGACTTCGATCTCGCGATCGTGGGCGACGATCTCCCACTCGCGCAGGACGCGGCCGCTCGCGAGCCGGCGGGTGCGGCCGTAGTCGAAGTCGCGCAGCAGCTCGGTCGGGTCGAAGCCGTTGGCGCGGTGGTCGACGCCGCGGCCGGCGGCGAAGGTCGCGTGCGGGAACTCGGAGTGGCCGGCGTGGCCGCTCCCCTGGGGGTGGCCCGTGGGCTCGGCGACCGCGGGATCGCCGCCCCTGGTCAGGGCGAGGCCGGCGACGGCGGGCGCGGCCAGGGCGGCGCCGCCGAGCAGGCTCCTGCGGCTGATGCCCTTCTGCGGCCGATCCGACACGACGGCGATTTTGACACATCTAAAAGCGGATTTCGATGGATCTAAATCTCGTCTTCCTAAAATCCCTTGGGTGACCGCCCCCGCCGTCGAGATCGACGCCCAGTACCGCCAGCTGCGCGAGGAATGCGGGCTGGTCGAGCGCCCGGACCGCGGGCTGCTGATCGTCAGGGGCAGCGAGGCCGCCGAGTACCTGCAGGGGCAGCTGACCAACGACGTCGAGGCGATCGGGCCCGGCGAGGGCGCCTACGCCGCCCTGCTCGACCGCAAGGGCCACATGCAGGCCGACATGCGGGTCCTGCGCCCCGGCGAGGATCCGGAATTTCTGCTGGACCTCGAGCCGGAGGGGCTGGCCGCGGCCGCGCGGCATCTGCAGATGTACAAGATCGGCCGTGAGGTGGAGGTGGCCGACGAGAGCGAGAACCACCTCCTCGCCTCCCTGATCGGCCCCCGCGCGGTCGAGGTGGCCGGCACCGCCGCCCTGCCCGAGAACGCCTGCGAGACGAGGACGATCTCCGGCGTGCGCTGCGTCGCCGTCGGCGCCGCCGCCGGAGTCGACCTGATCTTCAGCGCCGGCAAGCGCGACCTCGTCCGGGAAGCCCTCCTCTCGGCCGGCGCCGTCGAGGCCTCCCCCGAGGCGGCCGAGATCCTCCGCATCGAGTCCGGCCGGCCCCGGTTCGGGGCGGAGATGGGGACGGAGACGATGCCCGCCGAGGCCGGCATCGTCGAGCAGGCGGTCAGCTTCACCAAGGGCTGCTACATCGGCCAGGAGACCGTCGCCCGCCTCCACTACAAGGGGAAGCCGAACCGCCACCTGCGCGGGCTGCGCTTGAGCGGCCCGGCGCAACGGGGCGACGCCCTGCGGCTGGGCGAGAAGGAGATCGGGAAGGTCGGCAGCGCCGCCGTCTCCCCCGCCCTCGGGACGATCGGCCTGGCGATCCTGCGCCGCGAGGCAGAGCCCGGCGCGACCCTCGCCGTAGGTGAAGATGGCGTTACGGCCGAGGTAGTCGCCCTTCCCTTCGGCTAGATTCAGCCTCGCATGGGCCGAGGGAGAGCGAGAGCGGTGGCGGTTGCCGGTCTGATCGGCGCGACCGTGCTGCTGGCCGCCTGTGGCGAAAGCCGCCACGCCAACGAGCAGCGCCCGAACGTCTCGACCCGCGTCAGCGTCACGATCAGCCCCACGGAGGTGATCGTGCAGCCGCTGGAGATCGGGGTGCGGGCCGAACCGACGCAGGAGGCCCCGCAGAACGAAAACGACCCCGAGCCGCCGATCAAGACGAAGAAGCCGCTCGACGTCACCTTCGTCGCCGCCAACCAGACCCCGACCGACGCGAAACTGAAGATCCGCGGCCCCGGCATGGAAAAGGAGACGGAGACGGTCTTCGCCCGCAGCCCCGGCACCTTCCCGGTCGAACTGCGGGCCGGCTCGTACACGATCACCGCGGTGGGGCTGCCGGACGCCCGGCCCGGCCACCTGACGGTGGGCACCTACCGCGCCTCCTCCCAGAACGACGTCCTCCTCCCCTAGGAGGGGTCGTGACGAAGCCGCTGCAAGCGGCGTTTCAGCTGCGGGTTGGCGTCTGGGGTGATCGTCAGCATCGCTGCCATGACTGTCGTCCTCGCGCTCGCCGTCGTCATCCTCGCCGCCGGGCTCATCTACGTCCTCGTCAACCGCCAACCGGAGCCGGTGGAGCAGCCGGATCTGACTCCCGCGATTCAGGAGGCCGCGCAGGAAGCGACCTCGCGCGCGCTCGCCGACCTCCTCAAAGTCGGTGAGGCAGAGCGCAAGCGGGACACCGAAGCGGCCGAGGAGGCGCTCGACAAGCGCCAGGCGGAGATCAAGAGCCTGGCCGAGCGGATCGCCAAAGGGCAGGAACGGATCGAGAAGCAGGTCCAGGCCCGCGGCGAGACCGATATCCAGACCCGGGCGCTGCTGGAACAGATGGGACAGACGATCGGCAACCTCAACAGCGAGACCGCCGGCCTGAAGAAGGCGCTGCGCCAGCCGCAGACCCGCGGCCAGTGGGGGGAGCTGCAGCTGCGCCGCTGCGTCGAGATCGCCGGCATGACCGAGCACGTCGACTTCGAGCTGCAGACGACGCTGCGCACCGAAGAGGGGCGGCTGCGGCCCGATGCCCGCTTCCTGCTGCCGGAGGGGCGCAGCTTCGTCGCCGACTCGAAGGTCCCGCTCGACGCCTTCCTCGACGCCCAGGAGAGCGAGGTCGAATCGGAGCGGCGGGTCCACCTCGAGCGGCACGCCCGCCAAGCGCGGGAGCACGTCCGCGCGCTCAGCTCGAAGGACTACCAGGGCCAGTTCAACCCTGGCGAGACGCCCGATCTGGTGATCTGCTTCATCCCCAACGAGCCGGCGCTGCACGCCGCCTTCGCCGCCGACCCGGAGCTCTTTGACTACGCCTTGGAGCGCAACGTCCTCCTTGTCAGCCCGACCTCGCTGATCGGCCTGCTGCGGACGATGGAGCTTGGTTGGCGCCAGGAGCGAATGGTCGCCGAGGCGGCCGAGATCGCCAGCGCGGCCGGGACGCTGCACGCGCGCTTCTCGAAGTTCCTCAGTGACTTCGACACCGTCGGCAGTCGGCTTTCCTCCGCGACCAAGGCCTACAACTCGGCAGTCGGCTCAATGGAGGGCAGGTTGCTGCCCCAACTGCGCAAGGTCGAGGGGCTGGGCGTCGCGCCCGGAAAAGAGATCGAAGCGCCCGAGCCGGTTGAGGCCACGGTGCGAGAGATCACCGCCCCCGAGCTACGCGAAGCGAGCTCGGAACCCCCAGAAGCCGAAGCCGCCTAGAGACGGCTTCCCCGGCGCTTAACTAGGATTCGCCCTCCTAACTTGAACGACCTCAGAGGAGCCGGTTTTGGCCGTTGACACCAGTGCAATCTCGAAGTTGGACGTTGAGCCCGGCACGCTGCCGGAGACGATGGCGGCGTGGGTGATCCGCCAGGAGCGCGAGGGCGAACCGAAGGACGCCTTCCAGCTCGAGCAGATCGAGGTCCCCGAGCCCGGCGCCTTCGAGGTGATCGTGCGGGTGATGGCCGCCGGCGTCAACTTCAACAACGTCTGGGCATCGCTCGGCGAGCCGGTCTCGATCTTCGGCTACGGCGACCACCCCGAGTTCGGCCACCACATCGGCGGCTCCGACGCTTCCGGTGTCGTCTGGAAAGTCGGCGAGGGCGTCACCCGCTGGAAGGTCGGCGACGAGGTCGTCATCCACTGCAACCAGGCCTCCTACGAGGACGTCGAGGTCCACGGCCTCGACCCGATGGCGGCGCCGAGCCAGCGGATCTGGGGCTACGAGACGACCTGGGGCTCCTTCGCCCAGTTCACCAAAGTGCAGGCGCAGCAGCTGCTGCCGAAGCCGAAAAACCTCTCCTGGGTCGACTCCTCCTCCTACGGGCTGACCTACTTCACCGCCTACCGGATGCTGATGGACCAGTGCAACCTGCAGGCCGGCCACAACGTCCTCATCTGGGGCGCGGCCGGCGGCCTCGGCGTCTTCGCCGTCCAGCTCTGCAAGGCGGCCGGCGCCAACGCGGTCGGCGTCGTCTCCTCCGACGAGAAGGGCGAGCTGATCAAGCAGCTCGGCGCCGTCGACTACGTCAACCGCAACGAGTTCGGCGAGATGATGCGAACCGACGCGAACCTCACCGACCCGGCCGCGGACAAGGAGCGCTTCAAGGCCTCGCGCGCCTTCGCCAAGCAGGTCAAAGGGATCCTCGGCGATGCCCCCGACATCGTCTTCGAGCACGTCGGCCGCGCCACCTTCCCGACCTCGGTCTTCACCGTCAAGCCGTTCGGCAAGGTCGTCATCTGCGGCGCCACCTCGGGGTACCAGCTCGACTTCGACGTCCGCTACCTGTGGATGAAGCAGAAGCAGATCATCGGCTCCCACTTCGCCAACGCCTACGAGTGCATGAAGGCGAACCAGCTGATGGCCGAGGGCAAGGTGCGGCCGGTGCTCTCGGAAACGATGGGCTTCGACGGCGTCCCGGGCGCCCACCAGCTGATGCACGAAAACAAGCACCTCGGCAAGATCGCGATCCTCGTCGGCGCCGAGTCCGAGACCGAGGGCCAGCACGAGGAGGGCCCCGGCGCGATCCGGGCGGAGGTGGGTGCCTGATGGAGGTCTGCACTCTCGACTGGCACATCTCCCCCTTCCGGGCGGACCGCTTCCTCGACCTCTGGGAACCGATGGCGGCGAAGGCGCCTGCCTACGGGGCCAAGAGCTGGTCGCTGACGCGCTCCACCGACGACCCGCTCGCGATTCGCCAGACGATGGTCTGGGAGAGCCGCTCCGACTTCGAACGCTACTGGTACTCGGACGAGATCGAGGAGGCCCGCGCGGCGATCATCGATCTCTACGACATCCCGCTGCTGCCGGCCTGGCACATCCTCGTCGCCGCCGAGTAGCTACCGCTTCGGCGGCAGGATCTTCCAGCTGAACTTCGCCGGCGTTGGGTCGGTCTTCCCGCCTGCCGTCGCCCAGACCTTGAAGGTGTGGCGGCCGGGCTTCAGCCTTTTGTAGGTCTTAGGTGAGCGGCAAGGCGCTTTCGGCTTGCCGTCGAGCTTGCAGGTGAACTTGGCGTCGGCGACGCTGGCCCTGAAGGTGAACTTGGCGACCCGCGCGCGGGTCTTTGCCGGCGGATGCTTGCCGAGAATCGTCGCCGGAACCTTCGGTTTCGGCGGCGGGGGCGGAGGCGCCGGGCCCCCCGTGTAGGAGGCGGTGTACTGCGCCTGGCCCGCGCTGACCTTGATCGGGTGTTCCCGATTGCCGCCGTCGGACCAGCCGGAGAAGGTGTAGGTGTATCCGCCCAGCACCGCAGTCGGCGGGGCCGAGATGAGGATTTCGGAGCCGTCGATCGCCGGAGTCGAGAAGGGTGAAGGCCGGGTCTCGGAGCCCGCGAGGAGCTCGATCCCGGGCGGATTCGACGAAAGCGACACGTCGACCGTGCGGGGCTGGATTTTGATCGTCGCGGTGCCCGAGAGGCCGCGTTTGTCGGAGACCCGGACGACCGCTTCGATGAACGAGGGATAGTCGTGCTGCGGCGCCGTCAGTTCCGCGTGCTTGATCCCGGAAAAGGTCTGCAGCGGGTGGGAATGGCAGGCATTCGGTTCCGAGAGGTTCGGGCAGTGCGCCATGCGGGTCACCCAGTAGTAGGGCAGCGGCTCGAAGATCGGGTTGCCTTTGGCGTCGGTCCCCAGAGCGTTGAGGTCGACTTCGTCGCCGACTCCCCATTTGAAGCCCGCGCTCGGTTCGGTGATCACCACCGTCGGCGGTTTGTCGCCCGGGTAGAGGGTGATGCGGGCGATGCTGGTAAAGCCTTCGTCGTCTTCGACTCTGACCGCGATCACGCGGTTCGGGCTTTCGCCCGCACCTTCGCGGTTTTCCTGTTCGGCCTTGGTGAAAGTCAGTGCCCGGGTTTCACCGTCGGGCGACTCGAAAATCCCGTCTTCGTTCAGATCCCATGCGTAGTCGAGGGCTTTGCCGTCGGGATCGACTGAGGCGCCGGCGTCGAGTTCGGTTTCAAATTTGTTGCTGCCGTCGTAGAGACCGAAGGTTTTCGTCGCTTCCAGTTTCGCGACCGGGGAGTTCGGTTTGTAGGCGATGCGGTGGATCGAGCCGTCGATCCCGCCCTCGCTGAGGAGGTCGGCGTAATAGAGGTAGCCGTCGGGGCCTTCGGCGATCTTCACGCCCGGGTAGATGTTGCCCTCCCGCAGAAACCGTTCGGTCGTCGAGGGATCGGGCTTGCCGTCGGCACCGGGATACATCACCCAGACGCAGCCGCGAACGGCGTCGGCGAAGAAGAGCGCTCCTTTGTATTTGGCCGGGAACTGACTTCCCTCGTAGAAGGAGAGGCCGCTGACCGCTGACCCCGACTGGGTCGGGCATTCGTCGCCCGGCACCACCGTCTGCTTGTGGCTGTAGCTGAAGAGCGGCAGCGAGGTCGGGTTCGGGTTCGGCGGGTACATCGCTTTACAGATTGCGAGCCCGGTTTCTTCGGTCAGTTTGCGGAACTGGAACTGGGGGGCGATCCCCTCGTAGCAGGGCCAGCCGGAGTTGAAGATCGAGGAGGGCGGCGCATCGAAGCGGTCGATCTCCTCGATCTCCGAGGAGCCGACGTTGCCGCTGTAGATCTCGCCGGTCTCGGAGTCGAAGACGAAGCGGAACGGGTTGCGGAAGCCCTTGGCGATCGTCCGCAGGGCGTTCGGATCGGTGGTCTCCCCTTCCAGCGGGTTGCCCGCGAAGGCTTCGCCGGTGTCGGGGTCGATGCGGAGGATCGCCCCGTTCAACAGCTCGAGGTTCTGCGAGCGCAGCGCTCCTCCCGTCGCATTCGGAAGCGGTTTGCCGGGGCTGCTCTCGGGTTTCACCCCGATCGCGGTGGGAGCGTCTCCGCACGGGTTGGCCGGAGTGCCGAGCTGCCCGTAGTCAGGGATCGATTCATAGGCGGCGCCATCGCCTCCGCTGACGTAGAGCGCCCCTTCGGTCCCGAATTGAAGCTCGCCGACAGAGTGGGATGAGAACTGCTGGCACCAGCCTTCCAGCAGCTGTTCCTCTTTCGGCCGCCCGCTTTCTTCGACCGCGTGATCGGGGTTGAGGGCGTTTTCCGTCAGCCGCACGAGGCGGCCGCTAACCAGGCAGTTGTGGTTGGGGTTCTGGTCTTCGCATTCAGGGTCGCCGCTGACGCCCGGGTCGCCGTATTCGGGATCCGTGGGGTCCCAGGGCTGGCCGAGGACGTGGTCCCAGGTGTAGAGCGCGTAGACGTAGGGCCGGCCTTCGGTGAATTTCGGGTCGAGCTCGAGCCCGAGCAGGCCCCGGTCGCCGTTGTCGTAGACGGGGGTGCGGAGATCGGCGAAGACCGTTCCCGATTTGTCTTCGGGACCGTCGAAGACAAGGATCCGGCCCGGCTTCTCGGCGACGAAGATGCGTTCGTCGGGCCCCGGGACGAAACGGAAGTTGGTCGGCTGTTCGAGGCCGTCGAAGACGACTTCGTCCTGGAAGCCCGGCGGCAGCTGCGGTTCGGCCGCCGCTCCGGCGGGCAGGACGAGGGCGGCAAGGACGAGGGCGGCGGCAAACGCCGCCGCGGCCGAAGATCGCGCTCTCACGCGCGCTCCAGCGGCGCCATCGTCAGCCCCGCCCCCTCGAGTTGCTCCCAGTAGTGCTCGGCCGGCTCACGCGGACCGGTCCAGACGATCGCCTGTCCTCCATGGTGAATTTGATCGGCAATTCGGTGCCCCTGCTCGAGGCTCACTCCCGGCAGAACCCGCGCCAGAGTCTGAGCGACGTGGTCGAAGGTGTTGTGGTTGTCGTTGCGGACGATCACGCGCCAGTTGCCCCCGAGGCCGGAGTCGGGTCCGGCGGTGCGGGGACGCTCGATCGTGCTGGAGGACATCTTTCGTGGATTATGGCCCTGGAACAACGGGGCGGACGGTTTGTTCCGGTTCTACTAGAAGGGGCTCGGCACCCGGACGACGACGTCGTCGACGCTGGCGACGACGCCGTTGCCGTTCTTGATCGTGCCGACGATCACGGTCGAGTTGCGGCCGGTCAGCTCGCCGGCGCCGTCGTCGACCGCTTCGCCGACGAGCGTCTTGCCGACGTAAGCGAAAAGACGGGCCTGTCCTTTTTCGGGACCGCTGGTGACGTTGACGGCGCTCAGCCGCAGCACGTTGGCTTCGTTGACCCCCATCACGGCTTTCTCGTTCTTGGCGATCGCCAGGTATTTCGCGCCTTCGCCCGTGACCTTGACCAGCTGGGCCTTTTTCTGGCGCGGGAAGACGAGCAGCTGGTACTTCGCCCCTCCCCCGGCTCGCAGCTCGAGGCCGAGGAAGGCCTTGCGCTGGAGGTTCTCCGGGGTGCCGCTGAGCAGGCGCTCGGTTGCGGCGATCTCGAGGTCGCGGCCCAGCACCGGCGTGCGAAAGGCGCAGGAAGCGGTTTTTTTGCCCAGCGTCACGCGCATCGCCCCGTTGGCGCCGGCGCGGGCGCAGTTGGCGCCGGAGAGCTTGACCAGCTGGCTGCGCTGGGCGAGCGTCTCCATGCTGTTGCGGTAGATGCCGATCATCGCCCCGCCGGCGACCGCGCAGGCGAGGGCGCCGACGGCAAGCGCGGCGAGGAAGGTGGCTGCAAATCGGCCCTTCACGAGTCGCCAGCCTAAACACAGCCGGGGTCGAAAGATGCGGCGCCGACCCCCATGAAATGCGGCGTTCGTCCTTTCACGGTCTATATCGCGGAAAGGACGAACGCCGATCCAAATATCATTCGACTCATGAGCGACCACCGACTTCCCCAGCCCGACCGGCCGTGGGTGATGCGCACCTACGCCGGCCACTCCGACGCCCGCCGCTCCAACGAGCTTTACCGCAAGAACCTGGCCAAGGGCCAGACGGGGCTCTCGGTGGCCTTCGACCTGCCGACGCAGACCGGCTACGACCCCGACCACGTCCTCGCCCGCGGCGAGGTCGGCAAGGTCGGCGTCTCGGTCGCCCACAAAGGCGACATGCACCAACTCTTCGACGGCATCCCGCTCGACGAGATGAACACCTCGATGACGATCAACGCGACGGCGGCCTGGCTGCTCGGCCTCTACGTCACCGTCGCCGAGGAGAACGGCGTCGACCGCTCGGCGCTGAAGGGCACGACGCAGAACGACATCATCAAGGAGTACCTCTCGCGCGGCACCTACGCCTTCCCGCCGGAGCCCTCGATGCGGCTGATCGCCGACATGGTCGCCTTCAGCGTCAACGAGGTGCCGAGCTGGAACCCGACCAACATCTGCAGCTACCACCTGCAGGAGGCCGGGGCGACGCCGGTGCAGGAGATCGCCTACGCGCTCTCGACCGGGATCGCCGTCCTCGACGAGGTGAAAGCCCGCGGCCAGGTCGCCGACGCGGACTTCCCCAAGGTCTTCGGCCGCATCTCCTTCTTCGTCAACGCCGGGATCAGGCTGGTCGAGGAGATCGCGAAGCTGCGGACGATGAGCGCGCTCTGGCAGGAGATCGGGCGCGAGCGCTACGGCGTCACCGACGAGAAGATGCTGCGCTTCCGCTACGGCGTCCAGGTCAACAGCCTCGGCCTGACCGAGGCGCAGCCGGAGAACAACATCCAGCGGATCGTGCTCGAGGCGCTCGCCGTCACCCTCAGCCGCGACGCCCGCGCGCGGGCGATCCAGCTGCCGGCCTGGAACGAGGCGATGGGCCTCCCCCGCCCCTGGGACCAGCAGTGGAGCCTGCGAATCCAGCAGGTGCTGGCGAACGAGACCGACCTGCTCGAGTACCCCGACATCTTCGAGGGCTCCATGGTCATGGACGGCCTCGTCGAGGAGCTGACCGCCGGGGCACGGGCGGAGATGGCCGTGGTCGAGGAGCACGGCGGCGCCGTCAACGCCGTCCCGTACATGAAGGCGCGCTTGGTCGAGAGCCACCGCGAGCGGGTGGCGCGGATCGAGACCGGCGAGCAGAAGGTAATCGGCCAGAACAGCTTCACCGAGACCGAGGACTCGCCGCTGACGGCGGGCGCCGACGGCGGCATCCTCACCCCCGACCCCGAGGTCGAGCGCGAACGGGTCGAGGCGCTCGAGCAGTGGAAGTCCGAGCGCGACGAGGATGCGGTGCGCGCTGCCCTCGACGATCTCGCCGAGGCCGCCGCGGACGACGGCGTCAACATCATGCCGGCGACGATCGCCGCCGCCAAGGCGGGGGCGACGACCGGCGAGTGGGCGCAGACGATGCGCGACGTCTTCGGCGCCTACCGCGCCCCGACCGGGGTCGACGGCGCCTCCGCCCCGGGCGAGCGCGAGCAGCTGGAGGAGATCCGCCGCCGGGTCGACGAGACCTCCGAGAAGATCGGCCACCGGATCAAGATCCTCGTCGGCAAGCCCGGCCTCGACGGCCACTCCAACGGCGCCGAGCAGGTGGCGCTACGGGCCCGCGACGTCGGCATGGAGGTCATCTACCAGGGCATCCGCCTCACCCCCGAGGAGATCGCCGAGTCCGCCGTACAGGAGGACGTCGACGTCGTCGGCCTCTCGATCCTCTCCGGCTCTCACCTGGAGCTGATCCCCGAGGTGGTGCGACTGCTGCGGGAGGAGAGCCTCGACGTGCCGGTCGTCGTCGGCGGCATCATCCCCGTCGCCGACGCCGAGCGCCTGCGCGAGGCGGGCGTGGCCGGGGTCTACACGCCGAAGGACTTCGACGTCAACCGGATCATGGGCGAGATCGTCGAGCTCGTCGGCCAGCGCGCCGGGGCCGGCGCCGCCGCATAAAGCGCCGGCCCTGGCGGGCCGGCAGGGCGCCTGCCTCGCGTCAAACCGCTCCGCTCGCAACAATGAGTCAATGAGCGAGCTGAACGGCGACCGTTCGGCCTGGCTGCGGTGCTACCGCTGCTGGTCCCAGAACCTCGAGATCCAGATCCACTACGACGCGATCCGCCGGGTCGATCCGGAGTCGGGATCGCTGGCGGAAGGCGTCGACGAGGTGCAGGAATCGGTCGTCCAGTGCCTCGACTGCATGCACGATCAGCCCCACCTCACTTTCGAAGGCGACCACGTCGTCCCGATCGAAGACCGCTGGGAGCGGATGGTCGCCGGCACCCCCTGGGTCGCCTCCTGCACCGTCACCGTCGATCAGAACCGGGTCGAGAGCTGCTCGGGCCCGGAGGCGATCGAGTTCCTCACCTACGGCGCCTTCGGCGACGCCGGCGTGCGCGAGTTCTTCACCCACGTCCGCTTCCACAAGCACGACGACGAGCAGATCGTCGTCCACCTCCTGGTCGAGCTCTACGCCCGCTCCGCCCAGGAGGCGACCGAGGTGCTCGAAGCGGCCGCCCAGGGCCAGCTGGAGATCACCTCGCTCGCCGAGGAGTCACGCCCCCCCGCTCACGCGAGCGGAGAGGCGCACTAAGCAGCTACTCGACGTTGTCGGCGGCCGGTTCCGGCGACTCGCCGGGGTTCTTCTTCGGGACCAGGACCAGGCGCTTGAACTCGGCGACGAGGGTGCCGTCCTGGTTGAGGACCCGGGTGTGGACCTTGACGATGCCGCGGTCGGGCTTCGATTTCGACGGCTTCACGTCGAGGACCTCGGTCTCGCAGAAGAGGGTGTCGCCGTGGAAGACCGGGTTCGGGTGGCTGAGCTCTTCGGTCGCGAGGTTGGCGATCGCCTTGCCGGAGATGTCGGAGACCGACATACCCAGCGCCAGCGAGTAGACCAGCGGCCCGACGACGACGTTCTTGCCCTGCTGCGAGCCGCTGGCGTAGACGTCGTTGATGTGCAGCGGGTGGTGGTTCATCGTGATCAGGCAGAAGAGGTGGTCGTCGGCCTCGGTCACGGTCTTCGCCGGCCAGTGCTTGTAAACGGCGCCGACCTCGAACTCCTCGAGGTAGCGGCCATAGCTGTGCGCGCCGGACGCCTCGCGCTCGGCCTGGTCGGTGGTCAGCTCGTACGTCTCGCTCATTTGCTCGCTTTCGTCTGCGTGGTCTGCTTGGAAGTTTGGCGGCGCCGGATGCTATCTGCGGATCTCATCCGAGGCCTAGATCTAGACTGCCCGCGATGCAGATCGGGATCATCGGCTTGGGCTACGTCGGCCTGCCGCTCGCCGTCGCCTTCGCCGAGGCGGGCTGCGAGGTGGTCGGCCTCGACGTCGACGCCGGCAAGGTGGCGGCGCTGAACGAGCGGCGCAGCTACATCGAGGACGTACCGAGCTCGGCTCTGCAGCCGCTCGGCGAGCGGCTGCGGGCGACCCGCGACTACGCCGACCTGGCGAGCTGCGACGCGGTCATCCTCTGCGTCCCGACGCCGCTGAGCGACTCCCGCGAGCCGGACCTGACCTACCTGGTCGAGTCGGCGACGGCGCTGGCGGGGGTGCTGCGCTCGGGTCAGCTGGTGGTGCTGGAGTCGACGACCTATCCCGGCACCACCAGGGACCGCCTGCTGCCGATCCTCGAGTCCTCCGGGCTCACCGCCGGCAGTGACTTCCACCTCGCCTTCTCGCCCGAGCGGATCGACCCCGGGCGCACCGACTACACGGTGAGAACCACCCCGAAGCTGGTCGGCGGCATCACCGAGGCCTCGACCGAGCGCGCCCGCGAGCTCTACAGCGAGATCTGCGACACGGTCGTCGTCCTCTCCAGCCCCGAGGCGGCCGAGCTCTCGAAGCTGCTGGAGAACATCTTCCGCTCGGTCAACATCGCCCTCGTCAACGAGCTCTCCCAGCTCTGCGACCGGCTCGGGATCGACGTCTGGGAGGTGGTCGAGGCGGCCTCGACCAAGCCCTTCGGCTTCATGCGCTTCGACCCCGGGCCCGGGATGGGGGGGCACTGCCTCCCGGTCGACCCCTTCTACCTCGCCTTCCGGGCCCGCCAGCTCGACTTCTACCCGGAGTTCATCGAGCTCGCGGGGAAAGTGAACCAGGCCCAGCCCGGCTTCTGCGTCGAACGGATCGAGCGGGCGCTGAACGGCGTTCGCAAGCCGGTCAACGGCTCCCGCGTCCTCGTCCTCGGGGTCGCCTACAAGGGCGGTGTCGGCGACACCCGCGAATCGCCGGCGCTGAAGATCGTCGGTCGCCTGCAGGACCTCGGCGCCGAGGTCTCCTACCACGACCCTTACGTGCCGGAGCTGCCTGGGCACGGCCTCGCCTCGGTCGAGCTGGACGAGGCCCTGCGCGGCTGCGACCTGGCGGCGATCGTCACCGCCCACCCCGACGTCGACTACGAGGCGGTCGTCGCGGCGGCGCCGCTGGTGATCGACTTCCGCGGCGTCACCCGCGAGATCGAGGCGGAGAACCTGATTCGCCTCTAGTGGACTTTGCGGAGGCGGTTCCGTTCCTCCTGCTTCTCCACGACCTGCCGGATCAGCTTGACCACGTTGGAGTCGCCGTTCGCCTTGATGTGGCCGGTTTCGGCCGCGCGCCGGTAGCTCTTCAGCGTCCCTTTCTCGGCCAGCTCGTTGAACTGGGGCCGGTCGATCTCGACCAGGACCCGCTCGTCCTGCGCGAGGTCTTTGCTGATCTTCGGCCCGGGTAGCTCGACCCGGTAGAGCTGGACGTCGTGCTTGGCCCGCAGCTCCAGCCCGAAGACCAGCTTCAGGTTCGCCAGCGCAGGGACTTCGGCCTGAAACCGCTCGACGGCGGTGCGGATCAGGTCCGAAGTCGAGGCCATGTCCTTAGGTTAGTCCCCTCAAATCTTGTGCCTCTGCAGCAGCTTCTTGCCGATCACCATGCGCTGGATCTCCGAGGTTCCCTCGCCGATCAGCAGTAGCGGCGCGTCGCGGTAGAGCCGCTCGATCTCGTACTCCTTTGAGTAGCCGTAGCCGCCATGGATGCGGAAGCTTTCTTCGACGCAGTACTTGCCGCACTCCGAGGCGAGGAGCTTGGCCATCCCCGCCTCGAGATCAGAGCGCTCGCCGGCGTCCTTCATCCGCGCCGCTTTGCGGGTGACGAGGCGGGCGGCCTCCAGCTGGGTCGCCATGTCGGCGAGCTTGAACTGGATCGCCTGGTGGTTGGAGATCGTCTTGCCGAAGGTCTTCCGTTCCTGGCTGTAGCGGAGGGCCAGCTCGAGGGCGCGCTGGGCGATGCCGACGCCGCGGGCGGCGACGTTGACGCGGCCGACCTCGAGCGCGTCCATCATCTGCACGAAGCCCTGGCCGAGCCCCGCCTCCTCGCCGCCGAGGATGCGCTCCGGCGGGCACTTGTAGCCGTCGTAGACGAGCTCGGTCGACTCGACGCCCTTGTAGCCCATCTTCTTGATCTTGGGCGGAACATTGAGGCCCTTGAAGTCGCCCTCGTTGGTTTCCTTCCAGGGCTCCTTCTCGGTGATGAAGCAGGTCATCCCCTTGTAGGCCGGTTCGGCCTGGGTGTCGTTCTTCATCAGCACGAAGACGACGCTGGAGCCGAGGCCGTTGGTGACCCACATCTTCTGGCCGTTCAGCTCCCAGTTGCCGTCCTCGCCCTTCTTGGCGGTGGCCTTGATGCCCTGGACGTCGGAGCCGACCTCGGGCTCGGAGAGCGAGAAGGCGGCGCGGATCTCGCCGGTGGCCATGCGCGGGAGGTACTTCTGCTTCTGCTCCTCGGAGCCGAACTTCTGCAGCAGGTAGCTGCCGATGAAGTGCGTGTTGATGACGCCGGAGATCGAGATCCAGCCCCGCGAGAGCTCTTCGACGATCATCGCGTAGGTCGTCAGGTCGAGCCCCATGCCGCCGTACTGCTCGGGGATCGTCACCCCGAACAGGCCCAGCTCCTTCATCTGCTCGACGATCGGCTCCGGGAAGGAGTCCTCGTGGTCGTAGTGCTCGGCTTTGGGGAGTATCTGCTCGTCGACGAACTGGCGCACCATCTCGGTGATGTCGCGCTGGATGTCGGTCTGCTCGCTGTAGGCAGCGGTATCTACGGCCATTTCTCCTGCTCTGGTCGGGATCTTCGGTGGTGGCGAAGGATATCGCCGCCAACCGGCCCGGGGCCTCAGCCCACGGCTCGTCGGGCTTCAGGCAGGGAACCGTTCGAGGGCGCGCAACCGG
>DASTZP010000019.1:0-11932 GCA_035764245.1 Solirubrobacterales bacterium
GAGCAGCTTGCGGCTGTTCGGGCAGGTGCGGGCGTTAGCGTGGATTCTCATCCGGTGTCCTCCTTGATCTGGGTGGGTCGCACCCCCAGCCTTCAAGGAGGCCCGGATGAACAACGTTGTGAGGAACTACACCTAGCCCTCTTCACCTTGCTCATGCTGAGGTTTGATCCGCCGGGGAGGGCTGGGTTCTTTGGGCTGTAACGGGGGAGGAGAGGAGGATCCGACTTGCCTCCTGGTGTGACCGGCTGCTCTGGCATCATCGGAGAGGTGGAGCGACCCCACGTAAAGCTGAGCGGAGACATAGAAGGTCCCTACGTCGTCGAGGAGACTCGAAGCGATGGGCGTCTTGTCATTTCACCCGATACGTCTGCTCAGGCCATCATGGAGCGCTTGGGCCATGAGCCGGCGACTCTCGCAGAGTTCGAAGCTGAGTACGGGGCCGTAAGACCGCCTGACGGCGAGGGGTAACCGTGCCGGTCAAGCGGGGCTTCGCCCCCGTTGCCTTCGACGAGTTGGCCTGGCATGAGGATCTTCGTAACGCAACGGGAAGTGCGAAGCGGATCGGCGAAGAAACTCGCTCGCGCTTGGAACGCGAGGGTCAAGCCATCGACGCCCTTTTCGCTTGCGATGAGGAAGCGCGGGACGGAACGAGTCTCCCTGGCTGCGTCAAGGTCTACCTCCCTCCGCCCGGCGGGCCTCTTGGCCTCGTCTTCCAACTCGCGAAAGGAAAAGACGGACGCCTCTATCTCGACCATCTGGCTTTTGGCGCGCGGCACCTGCCGGCGGGCTCTCGTGGGAAGACCGTCTATCAGCTCGCACATCGACGAATGAACGGTTAGGGCCAGGGCGGGTCCCGCTGGTCGACGCCGGGCAAAACCCGGAAAGCGCTCCAGGTTGTCGTGGGCACTCCAGGCTCCAGGCGCTTCAGCTGAAGGTGGCGAGGATCGATCTGCGAAAGGTAAAAACCTAGGACGAACCTGACGCAGGCGGTTTCTTGTCGTCGTCCTCCGAATCGTCCTTGCTGAACATTTCGACCGTCACGACGAAGAACAATGCCGCTCCCGCTCCGGCAGGTAACGAAAACCAGTCGAAGCCGTCGGAGCTGAGTCGGTAGGCCAGAAACGCCAATCCGGCCGTGATGAGCAGGCCGAATACCACTGAACCCCAGGGTTTCTTGGGGGCCGGCTCAACTCCCGAATATCTGGCAACCTCAGTGGTGATGTGATCCACCAAGAAGGCCGATGCCGTGCTGTCAGAGCCCAACTCCGGTGAGTCTCGCAGTTGCCCAAGAAGCTCTACGTCTTCCCGGATGTTGGCCCTCCCGCGCGCCCTTCCTACATGTCCGAGCCGTCCGAGGATCGCCGCAAAGAGGTCGGAGATGGCCTGAATTACGTCTTTCATGGTCGGGCATGTTGATGCTCCAGTCGGTTGGAATGGCTGCGGCTGGAGCGGCAAACGCATTGTTTCGCGGACTGGCATCAATTAGCCCCACAACAGAAAACGCCCCGCCGGGGAGGCGGGGCGCTTCTGGGGTTACTACAGGGAGGAGAGATATGTATCTCTATATATGTGTGGATCCGTGGGAGGTAGGTGAGCCCGGTTGATGTCGAGTGCGTCGCTGTGGGAAGCAGCGAGGCGATATGTCGACGCGGGGTTCAGCCTTGAAGTCTTTGTCGTTGTCCCTTGATCGGTTTCCTCTTGCGAATCCTTGAACAGCGTACGAACATATGTGCGACTTGTGTGTGAGTGGGGTCACAGAGACCCTGCAATTGACGGACTCTGCGGCCTCTCTACCCGATTTGCTCTAGACGACCAGATCAAATTCGGTAACCGGCTCGGGGAAATGTGGCATCCGTTTCTGAATCTCGAATAAATGGCCAGCCGGCGGGCCTCGCTGTAGCTTTCGGCGGGTGAAGAAGTCCCGGATAGACGCGGTTTTGGCCGACCGCGGCCTCTTCTCCTCGCGCTCGGCGGCGGCGGGGGCGGTGCGGGCCGGCGAAGTGCGGATCGGGCAGGACGGGCCGGTGGCGCTGCGTCCGAGCCAGCTAGTCGAGCCCGACGCCAACCTGATCGTCGAGGAGGGCCCGCGCTACGTCTCCCGCGGCGGCACCAAGCTCGAAAACGCCTTAGTCGCGCTCGGCATCGACGTCGACGGCCGCGACTGCCTCGACGTCGGCGCCTCGACCGGGGGCTTCACCGACTGCCTGCTGCAGCGCGGGGCGGCGCGGGTGATCGCCGCCGACGTCGCCTACGGCCAGCTCGACGTGCGGATGCGGCAGGACCCGCGGGTGCACGTGCTCGAGCGGCTGAACGCGCGCGAGATGACGCCGGCCGACCTGCCGTTCGCGCCGTCTCTGGCCACCGTCGACGTCTCCTTCATCTCGCTGACCAAGGTCCTGCCCGCGGTGGCGGACTGCCTGGAGCCGGGGGGCGAGATCCTGGCGATGGTGAAGCCGCAGTTCGAGCTCGGCCGGGAGCGGGTCGGGCGCGGCGTCGTCCGCGACGCCGGCGACCGCCGCGAGGCGATCCTCGCCGTCGCCGCGGCGGCCCGGGATCTCGGGCTGCCGATCCGCGGCTTCGCCTCCTCCGGCCTGCCGGGGCCGAAGGGGAACCGCGAGACCTTCGTCTGGTGCGGCGGGCTCGGAGCCGAGGTCGACGACCTGGAGGCGGCGGTCCTCGCCGTCGAGAGGGACGAGTGAAGACCGCGGCCCTGATCACGCACTCGCACCCGCCGAGCGCCTCGGAAGCGGTCGCGATCGCGGCCGAGGTCGCCCACGACCTCGGCTGGCGCCTGGCCGCCACCGAGGACGAGCTGGGCAAGCACGGCGCCGCCGGCGAGGGGATCGACGTCACCGCCGAACACACGCTTCCCGAGATCTGCCTGGTCCTCGGCGGCGACGGCTCAATCCTGCACGCGCTGCGGCGCTACGCCCACACGGAGGTGCCCGTCTTCGGCGTCAACTTCGGCACCGTCGGCTTCCTCGCCGCGGTCGAGCGCGACGAGGCCGCGGCCGGCATCCGCCGGGCGCTGGAAGGGGAGATCGAGACGGTGCCGCTGCCCGGCCTCCAGGTCAAGGTCGGAGACAGGGAGGAGATCGGGCTTAACGACATCACCCTCGCCCGCCGCCCCCACGACCGCGTCGCCGAGCTCAGCTACCGGATCGCCGGGCAGGAGGTCGGCCACGTCCGCTGCGACGGGCTCGTCGCCGCGACCCCCGCCGGCTCGACCGGCTACAACCTCGCCAACCAGGGACCGATCCTGGCCTGGGGGGTGAAGGGGTACGTGGTCAGCTACATCTCGCCGCACTCGCTGACCGCGCGGGCGCTGGTCGTCGCCCCCGGCGACGTCCTCCACGTCCTCAACGCGCCCGACCGCGAGCCGGTCGAAGTCGCCGTCGACGGCGGCAAGATCGCCGACCTCGACGCCGGCGCCTCGCTCGAGGTCAGCTTCGTCGACTCGGTCAGCCACCTCGCGCAGCTCCCGGGAACCAGTTTCTACGGACGCATCCGAGAGAAGTTCGGACACCTGGCGGTCTAGCGCCGAGTCCGGGAAAGGCATGGGAATGAGACTGCTTCGAGCTTTGGCATTGGCCATCGCCGCCTTCGTCCTCGCTGTCGACGTCGCTATCGCGGCCTACCCGGCTGATCCGCTCGCCGATGGAAACCCGAGGTTCTGCGCACCGAAAGAGCCTGTAGAAGATTTCGGTCTGCGCGCACTGCCGCGGGTGCGCGAAGTACCCGAAGAAGCGGGCAAGCAACTCGGCCGTGGCGCGGTGGACATTTACGGCGGTTGGGATCGGGTGATGTCGGAACCGCGGTCGTTCGGCTATGGATTTTCCGAGCACAACTACAGCGGCACGGTGCAACTCGACTGGACCATCCGAGCCGAGCTTTGGACGGTTGATCGCAATGGCACCGCCTTTGAGAAGGTGGATGGCCAGGAGCTGTTCATCGGTCGCCTCGACGCCGCCCACCAGCCGTTCATAGGAGTCGTGCCACCGAAAGCCCGTCGTGGCTTCTATCGCTTCGACATGCAGATCGAATCGGCCGCCGGCGAGACGATCGGATCGTTCGGGGCATTCTTCAAGGTGGTCCGCCCCTATTGGAAGGTCAGACTCGGTCTCGCCCGCGATGCTCTTCGTCCCGGTCAGCGGGTATTCAGCCGCCTCGAAAACCTTGGGACTCTGACCGCCTCCTACGGAGAATCCTTCTCGGTCGAGCGCTTCAACGGTGTGAGCTGGGAACCGCAGCCCGAGATACTCGGCCGCAAGTTTTGGCTCCTGTGGGGCGGAATTCTCGGGCCGGGGAGGACGGGTCTGTGCAACTCCTTCCGGCTGCCCGCGGACATGAGCCCCGGTCGGTACCGGGTGGTCAAGTCGGTGGGTCTCTCGCTCCGCAAGCTGTCCCGCCTTCTCACCGCTGAGTTCACCGTCGAAACCTAGCGCCGACCCGCACAAGCCGGGCGCGCTTCTTCTCTAGGGTCTTCCGCCATGGAGCGGAAGTGGTGGACCCTCGTCCTGGTCTCGATCGCGACGTTCATGCTGTTGCTCGACGTCACCGTCGTCAACGTCGCCCTGCCGGACATCCAGCGCGAACTCGACGCCAGCCTCTCGAGCCTGCAGTGGGTGGTCGACGCCTACTCGCTGATGCTCGCCGCCTTCCTGCTCACCGCCGGCTCGCTCGGCGACCGGCTCGGCCGGCGGCGGGTCTTCACGATCGGGTTCGGCGTCTTCACCCTCGCCTCGTTCCTCTGCGGGATCGCCGAGGACCCGACCCTGCTCAACCTCGCCCGCGGGCTGCAGGGCGTCGGCGGCGCCGGCATGTTCGCCACCTCCCTCGCCCTGATCGGCCAGGAGTTCCACGGCCGCGACCGGGCGACCGCCTTCGGGGTCTGGGGCGCGACGGTCGGCGGCGCGGTCGCGGTCGGGCCGCTGGTCGGCGGCGTCGTCACCGAGAGCCTCGGTTGGGAGTGGATCTTCTTCGTCAACGTCCCGATCGGGATTGCGGCGATGGCCCTGACCGAGCGCAAGATCGTCAACGTCTCCGCCCAGGATCCCGAGCCGATCGACGTGCCGGGGCTCGTCACCTTCTCCTCGGCGCTCTTCCTCCTCATCTTCGGCCTGATCCGCGGCAACCCGGAGGGGTGGGGCAGCCCGCTGATCCTCGCCTGCCTGATCGGGGCCGCGGCCCTGCTGGCGGCGTTCATCGCGATCGAGCGCCGCAGCGACCACCCGATGCTGGACCTGACGCTGTTCCGCCGGCCCGCCTTCAACGGGGTCTCGGCGGTGGCCTTCTGCCTCTCCGCCGGGATGTTCGCGCTCTTCCTCTACCTCACCATCTACATGCAGGGGGTGCTCGACTTCTCGCCGCTGGAGGCGGGGCTGCGCTTCCTGCCGCTGACCGTCCTCGGCTTCGTCGTCGCCCCGATCTCCGGGGCGCTCTCGCACCGGATCCCGATCAGGGTCCTGCTGGGGTGCGGGCTCACCTTCGTCGGCTGCGGCCTGCTGCTGATGCACGGGGTCTCGCCGGACTCCGAGTGGACGACGCTGCTCGCCGGCTTCGTCCTCGCCGGGATCGGGATCGGGACCACCAACCCCGGGATCGGCCAGGCGGCGATCGCCGTCGTCCCGGTCGAGAAGTCGGGGATGGGCTCGGGAATCAACACGACCTTCCGCCAGGTCGGGATCGCGACCGGAGTCGCCGGCCTCGGCGCCGTCTTCCAGGGACGGGTGGACTCGAAGCTGCACGAGCTGCTCCCGAACGCGCCGGGAGGCCTCGGCGAAGCGGTCGCCTCCGGCGGCTCCCGGGCGGTGGCCGAACTGCCGCTGCCGCCGGCGGTCCACGAGAAAGCCGTCCACGCCGCCGACGTCGCCTTCGTCAGCGGCTTCAACGACATCCTCCTGATCGCCGCGATCATCTCCTTCGCCGGCGCCATCGCGGGCTTCCTCCTGGTCAGATCCGAGGACTTCGTCCAGCCGACCGACGGCCCGAGCGAGCCGGCGGGGTAGAGCCGCGGCGTGGGGGAGGGTGCCGGTGTCCCTCTCCGGAATTGACCTCCCCTCCGCTGCGCTCCGGGGAGAACCTGCCGCGCGCTTCGCGCGCAGACACCAGATTGCATATCGCCGAACATTCCTCCGAGGGACACCGGCACCCTCCTGACGGGCGAGCTCCGGTGGACGCTCTATTCGAGGGATCCAGCGGTTTCGTGCTGTCGCTGGACGAGAAACGCAACTCGCGGTGGGTGGCACGGATTTGATGGTGGTTCCAAATCCGTGACAGGACCCGCCGCGCCAACTGCTATTCAAGGTCCGATGCTGCGCGAGCTGCGGATCGAGAACCTGTTGCTGATCGAGCGGGCCGAGCTGCGGCTGGGGGAGAGGCTGAACGCGATCACCGGTGAGACCGGCGCTGGCAAGACCGTGCTGGCCCACTCGCTCGACCTCTTGATGGGGGGCAAGGCGCGGGCGCAGATCGTGCGACCGGGCGCGGGCGAGGCCTGGGTCGAGGGCGTCTTCGACTTGCCCGAGGGGCTGCTGGATGAGCCCGAGCTCGCGGAGCTGGCCGAGCGGCTGCCCGAGGGCGCCGAGGAGGTCGTGCTCGGCCGCCGGGTCTCGGCCTCCGGGCGCACCAGCGCCTTCGTCGCCGGCCGTGCCGCCACCGCCGCCGACCTGAAGCTGCTCGGCGGCCGCCTCGTCGCCTTCTTCGGGCAGCACGAGCACCGCCGCCTGACGATCTCCTCCGCCCAGCTGGAGATCCTCGACGGCTTCGCCGGGTCCGAGCACCTGCAGTTGCGGCGCGAGTACCGGGCGGCCCACCGCGAGTGCGGCCGCCTCGCCGCCGAGCTGGCGGAGCTGCGCGAGCGCGAAGGCTCGCGGGAGCGCGACCTCGACCTCTACCGCTACGAGCTCTCCGAGATCGAGGCGGTGGCTCCCGTCCCCGAGGAGCGGGAGCAGCTGAGCGCGGATCGCGAGCGGCTGCGGCACGCGGAGGGGCTGCGGGAAGCGGCCGGCGGCGCCCACGCCGCCCTCGCCGGCGCCGAAGCGGACGGCGGCGGCGGCGCCGCGGCCGTTGCCGGCGCCGAAGCGGCGCTGCAAGGCGCGGCCGGTCTCGACCCGGGCCTCGACGCGCTCGCCACCCGCGTGGCGGCGCTGGCGGTCGAGCTGGGCGACGTCGCCTCCGAGCTGCGCGACTACGGCGAGGGGGTGGAGGCCGACCCCGGCGCGCTGCTGGCGATCGAGGAGAGGCTGGAAGCCGTCGACCGGCTCGAGCGCAAGCACGGCGGCAGCGTCGAGTCGGTCCTGGCCCACGCCGAGCGCTGCCGCGAGGAGATCGCTCGCCTGGAGGGCGCCGAGGAGCGCAGCGCCGAGGCCGAGGCGGCGCTGGCGGCGGCCGAAGTGCGCAGGTCCGACCTGGGCGAGCGCCTCAGCGCCGGGCGCGAAGCCGCCGCCGGGCCGCTGCAGGAGCGCGTCGCGGCCGAGCTCGCGCAGCTGGCGATGGCCGGGGCCTCGCTCGAGGTCGTGCTGGAGCCGCACCCCGACGGCTACGGCGCCGCCGGCCGCGAGACGGTCGAGCTGCGGGTCGCCCCCAACCCCGGGATCGAGGCCGCTCCCCTGCGCGACGCCGCCTCCGGCGGCGAGCTCTCGCGGGTGATGCTGGCGCTGAGCGGCCTCGGGCAGGGAGGCAGCGCCGGGACGATGGTCTTCGATGAGATCGACGCCGGCATCGGCGGCAACACCGCCCGCGTCGTCGGCGAGCGCCTGCGGTCGCTGAGCGCCGGTCGCCAGGTCATCTGCATCACCCACCTGCCGCAGGTCGCCTCGCTCGCCGACACCCACTTCCGCCTCGAGAAGGACGTCAGCGGCGCAGAGGCGGCGGCGCGGGTCGAGCAGCTCGAGGGCGAGGGCGTGGTCGCCGAGATCCGCCGCATGCTCGGCGGCGAGGAAGCGGATAAGGCGGCAACCGAGCACGCGCGAGACCTCTTGAAGGCTGCCTGAAGCCCGACCCCTTGTGGTCTTCCCGGGCCTTCGCCTAGTCTGACCCGATGGCCACCACCTCCCGTCGTCGCCTGCCCGCCCTGCTCGGGCGCAGGAATGGGACGCGGCCGGAGGAGCCGCTGGAAGGGGTGGCGCGGCTCGGAGAGCGGACCAAGCACCTGGTCAAGCGCCTGCGCCCGGGCGAGATCGCCGTCATCGACCACGTCGACATCGACCGCATCGCCGCCGAGGAGCTGATCGAAGCGGGGGTGGTCGCGGTGCTGAACGCCTCGCCCTCCTCGCAGGGTCGTTATCCCAACGCCGGCCCGCTGATGCTGGCCCGCGAGGGCATCTGCCTGATCGACGCCCCCGGCGCCGGGCTGTTCGAGCGGATCAAGGACGGTGACCGCGTCCGCATCGCCGGCGGGTCCGTGTCGGTCGACGGGGAGGAGGTCGCCCGCGGCCGCGTCCTCCGCGTGCCGGAGCTCGAGCGCGAGATGCAGGAGCACCGGAAGCGGATCGACGAGGCGCTCGGGGAATTCGCCGAGAACACCGTTGCCCACGTGCGCGAAGAGACCGATCTGCTGACCGGCAACATCGCCTTCCCGCCGACCCGGGCCTCGTTCCGCGACCGCCACGTCCTGATCGTCGTCCGCGGCGACCGCCACCGGCGCGACCTGAAGGCGCTGCGGGCCTACATCCGCGACGTGCGGCCGCTGATCGTCGCCGTCGACGGGGGCGCCGACGGGGTGCTGGAAGCGGGGCTGAAGCCCGACGTGATCCTCGGCGACATGGACTCGGCCGGCGACCGGGCGCTGGCCTGCGGCGCCGAGCTGATCGTCCACGCCTACCCAGACGGCCGCGCGCCGGGGCGGGAGCGGCTCCTCGCGGCCGGCCTCGACCACCAGGTCGTGCCCGCCGCCGGCACCAGCGAGGACGTGGCGATGCTGATGGCACACGAGAAGGGGGCGGCGCTGATCGTCAGCGTCGGCGCCCACTTCAACCTGATCGAGTTCCTCGACCGCAAGCGCGGCGGTATGTCTTCGACCTTCCTTACGCGGCTGAAGATCGGCGAGCGCCTGGTCGACGCCAAGGGCGTGAGCCGGCTCTACAACCCGAGCTCCACCCTGGCGCCGCTGGCCTTCTTCGCGGTCGCCTTCCTGATCCTGCTGACGATCCTCGTGATCACCTCGCCGGCGCTGAACGACGTCTTCGAACTGGTCTGGCTGAAGGTCCGGATCTGGCTCGGGATCGACTGAGCCCGCCCGTCAGGCACTAGCCTTCGGGCCTCGCATGGGGTACTCCGCGCGCTACCACGCCACCTCGCTGATCGCCGTCTTCATCGCCCTCGCCGTGGGGATACTGGTCGGCGCCGAGTTCGGCGGCGACGCCCTCACGAACACGAGGCGCGACCTCGAGCAGAGCCTGGTCGGCAACCTCCAGGACGAACGCTCGCGGGTGGACGACCTCAACGCCGACCTCAACCGCTCCGACGAGTTCGCCGAACGGGTCTACCCGTTGCTGACCCGGGACCGCCTCGCCGGCCGGCGGTTCGCGATCCTCGCCCTCGGCAACCTGCCGAGCGACATCACCGGCGAAGTCGAGGAGGCGCTGGCGCCGACCGGCGGGCGCCTGGTCGGCGTCGGGGTGGTGCGCGAGCCGGTCGACGTCGGCGGCCTCGCCGAAGACCTGGCGCAGACGCGGCTCGCCGACCTGCGCACGAACGGCGACGCCCTGACCGAACTCGGGACCGGCCTCGGCCGCCAGCTGGTGCTCGGCGGCACCCTGCCGGAGGTCGTCCGCGGCCACCTCTTCTCGCGCACCAGCGGCTCCTTCGGTGGCCTCGACGGGGTGATCGTCGTCCGCGACCAGCCGGAAGAGATGGGTCTGGTGCAGCGGGAAAAGACGAACCAGCTGGAGGCGGGGCTAATGAACGGGATCACCGCCACCCGGGTGCCGGCGGTGGGGGTGGAGACCTCGACTGACGACTCCTCTTCGATCGCCTTCTTCCAGTCCAACGACCTCGCCAGCGTCGACGACGTCGACCTCACCGCCGGGCAGCTGGCGATGGTCTTCGCGATGCTCGGCGCCGACGGCAGCTTCGGCGTCAAGGGAACCGCCGACCAGCTGCTGCCGGACCTGCTGGCCGAGGGCGAATAGCCGATGGAGTGGGTCGGCCTCCCGCTGGCGATCGCGATCTCGCTCTTCCTCGTTCCCGCCGGGGCCCGGGGGCTGCGGGACGCCGGGCTTGTCCGGGAGAACTATCGCGGCGCGCTGCTCGCCTTCCCGCTGGGGGCGGTGCTGGCGACGGCGGCGCTGGTGACCCTCGCCCCGCTCGCCTTCCTCGACGACCGCGCCGACCTCGACCTGCTGGAGCCGGAGCTGCGGCGCTGGCTGCCCTACCTGCTGGGGATCGCCTTCCTCGGCTTCCTCGACGACGCGCTCGGGCGGGGAGAGGCGGCGGCGACGCCGCGCGGCTGGCGCGGTCACTGGGCGGCGCTGCGGGAAGGGTCGCTCTCTACCGGGGCGATCAAGGCGATCGGCGCCCTCGCGCTCGCCGCCTACGTCGTCTCCGGCCGCGGGCTCGAAGACTGGCGCTACCTCGCCGACATCGCCCTGCTGGTCCTCGCGACCAACCTCTTCAACCTGCTCGACCTCCGCCCGGGGCGGGCGGAGAAGGGGCTCGTCCTGCTCGGCGCCGGCCTCTGCCTCGGAGCATGGACCTGGGCGCCGCTGGAACTGCTGGGGATCTTCGTCGGCCCGGTGCTGGTCGGCGCCTGGCTGACGCTGGGCGAGAAGGCGATGCTCGGCGACACCGGCTCGAACTTGATCGGGGCGATCGCCGGGGTCTGGTTGCTGACGGTCCTCGGCGGCGACGGCCGCCTCGTCGCCCTGGCGGTGGTCCTGGCGCTGACGATTTACGGCGAGTTGCGGTCTATTTCGGCGACGATCGACTCGGTTCCGCCTTTGCGCTGGCTAGACTCGCTCGGCAGAGCATGAGTCCGGGAAACAAAGGCGACACCAAGTTCATCTTCGTCACCGGCGGCGTCGTCTCGGCTCTCGGCAAGGGGATCACCGCAGCGTCGATCGGGCGCCTCCTGGTCTCCCGCGGCTACCGCGTCCAGCTGCAGAAGTTCGATCCCTACATCAACGTCGACCCGGGGACGATGAGCCCGTTCCAGCACGGCGAGGTCTTCGTCACCGAGGACGGCGCCGAGACGGACCTCGACATCGGGCACTACGAGCGCTTCATCGACGAGAACCTCTCGCGCAACGCGAGCCACACCGCAGGCGCGATCTGGGACTCGGTGCTGCGGCGCGAGCGCAAGGGCGAGTTCCTCGGCGCGACCGTGCAGGTCATCCCGCACGTCACGAACGAGATCAAGGCGCGCATCCGCCGCGTGGCCGACGTCAGCGACACGGACGTCGTCATCTCGGAGATCGGCGGCACGGTCGGCGACATCGAGTCGCTGCCGTTCCTCGAGGCGATCCGCCAGTTCCGCCGCGAGGTCGGTCCGCAGAACGTCCTCTATCTGCACGTCACGCTCGTGCCGTTCATCGAGGCGGCCGGGGAGCTGAAGACCAAGCCAACGCAGCACTCGGTCAACGAGCTGCGGCGCATCGGTATCCACCCGGACGTCGTCGTCTGCCGATCGCACGAGGAGTTGTCCGCGGACATCCGCGAGAAGATCGCGCTCTTCGCCGACGTCGACCGGGAGGCGGTCATCGGATCGCCCGACGTGCCCGACGTGTACCTCATTCCCCAGGTGCTGCAGGCGGAAGGGCTCGACACGCTCGTCTGCGAGAAGCTGGGGATCGACGCTCCGGCGGCCGACCTCGGCGAGTGGGGAGAGCTCATCGAGCGCACGCGCGAGCTCCGTGAGGACGTCGAGATCGCGCTCGTCGGCAAGTACGTGAAGCTCCACGACGCCTACCTCTCCGTGCACGAGGCGCTGAAG
>DASTZP010000020.1:0-11301 GCA_035764245.1 Solirubrobacterales bacterium
CGACGGCGAGCTGCGCCGGCTCGACGACGACATCAAGCTCGACAAGCGCTTCAAGCACGACATCGCGATCGTCGTCGACCGGCTGGTGATGAAGGAGGGCGTCCGCAAGCGCCTCTCTGAGTCGATCGAGGCGGCGATCGGGCTCGCCGACGGCCTCGTCGAGGTCGAGCTGGTCGACGGCACCGCCGAGGTCGCCGGCGCGCAGACGCTCTCCGGCCCGAGCGCCGGCAAGCGCGGCGAGACCCTCGTGTTCTCGGAGCGGTTCGCCTGCCTCAACTGCGGTACCTCGATGCCGGAGATCGAGCCGCGGATCTTCTCCTTCAACTCGCCCCACGGCGCCTGCGACCGCTGCCACGGCCTCGGCTTCCAGCGGGTGATCGACCCCGAGCTCGTCGTCCCCGACCCGACGCTCTCGCTCGCCGAGGGCGCCCTGCAGCCCTGGAACCGCGGCATCAGCGCCTACTGGAAGCGGCTGATCGCCTCGGTCGCCGCCAGCTACGACGTCGACGTCGACAAGCCGTGGTCGCAGCTGTCCAAGGAGGAGAAGGAGATCTTCCTCTACGGCACCGGCGACGAGCGTCATCACGTCAGCTACACCAACCGCTTCGGCCGCAAGCGCTCCTACAAGGTCCGCTTCGAGGGGATCGTCAACAACCTGCAGCGGCGCTACGAGGAGACCGACTCCGAGTCCAACCGCGAGCGGATCGAGGGCTACATGGCCGAGCAGCCGTGCCCGGCCTGCAAGGGCGCCCGCCTGCGCCCGGAGAGCCTCGCGGTCAAGGTCGGCGGCCTCAGCATCGCCGAGTACAGCGACCTCTCCGCCCACGCCGCCGCCGAGTGGATCCGGGCGCTGGAGATGACCGAGACCGAGCGGGCGATCGCGCGGCTGATCGTGCGCGAGATCACCGAGCGGCTCTCCTTCCTCGAGAACGTCGGCATCGGCTACCTCTCGCTGGCGCGCTCGGCCCGCACCCTCTCCGGCGGCGAGGCGCAGCGGATCCGGCTCGCGACCCAGATCGGCTCTCACCTGGTCGGCGTGATGTACGTCCTCGACGAGCCCTCGATCGGCCTCCACCAGCGCGACAACGAGAAGCTGATCGCGACCCTCGACCGGCTCCGCGACCTCGGCAACACGGTGATCGTCGTCGAGCACGACGAGGGGACGATGATGGCCGCCGACCACTTGGTCGACCTCGGCCCCGGCGCCGGCGAGCACGGCGGCCACGTGATCTCGGCCGGGACGCCGAAGCAGGTCGCGAAGGACCCCAGCTCGCTGACCGGCCAGTACCTCTCCGGCAAGAAACGGATCGAGGTGCCGGAGGAGCGGCGCAAGCCGACCGGCGAGCTGCTCGTCCGCGGCGCCCGCGAACACAACCTCAAGGGCGTCGACGTCGAGATCCCCCTTGGGGTCTTCTGCTGCGTCACCGGCGTCTCCGGCTCGGGCAAGTCGACCCTGGTCAACGAGACGCTGCACCACGCGGTCGCCAACCGCCTGCACCAGGCGAAGCTGCGGCCGGGCGCCCACGACGGCATCGACGGGCTCGACCAGATCGACAAGATCATCAACATCGACCAGTCGCCGATCGGCCGCACGCCGCGCTCCAACCCGGCCACCTACACCGGCGTCTTCGACCACATCCGCCAGCTCTTCACCCAGACCCAGGAGTCCCGGGCGCGCGGCTACAAGCCCGGCCGCTTCAGCTTCAACGTCAAGGGCGGGCGCTGCGAGGTCTGCAAGGGCGACGGCCAGATCAAGATCGAGATGCACTTCCTGCCTGATGTCTACGTCCCCTGCGAGCAGTGCCACGGCAAGCGCTACAACCGCGAGACGCTCGAGGTCCGCTTCAAAGGCAAGAACATCGCCGACGTGCTCGAGATGTCGGTCGAGGAAGGCGTCGAGTTCTTCGAGAACGTGCCGAAGATCGCCCGGCGCCTGCGCACCCTCAACGACGTCGGCCTCGGCTACATCCGCCTCGGGCAACCGGCGACGACGCTCTCGGGCGGAGAGGCGCAGCGGGTCAAGCTCGCCACCGAGCTCTCCAAAGTCGCCACCGGCGACACCCTCTACATCCTCGACGAGCCGACCACCGGCCTCCACTTCGCCGACGTCCAGCGCCTGCTCGACGTCCTCGGCCGCCTCGTCGACGCCGGCAACACGGTCGTCGTGATCGAGCACAACCTCGACGTGATCAAGACCGCCGACCGGCTCGTCGACCTCGGCCCCGAGGGCGGCGAAGGCGGCGGCGAGATCGTCGCCACCGGCACCCCGGAGGAGGTCGCCGCGGCTACCGGCTCCTACACCGGCCGCTTCCTCGCCGAGCTGGTCGAACCGGCGAAGCCGAAGCGCCGCAGGCGTGAGCCTGTGGCCGCCTAGGCCAAACGGTCTGGGTCCCCTACTGCTGATTGGCCAGGATTTCCTTCCCCCCGCGAAGGGGGTGAATGAAACGTCTGCACGGGGGTAGTGACAGGGGTGCCAATCCCGGAGGAGGAGGGTCATGCCCAGACCAGCGTTGTTGCGACCACTCGTTGTAATCGGATGCGCGCTGTTGGCCGTCGGCTTGTTCGTCGCCGGCTGTGGGAGCAGCGACGACACGACCGGTGGCGGCGGTGGCGGGGGAGGCGGCGGTAGCTCGACGATCGCCCTCCTGCTCCCGGAAAACGAAACGCCCCGCTACGAAACCAACGACCGCCCCGATTTTGAAAGCTCGGTCAAGGAAAAGTGTCCCGACTGCGAAGTCATCTACTTCAACGCCGGCGGCGACGCTGAAAAACAGCAGTCCCAGGGCGAAGCGGCGCTGACCAAAGGCGCCGAAGTCCTCGTCCTCGACCCGATGGACTCCAAATCGGCGGCCGCGATCGCCGAACGGGCGAACGCCCAGGACGTGCCCGTGGTCAGCTACGACCGCCTGATCGAAAACAGCGAAGTCGACGCCTACGTCTCCTTCGACAACGAACGGGTGGGCGAACTGCAGGCCGAAACGCTGGCGAAAAAACTGAAAGAAGACGGGAATCCAAGCGGCCCGATCATCAAGATCAACGGCGACCCGGCCGACCCCAACGCGGCGCTCTTCAAGGCCGGCTCCAACAAGGGCTTCGAAGAGGCCGGGGTCGAAGTCGCAAAGGAATACGACACCCCCGGCTGGACCGCGGAAAACGCCCAACGCGAGGCGCAGCAGGCGATCACGGCGCTCGGCAAGGACGGTTTCCACGGCATTTACGCCGCCAACGACGACACCGGCGGCGGCGCGATCGCGGCGCTCAAAGGTGCCGGTCTGAACCCCGAAGAAATTCCGGTCACCGGCCAGGACTCGACCGTCGCCGGACTGCAGCGGATCCTCGCGGGCCAGCAGTTCATGACGATCTACAAGGCGATCCCGCCGCAGGCCGAGATCGCCGCGGAATTCGCGATCGCCCTCGCCGCCGGCGAAGAACTGCCGGCCGACAAAGTCACCGAAGAAGTCAACAACGGCAAGGCCGACGTCCCCTCGGCGATCCTCGAACCGGTCGCGGTGACCAAGGACAACATCAAGGACACGGTCGTCAAAGACGGCTTCGTCGAAGCCTCCGAACTCTGCACCGGCCCCTACGCGGCCGACTGCAAAGAAGCGGGAATCTCCGGCTGAGATGGCCGACGGAGCTCCACTCCTCGAGCTGGAGGGAGTAAGCAAGCGATTCGGCCCGGTCCAGGCTCTGGACCGGGTCGACTTCGCCGTCAACGCCGGCGAGGTCGTCGGCCTGGTCGGCGACAACGGCGCCGGCAAGTCGACCCTGGTCAAGGCGATCGCGGGCATCTACTCCCCCGACGAGGGGACGATCCGGTTCAACGGCGAGGAAGTGCGGATCAGAGGGCCCCAGGACGCGACCGAACTCGGGATCGCGACCGTCTACCAGGACCTCGCGCTCTGCGACAACCTCGACGTCGTCGCCAACCTCTTCCTCGGTCGCGAGCAGATCGCGCCCGGCTCCGGGCAGGTCTCGCGCCAGCTCGACGAGGTGAAGATGGAGCACGAGACCGCCGACCTGCTCTCCAACCTGGCGGTGACGATCCCCAGCCTGCGCAGCGAGGTCGGGACCCTCTCCGGCGGTCAGCGGCAGCAGGTCGCGGTGGCCCGCTCGCTACTGGGCGAGCCGAAAGTCGTGCTCCTCGACGAGCCGACCGCGGCGCTCGGCGTGCCGCAGACCAAACAGGTGCTGGAGCTGATCCGGCGCCTGCGCGAGCGCGAGCTCGGGGTCGTCGTCATCAGCCACAACCTCGCCGACGTCTTCCAGGTCGCCGACCGCGTCTTCGTCCTCCGCCTCGGTCGCGCCGCCGGCGAGTTCAGGGCCGAAGACACCACCGAGGAGCACGTGATTGGCGCGATCACCGGCATCGGCGAAGGCGAAAAGAACGACCAGCAGCCGGGAGAGGGGGAGAAGGGATGAGCGCAGCCGAGGCGGCGACCGCCGACGAGGCAGCCGAGCGCCGCCCGACCGCCGGGGACACCCTGCGCCGGATCGTCCAAGGCGACCTCTCCTCGGTCCGCGTCGTGCTCGGCCTGGTCGTGATCGCGGTGATCTTCCAAGTGCAGGAAGACCGTTTCCTCTCGGCCGAGAACCTGACCAACCTGATGCTGCAGATCACGACGATCGGGCTGATCTCGGTCGGCGTCGTCTACGTCCTGCTGCTGGGGGAGATCGACCTCTCCGTCGGCGCGGTGAGCGGGCTCTCGGCGGCGGTGATGGCGGTGCTGAGCGCCAAACACGGCTGGAACGCCTATCTGGCGATCGCCGCGGGTATCGCAGTCGGCGCCGCGATCGGCTGCCTGCAGGGGTCGCTGTTCAGCCGCTTCGTCGTCCCCTCCTTCGTCGTCACCCTGGCGGGCTTGTTGGCCTGGGAAGGGGCGTTGCTGCAGGTGCTGGGCCAGACGGGCTCGCTCAATATCACCGACCCGAAGATCACCGGCCTCGCCAACATCTTCTACTCGGACACGGTCGGCTGGATCTTCGCGGCGGTGATCATCGCCGCCTACGGCGCGATCGCGGCAATCGGCTACCGGCGCCGCGTCGCCGCCGGGCTCGAGGACACCAACGCGGTGTCAGCGATCGTCCGCTTCGTCCTCCTCGCCGCGATCGTGATCGCCGTCGTCGCCATCCTCAACTCCGACCGCGGCGTGCCGCTGGCGGTGATGATCCTGTTCGCCTTCGTGGTCGGCATGGAGTACGTCGCCAAGCGGACCACCTTCGGCCGCCACGTCTTCGCGGTCGGCGGCAACGCGGAGGCGGCGCGGCGCGCCGGCATCCACGTCAACCGGGTCCGGATCGCGGTCTTCACGATCGCCGGCACGATGGCGGCGATCGGCGGCGTCATGGCCGCCTCGCGCCTTTTCGCGGTCAACCAGAACTCCGGCGGCAACGAACTCCTGCTGCTGGCGATCGCCGGGCCGGTAATCGCCGGCACCAGCCTCTTCGGCGGCCGCGGCTCGGTCTGGACGGCCCTGCTGGGCGCCCTCGTGATCGGGTCGATCTCCAACGGCATGGACCTGCTCTCGCTCTCCTCCGCGGTCAAACTGATGGTCACGGGCGGGGTCCTCCTGCTGGCGGTCCTGGTCGACGCCGTCGCTCGACAGCAGCGGTCCGCCTCAGGCCGCGTCTAGGACCGTCTTCACGTTCTCGCGGTGGACGCGCTCGTAGGGCGCGAAGTAACGCAGGTCACCGGCCTCCAGTTGAGGGGCGAGCAGCTGCCGCAGCCCCAGTTCGCGTAACTCCGGCTCGGCTGGCAGCCGCTGCAGCAGCCGGATGTAGTCCTGGGTCGCGGCGATCAGGCCGGGGCCGTAGCCGCCGTCGGCGATCGCGTCGGGATCGCCGTGGCTGGGCAGGATCGCCGCGGGTTCGAGCGCGAGGAGGCGGTCGAGGTCGCGCAGGTGGGACTCGAAGTGGCCGGGCTCCTCGACGTAGGTGACGGTGTCCTCGACGGTGTCGCCGGCCAGCAGCAGGCGCGCCTCCGGGTCCCAGAGGACGGCGGCGTCGTCGCTGTGGACGTCGACCTGGATCGCTTCCAGCCGGCGCTCGCCGACCTCGAGGCCGACCCGGCCCTCGAAGGTGCGGGTGGGGAGGACGAGCGGCGAGATCCCCGGTGGGCCCTCGTGCCGCCCGGCTTCGATCGCCTCGCGATGGGTCTCGAGTAGTTCGGCGGTGCGGGCGGTGGCGACGATCTCGCAGTCGGCGAAGGCGGCGTTGCCGGCGACGTGGTCGAGGTGCCAGTGGCTGAGCAGGACGGTGATCTCGCGGACGCCCTCGGCTTCCAGTGCCGCCCGCACCACTCGACCGTGTTCGGGAGTGGTGTGGGTGTCGTAGACGAGCGCCTGGTCGCCGTCGACAACGGCGAAGCTGGCGGTGCCGAGCCCGAGCGCGCCCTCGTCGATCCAGTTCGGTCGCGGCGAGAAGTGGTAGCCCTCGACCCGCCCGTCGTAGAAGGCGAGGACGCCCGGGGCGGGGCGGAGGACGCGCATCCGCGTCGCGCCCGCCGCGTTCGGGCGGGCCGGCATCTCAGCGGGCGACGAGCAGCGAGGCGCCGATCGCGCCGCCGAGGTCGCCGAGCGAGGCGACGCGGATCGCCGGCGGCCGCTCGTCGACGAAGAGGTGCTTGCCCATCTCCGCGGTCAGCGGGTCCATCAGGCGCTCGCCGAAGCGGATCCCGAGGCCGCCGCCGATGATCACCGCTTCGGGGTCGAGAAGGTTGACCGCCGAGGCAATCCCGGTCCCGAGCGCCTCGATCGCGCGCTCGATCAGCTTTTCGGCGAGGTGGTCGCCGTGGTCCAGCGCCCGCTCCCAGATGCCGCTGGTGAGGCGCGGTTTCTCGTGCTTCTCCATCAGCTTGAAGAGGTCGGTCTTGTGCCCCTCTTCGTGCTGGCGCCGCGCCTCGGCTTCCATCGCCGAGCGCCCGGCGTAGGCCTCGAGGCAGCCCTTGCGCCCGCAGGGGCACTTGGCGCCGCCGCGCTTGACGACGACGTGGCCGATCTCTCCGGCCGCGCCGCGGCCGAGCCAGGGCTTGCCGTCGAGGACGAGGCCGCCGCCGACCCCGGTCCCCCAGAAGACCCCGATCAGGCTCTGGAACTCCTGGCCGGCGCCGAGGTGGAACTCGGCTTCGGTCGCGACCTGGACGTCGTTGCCGACCTTGACCGGCGTCCCCAGGGCCTCGCTGAGGTTTTCGGCGAGGGGGAAGCTGCCGTCCCAGCCGGGCAGGTTCTTCGCCGCGGAGACGACGCCGGTCTCCTCGTTCACGTCGCCGGGCGAGCCGACGCCGACGCCGGCCAGCTCCTCCGTCTCAACCCCGGCGCCCTCCGCCGCCTCGCGCATCGCCGCGGCCATCGCCGCCGCGACGTCCTCTGGACCGCCGTCGGTCGGCGTCGGGTGCCGCGCCTCCCCGACCGCGTCGCCGCGCCCGTCGATCACCGCTGCCTGGATCTTGGTGCCGCCGAGGTCGATGCCGCCGCGAAGGTCCGCCACGCGCCGCAGTCTACGTGCGGCGTTCGTCCTTGGGACGGCTATACCGGTCCAAGGACGAACGCCGGTGGCGTAACGTGCCGCCGATGGCGAGCACGGGCTGGCGGGTGTGGTGGCGGAAGCGGCGCTGGTACGAGCGCAATCGGCGGCTGCTGCGGCGCTGGCGGATCGACCGCCACGCGGCGCGCGGCGGCTTCTTCGTCCGCCACCCGGTCGAGGGCGAGGTGCTGGAGGCGCTCGACGAGGGGCGGCTGGTGATCGGCGCTGGGACCCTGCTCGAGCCCGGCTGCTGGCTGACGCTGGCGCCGGGGGCGCGGATCGAGATCGGCGCAGGCTGCTTCCTCAACCGGGGCGTGATGATCGCCGCCCAGGAGCGGGTCGAGATCGGCGACCACACGATGTTCGCCAACGGCTGCTTCGTCGGCGACGCCGAGCACCGCTACGACGACCCGACCCAGCCAATCACCTGGCAGGGGTTCACGACCAAGGGCCCGGTGCGGATCGGCGCCAACTGCTGGTTCGGGATCAGCTGCGCCGTCACCAGCGGCGTCAGCGTCGGCGACCGCTGCGTCATCGGCGCCAACTCGGTCGTCACCCGCGACGTCGAGCCGGGGACGATCGCGGCCGGGGCGCCGGCGAAGCCGATCCGCAGGATCGACTTCGCCGCCCCGGAGGGGTGACCCGGAGGACCCGGGTTACTGGAGGAAGCCGGTCTTTTCGACAGCCGCGAGGACCTGCGCCGCCGTCAGCGGTTTGTCGAACGCCCCGTTCGGGGCCTGATTCGCCGCCGTCGGCTTCAGCAGCAGGCCGGCGACAGAGGCATGGCGCGCCTCGACCGAGTGGATCGAGAGCGCCGCCGCCACGTAGGCGGCGTTGCTGATGTTGAGCGCCTGGCCGGCGTAGGCCGCGACGCCGGTGTTCTCCAGCGCCACCGCCGTCTTCAGAAAGGCGGTGCGATCAGCGGTGGTGTTGCCGAAGTCCACTTTCGGTGCCTTCACGGCTTTGCCCCCAAGCGCCTTCTTGAGAAAGGCGACGTGGGCGTTCTCGTCGGCGGTGACCCGCTTTAGGAAGGCCTGCTCCTCGGCGCCCTTGAGGAAGGTCTTGCGCTTGTTGTTGGCGGTCGCCTCGTTGTAGAAGGCGGCCTCGAGGTACTCCAGCGTCAGGGCGTAGTTGAGGATGCCGACGTCGCCCTTGCCGAATTTCGCCGGCGGTCGCCCTTTCCCAGCGGCCATCGCCGCGGCCGGGGTGAGGGCGCTGAGCAGGGCGCCGCCGCCGACCAGTCCGCCGCCCGCGAGCCCAGCCTTCTTCAGGAAGCCGGCTCTGGTGTCGCCCTCCAGGGCCTCGTCCGCGTCGTGCGCCGCCTCCTGCACCACTGCTTCGATCTCTGGGCTCATCGTTTCCTTCCGGGGGGTGGGTGACTTTCCCTACCCTGCGCAAGGAGGGTGCGCCCGGATCAGTCGATTGCCTGCTTTTTCAGGGACAGGCCTGGAGGCGATCGAACCGATCAGCGTCGGAGACGAGGTCGACGCCTGACCCGCAGTTGATCTGATCACGGCTCTGGTCGGGGATCATTTCGATCAGGTCCGACCCGCCGGCGGCCATGACCCGATCGGCCCCCCGGCCCGGGACGATGTAGTCGAACCCGGGGCCGCCGATGAATCGGTCGGCTCCCCGTTCGCCTTCGAGGATCGCTCCGTTGCTGGGGGAGACGAGCGTGTCGTTGCCGTCGCCGCCGCTGGCGAACATTTCCAGCGTCGGCGTACCCGCGGCGTCGATTCTGTCCCCACCCGCGCCACCGCCGACGACGAAAAGCATCGTCTCGCGGAACTCGCGGACGACGGCGAGGTCGAGGTCCCCGTCTTCGTCCGGGTTGAGGTTCACCCCGCTTTCGGGGCCAGAGTCCATGAAGCGAAAGTGCTCCGGCCGGGGGGAGCCGATCACTTCCACGTAGCCAGGGCCAGACGCCTCGAACTCGATCTCAGGCGCGGCGTCTTCCTCGGCGCTGAGCCCGGGGGCGAAGGGCCCGTTGACGAGCTGGATGAAGATCGAGGAGTTGCTGCCCGCGAAAAGCTTGATCTGATCGACGTTGGTGACCGTGGCACCCGCCCTGCATCCCTTCTTGCCCGTGAACGGATCGGACGCGACGATCTTCTCGCCGCTTCTGTGCACGGTCGCAAAGGTCCCTTCGGTCACCGAGACTGCAAAGACGGCACCATCGGATCCCCGCTGACAGCTGATCTTCGCCAGCCCCGGCTGCGGGGCGACCAGGCAGGCCAGCCAGAGGCCGATCCCCATCAGGGCCCCCACTGCTCTGCCTCGCTGCCTCACCCCAGCTCCCACTTTGCCGATTAAATCATCGTCGGAGAACTCCTCTGTATGGCCTATAGTTTGCGCTGTTGGCCGTGACCCCCAGGGCATGGACCTATGAACACCGAACTCCTCGTCGATAACCCTCGTCCCCCCGTGGCCGCCCCCGCACTGCGCACGAAGGCCGAGCTTCGCTCTGCTCTCGCCGACGCCCGCCGGGCAGGGCGGACGATCGGCCTGGTGCCGACGATGGGCTACCTCCACGAGGGGCACCTCTCGCTGATCCGCGCCGCCCGCGCCGAGTGCGACCTGGTCGTGATGAGCCTCTTCGTCAACCCGACCCAGTTCGGCCCCGGCGAGGACCTCGACCGCTACCCGCGCGACGAGGAGCACGACCTGCGGCTCGCCGGCGAGGCGGGCGCCGACCTCGTCTTCGCGCCGCCGGTCGAGGAGGTCTACGCGTCCGACGCCTCTACCGCGGTCGAGGTCACCGGGCCCCTCACCGCTGTCCTCGACGGCGACCCCGGCCGCCGCGGCCCCGAGCACTTCCGCGGCGTCACCACGGTTGTCGCCAAGCTCTTCAACCTCGCCCAGCCCGACGTCGCCTACTTCGGCCAGAAGGACGCCCAGCAGGCCGTCGTCATCCGCCGCATGGTCCGCGACCTCGACTTCCCGGTGCGGATCCAGGTGATGCCGACCGTGCGCGAGCCCGACGGGCTGGCGATGAGCAGCCGCAACGCCTACCTGGAGTCGGCCGACCGCGAGCGCGCGACGGCGCTCTCCCGCGCCCTCGCCGCCGCCGAGCACGGCGCCCGCGAGGGCTCGCTGGCCGAGGGCCTCGATGCCGCCCGCGCCGAGCTGGCCGCCGCCGCGATCGAGCCCGAGTACCTCGAGGCCCGCGACGGGGAGACCCTGGAGCCGGTCGCCGAGTTGGGCGCCCGCCCGGTCCTCGTCGCCGTCGCCGCCCGCGTCGGCGCCGCGCGCCTGATCGACAACGTCTTGATCCAGCCGGCCGCCGAGCGGCCACACACCTAAGCCCGGAAAGGGGAACGAAGTGCAGAGACAGATGCTGAAGTCGAAGATCCACCGGGCGACGGTGACCGACTGCGACGTCGACTACATAGGCAGCATCACGGTCGACACCGAGCTGATGGCGCAGGCCGACCTGATCACCAACGAGCAGGTCCACGTCTGGGACATCGACAACGGCGCCCGCTTCGTCACCTACGTGATCGACGGCGAGCCCGGCTCCGGCACCTTCCAGGTCAACGGCGCGGCCGCCCATCTGACCAGCCCCGGCCACAAGATCATCGTCGCCTCCTTCGGCGCCTACGACGAGGCCGACCTCGAGCGCTACGCGCCGGTCGTCGTCCATGTCGACGACGAGAACCGCCAGGTCGCGGTCGACAGCCACCCCGAGGTGCTGCTCACCCCGGAGGCGGTCGCGTGAGCTCGGGCGCCCGCTCCCACACGGCGCCGCCGCCGGCGGAGCGGCCGCCGGTCAGCCTGCCG
>DASTZP010000021.1:0-23307 GCA_035764245.1 Solirubrobacterales bacterium
CGCTCCCGCCATCGGGAGCGACTCGCCATTCCCCTCCGTGGCCGCGGCGGCCTCCAGGGCCGCGATCCGCTCGGGCGTCATCTCCCCGGCGTTCTCCTCCTCGATCTTCTCGAGCCACTCGGCGCCCTCGGCCGCCTCGCGCTCGTCGACCTCGACGGTGCCGCGGTCGATCGACTTGTCGATCTCCGCGAACAGGGCGTCCACCAGGTCGTCCTGCGGGACCTTCCTGATCGGCTTGCCGTGGGCGAAGATCAGGCCCTCGTTCTTGGCCCCGGTGATGCCGAAGTCGGCGTGCGACGCCTCGCCGATGCCGTTCACGGCGCAGCCGAGCACGGCGACCTCGATCGGGTCCTCGTACTGGCGCAGGCGCTCCTCGATCTCGGCGACCACTGTGTCCATGTCGAACTGGAGCCGGCCGCAGGTCGGGCACGCGATCAGCACGGGGCCGCGCTCGCGCAGCTTGAGGGCCTTGAGGATCTCCCAGGCGACCTTGACCTCCTCCTCCGCGTGGAAGGTGGAGAGCGAGATCCGGATCGTGTCGCCGATCCCGTCGGCGAGCAGCGTCCCCAGCCCGACCGCCGATTTCAGCGAGCCGCCCCATTTCGTCCCCGCCTCGGTCACGCCCAGATGCAGCGGGTAGGGGATCTTCTCGGAGAGCAGCCGGTTGGCGGCGATCGTGTACGGGACGTTCGTCGACTTGATCGAGACCTTGAAGTTTTCGAAGTCGAGGCCCTCCATCAGCTCGACGAACTCGACGGCGGCGGCGACCAGCGCCTCGACCGGCGCTTCGCGCTCGAGCTCGTGCAGGTGCTTGGGCAGCGAGCCGGAGTTGACCCCGATCCGCATCGGCACGCCGGCGGCGTTGGCCTTCTCGGCGACCTCGGCGACTTTGTCGCGGCCGCCGATGTTGCCGGGGTTGAGGCGGATGCAGTGGGCGCCGGCGTCGATCGCTTTCAGCGCCAGGGTGTGGTTGAAGTGGATGTCGGCGATCACCGGGATCGGCGATTCCTTGACGATCGTCTTCAGCGCCTCCGCGTCCTGCTCGCGTGGGACCGCGCAGCGGACCAGATCCGCCCCGGCGTCGACGACCTTGCGGATCTGCTCCATCGTCGCCGCCAGGTTGGCGGTCTCGGTCTTGGTCATCGTCTGCACGGCGACGGGCGCGCCGCCGCCGATCGGCACGCCGCCGACGAAGATTTGCCGTTTGGAAGCCATATACGAAGCTTATTGAGGCCGGCAGCCGGGCCGGCTAGCGGACCTCGAACCCTTCGCCGGTGATCCGGCCGATGTCGTTGGAGAGGCCGAGGAAGAAGAGCATCAGGACGAGGAAGATCCCGATCACCGTCGCCCGCTCCATCACCCGCAAGGAGACCGGCCGGCCGCGCACCTTCTCGACCAGGGACCAGAAGATGTGGCCGCCGTCGAGGGGCAGGATCGGCAACAGGTTGACGAGCCCGAGCGAGAGACTGACGAAGGCGAGCAGAAGCAGGGCCCGTTCGAGCCCTTTTTCGATCACCTGGTGGCCGACGTCGCTGATCCCGACGACGCCGGAGACCTGCTCCCGCTGTTCCTTTTCGAATAGGTGGGTGAAGACGTGGACGGTGCCGGAGGCGACTTCCCAGATCGCGTCGCCGGCTTCCGCGGCGGCGGTCCCAGGCCCGACCTCGACGTTCTCGGTGGCGTAGGAGAACCCGATCAGGCCCCGCTTTGCCTCCTCGTCGTAGCGGGGGCGGATCGAGAAGGTCTCGAGCTGCCCGTCCCGGCGCACCTCGACCGTGACCGGCGTCGCCGCGAGACAGCCGTCCACCTGCTTCCCCTCGCACCTGTGCTTGCTGACCGCGTCGATGAACTGCGCCAGGCGCTCTTCGGAGTCGAGACGGGCGAAGCGTCGGCCGTCGACGGCGACGATCTCGTCGCCCGGCTTCAGCACCTTGGCCGCCGGGCTTCCCGCTTTCACCTCTTCGACCCGCTGGGTGTACTCGAGCTGCCCGTTGACCCAGTAGACGCCGAAGAGGATCGCGAAGGCGAGGATGATGTTGACCGCCGGGCCCGCGGCGACGACGACGATCCGCTTCCAGACGTCCTGGCGGTAGTAGGAGCGGTGGGCGACCTCCGGAGGCACCTCCTCCTCCGGGTTCATGCCGGTGATTTTCACGTAGCCGCCGAGCGGGATCGCTTTCACCCCGTACTCGGTCTCCCCCCGCTTGATCGACCAGATCGTCGGTCCGAAGAAGAGGAAGAAGCGCTCGACCCGCATCCCGGTCGCCTTGGCGGCGAAGAAGTGACCCGCCTCGTGGAGGATGATCAGCAGGCAGAAGCCGACGAAGACCCAGAACCAGCTCATGCGGGCATCAACCCCCGAACCTGCGCTTCGCTGCGCTCACGGGCCTCAGCGTCGGCGGCGAAGAGGTCGTCGAAGTGGGTCAGCGGCCGCGCCGGCATCTCCTCCAGCACCCGCTCGATCACCGCGGCGATCCCGGTGAAGGGGATTTGCTCGGCGAGGAAGGCGGCGACCGCGACCTCGTCGGCGGCGTTGAGGACGCAGGGCGCGGTGCCGCCGGCGGCCCCGGCCTCCAGCGCCAGCCGCAGGCAGGCGAAGGTGTCGAGATCGGGCTGCTCGAAGGTCAGCGAGCCGACCGCGGCGAGGTCGAGCCGCGGCAGGTCGACGTCGGCCCGCTCGGGGTAGTGCAGCGCATAGGAGATCGGCACCCGCATGTCGGGATAGCCGAGGTGGGCGAGCGAGGCGCCGTCGTTGAGGTGGACTAGCGAGTGGATCAGCGACTGCGGGTGGACGACGACCTCGATCCGCTCATACGGCACGGCGAAGAGGTGGTGCGCCTCGATCGCCTCGAAGCCCTTGTTCATCAGGGTCGCCGAGTCGATCGTGATCCGTCCCCCCATCTGCCAGGTCGGGTGGGCAAGCGCGTCGGCGACGCTGACCCCGGAGAGGTCGTCGCGACCGCGGAAGGGGCCCCCAGAGGCGGTCAGCACCAGCCTCTCCACCGTTCCCGGGGGCTCGGAGTTAACGAGCTGGAAGAGGGCCGAGTGCTCGGAGTCGACCGGCAGCAGGCGCGCCCCGGTCGCCTCGGCCAGCGCCATCACCAGCTCGCCGCCGAGGACGAGGCTCTCCTTGTTGGCGAGGGCGACGTCGATCCCCTCGCTGAGGGCGACGATGGTCGAGCCGAGGCCGGCGGCGCCGACGATCGCGTTGAGGACGAGGTCGGGCTCGGTCGTCGCGATCAGCTCGCGCACGCCCTCCTCCCCGGCCAGGACCCGGCCGCTCCAGGCGCCGCGGGCGCTCGCCGCCGCCTCCTCGTCGGCGAGGGCGATCACCGGCACCCCATGCTCGCGCGCCTGCTCGACCGTCTTCTCCCAGCCGCCGCCCGCCGCCAGGCCGACGGCCTGCAGCTGCTCAGAGGCGCCGATCACCTCCAGCGCCTGCGTTCCGATGGACCCGGTCGAGCCGAGCACGAGGACCTTCTTCATGCCCGACAGAGGATACGGAGGAGCCGACCCGAACCGCGAAACCGCAAAATTCCTTCCTGGAGAGGGGTTTTTGCGGTCTCGGCGTCAGCCGGCGAGGCCACCGAGGAAGGCGAAGGGCTTTGGCACGTCGTCTTCGGCCTCGTGCAGGGTCCCCGCGACCTGAAGCGGGGTCCCGGCAGGCACCTCCCCACGGATTCGCTCCGCGAGCTCGTTCGCCGCGTCCTCATCGGCGGCCCCGACGAGGACCACGTCCCAGCGCTGGACCGTCGGCAGGCCCTCGTCCCGCAGTCGGTCGGCCAAATCGTCTGCCTCGCCCCAAGAGGCCATCTTGACCCGTACCTCAAACCGGGGGTAGCCCTGTTCCTCGGTCTCCCGCCGTTCCTTGGCGATCCTCTCCTGATGCTCCGCCGCCCGCGCCGCCGCGTCTTCGGGCAACGGCTGATCCGCCGGCTCCCACTCCAGCGAGAGCGGGTGCCAGCGCCGGAAATCGATCTCGATCTCCTCTTCGTCCTCCTCGGCGAGACGCACGACCAGGTCCCGGGCCTTCTCCGCCTGCTCCCTGTCGCCGGCGTAAAGGAAGACCGTCGTCTCGTTCCTGGAAACGATTACCCGATCGTGGAAGGCTTGGCTGAGGTCGTGCTCGAGCTCTTCCGCATCCAGCCGATCGTGCAGCGCATCGACGACCCCGTCGTCGCGGAAGTCGATCTGCAGGCGCCAGTCGTCGCCCGCCATCAGTAGACCACCGCGACCGCGAGGTAGTAGCCGACGACGATCGTGAAGAGGGCGGCGTCGAGGCGGTCGAGGAGGCCGCCGTGGGGGCCGAAGAGGGTGCCGGTGTCCTTGGTGCCGAGGTCGCGCTTCAGCATCGACTCGAAGAGGTCGCCGATCGGGGCGACGGCGGCGACGGCGGCGCCGATCATCAGGGCGTCGACGCCGGAGAGCCAGTCCTGGTAGAGGCCGGCGAACCAGAAGCCCATCGTCCCGATCACGAAACCGCCGACGAGGCCCTCGACGGTCTTGTTCGGGGAGAGGTTGGGGGCGATCTTGTGGCTGCCGAACATGCGCCCGGTCGCATAGGCGGCGGTGTCGGCGACGAAGGTGCCGACGAGGACGTCGATCAGCAGGGCGGCCCCGTGGTCGGGAAGGTCGCGGAGGAGGACGGCGTGGGCGAGCGGGACCCCGATCCACAGCACCCCCAGCAGGGTGACCCCCAGCGAGACGGTGGCGCCCTCGCGCTGCTTCGCCCTGGCGGCGAAGGCGAACAGCAGCGGGAAGGCGGCGGCGATCACGTAGAGGACGTTGAAGGCGGTGCCGAACTGGGCGGCGACGACGAGGGCGGCGACGGAGACGTAGGCCGGGATCACGAGCGGCCGGTAGCGGCTGGTCATGCCCGCGTACTCGCCGAAGGCGACGACGCCGAGCCCGATCATCGCCGCCGCGAAGACGAGGCCGCCGGCGACGGTGATCGCGATCGCGAAGACGATCCAGGGCAACGCGACGAGGATCCGCTTCGCGGTCTCGCCGCTGCCGCGGCGGCGCCGGGGCTGGCGCGGGGGGCGCTCGCCCGGAGGCGTCGGATCGTCGTCGTCGAACAGCTCGTCGGCGTCGAAGAGGTCGATTTTCACGCCCGGCTCCCGAACCGCCGCTGTCTCGTCTCGTACTCGCGCAGGCACGCCTCCAGCGCCGCGCGGTCGAAGTCGGGCCAGAGCTCGTCGCGGAAGACCAGCTCCGAGTAGGCGCACTGCCAGAGCAGGTAGTTGGAGAGGCGCTGCTCGCCGCTGGTCCGGATCAGCAGGTCGGGGTCGTGCATCTCCGGCGCGTAGAGAAGACGCTGGAACTCCTCCTCCGAGCCGCCGTCGAACCGCCGCGCGGCGTCGAGGATCTCGGCCCGGCCGCCGTAGTTGAAGGCGACGAAGAGGACGATGCGGTCGTTGGCGGCGGTCTCCGCTTCGGACCACTCCATCCGCTCGACCAGCGCCGGATCGAGCCCCTCGCGGCGGCCGATGTAGCGCATCCGCACGCCTTCGGACTTCAGCTCCGGCGTTTCCGACCCGATCCGCTCGCCCATCATCTGGATGAGGCCGCGGACCTCCTCCTCGGGACGGCTCCAGTTCTCGGTCGAGAACGAGTAGACGGTCAGCTCCTCGATCCCCAGCTCAGCGGCGTCGCGGAGGCGCGCCTTCAGCGTGTCGGCCCCGGCCCGGTGCCCCTCGACGACAGGCAGGTCGCGCTGCCGCGCCCAGCGGCCGTTGCCGTCGGTGATGATCGCTACGTATCTGGGGGCAGTCACGCTGCGGCGACCGCCTCAGACTTCCAAGATCTCTTCTTCCTTGCCCTTGAGCAGGGAATCGATCTCGGCGATCGCCTCGTCGGTCTGCTTCTGCAACGCCGCCTCGGCCCGGCGCTCGTCGTCCTCGCCGGCTTCGCCTTCCTTCTTCAGCTCGCGCAGGTCGCTCATGATGTCGCGCCGCACGTTGCGGATCGCGACCCGGCCTTCCTCGGCGACGCCGTGGACGACCTTGACCATCTCGCGGCGGCGCTCCTCGGTCATCTCCGGGATCTGCAGCCGGATCAGGTTGCCGTCGTTGCTCGGGGTGAGGCCGACGTCGGACTCCTGGATCGCCTTCTCGATCGCCCCCAGGCCGCTCTTGTCGAAGGGGGTGACGGTGAGCAGGCGGGCGTCGGAGGCGGCGACGTTGGCCAGCTGCTTCAGCGGCGTCGGGCTGCCGTAGTAGTCGACGACGATGCGGTCGAGCAGGTGCGGCGAGGCGCGGCCGGTTCGCACGGTGGCGAGCTCGCCACGGCTGGACTCGACCGATTTGGCCATCCGCTCCTTCGCGTCTGCCAGCAGTTCGTCGATCAGCTCCACGGTTCCCGTCCTCGTCAGTCGGCGGGTGCGCTGGAGACCAGCGTCCCGACCTTCTCGCCAGCGACGATCCTATCTATGTTGCGCTCGTCACCCATGTTGAAGACGTAGATCGGCAGGTCGTTGTCCATGCAGAGCGAGAGCGCGGTCGAGTCCATCACCCGCAGGCCGCGCTCGATCGCCTCCTTGTGGGTGATCGCCGGGATGAACTGCGCGTCGGGGTTGGTCGCGGGGTCGGAGTCGAAGACGCCCTCCACCCCGTTCTTCGCCATCAGAATCGCCTCGGCGTGGATCTCCAGGGCCCGCAGCGCCGCCGCGGTGTCGGTGGTGAAGAACGGGTTGCCGGTGCCGGCGGCGAAGATCACGACCCGGTCCTTCTCCAGGTGGCGCATCGCGCGGCGGCGGATGTAGGGCTCGGCGACCTCCTGCACGTCGATCGCCGACATCACCCGCGTGTGCCGGCCCTGGCGCTCGAGCGCGTCCTGCAGGGTGAGCGCGTTGAGGACCGTCGCCAGCATCCCCATGTAGTCGCCGGTGGCGCGGTCCATGCCGCTGGCGGCGCCGTCGAGGCCGCGGTAGATGTTGCCGGCGCCGACGACGATCGCGACCTCGACGCCGCGGTCGTGGACGGCCGCCACCTGCTTGGCGATGCGGTCGACCTCAGCGCCGTCGGTGCCGAAGTCCTGGCTGCCCATCAGGGCCTCGCCGGAGAGCTTCAGCATGATGCGCCCGAAGCGCGGCTCGGGTGAGTCGGTCACTGCGGCGGAGCTTATTCGCCGACGCGGAAGTAGGCGAGGCGGGCGACGCGGACGTTCTCGCCCGTTTTCGCCGCCAGCTCCTGGCGCAGCTCCTCGATCGTCTTCGAGTCGTGCTTCTCGGTGTTGACGTGCGTCTGGTCGAGCAACGCGACCTCGCTCGCCCACTTGTCGAGCTGCCCCTGGACGATTTTCTCGACGACGTTGTCGGGCTTGCCTTCTTCCTTCGCCTTCTCTTCGAAGACCTTCTTTTCGGCCTCGCGCTCCTCCTCGGGGATTTCCTCGGTGGAGACGAACTTCGGCGCCGTCGCCGCCGCGTGCAGCGCGACCTGGTAGGCGAAGACCTTGAACTCCTCGTTGCGGGCGACGAAGTCCGTCTCGCACTGGACTTCGACCATCGCCCCGACCTTGTCGTTGGCGTGGATGTAGGAGGCGATCACGCCCTCGTCGGTGCCGCGGCCTTCGCGCTTGGCGGCGGAGGCCTGCCCCTTCACGCGCAACAGCTCGATCGCGCGCTCGACGTCGCCGTCGGCCTCGACCAAGGCAGATTTAGCATCCATCATCGCCGCCCCGGTCCGATCCCGAAGCGCTTTCACATCAGCAGCAGTAACGCTCATTTCGCCTCTCCCTCACTCTCAGTCTTCTCCTCAGCAGCCGGCTCGGCACTCTCAGCCGGCGGAGCCGGAGGCTGCTCCTCGGACGGCTCAGCGTCCGCCGCAGCGGGCTGCTCCCCCGCCACGGTCGGAGCCTCAGCTTTCTCAGCCGACTCTGGCGCGGGTGGCGACGATGCGGGACCGCCGCCTTTTGGCGGCGGGGTCGTATCGGAGACAGGACCCGCGCCCCCAGCGCCTTGTCCCTGCTGCTGTTTAGGCGCCTGAACCTGCTGCTGCTGAGCTTTTTGCTGCGCCTGCGCCGTAGCCTGCGCCGCTTTCTGAGCCTCCTCGGCCGCTTTTTTGGCCTCCTCGGCTTCGACGCGAGCCTTCTCTTCCTCCTCGCGCTTCTTCCGCTCTTCCTCCTCGCGTTTGCGCCGCTCCATCTCTTCGGCGATCCGCTTTTCCTCCTGCACCCGCCAGGCCGAGGAACCATCCTCGATCGCGCCGCCGATCGTCCCGATCACCAGCTGACAGGAACGGATCGCGTCGTCGTTGCCGGGGACCACGTAGTCGACCGGCGTCGGGTCGCAGTTGGTGTCGACGAGGCCGATGATCGGGATCCGCAGGCGCGCCGCCTCGTTGACGGCGATCTCCTCGGTTTTGAGGTCAGCGACGAAAACCGCGTCGGGAAGGCGATCCATGTCGCGGACGCCGCCGAGGTTGAACTCGAGCTTGGCGAGTTCGGCCTCCATCCCCATCCGCTCCTTGGTCGGCAGGAGGTCGAGTTTGCCCTCCTCTTTCCAGCCGTTGAGCTCGTGGAGGCGGCCGATCCGGCCCGACATCGTGTTGAAGTTGGTCAGCAGCCCGCCCAGCCAGCGCTTGTTGACGTAGGGCATGTGGCATTTCTCGGCCCATTCCTGGATCGTGTCGCGGGCCTGCTTCTTGGTCCCGACGAAGAGGACCGTCCCGCCGCCGCTCGCGAGCTCGCCGGCGAAGCGGCGTGCGTCCTCGAGCAGAGCCTCGGTCTGCAGCAGGTCGATGATGTGGATCCCGTCCAGCTCGCCGAAGATGAAGCGGCGCATGTTCGGGTTCCAGCGGCGGGTCTGGTGGCCGAAGTGAACTCCGGCCTCGAGCAGATCTCTCAGATCCGCCTGCGGCGTTGCGGTACCAGCCTCCATTGGTGTTTCTCCTTGCGTGGTGGTTCGAAGCGCCCCGCCCTGCTCCCCGGGACCCGGCGGTGGCCAGGCAGGATCCGGTTCGCCCATGACGGGGGTTGAATTTGCAGGGCCGATTGTAGAGCGGTGGGCCTACTCGGCGTGGGCCGCCTCCAGCGCCGCCGCGAGATCCCCCGGGAGCGGCGAGGAGAACTCGAGGCGCTCGCCGCTGCGGGGATGCCGGAAAGCGAGGCGGTGGGCGTGGAGGAACTGGCGCTCGAGGCCATACCGCCCGGCCCCGCCGTAGGTCTCGTCCCCGGTCAGCGGGTGGCCGATCGCGGCGAAGTGGGCGCGGATCTGGTGGGTGCGTCCCGTCTCCAGCCGCGCCTCCAGGTAGGTCTCCCCCGGCAGCAGCTCGAGCACCGTGAAGTGGGTGCGCGCAGCTCGCGAAGCGGCTCCCGAGACCGCCATCCGGTGCCGCTGCCTGGCGGCGCGGCCGATCGGGGCATCGATCGTGCCGGTGCGGGAGGCGAGCCGGCCCCCGGCCAGCGCCAGGTAGACGCGCTCGACCTCGCGCTCGCGCACCTGCTCCTGCAGCGCCGCGTGCGTCTCCTCGTCGCGGGCGACGACGAGGAGGCCGCTGGTGCCCTTGTCGAGCCGGTGGACGATGCCGGGCCGCTCCGGTTCGGAACCGCCGCCGAGGATCTCGGCCAGCTCGTCGACGAGCGTCGGGCCGCTGTGCGAGGGCGCGGGATGGACGACGAGACCGGCCGGCTTCTCGACGACGGCGAGGAACTCGTCGAGGTGGACGATCCGCGCGGTCGGCTCAGCCATCTCCGCCCTCCGGCTCGCGCAGGTAGATCAGGAGCATCAGCACGACGCCGGCGGTGATCGCGACGTCGGCGAGGTTGAAGGCGGGCCAGGACCCGAGGTCGACGTAGTCGGTGACCTCTCCCGCGGCCAGCCGATCGACGAGGTTGCCGAGCGCACCTCCCGTCAGCAGCCCGACCGCGACCCACATCCCCGGCCGCGCAGGGTCGCGGGCGAAGACGTAGGCGATCAGGGCGAGCGCTGCCAGGGTGACCAGCACGAGGCCGGCGCCGGCGCCGCCGGCGAGGCCGAAGGCCACCCCGGAGTTGTGCGCGAGGGTGAGGCCGAGCGGTCCCAAGACGTCGACCTCCTCGCCGGGGAAGAGCCGGTCCTCGGCGATCGCCTTGGCCGCCTGGTCGGCGGCGACGACCACGGCGCAGAGGACGCCCGCCAGGGCCCAGGCGCGGGCGGCGGCGCTCACCCGGCGATCAGGTCGGGGAGCAGCTCGAGGGCGACGAAGAGGAGGAAGAGCCCGATCATCGGGCTGAGGTCGAGGGCGAAGCCCCCTCCCCCGATCGGCGGGATGAAGCGGCGGAAGAAGTTGAGGTAGGGGTCGGTGACCTCGTGGGTGAAGTCGAGGACGGCCCGCAGGTAGGGGTTGTAGGGCATCCGCGGCACGAAGGAGGCGACGATCCGGATGAAGATCAGGATCACGTAGACGATGATCAGGGCGGCGACGTAGTCGGCGAGGTCGCCCCGGTCGAGCGCGAGCGGAATCACTGCCTCATCCTCGCCAGCGAGGCCTCTACCGCCGCCGCGAACGCCCCCCGGGCGCCTTCGCGGTCGAGCGCCTCGAGACCCGCCTCGGTGCTGCCCCCGGGCGAGGCGACGGCGTGCTGGACGTCGGCCGGGTCGCGGCGGCGCAACAGCTCTGCCGTGCCGACGGCGGTCTCGACGACCAGCTCACGGGCCAGGCGCTCGTCCAGGCCGGCCTCAACGCCGGCGTCGGCGAGGGCTTCCACGGCCAGCGCGAGGTAGGCGGGCGTGCAGCCCATCACCGCGGTCGCCTCGTCGAAGGACGCGTCGGGGATCTCGACCACGTGGCCGAGCAGCTCGAGCTTCTCCCGGCCCTCGGGACTGGTGGAGCCAGCGACGCAGAGGACGCCGGAGCGGACCTCGACGCCGACGTTAGGCATCACCCGCAGCACTTGCTCCGCGGCCGGGAAAGCGGCCCGGAGGCGCTCCAGCGGCACCACCGCCAGGACCGAGACCACCTCCTTCGCCTCACCGAGCGCCGGCGCCACCTCCTCCAGCTTGCCGGGCTTCACGGCCAGGACCACCAGGTCGGCGCGACGACCGATCTCCTCGTTGGAGACGGCTTCCCCCCCGAGCTCCTCGGCGAGGGCCCGGGCGCGGCCGGAGCCGCTGTCGGAGAAGAGCATCTGCTCGAACTCCCCGGCCCAGCCACGGGCGATGGCGGCGGCCATGCTGCCGGACCCGACGAAACCGACGATCATGGCGCCAGACTACCCAGCGCCTACCGCTTACGACTGGTTGAAGAAGCCCTTGTCGATCAAGCGGGCCTTTTCCTCGGCCGAGACGTCGACGTTGCGCGGGGTCAGGAGGAACATCTTCTCGGCGATCCGCTGCATGCCGCCGTCGAGGGCGTAGGTGAGGCCGGAGCAGAAGTCGATCATCCGCTTCGAGAGCTCGTGGTCGGCGGTCTGCAGGTTGAGGATCACCGGCACCGAGCGTTTGAACTGGTCGGCGACCTGCTGGGCGTCGTTGAAGTTGCGGGGGATCACCAGGTGGACCTGGATGTCATTGCCGCCGTTGTCGACCGGGCGCAGCGTGCGGGTGCGGCTGGCGGCGATCGGCTCGTCGTCGGCGAAGATGTCGTCAATCTCGTCGCGGCGTGGGCGGCGCGAGGTCGGCAGGCGCCGTACCGAGGAGCTGTTCTCGCCGCGTTCGCGGCGACCCTCGAAGACTTCCTCGGTCCCGGTCTCGGGCTCGAAGTCTTCCTCGTATTCAGGGCCGTAGTCGTGGTCCTCGGCCAAGCCGAAGTAGACGAGTGCGCGATGCCAAGTGTCTTTTAGAGCCATATCTGCAGCGTGATTCGGCCTTCAGGGGCCGACTCCTCTACGCATTATTCCCAGATTCGTGCGAAATCACTCGAAGAGGGTGTGCCCGAGCCGGATGATCGTCGCCCCCTCCTCGATCGCCACCCGCCAATCCTGGGAGGTGCCCATCGAGAGTCGACTCAGCCCGTTCGCCTCGGCAAGCTCGGCGAGGCGCGCGAAATAGGGCCGCGAGCGCTCCGGGTCCGGGCTGAAGGGCGGCATCGTCATCAGGCCCGAGACCCTGACCGGCGAGCGCTCGAGGAAGGCCGGCAGCGCACCCGGGTCGATCCCGCCCTTGCCCTCCTCGCCGGAGAGGTTGACCTCGACGAGGACCTCGGTGTCCGGCCCGCCGTGCTTCCCCAGCTGCACCAGGGCCGACTCGCTGGCGACCGAGTGGATCAGGCGGCAGAGGGGCAGGATCTGCTTCACCTTGCGGCTCTGGAGGTTGCCGATGAAGTCCCACTCGAAGGCGTCGCCCCAGCGCTCGTGCTTCGCCGCCAGGTCCTGTTGGCGGTTCTCGCCGACCAGTTGCACCCCGGCTTCGGCCAGCTTCCCCATCTCCTCCAGCGGCACGTACTTGGTCGCGACGAGGATCTCCGCGCGATCCGCCGCGAGCGCCCGCGCCTCCTCGAGGTTCGCCGCCAGCCGGGCCGGGTCGATGTCGTGGATCAGCTCGGCCATCTACCCCTCGATCCAGGCGACTCCCGCCTGCCGCCCGGTGCGGCCGCGGTCGCGGCGGTGGGAGTAGAAGAGCTCCGCCTCGCAGCTGGTGCAGAGGCCGGCCGATTCGACCTCCCCGACCCCGGCTTCGGCGAGCAGCCGCCGCGCCACCTCCGGCAGGTCGAGCATGCGGTCCTCGGCGACGCCCTCCCCGAGACCGGAGAAGGCCTCCAGCACCTCCGCCCCGACCTCGTAGCAGCAGGGGCCGATTCCGGGGCCGACCGCCGCCGAGGTCGCTTCCACCGCCTCGGCGCCGGCGGCGAGGATGCCGGCGGCGAGCCCGCGCCAGCCGGCGTGCACCATCGCCACCCCCTTCGGCCCGGACAGCGCGACCGGCAGGCAGTCGGCGACGAAGACCAGCGGCGCGAGGCCCGGCTCCCGGACGACGTGCCCATCGGCCTCGACGACCCCGTCCCGGGGCGCGGGGTGCTGGACTAGGCGGGCACCGTGGACCTGGCGGGCGAAGACGACCTGCCCGGGCGCGAATCCGAGCGCCGCCGCCAGCCGCGCCCGGTTCGCGAGCACAGCCCTTTCGGAGTCATTGGTCAGGAGGCCGAGGTTGAGGCTGTCGAAGGGGGCCTCGCTGACGCCTCCCAGGCGGGTCGAGAAGGCCGCCCGCGCCCCGCCGAGGTCGGCCTCCAGCCAGCGCAGGCCGCCGCCTTCACGCCACTCCACGGATCGCCTCCAGGGCCGCCTCCAGCTCTTCCTCGCGCCCGAGGATCTCGCCTTCGAGCCGTCGCCGGCGCGCCGCCCGCAACCCCTGGCCGATCGCGGGGCCCTCGGCGACGCCGGCCTCGATCAGGTCGTTGCCGTCGATCTCCAGCCTCACCTTGCTCCAGGCGGTCAGGTAGTGCTCGATCCAGTCCGCGCCCAGAGCCCGCGCCAGGACCAGCTCGACCGGGTCGCGCTTCTCCGCCACCTCGACGCCCTCGCCCGGCCGCGGCGGCCACATCGCCGCCAGCAGCTCCTCTCCGCCCGCGGGCCCCAGCGCAGCGGAGATCAGCGCCTCCTCGCGCGGGGCGAACTCGGTCCAGGGGGCGCGCCCGAGCAGCTCGTCGACCGCGCGCATCAGCTCCAGCCCCCCCTCGCGTGGCTCGACCAGCCCCCATTCGACGAGCAGCTCGAAGCCGCGGACGGCGGTGGCTTCCGCGGCCAGGCGCTCGAGCTCGGCCCGCCGCCGGTCGGCCGAGACCGCGGCCGGGTCGGCCTTCCGCAGCAGAGCCTCGGTCTCCGGCTCGAGCCCGAAGCCGAAGCGGGCGGCGTAGCGGGCGGCACGAACGGCCCTGGTCGGGTCGTCCTCGAACGAGCGCGGGTGCAGGACCCGCAGCAAGCCGCGGCCGAGGTCCCCCTCTCCCCCGTGCGGGTCGACCAGGCGCGCCTCACCGTCGAGCGGGATCGCCATCGCGTTGATCGTGAAGTCCCGCCGGCCGAGGTCGGCCTCGACGTCCTCGGCGGGGGCGACGACGGGAAGCGACCCGGGCTCCGGGTAGCTCTCGGTTCGCGCCGTCGCGACGTCGATCTCATGGCCCTCGACCTCGACCTTGGCCGTGCCGAATCGCTCGTGCTCGGCGGCGGCGCCGCCCAGCCGCCCGGCGAGCGCGGCAGCGTCCCCGACGACGACGAGGTCGACGTCGGCGCGGGGATGGCCGAGCAGGAGGTCGCGGACCGCGCCGCCGACGAGGTAGACGGGCTCCTCGGCCTGCCTCCGCACGACCTCCAGCTCCGGGTGGGCGCGTCGCAGCGCGGCCGTCAGGTCGTCCATGGGCTCAGAGCCGAACGGGAATGCCGTCGGCGGCGAGCCGCTCCTTCGCCTCGCGCACCCGGTAGCGACCGTAGTGGAAGATCGAGGCACAGAGGACGGCGTCGGCGCCGCCGCGGGAGATCGCCTCGCTGAGGTGCGAGAGCTCGCCGGCGCCGCCGGAGGCGATCACCGGGACGCTGACCGCCTCGGCGACGGCGTGGGTGAGCTCGAGGTCGTAGCCGTCGTTGGTGCCGTCGCGGTCCATGCTCGTCAGCAGCACCTCCCCCGCCCCGCGCTCGACCGCCTCGCGGGCCCAGGCGACGGCCTCGCGCCCCTCGACCCGCTTGCGGCCACCGTTGACGTAGACGCCCCAGCTGCCGTCCTCCTCCCGTTTGGCGTCGATCGCGATGACGACGCACTGGGCGCCGAACTGGTCGGCGAGCTCGCCCAGCAGCTCCGGCCGCGCCAGCGCCGCCGAGTTGACCGAGACCTTGTCGGCGCCGGCGTCGAGCACCGCCTGAGCGTCCTGCACCGAGCGGATGCCACCGCCGATCGTGAACGGGATGAAGACGTTGTCGGCGGTCCGCCGCGCCAGCTCGACGATCGTCTCGCGCTGCTCGTGCGAGGCGGTGATGTCGAGGAAGACCAGCTCGTCCGCCCCCTCGGCGTCGTAGCGCTCGGCCAGCTCGACGGGATCGCCGGCGTCCCGCAGCCCGACGAAGTTCGTCCCCTTGACCACCCGCCCGGCGTCGACGTCGAGGCAGGGGATCACGCGCTTCAGTGCCATCCGCTCAGCTTAGGGCCGCGATGCCTTCAGCGACGGTGAACCTACGCTCGTAGAGCGCGCGGCCGACGATCGCGCCCTCGATGTTCGGCGCCGCCTCCCGGGCGAGCTCCCGCAAGTGGGAGAGCTCGCCGACGCCGCCGGAGGCGATCACCTGCGCAGAGGAGGCGGCGGCGATCCGGTTCAGCTCCCGGGTCGCCGGGCCCTCCATCGTCCCGTCGACCTCGATCGCCGTGCAGAGAAAGCGCTGGACGCCCCGGGCGGCGAGGTCGGCGACGGCGGCCGGGGCGTCGGCGTCGCTCGTCTCGGTCCAGCCGGAGAGCGAGACCTTGCCGCCGCGGGTGTCGACCGAGACGACGACCCGCTCGCCATGCGCCGCGACCGCCGCCTCCAGCAGCTGCGGATCCCGCATCGCGGCGGTGCCGAGGACGACCCGCTCGGCCCCCGCCTCGAAGGCGGCGGCGATCGCCTGCGGCTCCCGCAGGCCGCCCCCGACCTGGATCGGGCAGTCAACCGCGGCGGCGATCCGCCGCACCGCTTCGAGGTTGCGCGGCTCGCCCGCCTTGGCCCCGTCGAGGTCGACGACGTGGAGGAACTCCGCCCCTTCCTCCGCCCAGCGGCGGGCGGCGTCGACGGGATCGGCGTCGTAGCTCGTCTCGCGCTCGTAGTCGCCCTGCAGCAGGCGGACGGCCTGGCCGCCGCGGATGTCGATTGCGGGGTAGAGGATCACGCCGCGGCGTCAGCCGGCCACCGGCGAGGAGACGCAGATGCCGGCGAAGTTCGCCAGCAGCCGCAGTCCGGCGGAGCTGGACTTCTCGGGGTGGAACTGGACGCCGAAGACGTTGTCGCGCTCGGCCGCGCAGGCGAACCGGCTGCCGTACTCGGCGCTTCCCAGCAGGTCCTCACCGCTCGGCCGCGGCGCCAGCGAATGGACGAAGTAAAACGGGGTCCCGGAAGGGATGCCCTCGGTGAGGCGGGAGTCCCGCTCCCAGGCGACCGGCGACCAGCCGATGTGCGGGACCTTGAGGCCCTCGGCCTCGAGCTCGGAGACCGCCCCGGGCAGCAGGCCGAGCCCCTCGGCGCCGCCGAGCTCGGTGGTCGACTCGAACAGCAGCTGCAGGCCGAGGCAGATGCCGAGGATCGGCACCCCCGCCTCGCGCCGCTCGGCGATCAGCTCGTCGAGGCCGAGCTCGCGAATCCGCTCCATCGCCCGCGGCATCGCGCCGACGCCGGGCAGGACGACGCCGTCGGCGGCGCGCACCTCGTCGGGGTCGCGGCTGACCTTGGCGATCACGCCGACGTGCTCGAGCGCCTTCTCGGCCGAGCGCAGGTTGCCCATCCCGTAGTCGAGGATCGCGATCCGCGCCGTCATTCGCTCAGGGTGCCCTTGGTCGAGGGCACGCCGGTCTCGTCGGGGTCGATCGAGACGGCGACCCGCAGCGCCCGGGCGAAGGCCTTGAAGGAGGCCTCGATCATGTGGTGGGCGTTGGTGCCGGAACGGACCCAGATGTGGAGGGTGAGCTTGGCGCTGTTGGCGACGGCGCGGAAGAACTCCTCCGCCAGCTCGCTGTCGAAGCCGGCGATCGAGACCACAGGCAGGTCGGCGTCGAAGGCGCAGTAGGGGCGGCCGGAGATGTCGATCGCGCACTCGGCCAGGGACTCGTCCATCGGCACCAGGGCGGAGCCGTAGCGTCGGATCCCGGCCCGGTCGCCGAGCGCCTCGTCGAGTGCCTGCCCGAAGACGATGCCGACGTCCTCGACGGTGTGGTGGGCGCCGGTCTCGAGGTCGCCGTCGGCCTTCACCTCCAAGCCGAGGCGCCCGTGGCGCGCCAGCAGGTCGAGCATGTGGTCAAGAAAGCCGACGCCGGTCTCGGCGCTCGCCTCCCCCCCATCGAGGTCCAGCGAGAGCCGGATCCGGGTCTCGGCGGTCTCGCGTTGCTTTTCGGACGTGCGGCTCATGATCTGCTCCTAATCATCGCGGACTCGCCGTGAACGGGGAGTCCCTCGGCGCGGGCAAGGACGTCGACGTGCGGGGCGAGCCTCCCGGCGGCTGCCTCGTCGATCTCGACACTCGAGATGCGACGGCGAAAGGCGCCGGGCCCGAGCGGGCCCGCGTAGCGGCCGGCGCCGCCGGTCGGCAGGACGTGGTTGGAGCCGGCGAGGTAGTCCCCGAAGGCGGTCGCGCCGAAACGGCCGACGAAGACGCAGCCGGCGGTCGTCACCCGCTCGGCGAGCAGCGCGGCATCGGTCTCGAGCAGCTCCAGGTGCTCCGGTGCGTAGGCGTTGGCGAGCCCGACCGCCGCCTCCGCGTCGGGCACCTGGACTAGGGCCAGAGGCGCGTCGGCGACGCTCGGGCGCGAGGCCGCTGCGGTCTCAGCCTCCGCGGCGATCGCCTCGAGCACCCGCTCCTCGACCGCGGCGACCACCACCGGGCTTTCCGGCCCGTGCTCGGCCTGCGCGCAAAGATCGAGCGCCACCCACTCGGGGTCGGTGTCGTGACCGGCGATCGCCATCAGCTCCGAAGGTCCGGCGAGTGAGTCGATGCCGACGGTCCCGTAGACGGCGCGCTTCGCCTCTCGCACCCAGGCGTTGCCGGGGCCGGCGACCACGTCAACCGGCGCGATCGTCTCGGTGCCGTGGGCAAGGGCGAAGATCGCCTGCGCCCCGCCCATCGCGTAGATCTCCTCGACCTCGCAGAGCGCCGCTGCGGCGAGGACAAAAGGGTGCACACGGCCGTCGGGACCGGGCGGCGAGGCAAGCGCTACGCGACCCACCCCCGCGACCCGGGCGGGGATCGCGCACATCAGGACCGAAGAGGGATAGGCGGCCCGGCCGCCGGGCGCGTAGATGCCGGCCGCACCGACCGGGACCTCTCGCAGCGTCACCTTCTGGCCCGCCGGTAACTCGACGGTCCGCTCGGAGCCGATCTGCGCCGCGGCGACGGTTCGGATGTTGGCGGCAGCGGCCTCCAGCGCTCGGCGGAGATCGACGTCGATCGCGTCAAGCGCGGCAGCGGCCTCGCCCGGATCGACCCGCAGCGACTCGAGACCGGCGTCGGTGGCATCGAGGCGGTTCGTCAAGCGCAGCACCGCGGCGTCACCCTCCTCGCGGACTTCACGTTCGATCGGCGCGACCTCGACCTGCGGCGCCGACTCGGCCGCCCAAGCGCGCAGCTGCGCAGCGGTCTCCGCCGCCCCGACCCAATCGAAGCGGCGCGCCTTCATCCGCCGCTCGCCTCCCGCAGCTTCGCGGTCAGCTCGTCGATCTCCGCCGCCCGCAGTTTGTGGGCGACGCGGTTGGCGACGAAGCGCGCCGTGCACTCGACGATCTCCTCGCGGACCTCGAGTTCGTTCTCTTCCAGGGTCCTGCCGGTGGCGACTAGGTCGACGATGCCGTCGCCGAGCCCGACCAGCGGCGCCAGCTCGACCGAGCCCTTGACCTCGACCAACTCGACCTGGCGGCCGGTCGACTCGAAGTAGCGCTCGGCGATCCGCGGGTACTTGGTCGCGATCCGCAACATCCCCAGCCGCCGCTGCGCTTCGGCCAGGCGGTCGTTGCCGGTGCGAGCGGCGAGCACCATCGTGCAGCGCCCGAAGCCGAGGTCGAGCAGCTCGTAGACGACCCGGTCGGACTGCTCCAGCAACACGTCCTTGCCGGTGATGCCGACGTCGGCGGCGCCCGACTCGACATAGGTCGGGACATCAGAGGGCCGCATCGTCACCAGCGTCATCCCCGAGGCCTGGAAGATCAGCGAGCGCGAGTCCCCCCGCAGCTCGGCGGTGTCGACGCCGGCCGCGTCGAGGAGGTCGAGCGTTTCGCCGAAGAGGGCACCGCGCGGCACCGCCAGCTTCAGCGGCCCGTCAGCCCGTGCCTGGGTGGCGGCGAAGCCGTTCATGCCGCCCCGCCCCCGCGCCGCGACTCCTCCATCTGGGCCAGGTGGAGGCGCTCGAGATAGAGCCCGAACCCGGCCGCCGAGAGGTCGACGCCGAAGCGCCTCATCAAACCGTCGTAGCGGCCACCGCCGCCGAGGACGTGCCCCAGGGCGGGGTCGTACACCTCGACGATCGCACCGCTGTAGTAACCGAGATCGCGCAGCAGTCCGAGGTCGATCTGGACCCGGTCCGCCGCCCCGCGGCTCTCGAGGGCCTCGTAGGTCTCGCTGAGGCGGGCGGTCGCCCGCTCGACCGCGGCGCCCCCGAGGCCGCGCGCCTGCTCGAGCACCTCGCGGCCGCCGCGCAGCTGCGTCAGCGCCACGCTCGTCTCCACCTGCTCGGCGGCGATCCCAGCCTCGGTCAGTCGTTCCTCGATGCCGACGAGGTCATGTGTTGCCAAGCTGGCGAGGACGGCTTCCTTCGCCTCCCCCTCCACCCCGAGCTCCTCCAGGAGCTGCCGGTAGAGGTCGGCGTCGCCGAGGCCGATCACCGCCCGGTCGAGACCGGCGACGTCAAGGGCGGCCTCGAGGACCTCGATCACCTCGACGGTCCCCTCGGCCGGGGAGGCGCCGATCAGCTCGACCCCGACCTGGACGAGCTCGCGCATCTGCCCCCGCTGCGGGAGGACGGCGCGGTAGGTGCTGCCGAGGTAGCAGAGCCGGTGGGGACCGTCGCCGGGCGGGAAGCGGGTCGCGACGAGGCGAGCGATCGGCACCGTCATGTCGGAGCGCAGCGCGAGCAGCTCGCCGCTCTCGTCGAAGAACCGGTAGGAGCGGGCGCCGCGGCCTTCGCCGGCCGCCATCACCTCGTCGTACTCGATCGCGGGCGTCGCCACCTCGCCGTAGCCGCGGGCTTCGAAGACGTCGATCAGCGCGCGCTGGAGCCTGCGCAGCTCGCGCATCTCGTCGGGCAGCACGTCGCGCGTTCCGGGCGGAATCGGGTGGATCATCGGCCTGACCTTACGCGGGTGGCTGGAAAACCCCTGCAAGCGCCCCTGCTAGGCAGGGACCTCAGAGACCCTTTCGATCTGGGCCCCGAGCCCCCGCAGGCGCTCGTCGATCTGCTCGTAGCCACGGTCGATCTGGCGGATGTTGCCGATCTCCGACGTCCCCTCTGCCGCCAGGGCGGCGATGAGCATCGCCATCCCGGCGCGGATGTCGGGGCTCTCGACTCGCTCGCCGTGAAGCCGGCTCGGACCGCTGACGATCGCCCTGTGGGGATCGCACAACGTGATCCGAGCGCCCATCGCGACCAACTTGTCGACGAAGAAGAGACGGTTCTCGAACATCTTCTCGAAGATCAGGACCTCGCCCTCGGCCTGGGTGGCGAGGGCGAGCGCAATCGAGGTGAGGTCGGCGGGGAAGGCCGGCCAGGGGCCGTCCTCGATCTTCGGGATCGCGTCACCGAGGTCGGCTTCGACCTGGAGCTGCTGCCCCGCCGGCACGAGCATGTCGGCGCCCTCGATCTCCGAGCGCAACCCCAACCGCCTGAACTGGCGCCTGACCATCGTCAGGTCGGCCGGCTCGACGTCGCGAATCCGCAGCTCGCCGCCGGTTGCCGCGGCGAGGGCCATGAAGCTGCCGACCTCGATGTGGTCGGCGCCGACCGCGTGCTCGGCTCCGCCGAGGCCGGCGGCACCGTGGACGGTCATCACGTTGGAGCCGATGCCGTCAACGCGGGCCCCCATCTTCGTCAGCAGCCGGGCCAGGTCCTGGACGTGGGGCTCGCAGGCGGCGTTGGAGATCTGCGTCTCCCCCGGGCACAGCGCGGCTGCCATCAGCGCGTTCTCGGTGCCCATCACCGAGGGCTCGTCCATGAAGATCTCGCAGGCCTGGAGGCCGCTGGGGGCGGAGAGCTCGATCCAGCGGCTGCCGTCGACCCTGGCGCCGAGGTCCTTGAAGGCGTCGAGGTGAGCGTCGAGCCGGCGCCGGCCGATGAAGTCGCCGCCGGGGGGCGGCATCTTCGCCTCGCCGAAGCGGGCGAGCAGCGGGCCGGCGAGCAGGAAGGAGGCGCGGATCTTGCGCGAGAGCTCCTCGTCGACGGTCCCGCCCGCGACCCCGCCAGCGCAGAGGCGGACGCTGTTGTCGGCGACCCAGGCGACCTCCACCCCGAGGTTCTCGAGCAGGGCGATCTGCGCTTCGGTGTCGCGGATCCGCGGCACCCGGTGCAGCAGCACCTCCTCCTCGGTCAGCAGGCAGGCGGCGAGGATCGGCAGGGCCGCGTTCTTGTTGCCGGCGACGGCCACTTCCCCGGAGAGGGGAGCGCCGCCCTGGATCACGAACTTCTCCATCGTTCCGGCTAGGGTAACGACCGCCATGGGGAGGCGACTGAAGATCGGCATCGCGGTGGTCGCAGCGCTGCTCGCGCTGCTGGTCGTGAACGCGCTCATCACCGACGGCGAAACCGAGAGCGCCGAGATCACCGAGCCCGGCGGCCGCATCTTCAAGCTGCCCGGCGGCGACCTCCAGGTGGTCGACCACAACCCCAGCGGCGGCTCGCCGATCGTCCTCATCCACTGCTTCAGCTGCGCAATCAACTGGTGGGATGGGATGGTGCCGCTGCTGGCACGCACCCACCGGGTGATCGCGATCGACCTACTCGGCCACGGTGGCTCCGAAAAGCCCGACTCGGGATACACGCCTCCCGAACAAGCCAGGGTCGTCGGCGAGGCCCTGCAGCGCCTGGGGGTCGAAGACGCGACGGTGGTCGGCCACTCCCTCGGAGGTTCCGTCACCGTCGCCCTGACCGAGCAGAACCCTGAACTTGTCGGCCGCGCGGTGATCATCGACATGCCGCCCGACAACTCCTATGGCGACCTCGGCTTCATCGCCGGGCTCGCCTTCCAGCCGCTGATCGGTCCAGCCCTCTGGCGCATCAAGCCGGATTTCTCGGTCCGAGACGGCCTCCAGGTTGCTTTCGCCCCCGATTACGACGTTCCCGACGCTTTCGTCGATGACGTCAAGCGGATGACCTACACCTCCTATGACGACTCCCCCGGCGGCGTCGACGACTTCCTCGACCAGGATCCGCTCGACCAGCGGATGGCGGACACCGGGAAGCCGCTGATGGTCCTGATGGGCGCCGAGGAGCAGATCGTCAACGACCCCCAGCGCGCCCTTGACCAGTACGCGGCCGCCGTTCCCGGAGCCGAGACCCACCTGATCGCCGGCGCCGGCCATTCCCCCAACGTCGAGCGTCCAGCCCTGGTCGCAAAGCTCGTCGACCGCTTCAGCGGAGAACCGTGACCCGCCCCTGCCGCGCCCCCATTTTGCTTTCCAGAGCCGTTTTCAGCGCACTCCTGCAACCTCGATTGCAGTTTGACCAAGCCGTCCGAGGGTAGACCTACAGTACGAACCCATGTTCGATTCGAAGACCAAGATCACCGACCGGCTGACCGACGCCGCCGACCTCCTGATCGACTTCGCAACCCTCGGCGAGTACGGGCTAGAGCCCGTTGGGAGAACTCGCCAGGGTTGCGCAGACCGTCCCGCCAACACCCCCTCTCGAACCCGCACCAGCGCCCGTAGCGCTCAATGCAATCTGCTCGAGGAATCAGGGTTGTTCCGCGGTCCGCGCCAGGGAATGGCGCGGCAGCGAGGGGCCCGAGAGGCAAGCAGGACGTTCTCGGCGGACGGCGCCGCGTAGCAGCGCTACGCAAGCCAGCCGACGAGGACGTAATGCGCCGCCTATCGGGCACCGCAGCCCGCGCCATTCCCTGGCGCGGACCGCAATAAGAAAAACCGGCGGCGACCTACTCTCCCAGGGGGTTGCCCCCCAAGTACCATCGGCGCTGAGTGGCTTAACTGCTCTGTTCGGAATGGGAAGAGGTGTTTCCCACTCGCTATGCGCCACCGGAAACCTTGCGAGACAAGGCCTCGGTGGAGCTTGAAAACCGCACAAGACCAGGGTAGATAAACAAATATCCGTCAAGCCCTCGACCCATTAGTACCGGTCGGCTGAGCACATTGCTGCGCTTGCACCGCCGGCCTATCAACCTGGTGGTCTACCAGGGGTCTTACTCCCTCAAAGGGGATGGGAGAACTTATCTCGAGGACGGCTTCCCGCTTAGATGCTTTCAGCGGTTATCCGTTCCATGCGTAGCTAACCTGCGGTGCCCTTGGCAGGACAACAGATACACCAGAGGCATGTTCATCCCGGTCCTCTCGTACTAGGGATGACTCCTCTCAATTCTCCAACGCCCACAGCAGATAGGGACCGAACTGTCTCACGACGTTCTGAACCCAGCTCGCGTACCGCTTTAATGGGCGAACAGCCCAACCCTTGGGACCTACTCCAGCCCCAGGATGCGACGAGCCGACATCGAGGTGCCAAACCGGTTCGTCGAT
>DASTZP010000022.1:0-42555 GCA_035764245.1 Solirubrobacterales bacterium
GATCCTCGTCAACCAGTACGCGGCGTTCAACTCCCCGGTCTGGTTCAACGTCGGCTTCGAGGAGAAGCCGCAGTGCTCGGCGTGCTTCATCCTCTCGATCGAGGACTCGATGGAGTCGATCCTCGACTGGATCCGCCGCGAGGGGATCGTCTTCCGCGGCGGCTCCGGCTCGGGCGTCAACCTCTCCAAGCTGCGCTCATCGAAGGAGCAGCTCTCCAAGGGCGGCTACGCGTCAGGCCCGGTGAGCTTCATGCGCGGCGCCGACGCGTCGGCCGGCACGATCAAGTCGGGCGGCAAGACGCGGCGCGCGGCGAAGATGGTCGTCCTCGACGTCGACCATCCGGACGTCGAGGAGTTCATCTGGTGCAAGGCGCACGAGGAGGAGAAGGCGCGCGTCCTCGAGGCGGCCGGCTACGACATGTCCCTCGACTCGCCGGACTGGGCCTCGATCCAGTACCAGAACGCGAACAACTCGGTGCGCGTCACCGACGCGTTCATGGAGGCGGTGACCGAAGGCAAGGAGTGGGCGCTCACGGCGCGCACGGACGGCACGGTCGTCGAGACCGTCGAGGCGCGGAAGCTGCTCCGCGACATCGCGGCGGCCGCGTGGGAGTGCGCCGACCCGGGCGTGCAGTACGACACGACGATCAACGCGTGGCACACGTCGCCCAATACGGGCCGCATCAACGCGTCGAACCCGTGCTCGGAGTACATGCACATCGACGACTCGGCGTGCAACCTCGCCTCGCTCAACCTGATGAAGTTCCGCCGCGAGGACGGCAGCTTCGACACGGCCGAGTTCGAGCACGCGGTCGACATCGTCTTCCTCGCCCAGGAGATCGTCGTCGGCTTCTCCAGCTACCCGACCGAGGAGATCACCGAGAACGCCAACCGCTTCCGCCAGCTCGGCCTCGGCTACGCCAACCTCGGCGCCCTGCTGATGAGCGACGGCCTCCCCTACGACTCCGACGAGGGCCGCAACGTCGCCGCCGCGATCACGGCGCTGATGACCGGCCGCGCCTACCGCCAGTCGGCGCTGATCGCCGCCGGCGCGACCGGGCCCTACGAGGAGTACGAGAAGAACCGCGAGCCGCACAACGGCGTCATGCGGATGCACCGCGACGCCGCCTACGAGGTCGACGCGACCGGGATCAAGGGCGAGCTGCTCGAGGCCGCGCAGCGGGCCTGGGACGAAGCGGTCGAGCTCGGCGACGAGCACGGCTACCGCAACGCGCAGGCGACGGTGCTGGCCCCGACCGGGACGATCAGCTTCCTGATGGACTGCGACACGACCGGGATCGAGCCCGACTTCTCGCTGGTCAAGTTCAAGGAGCTGGTCGGCGGCGGACAGATGACGATCGCCAACCGCTCGGTGCCGCTGGCGCTGCAGACGCTCGGCTACTCGGAGGCGGAGATCGACCAGATCGCCGCCCACATCACCGAGAAGAACACGATCGTCGGTGCCCCCGGCCTGAAGGACGAGCACCTGCCGGTCTTCGACGTCGCGGTCGGCGAGCGGGCGATCTCCCACACCGGCCACATCGACATGATGGCGGCGACGCAGCCGTTCATCTCCGGGGCGATCTCGAAGACGGTCAACCTGCCACAGACGGCGACGGTCGAGGACATCGCCGACGCCTACACCCGCGGCTGGAAGGGCGGCCTGAAGGCGCTGGCGATCTACCGCGACGGCTCGAAGACGGCGCAGGCGCTGCGCACCGACGCGCAGGAGACCCAGGAGGCCGAGACCGAAGTCGAGATGGCCCAGCCGGTCCGCAAGAAGATGCCGCGCGAGCGCGAATCGATCACCCACAAGTTCTCGATCGGCGGCCACGAGGGCTACATCACCGCCGGCAAGTACGAGGACGGGACGGTCGGCGAGATCTTCCTCACCGACATCGGCAAGGAGGGCTCGACGATGCGCGGGCTGCTCAACGCCTTCGCGACGGCGATCTCGCTCGGCCTCCAGTACGGGGTGCCGCTGGAGACCTTCGTGCGCAAGTTCAGCTACATGCGCTTCGAGCCGGAGGGGATGACGCAGAACCCGGAGATCCCCTTCGCCAAATCGATGCCGGACTACCTGATGCGCTGGCTCGCGAGCCGCTTCATCGAGGACACCGAGACCCTCGAGGAACTGGGGATCATGACCCAGGAGGTGCGCAACAAGAAGGAAGCCGAGACCGCCCAGCTGGGCCTCGGCGTCGCCACCGACACCGCCGGCCCGGCGAACGGCAACGGCCACTCGAATGGCAACGGCGAGGCGGCGGCGAAGCCGAGCGCCCCGGTCCCGGCCGCCTCGGCGCTGACCGAAACCCCACCGGTTCGCCCGGCAAAGATGCAGGGCCTCGAGCTCGGCCCCGCCTGCGAGCAGTGCGGCGGGATGATGCAACGGACGGGCAGTTGCTACACCTGCTCGAGCTGCGGCAACAACACCGGCTGCGGTTGATTTAGAGGTGTCAGGCGCCGAGCAACCAGCCTCCTTCGGCGGCGACTCGCTGGCGTCTGTCCTTGCCTTAACCGGCTTGAGTTTCTTGGCCGCTAGGCGACTATCGGATCTGCCCGCGATCAAGAAGACTGCGGACAACGCGATAGCGGCGCCGAAACGCGTGGCGGAGTTCGAGGAGTTGATTGCCGCCCATACTGCTCAGCGGAAGCCCGCCTCCCGACAATCGCTCCGCAAACAACGGCCGGTTCAGAGACAGGCGGTCAAGGCGCGGGTTCCCGTTGAGGCGATTCCCCCTGCGCAGGAGAAAGCTCCCACTCATCAGATGGGCGAGGTCATCGCCCTTCGACTGACCCGTTCCAGTAGAGGAACCGCGGTTTCGTTCCTTCAGTCCACCGGTCTGAGCTTGGAGCTGGAACACCTTCTCGCGCTCGAGGAGCGTCTATCGGTGGGAAGCACTCCGGCGCTCTTCCACGCAGCGCTGAGCACCCGGTTCGTACTCGGCGGGATCGCCGACCTGTGCTTCTCGCCTCGGGACGAACCCTTCATCGATCGCTTTGGCGGAAAGCACCAGGTCGCCGAGGCCAACGTCAAGAACCGGATAGCCGCCTTCGTCGATACCCGCCTTCGCCACGAGCTGAGCAACGAAGAGCATCGGCTCTTCGTTGCAACCCTGGACACCGTCTCTCGCTGGTGCGGACGTGGTCCTCACCGCATCTACAGCCCGGTCGAAGCGCAGCGCTTCTTTATCCGGCTGCTAGATGTTCTGTCGGTCGTCTCCCGGGCGTTCTACGCACCTCGAAACTAGATTTCCACTCCCCGGGCCGCCAGCCACTCGGCGAGCGGCTCGGGCGGGTTGCCCTCGAAGACGAGGCGGGTGCCCTCGCGGAGGACGTGGTCGCCGTTGTCGGCCTGGCTGGGGTTGGTCGCAAGCCAGACCGCGGCCGCTGCGGCCGCCCAGGCAGCGGGCTCGTCTTCCTCTGGGTCGATAGCCCGCACGGTTTCGAACAGCTCCCCCGCAAGGTCCTCGGCCGCCGTCGCCGGCCGATCGTCGTCCTCGAAGCCGTCATAGAGGGCGGTGACGGCGGTTTCGGTGCCGTTGGGATCGGCGATCGCCGTCGCCTCGCGCACGACCTCGGAGACCGTCGGGATCCTCTCGCGGGTGCCGGGCTTCATGGCGAGCCCATTACCCGCAAGTCAGCTCAAAATCACTTCGGCGTCGTGGCGCGGCGTCTCGGTGATGGCGCGGCGGTAGACGCGCTCGGAAGCGGGGTCGGCGGGCTCGATCTGGCGGCGGCGGACGAGCTCACGGAGGACGACGGCCATCTCGAACTGGGCGAAGGCGGCGCCGAGGCAGCGGCGGACGCCGCCGCCGAAGGGGATCCAGGTGTAGGTGCCGGGCGGGTTGTCGAGGAAGCGCTCGGGGAGGAAGCGGTCGGGGTCGGGGTAGATGCTCGGGTCGCGGTGGATCAGGTGGATGCAGGGAGTGACGCCGGCCCCCGCCGGCAGCTCGTAGCCGCCGAGCTCGACCGCCTCCGTCAGCTTCCGTACGACGATCACGATCACCGGGCGCAGGCGCAGCGTCTCCTGGATCGTCGCCGTCAGGTAGGCGTCCCCGTCTTCGAGGACCTCGGCGCGCAGCCGCTCCAGCTTCTCGGGGTGGCGGGTCAGCCGCTCCATCGCCCAGGAGAGCGCCGTCGCCGTCGTCTCGTGGCCGGCGACGAGCAGGGTCAGGAGCTCGTCGCGGATCTCGGCGTCGCTCATCGGGCTGCCGTCCTCGTGCCGCGCCTGGAGCAGCATCGAGAGCACGTCCTCGCGCTCGGCCAGGTCCTCGGCGGCGCGGCGCTCGGCGATCTCGGCCGCGATCAGGGTGTCGACCCGCTCGACCCGGCGCCGGAAGGCGGGGATCAAATTGACCCGGTCGGGCCCGACCATCAGCACCGGCAGCAGCACCCGCGGGTTCGTGGTCAGGTCGAGAAAGTCCCGCAGCGCCTCGCGCAGCGGCTCCATCCGGGCGCCATCGTGGACGCCGAAGACGGTCTCGATGATGATCTCCAGCGTGATCGCCTGCATCCGCGGCCGCAGCTTGTAGGGGACGCCGGTCGGCCAGCTCTCGATCTCGCGGGCGGCGATCTCGGTCATCTTCTCGCCGTAGGCCTGCATCCGCTCGCCGTGGAAGGGCGGCAGCAGCAGCTTGCGCTGGCCGATGTGCTTCTTCTCGTCGAGGACGAGGACCGAGTTCTCGCCGAGAATCGGGCGCAGGATCTGGTTGCCCTCGCCGGCGTGGAAGACCTTGGGGTCGCCGGTGAAGACCTGTTTCACCAGCTCCGGGTCGGCGAGCACGACCCAGTCGCCTTCGTAGGCGATCTTGATCGAGAACATCGGCCCGAAGCGGGCGCGGCCCTGCTCGAGGAACCACTGGGCCTGGCGCGACCAGATCGCGGTCTGCAGCGCCCGCGGCATCCGCGGCCCCGGCGGCAGGCCCTTGACGGGGCTCGGCCCGTGCCCGTTGACGGACGTCCGGGCTTTGGTTGCCGCCTCCACGTGTCGAGCCTACGCCTCGGCTCCCGCGCGGATGTGTGACTTTCGCACGGCCCAGGCGCTCATGGATCATCGTTTCCAACCTTTTCCACCCTCTGGCGAGGAAAAAGTTGGAAACGATGATGGTGTCGCCCGCTAGGACGCTATGTCGCCTCGAGAACGCTTAGCCTGGCGCCGTGGCCTCGCTTCCCCGGTTCCCGCCCCCGGTCGAGCACCGGATCCTCAAGGCCGCCTGCGGGCTGTCGCCGCGGGTACAGCGGCGGCTGTTCGGGCCGCCGCCGCAGCTCGACGGGCAGACCCTGGCGCCCGACATCCACGCCTTGATCTCGATCGCGGCCCGCGCCCGCAGCGACAGCCTCGCCGAGGGGACCGACCCGGCCGCGGCGCGGGCGCAGCGGCGCGAGGAAGCGGCGGTCGTCGGCGAGCGGCCGACGATCCCGATGTCGCGGGTGGAGCAGGTCGAGATCCCCGGCCCGGCGGGACCGCTGGCCGCGCGCCTATACGTCCCCCAGGCCGCGCCCGAGGAGCCGCTGCCGCTGCTCGTCTACTTCCACGGCGGCGGCTGGGTGATCGGCGACCTCGAGACCCACGACAGCCCCTGCCGCTTCCTCGCCGCCCACTCCGGGGTCGCGGTGCTGGCGGTCGACTACCGGCTCGCGCCGGAGCATCCCTTCCCCGCCGCCGCCGAAGACGCCTTCGCCGCTTACGCCTGGGCGTGCGCAGAGGCCGATGCCCTCGGTGCCGACCCTGCCCGCGTCGCCGTCGGCGGCGACAGCGCCGGCGGCAACCTCGCTGCGGTCGCCTGCCTGACGGCGCGGGACCAGGGGGCGCCGCCGCCGGCGATGCAGCTGCTGATCTACCCGGTCACCGAGACCGCCCGCGAGCTGCCCTCGCGCCAGACCTTCCGCGAGGGCTTCCTGCTGACCAGGCGCGACATGGCCTACTACGAGGACCGCTACCTGCCGCCGGGCACCGACCGCTCCGACCCGCGGGTCGCGGTCCTGCAGGCCGACGACCTCAGCCGCCTGCCCCCCGCCTACGTCGCCACCGCCGGCTTCGACCCGCTCCGCGACGAGGGCGACGCCTACGCGCAGCGGCTGCGCGAGGCGGGCGTCCGCGTCGCGCTGCACCGCCATCCCGGCCTCGTCCACACCTTCATCAACCTCACCGCCCTCTGCCCAACGGCGCGGGCGGCGATGCTGGAAGCGTGCGGCGCCCTGCGGATGGGGCTGGCCGTCCCAGCGTCGTCCTGACCAGCCGGCGCTACTCGTACTGCAGGGACTCGAGAACGTCGAGCCGGGAGGCGCGGCGCGCCGGCCCGATCGCCGCCAGCACCCCCGCCAGCGCCGCGAGGACGAGGAGGACGACGAGGGAGACGACCGGGTAGGAAAGCGTGAAGCCTTCGTCCTTCAGCGGCTGCGCGATCAGGGTCGCGAAGACCAGCCCGAGGACGAGGCCGAGGATGCCGCCGATCAGGGCGGTGATCACCGCCTCGTAGCGGATCATCGTCCGCACCTGCCGCCGCGACATCCCGATCGCCCGCAGCATCCCCAGCTCCCGCGTGCGTTCGTGGATCGAGAGCGCCAGCGTGTTGGCGATCCCGAAGAGCGAGATCAGGACCGCGAAGGCGAGCAGCGCGTAGACCAGGCTGACGAGGCCGTTGATCTGTTCTTCGCGGCTTTCCTTCAGTTCCTGCTGGTCGAGGACTTCGGCGACGGGGAAGGCGAGTTCGACGCCTTTGGTCAGCAGCGCCTGCACCCGCTCGGCGTCGGCGCCGTCTTCGACCTTGACGAAGTCGATCATGTCCTGCGTCTGGTCGAAGTCGCGCGCCATCACCCGCTGGGTGACGAGGACGCTCCCGAGCACCCCGAGCTTGGCGTCGAACTCCCCGACGACCTCGAAGCCGGGGGTGGCGCGGGTCTGGCTGAGGAGCCGGAAGCGGTCGCCGACCTCGAGGTCCTGCGAGCTCGCGAAGTCGTCGGAGACGACCGCCTCGCCGTCGCTGAGGTTGCGCAGCACCCTCGGCCCGCCCTGCTTCCATTCGATGTTGACGGTCTCGCCGATGTTCGGCGAGGGCGCGTTGACCAGGGTCTTCCCCCCCGGCTGCCGCCCTTCCAGCACCCTCGCTTCGGCGCCGCGGATCGTCGCCACCAGGCCGACGCCGGGCACCTGTTCGGCCGCCCTCGCGGTCTCGTTCGGGATCGGGGAGAAGCCGTCGGTGTTCTGAATCACCAGGCCGCCGGCGAAGTTTTCGTCGACCACCTGGGCGACGGTGCTCTTGAGGCCGGCGGCGAAGACGGTGACGAAGGCGACCAGGGTGACGCCGATCATCAGCGCCGCCGCGGTGACCGCGGTGCGGCTGGGGTTGCGCTCGGCGTTCTCGCGGGCGAGGCGGCCGGTGAGGTGGCGCAGCCGCTCCAGCGGCCAGCCGGCGACCGCGGCCAGGGGCGGGACGAGGCGGGGGCTGAAGAGGGAGACGGCGAAGATGACGGCGACGGCGCCGCCCCCCATCAGCCCGGCGCGGGCGCCGGCGCTGCCGCTGCCGAAGAGGCCGAGGACGAGCATCCCGAGGCCGGCGACCCCGAGCAGGACCGAGAGCGCCAGGTAGACGAGCCGGCGTTTGCGGGTCGGGACCGGGCGGAACGAATGCAGGGCGGCGATCGGCGGCACCCGGGTCGAGCGCAGCGCCGGCACCAGCGAGGAGACCAGCGTTACCAAAACCCCGACCAGCAGCGCGACGACGATGGTCCGCGACTCCAGGACCAGGGCGGTGGTCGGCAGGTCGATGTCGAAGGCTTCGAAGAGGGCGTTGATCGCCTTCGCGATCAGGAAGCCGCCGCCGATCCCCAGCACCGCCCCGATCAGCCCGATCGCGACCGCCTCGACCATCACCGTGGTGAGGATCTGCCGCCGCGAGGCCCCGAGCGTCCGCAGCATCCCGAATTCGCTGATCCGCTGGGCGACCGTGATCGAGAAGGTGTTGAAGATCAGGAAGGAGCCGACGAAGACGGCGATGAAGCCGAAGACGAGGAGGAAGGTGCGGAGGAAGCCGAGGTTGTCGCGGATTTCTTCCGATCCGCGGTCGGCGTTTTCGGCCGCCGTCTCGACCCTGACCCCGCCCGGCATCCGCTCGGCGATCCGGCGTTTCAGCGCCTCGGCCGAGACGCCGTCGTCGGCCGCGATCGAGATCTGGTCGAAGCGCCCCCGCTTGTGGGTGAGCTGCTGGGCGACCGGCAGCGTCACCTGGGCGATGCTGGCGCCGCCGAAGGAGGCGCTGCCGAGCTGCGTCAGCCCCACCAACCGGAACGGCCTCAGGCTCCCCTGCCCGATCAGCTTGATCGTTTCCCCGAGCTTGAGGCCGGCGTCGTCGGCGGCGGCCTTGTCGAGCGAGGCTTCGGTCGGGCCGCGCGGCACGTGGCCCTCGACGTAGGTCAGCGACTCCAGCTGCCCGGGCAGGGTCGAGGAGATGAACTTCGGCGCGAATTTGTTGCCGATCTTCTCGTTTTCGGCGTTGAAGAAGGCACCGGGGGTGAAGATCGCCCCGGCGGCTTCGCGCACGCCCGGCGTCCGCACCACCCGCGGCAGCAGCGCGGCGCTGACGGTGGGGATTTCGCCGCTTTCCTGTTCGACCGGGTTCTCGGCGGTGATGACGACGCTGGTCCCCTTCAGCGACTCGCTGAAGATTTCGTCGAAGGCGGCGAAGATCGTGTCGGTGAGGACGAAGGAGCCGGCGACGAAGGCGACGCCGAGGAAGACGGCGAAGCTCGTCAGCAGGGCCCGGACCTTGCGAGCCCAGAGGCTCTTGAGGCCGAGGCTAGTCAAGCCGCTTCTGCAGCTCGATCACGTCGTCCGCAGAGCCGGGAGCGGCGTCGCTGACGATCTTCCCGTCCTGCAGCGTGATCAGCCGGTCGGCGTGGGCGGCGGCGACCGGGTCGTGGGTGACCATCACCACCGTCTGGCCGAACTCGTCGACCGCCTGGCGCAGCAGCTGGAGGACGTCCGCGCTCGCCTTCGAGTCGAGGTTTCCGGTCGGCTCGTCGGCGAAGACGACGGCGGGTTTGCTGACCAGGGCGCGGGCGACGGCGACGCGCTGCTGCTGACCGCCAGAGAGCTCGGCGGGCCGGTGCGTGCGCCGGTCCTCGAGGCCGACGGTGCGGACCAGCTGGTCGACCCAGGCCTTGTCAGGCTTACGGCCGGCGATCGAGAGCGGCAGGACCAGGTTCTCCTCGGCGGTCAGGACCGGCAGCAGGTTGAAGAACTGAAAGACGAAGCCGAGCTTGTCCCGTCGCAGCTGGGTCAGCTCGCCGTCGTCGAGGCCGGTGATGTCGACGCCGTCGAGCTCGACCTTGCCGGAGGTGGGCTTGTCGAGCCCGGCGAGGATGTGCATCAGGGTCGACTTGCCGGATCCGGACGGACCCATGATCGCGGTGAAGCGGTCGCGCTCGAAGCCCGTGGTGACGCCGTCGAGGGCGTGTACCGCGGTGTCGCCCTCGCCGTAGCGGCGGTGCAGGTCGGTGGCGACGACGACTGGTCCGTTGGCGCTCACTGGCCGGGCACGCTATCGAGTCGGGGAACTAGGGTGCGGTGGTGCCCCTCTGCGATCGCTTCGACGGACTGCTGGTCGACCTGGACGGCGTCGTCTGGATCGGCGGCGAGGCGGTGCCGGGCGCGCCGCAGGCGCTGCGGGCGCTGCTCGCCGACGGCAAGCGGATCGTCTTCGTCACCAACAACCCGGGTCGGGCGCCGGCCGCCTACGCAGAGCGGCTGCAGGGCCTCGGGGTCGAGGTCGGCGCGGAGCAGGTCGTCACCGCCGGGATGGCGGTCGCCCGCCTGGCCGGCGAGGCGGCGGCCGGCGGCACTGCCTTCGTGATCGGCGCCCCCGCCCTGAAGGAGATGGTCGCGGCGTCCGGGGCGACGCCACTCGCAGGCGAAGAGGCGTGGGAGGCAGACGTCGTCGTCGTCTCCGGCCACCGGGGCTTCGACTACGGCGAGCTGCTGGCGGCGAAGCGGGCGCTCGACCGCGGCGCCGCGTTCTTCGCGACCAGCCACGACCCGACCATGCCCTACCCCGGCGGCGAGCTGCCGGGGACCGGCGCGGTCCTGGCCGCGGTCGAGACCGCCACGGGCCGCCGGGCCGAGATCGCCGGCAAGCCGGAGAGACACCTGTTCGAGATGGCCCGCGAGGCGCTCGGCAGGTGCGAGAGCGTGGCGATGGTCGGCGACCGGCTCTCCTCCGACATCGTGGGCGGCTACCGCGCCGGGCTGGAGACGATCCTCGTCCTCAGCGGCACCACCACGCGGGCGCAGGCCGAGGCCGCCCTCCCGGCCCCCGACTTCGTGGTCGAGGACCTCGGCGGCCTGCTGCCGTGAGCGCGGCCGAACCGGCAACCGGGGCAACCGAGCAACGGCCGGGGGCGAGCTTCGCCGGGGTTTTCGCCGCCACCTTCTGCGGCCTCGTCGCGATCGGCTCGGTGCTGCCGGTCCTGCCCCGCTACATCCACGGCCCGATCGACTCGGGCGACGTCGCGGTCGGGGTCGTGATCGGCGCCTACGCGATCACCGGCCTGCTGCTGCGGCCCGTCGCCGGCCGGCTCGCCGACACCCGCGGCCGCAAGCCGACGGTCCTGGTGGGAGCGCTGCTGGTGGGACTGAGCGGCTTTCTCTACCTGCCCAGCCTGGGAATCGCCGGACTGATTGTCGCCCGCCTGATCACCGGCGTCGGCGAGGGGGCCGTCTACACCGCCGGCTCGGCCTGGATCGTCGACCTGGCGCCGGAGGAACGCCGTGGCCAGGTGCTCGGCCTCTACGGGCTCGCGGTCTGGGGCGGGCTCAGCGTCGGGCCGCTGCTCGGCGAGGTGCTGCTCGACGCCGGCGGCTACGAGTTGGTCTGGATAGTCGCCGGAGCGCTGCCGATTCTCGGCGCCCTGATCGCGACCGCCGCCCGCGATCCTTTCGTCCCCCGCACCCACGCCGAGCCGCACCCGCTGATCGCCCCGGAGGCGGTCGGCCCCGGCTTCGCCGTCGGCCTCGCCTCTTTCGGCTACGCGGCGGTGGCGACCTTCATCGTCCTCCACCTGGAAGCGCGCGGGGTCGGGCACGGCGCCACCGTCTTCGCCGCCTTCGCGGCGATGATTGTCCTCACCCGGATCGTCCTCGGCCACCTGCCCGACCGGCTGGGCGCGGCCCCGGTGGCGATCGTGGCGACGGTGGGCGAGGCGGCGGGGCTGCTGCTGATCGCCGTCGCCCATAGCCTGCCGGTGGCGATCGTCGGCGGTCTCCTGATGGGCGGCGCCTTCGCCCTGCTCAACCCCTCGCTGATGCTGATCGCCCTCGGCCGCGTCTCGCAGCAGGCGCGCGGGGCGGCGATGGGCACCTACACCGCCTTCTTCGACGCCGGGGTCGGCCTGGGGGCGCCGATCGCCGGCCTGGTCGCTGCGCTGACCGACTACGAGGGCGCCTTCATCTTCGCCGCCGCGGTCTGCCTCGCCTCGGCGCTGCTGATCCTCGTCCGCCTACACCCCGGGCGAGCGACGCCTCCACGCGCCCCCTAACGCTCGCTGACCAGCAACGTCTGCAGGGCGCGCCCGATCCGGCCGCCCTCGACGTCGAAGAGGGTCGACTCGGCGGTCCCGACCCCGCTCGGCCGCGGCAGGGTCGCCGCGTCGACGCCGACCCACTCCCCCTTCGGCATCCGCTCGAGGTGGACCGTGAGGTCGACGTTGATGAAGAGGTAGCGGCGAAAGTCGAGGGCGGCGCTGATCCCGTTGCCGACGTCGGCGGCGACGAGGACGCGCTGCAGCGGCGTCGGCTCCTCTCCCGCCACCAGCGGCTGACGCATCCGCAGCCAGGCGGTCGCCGGGCCGGGCTCGAGGAAGCCGCCGGCGACGAACCGCACCTCCATCGCCGAGTGGTAGCCGTGCTCCTGCTCGGTCGGGAAGAACTCGGCGTCGGTGCCGTCCTCTGGCGGGGGCGGCGGCTGGCTCGCGACCAGCGCCTCGCCGGGCAGGTCGATCCGGGCCCTGCGGAGCCGCCAGCCCCGCGCCCGCATCAGGACCTCGCCGTCGGCGTCGCTCAGCTCCGCCTCGACCATCTGCACCCGCCGGCCCGGCCGGGCGACCCGCGCCTGCACCCGCACCGGGGCGATCGGGACCGAGCGCAGGATCTCGAAGGTGACCCGGCCGACCTGGAACTCGTCGCTCTCGGGCAGCCCCTCGATCGCGTGGCCGATCAGGGCCGACGGCGGACCGGCGTGCTGGGCGCCGGGGTCCCAGGGGCCGCGGGTCAGCTCGGTGGCGCGAAAAAGGTCGCCATCGGGCTCGTAGAAGGCGTCGGGCACGGCGCCGATCCTAGGCGTAACGCGGCGGTCAGCAGCCGCTGATGCCGAAATTCTGGGTCCAGACGTGGGCGCCGCGTTCCCCGTCGATCTCCCCGATCCTCATTCCGATCCCGATGTCGTCGTAGGAGCCGAGGATGTTTTCGCGATGCCCCTGGGAGTTCATCCAGAGCCTGAAGACGAAGCGGGGGGTCGCGACCCGGCCACTGGCATAGGCGATGTTCTCGCCCGCGCAGCCGTCGTAGCCGGAACGCCGGACCCAGTATTCCGAGTCGCGCCCGCAGGCCTCGTGGTTGAAGTCGTCGCAGCGGAGAATGTCGGCGGACTTTCGATCCGCCGCCCAGGCGAGCGAAGACGGCGCCGCGAGGGGATCCAGGCCGCGGTTCACCCGGGCGCGGTTGACGAGGCAGAGCATCGCTCTCTCCTGTGCCACGGCCGCGGCGCCGGCGTTGCCCTGCCCGGCGCAAGGGGCGGCCGACGCCGAGGGGGCGGCGACGGCGATCAGCACCGCTGCCGAGAGAACCCCGATCGTGATCCCGCGCCTCATCGGCCCCGTTCTACCCGAGGCGTACCCTTTTCATAGAGAAGAAGGGAGCAAGATGGCAACGAAAGTCCAGAAGTCCGAGCAGGAGTGGCGCGAGCAGCTGACCCCGGAGCAGTTCGAGGTGACCCGCAAGGCGGGCACCGAGCGCGCCTTCACCGGCCCCTACGTCGACGAGAAGGCCGAGGGCATGTACCGCTGCGTCTGTTGCGGCACCGAGCTCTTCTCCTCCGACACCAAGTTCGACTCCGGCACCGGCTGGCCGAGCTTCACCGAGCCGGCGAACCTCGAGCACGTCGAGCTGCGGCCCGACAACAGCCTTTTGATGCGCCGCACCGAGGTCGTCTGCAAGCACTGCGACGCCCACCTCGGCCACGTCTTCGACGACGGGCCGACCGACAAAGGCGGCCAGCGCTACTGCATCAACGGCTGCGCCCTGACCCTGGAGAAGAAGGAGTAATCGCGCGCGAGAGGCGGCGCGCCTAGAGCGTGCCGCCGCCGGCGCCGAGGTAGCTGAAGCGCACCGCCAGCGCCACCGCCTCGGTCCGCGTGTCGACCTCGAGCTTGGCGATCGCGTTGCGGACGTGGGTGTGCACGGTCGCCGGGCTCAGCTGCAGGCGGTCGGCGATTTCTTTCACCCGCAGGCCCTCGGCGAGGAGCTCGAGGATCTGCCGCTCGCGGGGCGAGAGCTCCAGCAGTTTCTCAACCTCGGAGGGCTTGCCGCCGGCGAAGTCGCCGCCGAGGAAGGTACCGCCGCCGGTCACCGCCTTCACCGCTTTGGCGATGTCCTCAGCCGGCGCCGACTTCAGCACGTAGCCGGAGGCGCCGGCGCGCAGGGCGAGCGCCAGCAGGTCCGGCTGGGCGTGGGCGGTGAAGATGATCACCTTCGTCCGCGGCCGGACTTTCAGCACCTCCTTGGTCGCCTCGATGCCGTCGCGTTTCGGCATCTCGACGTCGATGATGAGGACGTCGGGCTCCAGCTCCTTGACGACCTGGACGACGTCGCGGCCGTTGCTGGCCTCGCCGACGATTTCGACGATGCTCGAATTTGCCATGCGCGACTTGATCGCCTCGCGGACGATCTCGTGGTCGTCGCAGAGCACAACGCGCTTTGCCTCACGGACGCTCGTACTCATCGAGGCGCGATTCTCTCAGGCGCTCCGTACGGATGCAAAGTTTTGGGTAGCGTGAAACTCCCGTCGCTCTCCTGGCGGTTCTCGATCAGGGCGATGATCGTGCGGCCGACGGCGCAGGCGGTGCCGTTCAGCGTGTGGACCGGCCGCGGCGCCTCGCCCTCGCCCGGGCGGTAGCGCGCGCCGAGCCGGCGGGCCTGGTAGTCGGTCGTGTTGGAGCAAGAGGTGAGCTCGCGGTAGCGCCCCTGGCTCGGGATCCAGGCCTCGCAGTCGTACTTCTTCGCCGCCGGGGCGCCGAGGTCGCCGACGGCGACGTTGACGACGCGGTAGGGGATCTCCAGCTCGCCGAGGATCCGCTCCTCGATCGCCAGCAGACGCTCGTGCTCGGAGGCGGAGGCGTCGGGCTCGACGAACGAGAACATCTCGACCTTGTCGAACTGGTGGACGCGGAAGATGCCGCGGGTGTCGCGGCCGGCGGCGCCGGCCTCGCGGCGAAAGCAGGTCGAGAAGGCGCAGTAGCGGAGAGGCAGCGAGCCGCCGTCGAGGATTTGGCCGGCGTGGAGCCCCGCCAGGGCGACCTCCGAGGTGCCGGTGAGGAAGAGTTCGTCCTTGGGGATCTCGTAGATCTGGTCGCGGTCGCCGGGCAGGAAGCCGGTTCCCTCCAGCGCCTCTTCGCGGACCAGGACCGGGGGGACGACCGGCTCATGGCCCTCGGCGCGGACGGTCTCGATCGCGAACCGGACCAGCGCCAGCTCGAGCAGGACGAGGTCGCCCTTGAGGTAGGCGAAGCGCGAGCCGGAGAGCTCGGCCGCGGCCTCGATCTCGATCAGGTCGAGCTCGGTGCCGATCTCGAGGTGGTCGCGGGGCTCGAAGTCGAACTCGGGGCGCTCGCCGACCTCGCGCAGGACCACCGCGTCGTCCTCGGTCATCCCTTCCGGCGCGTCGGGGTCGGGAAGGTTGGGGAGCGTCAGCGCCAGCTCGCCCAGCTTGGCCTCGACCTCCTCCAGCTCCTCCTTGGCGGCCTCGGCCTTCTCCTTCAGCTCCTGGACGGTCGCCATCAGCTGCTCGGCCTCGGCCTCTTCACCGGCGGCTTTTTTCTGGCCGATCTGCTTCGAGAGGGTCTTCCGCTCCGCCTGGGCGTTCTCCACCTCCGGGAGCAGCTGCCGTCGCCGCGCATCGAGCCGCAACACCTCGTCGACCTGCTCGGCCGCGCCCCGGCGTGCCAACGCGGCTTTGAACCGCTCGGGGTCGGAGCGGATCGCCTTCAGGTCCAGCATGGGAAGCCCCTAAGGAGTTTCTTGGCCGGGCCGGGGCGACTCTTCGGCTTCGGAGCCGGCGTACTTGGCGACGAATTTGGCGACCTTCTCCGCCTCTTCGCCGACGACGATGTTCTGGGGCATGATCGCCCCGGAGAAGCCGCCGTTCTGGATCGCGAAGAGGGCGTCGTCGTAGCTCTCGACCCGCTGGTCGAGGTTCGGGCCCTGGGTCCGCTCGCCGCGGTTGCCGCTGCCCTGGGTGCCGGCGGCGCTGAGCGTGTGGCAGCCGGAGCAGTGGGTCGCGAAGAGGACGGCGCCGTCGTAGCTGGAGGCGTCCTGCTCGGAGACCGAGACCTTCTCTTCGCCGAAGCCGCAGGCCGAGAGGCCGAGGGCGGCGACGAGCATTCCGATGATCAGCACTGGACGCATGCGGCGGGCATCATATTGTCTGGAGCCGATCCAGCTCTTCCGACGATGACGAAGCCCGATCCAGACGCCTTCCGCGCCGCCATGTCCGGGCTCCCGACCGGGGTCACGATCGTCACCGCCGACGGGCCCGACGGCCCCGCCGGGGCGACCGCCAACGCGGTCTCCTCGCTCTCGATCGAGCCGATGATGATGCTCGCCTGCCTCGACCGCGGCTCCCGCACCCTGCTCGCCGTCCAGGCCGCCGACAGCTTCGGGATCAGCGTCCTCCACGCGGGTCAGGAGCCGATCGCCCGCGCCTTCGCGACCAAGGCGCCGGTGGCCGAGAAGTGGTCCGGCGTCGCCTGGAGCGAGCGCGATGGCCTGCCGGCCATCGACGACGCCCTGATCTGGATCGCCTGCGACCTCCGCGACGTGATCTCCGCCGGCGACCACGTGATCGTCACCGGGGAAGTGCGGGCGCTCGAGTCCCGCGAGGGCGACCCGCTCGTCTTCCACGGCGGCGAGTACCGGCCGCTCCGATAGACAAGAAAAACGAACCTGCAATTGAGCACCTATAGGGTGCACAATCGCAACCTCAATGAAGGATTGGACGTTCGCTCAGAAAGCGCTGCTGATCCTCGCCAGCCTGGAGCTGCTCTGGGCGCTGGCGGGGTTCGTCGCCGAGCCGAGCTTCCACGTTGGCGCAAACGCGCCGACCGAGAAGGTCCTCTGGGTCGACTTCAACGGCATCCACGCCCTCTCGGGCCTACTCCTCTTCGGCCCCGCCCTCTACTTCTGCCGCCGCCCCGACTGGGCGCTCTACTACGTCCTCTACATCGCCGGCGCGCTCTACGTGACCGGCGTCTGGGCGCTCTTCGAGGAACAGCCCGCCTACGTCTTCACCTTCCCGAGCAACGTCAACGACGCGATCTTCCACCTCGCGACCGCCGTCGTCTTCAGCGCCGTCGCCGCGATTCAGATCTCGCGAGACCGCGCCTCCCGCGAGCTGGCAGCCCCGTAGCGGCATGGCCCTTCCGGAGCGACAGACGACGGATGAAGCGGTCGAAGCCCTGGAGCAGTTCGTCCTTGAGGCGAGACCGGTTCCCCTCACCGACCAGGTCCGGTTCGACAAACGCGAGTTCCGGAAGCTGCTCGAGGACCTGCGCGAGGCGCTCGCCCGCGAGCGCGGCGGCTACTAGAGCCCGCTCGTCCCCGCGGCCCGCAGGCCCAAGAAGAAGATCACTCCGCAGCTGACGGCCATGATCCCCATCTCGCGGCGGACGATCGCGAGGGCGAGGGACTCCTGTTCGTCGGTGGTCAGGGTCTCCGGGTCGAGGTCGCCCACCTCGCGGTGGGCGGCGTCGGCGCGGGCGCCTTCGGCGATGAAGGAGACGACGAGGGGGAGGATGCCGTAGAGGTAGTGGAGGCCTTCCTCGGGTTCGTGGTCGGTGACGACGAGGAGGCCGCCGAGCAGGGCCTGGAGGAAGACTGCGGCCTGGGCCGCCCGCAACAGGTACCAGAAGGGGATCGAGGGCCGATTCCGGAACCAGGCGATGCCGCCGACGAGGCCGGCGGCGGCGTTGAGGACGATCAGGAGGACGCCGACGGCGATGTGCAGGCCGACCATGTGTCTAAATCCGCCTAAAGGGGTCGGGATTCGGCTTGCTGATGCGGAAAAGCACTATGTAGCAAGTTGTCACAATGTCGGTGTATAACAGCGTTGACGGACCCCACCTCCCCGTGCTCAAGACCTACCTCCCGATCCTCGTCTTCGCCTTCCTCGGCCTCACGGTCGGCGGCGTCTTCGCGATGCTGAACCACCTGCTGGGGCCGAAGAAGCCGGCGCAGCCGACCGCGGCGAGCAAGCGCCAGGGCGAGCCATACGAGTCCGGGATCCCGGTCGAGCCGACCAAGGGGCTGCGCTTCGGCGTCACCTTCTACTTAATCGCGATGCTCTTCATCCTCTTCGACATCGAGGTCGTCTTCCTCTATCCGATCGGAGCGATCCTCAAGGACGCCGACAGCGTCTTCGTCCTCGGCGAGCTCGTCACCTTCGTCGTCCTCCTGCTCGTCGCCTTCGTCTACGTCTGGCGGAAGGGGGCCCTGGATTGGAGGTAGAGCGCCGCTCCCTACGCGAGAAGCAGCTGGCCGCCCGCGACATGCTCCGCGGCGACCTCGATGGCGAGGACCTCGAGCAGTACGTCGAAGAGCGCGTCCTCACCACCAACTTCGAGAAAGTCCTCAACGTCGCCCGGGCGAACTCGATCTTCCCGCTCACCTTCGGCCTCGCCTGCTGCGCGATCGAGGGAATCCCGATGGCGGCCGTCACCGCTCGCTACGACATCGCCCGCTTCGGCGCCGAGGCGGGGCGCGCCTCGCCGCGCCAGGCCGACCTGATGGTCCTCTCGGGCCGGGTCTCGGTGAAAATGGCCCCGGTCATCCGCCGCCTCTACGACCAGATGCTGGAGCCGAAGTGGGTGATGGCGATGGGCGCCTGCTCCTCCTCGGGCGGGATGTTCGCCAACTACGCGATCCTCCAGGGCGCCGACAAGTTCCTCCCGGTCGACATCTACGTGCCCGGCTGCCCACCGCGTCCGGAGGCGGTCCTCTACGGCTTCACGAAGCTGCAGCGCCAGATCATGGGCAACCCCGATCAAGGTTGGCGCCAGCGCTACGGCGCCTACGGCACCGAGGAGTGGGCGCGCGGCGGGCCTCGTTCGGAACCCAGCCCCGAGGCCGCCCGGGCCTACGAGGAAGCACGGGAGCTGAGCCTTGCCTGACGCCCCCGGACTGGAGCTGATCCGGGGGGAAATCGAGCGCGACTGCCCCGGAGCCGTGCTGGCGACCTCGTTCGACCGCGCCCAGCCGGCGCTGATCGTCGATCCCGAGCAGGTGCTGGGCGCGCTGCGCTGGCTCAAGGAGCAGCCGGGGCAGCGCTACGACTTCCTCTCCAGCCTGCACGCGGCGGACTACCTGCCCGCCGAACCCCGCTTCGGCGTCCACTACGAGCTGATCAACCGCGACCGCGTCGAGCGCATCCGGGTCAAAGCGATGCTGGCCGATCCCGGCGACGAGGAGCTGCCGGAGATCGACTCCTGCGTCGAGCTCTTCCCCACCGCCGAGGCGCAGGAGCGGGAAGTGTTCGACTTCTTCGGGATCGTCTTCCGCGGCCACCCGAACCTGACCCGGATCCTGATGCCCGACGACTACGTCGGCTGGCCGCAGCGGCGGGACTTCCCGGTCGGCGGCGAGCCGGTCACCTTCACCTACTCGGAGCAGCGCTTTGACTGAGCCGATCGCCGTCCCCTTCGAGCAGGCGCCCGACCGCGACCGCGAGCTCATGACCGTCAACGTCGGGCCCCACCACCCGGCGACCCACGGCGTGCTGCGGCTCGTCGTCGACCTTGAAGGCGAGGTGGTGCGAGAGCTGCGACCGGTGATCGGCTACGTCCACACCGGGATCGAAAAGTCCTGCGAGGACAAGAGCTACTGGAAGGTCATCCCCTTCGTCGAGCGGATGGACTACGTCTCCTACTTCTTCCAGATGGAGGCCTTCTGCGGCGCGGTCGAGCGCCTGATCGACCTCGAGATCCCGCCCCGCGCCCGGTACCTGCGGACGCTCTTCCTCGAGCTCAACCGGATCCACTCCCACCTCGTCTGGCTCGGCACCACCGCGCTCGACCTCGGCGCGATCTCGATGCTCTGGTACTGCTTCCGCGAGCGCGACAAGATCCTCGACCTCTTCGAGATGGCGACCGGGCAGCGGATGCACACGCGCTACTTCCAGGTCGGCGGCGTAATCGAGGACATCCCCGTCGGCTTCGAGGCCAAGTGCCGCGCCTTCGCCGAGGAAATGCCGACCCGGGTCGGCCAGTACCAGGCCCTGCTCGACCGCAACGAGGTATTCCTCTCCCGGACCAAAGGCGTCGGCGCCGTCTCCCGCGAGCGGCTGCTGGAGCTGGGCGTGACCGGGCCGCTCCTGCGCGCCGCCGGCGACCCCTGGGATCTGCGCAAAGCCTTCGACTACCTCGCCTACCCGGAGATGGACTTCAAGATCCCGGTGGGGACGGTCGGCGACAACTACGACCGCTACCGGGTGCGGGTGGCGGAGATGGTCGAGTCCTCGAAGATCGTCCTGCAGTGCCTCGACGCGCTGCCCGAGGGCCCCTTCATCGCCGACGACCGCAAGTACGTGCTGCCGCCGCGCTCGGAGCTCTCGACCTCGATGGAGAGCCTGATCCACCACTTCAAGCTCGTCACCGAGGGCTACCGGGTCGACCCCGGCGAGGTCTACTACTCGATCGAGTCGCCGCGCGGGGAGCTCGGCTGCTTCGTCCTCGCCGATGGCTCGGCAAAGCCGGCGCGGGTCCACTTCCGCGACCCCTCGTTCGTCAACCTGCAGGCCTTCCGCGACATGGCCGTCGACACCTACGTCGCCGACATGATCGCCAGCCTCGGGATGCTCGACCCGATCCTCGGAGGTGTCGACCGATGAGCCCCGTCGACGGCCCCGGCATCAGCAATCCGAACCTCCCCGTCGACCCGGCGGTCAACGAGGGCCGGGTTCCCGGCCGCGCCGAGGAGGAGATCCCCGAGCTGCACGAGGTCGACTGCCCGCCGGAGCTGCGAGAGCGGATCGAGGAGCTGATGGGGCGCTACCCCGACCGCCGCTCGGCCTCGATCCCGGCGCTGTGGGCGGTGCAGGAGCGCTACGGCTGGTGCACTTTCGAGGGGATCCGCCAGGCCGCCGCGGTAATGCGGGTCACCCCCGCCTACCTGGAGTCGGTCGCGAGCTTCTACGACCTCCTGCACACGAAACCGGTGGGAGCGCACCGGATCGAGGTCTGCACCAACATCAGCTGCTGGATGCGCGGCGGCGACCGCCTGCTCGACGCCTTCAAGGAGGCCGCCGGCGACGACGGCGAGGGCTTCTACGTGACCGGGTTCGAGTGCCTGGGCGCCTGCGACATCGCCCCGATGGCCTCGATCGACCAGCGCTACTACGGCCCGCTGGAAGCGGCCGAGGCGGGGGTCGCGATCGAGCAGCTGCGGGCCGGCGAGGACGTGCTGCCGGAGAAGGCGCTGGCGAAGCGCGGGCTGGCGGGGGACGCCTGATGGCGCACCGGCTGGAGAAGCGCGTCCTGCTCGAGCACGCCGAGGACCCGGCGCTGCGCACGCTCGAGGGCTACAAGCGGCTGGCCGGCGGCTACGCGACGCAGGAGCGCGCCTACAAGGAGCTGGAGCAGGACGAGGTCCTCCAGGAGCTCGAAGACTCGGGCCTGCGCGGTCGCGGCGGCGCCGGCTTCTCGATGGGCAAAAAGGCCTCCTTCCTGCCGCGCGGCGAGATGGCCAAGTACCTCTGCTGCAACGCCGACGAGTCCGAGCCCGGGGCCTTCAAGGACCGGGAGCTGATGCAGCGCAACCCGCACCAGCTGATCGAGGGGATCGCGATCGCGGCGCTGGCCGCCGACGCCGGCCACGCCTTCATCTTCATCCGCGGCGAGTACGACGAGCAGGCCGACATCCTCGACGCCGCCGTCGCCGAAGCCTACGAGGCGGGCTACCTGGGGAAGAACATCCTCGGTTGCCACCGCGACCTCGAGCTGGTCGTCCACCGCGGCGCCGGCGCCTACATCTGCGGCGAGGAGACGGCGCTGCTGGACGCGCTCGAGGGCAAGCGCGGCAACCCGCGCCTGAAGCCGCCGTTCCCGGCGGTCCAGGGCCTCTACGGCGGGCCGACGCTGATCAACAACGTCGAGACCCTCTCCAACGTCCCCCACATCGTCCGCCACGGCGCCGAGTGGTTCAAAGGCTTCGGCACCGAGCAGTCGCCGGGGACCAAGGTCGTCTCGATCTCCGGCGGCGTCCGCCGCCCGGGCAACTACGAGGTCGAGCTGGGGATCCCGACCCGCGAGCTGATCTGCGACCTCGCCGGCGGCCCCGAGGAGGGCCACGAGATCAAGGCCTTCTTCCCCGGCGGCTCGTCCTCCCCGGTGCTGACCGCCGAGGAGGGGCTCGACCTCCCCTACAGCTTCGAGGCGATGGCCGAGGCGGGCTCGATGCTCGGCTCCGGCTCGATCATCGTCTGCGACGACCGCGTCTCGATCCCGCACCTGGCGCTGCGGACGGCGCGCTTCTACCACCACGAGTCCTGCGGCAAGTGCGTCCCCTGCCGCGAGGGCACCAACTGGACCGTGAAGATGCTGGAGCGGATGGTCCGCGGCGAGGCGACGCCGATGGACCTCGACATCGTCAGCTCGGTCCAGCAGAACATCATCGGCCACTGCCTCTGCGTCCTCGGCGACTCGATGGCGATGCCGGTCGGGGCGATGGTCCGCAAGTTCCGCGAGGAGTTCGAAGAAGTGATGGCCGACCCCGAGCTGGTGCTCGACCCGCACGCCGTCGTCCAGGCACCACCGGAGACGCTGGGGGCCTCGACGTGAGCCCCGCCGGCCGCGAGGTGACGATCACGATCGACGGGCGCGAGGTGCCCGCGATCGAGGGCGAGATGCTCCACGACGCCGCCCGCAAGGGCGACGTCGAGATCCCCTACTTCTGTTACGAACCGAAACTCGGCGACCCGGTCGGCGCCTGCCGGATGTGCCTGGTCGAGATCGAGGGGATCCCGAAGCTGCAGACCTCCTGCTCGACGCCGGTGCGCGAGGGGATGGTCGTCCACACCCGCACCGAGCAGGTGAAGGAGGCCCAGAGCGCGGTCGTCGAGTTCCTCCTCGTCAACCACCCGCTCGACTGCCCCGTCTGCGACAAAGGCGGCGAATGCCCGCTGCAGGACATCTCCTACGGCTGGGGCCCCGGCAAGAGCCGCGTGATCGACGAAAAGCGCCACTTCGAGAAGCCGATCGAACTCTCGCCGCTGATCGCAATCGACCGCGAGCGCTGCATCCTCTGCTACCGCTGCGTCCGCTTCAGCCAGGAGGTCTCCGAAGACGCCCAGTTGCAGCTGATCGACCGCGGCGACCGCACCTTCGTCGGCACCTTCGACGAGCGCCCCTACGTCGCCCCCTTCCACGGCAACATCACCGACATCTGCCCGGTCGGGGCGCTGACGAGCTACACCTACCGCTTCCGCGCCCGGCCCTGGGACATCGAGCACGCCGGCTCGGTCTGCACGCTCTGCCCGAGCCAGTGCAACGTCAGCTTCACCGTCCGCGACGAGAAGGTGAAACGGGTGATCGCCCGCGACAACCACGAGGTCGACGACGGCTGGCTCTGCGACCGCGGCCGCTACGGGTTCGAGATGTTCGACGCGCCGGAGCGGATCGACGGGCCGCGGCTGAAGGGCGGCGCCGAGGTCGGCTGGGGGCAGGCGCTCGAGGCCGTCGCCGAGGGCCTCCGCCGCGCCGGCGGCAAGGTCGCCGCGATCGTCGGCGACGCCTCCAACGAGGAGGGCTTCCTGGTCCAGCGGATCGTCCGCGAGGCCCTCGGCTCCCCCCACCTCGACTCGCGCCCCTCGCGCGGGCCGAAGGCCGGGGTGCTGCGCCGCCTCGCCGCGCCGTCGATCTCCGCCAAGGTCCGCGACGTCGACGAGGCCGACGCGATCCTCGTCCTCGGCACCGACCCGCTGCACAACAGCCCGATCCTCGACCTGCGGGTGCGCAAGGCGATCCGCCGCAACGGCGCCAAGCTCGTCGTCGCGACCGAGCGCCCGACCGCGCTCGACGGCGGCGCCGAGGCGATCGCCCGCTACGCCCCCGGCCAGGCCGCCCACTTCGTCTCCGAGCTGGCGAACGCGATCGGCGGCGCCGAGAACGTCGCCGCCCCGGTCGCCGAGACCCTGCGCGAGGCCGGCAAGGTCGTCGTCATCTGGGGCGAGCGGATCGCCCGCGAGGACGGCGCCGCCGAGGCCCTGCTCGACGTCGCCGCGGCGACCGGCATGGCCGGCAGCGACGGCGGCGGCCTGCTGGAGATCCCCGACACGACCAACGCCCGCGGCCTGCGCGAGGCGGGTGTCCTCCCCGACGCCGGCCCCGGCCTTTCGGAGACCGCCGCCGGGATGTCGACCGAGGAGATCCGCGCCGCCCTGATCTCCGGCGAGCTGACCGGCCTCGTCCTCTTCGGCGCCGACCCCCTCCGCGACTTCCCCGACACCCCCGCCTGGGAGGAGGCCCTGACCGCCGCCGACTTCGTCGTCTCCTTCTCGATGCACGAGAACGCGACCACCGCCAAGGCCGACGTCGTCCTCCCGCTCGAGACCCACGCCGAGAAAGACGGCACCGTCACCCATCCCGACGGCCGCCTCCAGCGCGTGCGGCCCAGCGCCTCCCGTCCCGGCGACACCCGCTCGAACATCGCCGTCCTCGCCGAGATCGCCCGGGCGCTCGGACTCGACACCGGCATCAACTCCCAGCCCACCGCCTTCGCCGCCCTCACCGACGCCGTCTCCTTTTACGCCGGCATCGAGGACTCCGACATCGGCGGCCGCGGCATCCGCTGGCAGGACCGAGAAGGCGCGATCAGCAACGAGACGGCCGGCGACACCGAGCACGAAGGCCCCGGAGGAGCAACCGATTCCCAAGAGCAAGGCCCCACGGAGACGAGCGCCACCAGCCAACCGGGCTACGTAGAGGCCGGGGACACCGCCGCGCACCACGCCGGGAGCGGCGACGCTTCCGAATCGGCCGAGACGGTGGCCGAGGGGTCTCCGGACACTCAGCGCGACGCGCCGATCAGCATGGTCCAGCCCGACGCCACTCCTCGCGGAGTCGCGTCCGGAGACCCCTCGGCCACCGTCCCCCCCGCCCAAGGTGATGGCGATCTGCTCCTCGGCACCTACCGCGACCTCTGGGCCGGCCCGATCACCGAGCTGAACCCGCCCCTGAAGTTCCTCGCCCCGCAGCAACGCGTCGAGGTCTCCCGCGAGGACGCCGAGCGCCTCGGCCTCAAGTCCGGCGACCGCGTCCGCGTCAGCCACGACGACCTCGGCGTCGACGCCGAGGTCCACGTCAAGGAGCGCGTCAGCCAGGGCGTGGCCTTCATGGCCGAGGGCGTCCTCGACGGCAACGCCAACGCGCTGCTGAACGGCGGTCCGGTCCAGGTCCAGATCGAGAAGCTGAGCGAGGTCGGCGCCTGATGCTGCCGCTCGCCGACACCAACTTCGCCGAAGCGACCTGGATCATGGTCGTCAAGTCGATCGTGATCTTCGCCGTCATCTTCGGCATCCTGCCGCTGCTGACGGTGCTCGAGCGCAAGCTGATCGGCCGCTTCCAGCATCGCTACGGCCCCAACCGGGTCGGCCCCTACGGCCTCCTGCAGCCGCTGGCCGACGTCGGCAAGCTCATCTCCAAGGAGTCCTTCCGCCCCGAGAACGCGATCAGCACCCTGTTCATCCTCGGGCCGCTACTGCCGGTCCTCTCCGGCGTCATGGCCCTGGCGATCATTCCCTGGGGCGACGTCCAGGGCGGGGTCGGCTTCTACGGCATCGACGTCCCGATCGGGATCCTCTACTTCTTCGCCGTCGGCTCGATCGCCTTCTACGGCCTCCTCCTCGGCGGCTGGTCCTCGGGCTCGAAATACAGCCTCCTCGGGGCGATGCGCTCGGCCGCGCAGCTGATCTCCTACGAGGTCGCGATGGGGCTGGCGCTGCTCGGCGTGATCATGATGAGCGGCTCCCTCTCGCTGGTCGACGCGGTCCACGCCCAGGGCGAGATGTGGTTCATCGTCCCCCAGTTCGTCGGCTTCCTGATCTTCATGCTGGCCGGCTTCGCCGAGACCAACCGCACCCCCTTCGACATGCCCGAGGCCGACGCCGAGCTGGTCCAGGGCTTCATGACCGAGTACGGCGGCATGCGCTTCGGCTCCTTCCTCCTCGTCGAATACATGGAGATCCTCGTCGTCTCCGGGATCGCCGCGGCGATGTTCCTCGGCGGCTGGATGGGCCCCGGCCCGAGCTGGCTCGACCCGATCTGGATGCTGGCGAAGATGCTCGGCCTCGTCCTCGTCTTCATCTGGGTGCGAGCGACGCTGCCGCGTCTTCGATATGACCAGCTGATGAGCCTCGGTTGGAAGGTGCTGCTGCCGCTCGCCACCCTCAACGTCCTCGTCACCGCGGTCCTGGTGGTGGTCTTCTCGTGAGTGCCGACACGGGCAACGGCTTCGACCCGAAGTCGGCCCCCTACCTCGACTCGATCGAGGTGGTCGAGGTCCAGCGCGGCCCCGAGCCGGGCGGCGTCGGCGGCGCCTACCGCGCCTTCGGCGAGACCCTGCGCGGGCTGAAGACGACGATGGCGCGGCTGATCGAGGGACCGATGACGATCGAGTACCCCGAGGAGAAGACGCCGGTCTACCCGCGCTTCCGCGGCCGCCACAAACTCCACAAGTTCGAGGACACCGGGCTGGAGAAATGCGTCGGCTGCAGCCTCTGCGCCGCCGCCTGCCCGGCCGACTGCATCCGCGTCGTCGCCGCCGAGAACATCCCCGGCGAGCGCGTCTCGGCCGGCGAGCGCTACGCCGCCGTCTACGAGATCAACCTCAGCCGCTGCATCTTCTGCGGCTACTGCGAGATCGCCTGCCCCTTCGACGCGATCACGATGGGACACGACTACGAGATGGCCGACTACGACCGGCGCGACCTGATCTTCACCAAGGAGATGCTGCTCGCCGAGCCGATCGAGCGGACGCCGCTGAGAAGCGAGGGCGAGTAGTGGAAGAGGTGCTCTTCTTCGCCTCGGCGCTCGGGGCCCTCGGCGGCGCGGTCGGCGTGATCGCGATGCGCAACCCCTTCTACTCGGTGCTGGCGCTGATCGTCCATCTCTTCTCGCTGGCGGCGCTGTTCCTGCTGCTGACCGCGGCATTCGTCGCCGCCGCCCAGGTCGTCGTCTACGCCGGCGCGGTGATGGTCCTCTACGTCTTCGTCGTCGCCTACGTCGGTGGCGGCGGCGAGTCGGCCTGGGAGCCGATCCCCGGCCAGCGCTTCCTCGCCCCCCTGCTCGGCATCGCCCTCTTCATCGAGCTCGCGATCGCCGTCCTCAGTTCCTCCCTCCTCGCTCTCGGCGAAGAGGGCGCTGACGTCCAAGCCGGCTTCGGCGACCCGGCCGCGATCGGCCGCCTGCTGCTGGAAAAGTTCCTGCTCCCGTTCGAGGCGAGCTCGATCCTGCTGCTGCTGGCGGCGGTCGGCGCGATCGTCCTCGCCCACCGGCGCCAGGAGGCCTCGTCGTGAGCATCGAGTGGTACATCGTCCTCTCGGCCCTGCTCTTCGCCACCGGCGCCCTCGGGATCCTCCTGCGCCGCAGCCCGATGGTGATCCTGCTCTGCCTGGAGCTGATGCTGAACGCCGGCAACCTCGCCCTCGTCGCCTTCAGCCGCATGGTCGGCAACGGGCAGGGCCAGGTCTTCGCGGTGATCGTGATGGTGATCGCCGCCTGCGAGGTCGTCGTCGGCCTCGGCCTGATCGTCGCCATCTTCCGCCGCCGCCTGCCTCTAAACGTCGACGATCTGCGGGAGCTGCGCGGATGAGCGCTAGGAGGACAGCGTGAGCGTTTCATTTTGGTCCTGGCTCGTCCTGCTCTTCCCGCTGCTCGGCTCGATCGTCATCGGGCTCGGGTTCAAGGCGCTGCCGCAGAAGGCCGCCGGCGTCATCGGCACCGTCTCGATCGGGCTCGCCTTCGCCTGCGGCGTCGCGGCGCTCGTCAGCCTCCTCGGCGAAGACCCCGAGGCGCGCCACCACGCCTCCTCGCTCTGGGACTACGCCAGCGTCGCCGGCCTCGACATCAAGCTCGGGATCTTCGTCGACCCCCTCTCGATCTTCATGGTCCTGGTCGTCAGCGGCGTCTCGACCCTGATCCACCTCTACTCCTACGGCTACATGCAGTCCGACGAGGGCTACCACCGCTTCTTCAGCTACCTCAACTTCTTCGTCTTCTCGATGCTGCTGCTGGTCCTCGCCGGCAACTTCGTGCTGCTGATCGTCGGCTGGGCCTTCGTCGGCTTCGCCTCCTACGCGCTGATCAGCTTCTGGTACCGGCGCGAGACGGCGACGCGGGCGGGGATGAAGGCCTTCGTGATCAACGTCGTCGGCGACATCGGCCTCGTGCTCGCCGCCTTCCTGATCTTCCGCGAACTGGGGAGCTTCGACTACGGGACGGTGTTCGAGCGGGCGCCGGAGGCCTTCACCACCAACGAGTGGACGATCGTCGCGATCTGCCTCCTGCTCCTCGTCGGCGCCTTCGCCAAGTCCGCCCAGCTGCCGCTCCACACCTGGCTGCCCGACGCGATGGAGGGCCCGACCCCGGTCTCCTCGCTTATCCACGCGGCGACGATGGTCACCGCCGGCGTCTACCTGATCGCCCGCACCCACGTCCTCTTCGAACTCGCCCCGACCGCCGCCGACGTCGCCGCCTTCGTCGGCCTGGCGACGCTGCTGGTGGCGGCGACGATGGCGCTGGTGATGACCGACCTGAAGCGGGCGATCGCCTACTCGACGATGAGCCAGATCGGCTACATGGTGATGGGGGTCTCGATCGGCGCCTACAGCGCCGGGATGTTCCACCTGATGACCCACGCCTTCTTCAAGGCGCTGCTGTTCATGGCCGCCGGCTCGATCATCGCCGCGATGGCGAACGACCAGAACATCGACCGGATGAGCGGCTTCGGAAAGGCGATGCGGTTCACCTCGATCACCTTCGTCTGCGGCGCCCTCGCGCTCGCCGCCTTCCCCGGCACCTCCGGCTTCTTCTCCAAGGACGAGATCCTCGCCTTCGCCGAGGCGCGCGGGGGGATGTACCTGATCTTCACCGTGCTCGGCTACGTCGGCGCCTTCCTGACCGCGATCTACGCCTTCCGGCTCGTCTTCCGGGTGCTCCCGGGCAAGCCGTGCGCAGAGGCGCAGGAGCTGATCGAGACGGGGCACGTCGCCCACGGGGCGCCGAAGAACCCGGCCACCGGCGAGCCCGAGGACACCGACGTCGGCTTCCCGGGGCCCGAGCACCACATCGCCGAGGAGTCGCTGCCGATGCGGGTCGCGATGGGGGTGCTGGCGGTGCTGGCGCTCCTCGGCGGCTTGGTCCAGATCCCCGGCGTCGACGACGTGATCGAGAAGTGGCTGGATCCCGTCTGGGAGGGCTCGCCGCTGGCCGCGATCCACCCCTCGCTCGAGCAGGACTACGTGGGGCTCGGAATCGGCGGCCTCATCGCCCTCGCCGGCATCGGCGTCGCCTACCTCCTCTACGTCTCCCGGCCGGAGCTGCCGCGCACGCTGGAACGGCGCCTGCGCCCGCTGCACACCCTGTTCGTCAACAAGTGGTACTTCGACGAGGCGATCGACTTCCTCGTCGTCCGCCCGGCGCTGGCGATCGGCCGCTTCGCTGACCGCACCTTCGAGCGCTTCGTCGTCGACGGCCTGGTCACCGGCACCGCCGAGACCGTGCGCAGCGCCGGCGGCGTCGTCCGCGCCGTCCAGAGCGGCTTTGTCCGCAGCTACGCATTGCTCCTGATCGCCGGCTTCGCCGGGCTGGCCCTCTACTTCCTGCTGAGCAGCTCATGAGCAACTCGATCCTCTGGACCCCGCTCGTCTTCGGCCTCGTCGGGCTCTTCCTCCCGAAGAAGGCCGTCGGCTGGTGGGCGGTCCTCGGCACCGTCGTTACCCTCGGCCTCGCGGTCGGGGCCGCGATCGGCTTCGACAACGGCAGCTCGCAGCTGCAGTACGCGGTCGACGAGCCCTGGATCTCCGGGCTCAGCGTCGACTACAGCCTCGGCATCGACGGCCTCAACCTCTTCCTGATCCTGCTGACCGCGGTGCTCTGGGTCGGCGGCACCGCCTTCGCCGCCCTCCGCGAGCAGGAGCGGGCGAAGAACTTCTACTTCCTGATGCTGGTCGCCGAGACCGCGACCCTGGGCGCCTTCCTCGCCCAGGACCTGCTGCTCTTCGTCCTCTTCTTCGACCTGATGCTGGTCCCGTTCTACTTCCTCTTCGGCGCCTGGGGAACCGATCGCTCGGCAGAGGGCGGGAATACCGCCGCGGCGGCGACGCTGAAGATGATCGTCTACACCCTGATCGGCTCGCTGCTGATGCTGGTGGCGGCGATCGCGACCGCGATCCTCGCCGCCGACGGCGGTCGCATCACCTTCTCGATCGCCGAGCTCGCGCAGGAGCCACTCAGCCACGGCAGCCAGCAGTGGATCTTCTGGTTCTTCGCCGCCGCCTTCCTGGTCAAGATGCCGGCCTTCCTGCTCCACGGCTGGATGCCCGACGCCTACCGGGCGGCGCCGCTGCCGGTCCTGGTCGTCTTCTCCGGCGTCCTCGCCAAGGTCGGCGCCTACGGCTTCCTGCGGGTCGTCCTGCCGCTCTTCCCCGACGCCACGGTGGAATTCCAGGAGGTGATCCTGGTCATCGCCCTGGCCTCGATCCTCTACGGCTCGGTGATGGCCTTCACCCAGACCAACGTACGGCTGATCGCCGGCTACTCCTCGGTCGCCCAGCTTGGCTTCATCACCGCCGGGATCTTCGCCCTGCGGGCCGACGGCTCCGACGGAGCGATCCTGCAGATGGTCAACCACGGCTTGGTCGTCGCCCCGGTCTTCATCATCGTCGCCCTGCTGCTGGAGCGGACGGGGACCGAAGACATCCGCGAGATGGGCGGGCTGGCGCTGCGGGCGCCGGTCCTGGCGGCGCTGTTCCTGATCGTCGCCCTGGCGACCCTGGCGATGCCCGGGTCGGCCAACTTCGTCGGCGAGTTCTACATCCTCAACGGGCTCTTCCAGGAGAAGATCGTCTTCGCCTTCGTCGCCATCACCGGCGTCGCGATGTCCGCCTACTACGCGCTGCGGCTCTACCAGCAGACGATGCACAACCGCCAGCCGGAGGGGCCGATGTCGCGTGAGATCGGCGTCCGCGACGGGCTCGTCCTGGTGCCGCTGGTGCTCTGCATCCTCGGCCTGGCGCTGTACCCGCAGCTGGTCCTCGAGCGGACGGCGCCGACCGTCCAGCAGACGGTCGCGAAGGTGAATGGCGGCGAGGCGCCGGAGGCGAAGCTGGTGAAGTTGAACAGCCAAGCCGTTCCGTTCCCCAACGAAGACCCTGCGTTCTGGGACAAGGTCGAACCGTGAACTTCAACGAGCCGCACATCGACTACGCCGGCATCTCGCCGATCATCGCCCTCACCGTCGGGCTCTGCGTCGTCCTCCTCAGCGCCGTCTTCAAGCCGACCAGGCGCTGGGCGCCGGGGCTGACGACGCTCACCCTCGGCGCCACCGCCGGGCTGCTGATCTGGCAGTGGAACGACCCGAAGACGCTGATCACCGGGGCGCTGCGGCTCGACGACCTGGCGATCTCGATCTCCCTGATCGCGATCCTGACCGCGGCCTTCTGCGTCGTCCTCTCGCTGCGCGAGCGGGCGACCGAGGAAGCCGGTTCCGGCGAGTACCACTCGCTGCTGCTGGGCTCGGTGCTGGGGATGGTGCTGCTGGCCCAGGCGACGAACCTCGTCACCTTCTTCGTCGCCCTGGAGATGCTCTCGATCCCGCTCTACATCCTCTGCGCGACCAACCTGCGCCGCGAGGGCTCGCTGGAGTCGGGGCTGAAGTACCTGATCGTCGGCTCGATCGGCTCGGCGACCCTGCTCTACGGGATGGCCTTCCTCTACGGCGGCACCGGCGCGACCAACTTCACCGGGATCGCCGACGGGATCGCCCGCAACGGCCTCGACGGCGATCCGCTGATCCTGATCGGGATCGCGATGGCGGCGGTCGGTCTCGCCTTCAAGACCTCGATCGCCCCCTTCCACCAGTGGACCCCGGACGTCTACCAGGGCGCGCCGACCCCGATCACCGCCTTCATGGCGGTGGCGACCAAGGCCGCGGCCTTCGCCGTCTTCCTCCGCTTCTTCGACGTCGCCCTCGGCTCCCAGCTCGACTCCTGGCAGCCGGCGCTGGCGGCGCTGGCGGCGATCTCGATCGTCGTCGGCAACGTCGGCGCCCTCGGCCAGGACTCGCTGAAGCGGCTGCTCGGCTACTCGGGCGTCGCCCAGGCCGGCTACATGCTCGGCGGCGTCGTCGTTCTCTCCGAGTCGGGGACGAGCAGCCTGGTCTTCTACCTCGCCGCCTACGCGTTCATGAACCTCGCGGCCTTCGCGGTGATCGTCGCCCGCGAGCGGGAAACGGTCTTCGGCGACGACATCCGCGCCGTCCGCGGGCTCGGCGCCGAGCGACCGCTGCTGGCCTGGCCGCTGACGATCTCGATGCTGGCCCTGGCCGGGCTGCCGGCGACGGCGGGCTTCATCGGCAAGCTCTACCTGATCGAGGCCCTGGTCGAGGGCGACTACACCTGGCTCGCGGTCTTCATCGCGGTCGGGACGATGATCTCGCTCGCCTACTACCTGCGGGTGGTGGCGGCGATGTGGATGGGCGCCGGAACCGAGACTGCGCCGGACGCGCGGCCGGTGATCGCCGGCGCCTCTCCCGAGGCCGACCCGGTCGACCCGGAGGCGGGCCGCCGCTGGTACCTGGTCGGCCCGGCGCTCCTCGCCGCCGCAGCGACGGTCTTCTTCGGCGTCATCCCGCAGCCGCTGGTCGAGTTCGCCTCGCACGCAGGCGCCGCCCTCTTCTGAGAATTCATCGTTTCCAACCTTTTCCTGGCTATAGCGAGGTAAAGGGTGGAAACGATGAGGCAGACTGCCGCCTGATCCGTGGGAGTCCTCCTCACCACCGGCGCGATCGTCGCGGCCGTCGCCATCGGCGTCTGGTCCGAGGGCCGCTGGCCGGCGGGCGCGGCGCGGGCCTCGCGCAGCGCCCTGACGCTGCTGCTCTACGTCCTGCTGCCGCCGGTGATCTTCTTCAACATCGCCGCCAGCGAGATCGACGTCGGCCACGGCGTCGGCCTCGTGCTGGGGATCGTTGCCTCCTCGCTCGGGGCCCTCTTCGCCTGGACGGTCGCGACCCGCTTCCTCGACCTCGCCCGTCCCCAGGTCGGGGCTGTCGTCTGCACCGTCCTCAGCGTCAACACCGGCTACCTCGGCTACCCGCTGGCGGTGGCGCTGCTGGGGCGGGACGAACTCTCGACCGCCGTCCTCTACGACGTCCTCGTCACCGGCCCATGCCTGCTGCTCGGCGCCTTCGCCGTCGGCGCCGCCTTCGGCACCAAGGCGGGTGAAACGCCGGGGCAGCGCGTCGTCGCCTTCTTCACCCGCAACCCGCCGCTCTACGCCGCGATTGCCGGCCTACTGGCACCGGACGTCCTCGCCCCGGACGTCCTCGTCGACGCTTCCCAGGTCCTGATCGTCGCGATCCTCCCGATCGGCTTCTTCGCCGTCGGCGCCACCCTGGCCGAGAACGCCGAACACGGCGAGCTGCCGATGCCGCCGCCCCTCACCCGCCCGGTCGCCCTCGTGATCGCCACCCGCCTCGCCATCGTCCCTGCCCTGCTGATGCTCCTGGCAGCCCCCCTGATCGACCTCCCCCCCGCCTACCGCCTGCTCTCGGCGATGCCCTCCGGCCTCAACTCCCTCGTCATCGCCCACGCCTACGGCCTCGACATGGAGATCACCGCCGAGGCGGTGACGTGGTCGACCGCGATCGTGGTGCTGGCGGCCCTTGGCTCGCTGCTGCTGTGAGCTCTAGAGCTGCGTCGCGATGAGGCCGATCAGCGCGGCGATGATCACTCCGCTCATTCCCAGCAGAGTCCGCTGCATTGCATCGAAGCGACCGTTGAGGTCTCGAAACGCTGCTTCCATCCGAGCAAAACCTTTGTCCACCCGGGCAAAGCCTTCGTCCATCTTCTGATCCACCTGATCGAACCTCTGGTCGATCGCTCGGAATCTCTCGTCGAGACGTCCGTCATCCCACTCCACCATCTCCACCTCCCTCTCTGCGACCGCTGCCTCCATGCCAGAGGACCGTAGCAGACAAAATGTTACGCATGGGTGCCGTCTTTGTAGATTCCCGGTGTGCTCCATCACGTGGGAATCGAGGTCGCACCCGCTGACGTCGAGGCCGCTGCCGGCTTCTTCGAGCTGATCGGCTTTACCCGGGTCGAGCCGCCGCCGACGCTCTCCGAGTACACCTGGCTCGAGCGCGAGGGGACGCAGGTCCACCTGATGCCGGAGGAGGAGCCGACGGTTCCCTCGCCGGGTCACCTCGCCCTGGTCGCCCCCGACTTCGACGCCACCGTCGCCCGCCTGCGCGACAACGGCTTCGAGGTCGAAGCGAAACGCGAACACTGGGGGCAGCCGCGGGCGCTGGCGATCGCCCCCGGCGGCCACCGGGTCGAGCTGATGGCGGCGCCCCCGGACGCGCAGGCCTGAGCGACCCCGCCTCTCCGGACCCGGCCCGCCGGGGCGCCGACTACGATGCCCCGGTGCGTTACCCGGTCGAAGACTTCACCGCCGAGGAGAGGGCCCTGCTCGCCCCTCACTTCACCAACCTCGACCGGCCGGTCTTCGCCCTCGTCAACCTGCCGGAGACCGTCAAAGGGGCGCTTTTTGCCCGCTATTCGCGGTATTCCGGGACCGTCCGGCGCCTCTACCTGGAGGAGTTCGCAGCCGACGCCCCGGCGGGCGGCCGCCCCTTCGACGAGGAGGAGGGCGCTCGCGCCGCACAGCTCTACGAGCGCGTCTTCGCCGGCTACGGCGACGACTCGATCGCCCAGCTCGGCGGCGCCCACATCGCCTGCGAGTGGGTCTCCAACATCCTCACCAAGGTCCTGCAGCGGGGTCGCCTCGCCGCCTACCTGGAGCAGTCGACCCGCTACATCCCCTACGACAAGCCGCTCCCCGACGGCGGCTACCGCTTCTACCGCGACGGCGAGCTGGGGCCGGCGTTCGCCGCGGCGATGGACGAGATCTTCGCGATCTACTCGCGCTCGCTGGAGGAGGTCGAAGAGTGGGCGGCGACGCGCTGGCCCCGCGCCGACGAGCCCGAGGCGGCCTGGCGACGCTCGATCAAGGCGAAGGCGCTCGACCTGCTGCGTGGCCTGCTGCCGGCGGCGACCCTCAGCCACGTCGGCATCTACGCCACCGGCCAGGCCTACGAGCAACTGATCCTGCGGCTGATGGCCTCGCCGCTGCCGGAGGCGCGCGAGTTCGGCGGGCTGATCCTCGGCGAGCTGAAGCAGGTCGTGCCGAGCTTCGTCTCCCGGGTCGAGCGCCCCGACCGCGGCGGCGAGTGGGTGACCTACCTGGAGCGGCGGCGCGAGCAGACCGAGCGCTGGGTCGCCCGCCTCGGCCTCGACCGCCGCGGCGAGGGCGACGACGCCCCCTCGGTCGAGCTGCTCCACGTCGACGGCTCCGAAGAGGACCTCCTCGCCTCCTCCCTGTTCGAGGCGGCGAGCGCGGCGGAGCCGGAGATCCTCGCCCGCATCGACGTCCTCGACCGCGACGAGCGGGCCCAGCTGCTGGGGGCGCTGGTCGGCGAGCGGGCCAACCGCCGCCACCGGCCCGGCCGCGGCTTCGAGGCGCTGCGCTACCGCTTCGAAGTCGTCTCCGACTACGGCGCCTTCCGGGACCTGCAGCGCCACCGGATGCTGACCTGCCAGTGGCAACGGCTATCGCCCGACCTCGGCGCCGGGATCCCGGAGGAGGTCCGGGAGGCGGGCGTCGGCGACGAGTTCCAGCGCGCGCTCGAGATCTCCCGCGCCGAGTACGAGCGCCTCGTCGACGCCGGGCACGCCGAGCTCGCCCCCTACGCCCTCAGCCTCGCCTACCGGATCCGCTACACGCTCGACCTCAACGCCCGCGAGGCGATGCACCTGATCGAGCTGCGCTCGGGCCGCGAGGGGCACCCGACCTACCGCGCCGTCGCCCAGGCGATGCACGAGCGGATCGCCGCCGTCCACCCCGCCGTCGCCGCGGCGATGTCCCACGTCGACACCTCGGCCGAGCCGCGGCTGGAGCGGATCATGAGCGAGATCCGCACCCACCGCAAGCAGGTCGGCGCCGGCCGCGCCGAGTAGGCCCGGCGCGCTTTCGCCCCGAGCTGGCGCTACTCGCGCTGCTTGCGCTTGCGGCGCTCGCCGGTCTCCGAATCCACTTCGTCAGCTTCCTGGTCCTCGTCGCTCCAGCCGTCCTCCGGCTCGAGTTCCTCGGCGGCCTTCTCGCCCGGAGTCGGCCAGGGGATCGCTTCCCCCGCCTCCCAGGCCGGCGGTTTGCCCCCCGGCACCTTGCCGATGACGAGCAGGGCGAAGTAGACGAGCCAGATCAGCAGGAACGGGAGCAGGCCGAGCAGGGTGCCGATCCCGAGCGCCATCCCCAGCGCGCCCCAGAACCGGGTGAGCAGGCCGGTGCGCATCGCCCAGAGGCAGCTGTAGACGAGGCTGATGACGAAACCGAGGCCGCCCGCGATCCCGAACCCGGTCGCGAAGGGGGCGAAGTCGGTTTCAGTGCGGGCGTTAGAGGCTTCGTCGTCTTCGACCTTGCGGCTCTCGCAGGCGCGCAGCGGGCTCTCGCCCTGGGCGGGGTCGTATTCATCGACGAGGAAGTCGTTGCCGTCGTCCTGGCGCTCTTCCACGCAGTCTTCGCGGGCCTCCTTCGCGGTCAGCGTCGACTTCGCTTCTCCGGCCAGGAACTGGTCCGCGGCTTCCTGCTGGGAGACCGCAGCGAGCCCGGAGGAGAGAGCGAGGAAGAGCGGCGCGGCGATCACCAGGCCGATCAGCTGCGAGCGCACCCGATCGCTGCGGGCGGCGGCGGCCCGGAAGAGGTAGACGAGCGGCAGGGTGAGGAGGACGAAGGCGGCCGCCTGCATCAGCGCCGAGGCGATGACCGAGCCGCTGTTCTCGTCGACCGACCGCAGGACTTCGGCCGTGCCGTCGCCGCTGACCGAGTCGACGAAACGGGTGCCGACGATCAACGCCACTGCGAGCAGGGTCGCCGCGGCCACCGGAATCGCCCAGCGGGACTCCATCTCCAAGGTTGACTCTCGCCTCACTTCATCCCCTCTCGTGGAAGTAGAACTGGGGCAGGGCCCCTTCGATCACGTCTTGGGTCATCTTCTGGGCCACCTCGAGGTTGCCGCTGCGGACGGCGATGTCGTCGAGGCTGACGATCCCGACCAGCTCCTCGCCGCGGACGACCGGCAACCGGCGCACGCGATGCTGGACCATCAGGGCGGCGGCCTCGTCGAGGTCCATCTCCGGATCCCCGCAGACGAGCGGCCGCGAGGCGTGCCCCAGGGCCGGGCTCGCCGGCTCGGCGCCCTCGGCGAAGACCCGCAGGGCGAGGTCGCGGTCGGTCAGCATCGCCACCGGCTTGCCGGCGGAGTCGACGATGACGACGGAGCCGACGCGGTGGTCCCGCATCAGCCTCGCCACCTCCAGCGCGCTCGCCTCCGCCTCCGCGGTGACGACGCCGGAGGTCATGATCTCGCTGAGGCGCACGACGCGTACGCTACCCGAGCATGGACCAGGTAGAGAGCCCCCACGCCGTCGTCCCGCTCGAGGCGGGCGCCGGCCCCGAGAACCCGCCCTGTCCCGCCTGCGGGGAGCCGCTCTTCGGCTGGATCGCCGAACGGCCGGGGCTGGCCGGCCCGGTGCGGCGCTGCGAGAGCTGCGGCCTCGGGGTCGTCGGCGAGCCGGAGGGCGCGGAGACGGCGCTGCGAGACCTGGACGCGCTGCGCGACGACGAGACGATTCGGATCGAGAACCGCGCCGGCTTCGCTTGCTCGCTCGGCGGCGCCGGCTGGTCGGGGCTGCGACCGGGGTCGCGCCACCTCTTCACCCTGGAGGCGGTGCGCCGCCTCGTCGCCCGCCGCGACCAGGTCGTCAAGAAGCAGCGCTGGCTGCCGGCGACGAGCCTCGCCGCGACCTGGCAGACGCTGCTCAACAGCGTCACCTTCGGCCGCAACGTCGCCCTCGGCGCCCTGCGGGACGTTCCCGCGATCCCGGCCGCCGAGCCGTGGCAACGGCGGATCGACGCCCTCGCCTCAGTCGTGCTGGCGATCCCGGCCCTGCTGGTCGCGATCCCGGTCGAGCTGGCCGGCGGCCTCAGCCGCCGCGGCGCCGTGATCGCGGTGCGCGTCGAGCTCTTTTAGACAGCCCTCCTGAGGTTCCTGGACCAAGCAGTTCAAGGACGCAGGGAGCCTGAATAGCAGCGCTATTCAGGCGACTGAGGACGCCGAAATGCGCCGGTCCAGGGGCCTCAGGAGAGGCCTTCCCGCGCCTCACGTACCAACGTGACTGCCTCGGGAAAGAGCATGCGGATCGCGTCGCGGACCTGCATCGCCTGCTCGTCGGCGCTGCCGCTGAGCTCGAGGCGGCCGATCGAGGCGACGGTCATCTCGACCGCGAGCTTGATCGCGTTGTCGGCCCAGGCGACCCGCTGCGAGGACTGCATCTGCTCCTGCAGCTCCTCCATCCGGGCGCGGAACTCCTCGGGGTCGCCGAAAAGGTTGAAGCCCTCCATCTCCCTGCATGTAAGCAGACCCGTTGCCTCGCCGACCCGGAGTCGGCACATTCTGCGCGCCACCTGTGCGCAGCGGCGCCCTAGCGTCCCGGCGATGGAACGGCGGGGGAACTCGGAGCGGGGCTCGGCGAGCGTCGAGCAGGCCGCGCTGGCGGCCCTGGTCGCGCTCCTGCTGACGGCGGGGGTCGCGGCGGTCGCCGCCGGCGGCGACGTCGGGGCCGGGCGAAGCCTGGCGGGGGCGATCGGGAAGAAGCTCACCTGCGGCCCCCGTCTGCCGGACGCCTGCCGGCATCACCCGCTGGTTCCCGCCTACGGCTGGCCGCTGGCGCGGCTGGCGCGGGCGCTGGCTCCCGCACCGATGGCCGTCCCCGGCCCCAGCGGGCTGCCGCTGGTCTCCGTCGACTTCCGCCGCTGCCGACGGGAGAGCTGCGCCGTCGCCGCCGGCCCCCACCTGACCGCCTCCGGCCGCCGCACCACCGCCTTCACCGAGCTCCGCGACCGCCGCGCGAGCGCCGGCTGGGTCGAGATCGTCTACTGGCTCTACCGGCCGACCTTGGGCTGGGAGCAGGTTGCCCGTCGCGCCACCCAGGCCGACGTAGAAGCCGCTGCCGACGTCGAAGTCCTCGAGCAAGACGATCCAGCCCTCATCCCGCTGGAGACGCTCCCCGGCCGTAACCACTACGAGTTCCCGCCGCACGAGCGCCCGCCCTGGCAGTGGCGCCTCGCCAGCCGCTACCCGGGCTGGTCCAGCTAGAGATTGGCGGTTGCTCGACGCCTGCGTAGGAAATCGAACACCTTGCGGACGCCGACCAAGACCAGCATCAAGTTCGCCGAAAGGCTCAGGAAAACAACAAAGAAGACAAATCCGAAGTCGTATTCGAGACCGCCATTCCCTTCGCTTTCCGGCATGTGGCCGGTCAATTCGAGAACACCTCCAGCGACCAAAGGACCGAGAAGGGCGGCCACAACCCACCATCGACCGACGATGAAGGGCAGGAGGAGTACCGAGGCATAAAAGGCGATGCCCCACACGTCTCCCAGCCCAAGCAACGCCCCCATCGCAATCCCGGCGACTGCCGTCAGAAGGACACCAGCTTTGGTGCTCATACCGGACCGTACCCAGGCCCGGTGGTGCCGTTACCCAGCTAGGAACTCGCCGCCTGCGCCGCCTTTTCGCCCTCCGCTTCCTCCTCGGCCTGGCGGATCAACCCGCGCCAGTCGGTGGTCCTGAAGACCAGCAGCATCGAGAGGAAGCCAAGGACCACCGACCAGGCCGCCATCGCGATCTGGGTCCCGACCGAGAACGAGAGGACCGCGGTCCGCGTCGGACCATTGAGGGTGGCCACCAGCAGCGCCTGCTGGGCGCCGGCGCCGCCCGGGGTGAAGGGGACGACGTTGGCGATCGCCTGACAGCTCATCACCAGCATCACGTTGCCGATCGAGCCGCCGATCCCGAAGGCCTCGAGGAAGAACCAGAAGGCGGCGAAGCGGCAGAGCCAGCCCACCCCCTGCCAGGCGAAGACCTCGCGCATGTAGCGGCGCGGCTCGGTGAGGATGACGAGGCCCTGGCGGACGCGGTCCCAGAAGCGGCGGACCCGGTGGGCGAGCACGTAGATCGCGATCGCGATCGCCAGCAGCGTGACGCCGACCGCGATGAAGAAGTAGTCCGGGTGTTCGGCCCAGAAAGCGATCTCGAAGGCGGGCAGGTCGGGAATCCGCGGCAGCGGCGGCAGCAGCCCCTGGGTGATCGCGTAGAGGAGGACGAGGACGCCGACCGAGGTGTCGAAGACCGTCTGTACGAGGAAGGAGGAGGTCACCGCCGGATAGGAGGAGCCCGGGATCTGGCGCTTGACGAGGAAGACCTTGGTCGCGTCGCCGGCGTGGGCGGGGACGATCGCGTTGATCCCGGCCCCGCAGAGATAGGCCGCGGCAAGCGGCAGGAAGGGCAGCGGCTTCTCCGGGTAGGCGGCCCGCAGCACGTTGCGCCAGGCCCAGGCGCGGGCCAGCTGCATCGCCAGCAGGCAGAGCAGCGCCAGCGCGAAGACCGACCACTCGATTTCCGAGAGGTGGCGGAAGAACTCGGTCGAGGCGTCGAAGAAGCGCCTGAAGCTGCCTTGGAGATCGGCGGTCGGCATCGCAGCTAGACTAGCCACGCTCGTGCCGGATACCGACACGCACACCTTGCCCCCCACCGCCACCCCGGACCCCGCCGACCAGGCGATGTGCGCCCGTGCCCGCGAGCGCTACGCCGGGGACCGCAAGAGCCGCTGGCGGCGCCGCCGCAAACGCCACGCGCAGCTGCCGAACCTGATCATCATCGGCGGGCTCAAGTGCGGGACGACGAGCATCCACCACTACCTCGGCCTCCATCCGGAAATCCAGATGTCGAAGCCGAAGGAGCTCAACTTCTTCGTCGAGGAGCTCAACTGGGACCTCGGCCTCGCCTGGTACGCAAGCCGCTTCGACGACCGCTTCAAGGTCCGCGGCGAGTCCTCCCCGCACTACACGAACCTGCCCCGCTTCGAGGGCGCCGCCGAGCGGATCAAGCAGAACTGCCCCGACGCGCGGCTGCTCTACATGGTTCGCGACCCGATCAAGCGGATCCTCTCCCACTGGGTCCACGCCACCGGCGCCGGCTACGAGCACGGCGACCTGGTCGAGGTCCTCTCCAACCCGGACACCTCCTACATGAACCGCTCCAAGTACTGGATGCAGCTGCAGCCCTACCTCGAGCGCTTCGACCGCGAGCAGATCGAGATCATCACCCAGGAGGAGCTGCACACCGAACGGGAAGCGACGATGCGCAAGGCCTTCGCCTTCGCCGGCGTCGACGAGAACTTCACCTCCGAGCAGTTCGACCGCGAGTGGGAGAAGTCGAGCGCCAAGGAGGGCGACAAATACCAGTTGATGGAGAAGCTGGTGAAACTGCCCGGCCTGCGCTCCTTCGACCGCAACTTCGACCGCCTGCCGGAGTCGATGCGCTGGCTGGTCGAGAAGGTCGTCCACGACCCCGACAAGCCGCCGGCGCCGAAGCCGAAGCTCCCCGACGACCTCTTCGAGACGGTCCGCGGCCGCTTCACCGACGACGTCGCCGAGCTGCAGAAGTTCGCCGGCCGCGAGTTCGCCGGCTGGCACGACTACAGCTGAGCGCCCGCGGGTAGCTCCGCACCGATGCGGCGGCTGTTGCCAGACCCGGCGGAGACGACGATCTCCGAGCAGCTCGAGGCCTACCGGCCCTGGGAGCAGGCGCCGGAGAGCCGGCCGTTCGTGGCGATGAACTTCGCCGTCACCCTCGACGGGCGGGCGACGATCGGCGGGGTCTCCGGCCCGATCGGCTCCGAGACCGACACCGCAATGCTGGCGGCGCTGCGGAAGCGCTTCGACGCGGTCATGATCGGGGCCGGGACGATGCGCGCGGAGCGCTACGCCGACCTCGAGAAGCGGCTGGTCGTGGTGGAGAGCGGCGAGGGCGAGTGGGCCAACCTCGCGGAGCTGCTGGGCAGCCTGCGGGAGGAGGGCGTGCGGGCGGTGATGTGCGAGGGAGGCCCGACCCTGCACGGGTCGCTCCAGGCCGCGGGGCTGGTCGACGAGCTCTTCGTCACGATCGCGCCGAAGCTGAGCGGCGGCCAGGCCCCGCGGATCCTCGAAGGAGCGCTCCCGGACCCTGTCGGTCTGGAGCTGGCCTGGCTGCTGGAGGAGGACGGCGAGCTCTTCGCCCGCTACCGGCGTTCCTGATCCCGCCCATCGAATACCGTTCCTCCTCCGCAGAGACGAGGAGAGGAAGCGATGGACTTCAACCCGAGCCCCGAGGTCGCCGAGCTGCGCGAGCGCGTCCTCGACTTCATGGACGCCGAGCTCTACCCGCAGGAGCGGGAGATCATGGAAGCGCTGGACGAGGAGGTCGGCACCGGCGTCCCCTACCCCGAGCGCCTGGTCGCGGTGCGCGAGAAGGCGAAGGGCGAGGGCCTGTGGAACCTCTTCATGCCCGACGAGCGCTTCGGCCCGGGCCTGAAGAACTGGGAGTACGGGCTGCTCTGCGAGGAGATGGGCCGCAGCCCGATGGCGGCGCCGATGGCCTTCAACTGCTCGGCGCCGGACACCGGCAACATGGAGATCCTCGCCGAGCACGGCACCCCGGAGCAGCGCGAACGGTGGCTGGAGCCGCTGCTGGAGGGGAAGATCCGCTCCTGCTTCTCGATGACCGAGCCGGAGGTCTCCGGGTCGGACCCGACGCTGCTGCAGGCGAAGGCGGTCCTCGACGGCGACGAGTGGGTGATCGACGGGCACAAGTGGTTCACCTCCGGCGCCGTCGGCGCCGACCTCGCGATCGCGATGGTCGTCACCGACCCCGACGCCCATCCCTACGCCCGCGCCTCGATGATCTGCGTCCCCACCGACAATCCCGGCTTCAACCTGGTGCGCCCGATCTCGGTGATGGGCCACGACGGGGGCCCCGGCCATTGCGAGATCCGCTACGAAGAGTGCCGGGTGCCGAAGGAGAACCTGCTGGGCGAGCGCGGCGCCGGCTTCGCCGTCGCCCAGGACCGCCTCGGGCCGGGG
>DASTZP010000023.1:0-34309 GCA_035764245.1 Solirubrobacterales bacterium
GATTCGATCTCGCGCCGCAGCGGCGCGGTGCTGGCGAGGCGCACGGGCGCCAGACTACCCGCCGCCCGCTACCGCGGGGGAATCGCCCGGCTGGCCGCAGGGCCAGGGCGAGCCCGCCTATGATCATCGCTCCATGGAGACCACGGGCCCGCTCCCCTCGGACATCCAGCCGGTCGCCAACGAGACGCGCGACCGGATCATCACCGGCCTGGTCACCCTGGTCCCCTTCCTGGCGATCGGGCTCGCCGGGTGGCAGGTCTGGGGCAGCGCCCTGCACTGGGGCGACGTCTTCCTCTTCGTCGGCATGTACCTGCTCACCGGCCTCGGGATCACGGTCGGCTTCCATCGCCACCTCACCCACCGGGCCTTCAAGGCGAAGCCGTGGCTCCACGGCCTGCTCGCCATCCTCGGCTCGGCGGCGATCGAGGGCCCGGTCATCTCCTGGGTCGCCGACCACCGCAAGCACCACACCTTCTCCGACGAACACGGCGACCCGCACAGCCCCCACGTCGACCACGGCCACGGTTGGAGCGGAGCCCTGCGCGGCCTCGCCCACGCCCATCTCGGCTGGATCTTCATCCACACCCAGCGTGGCAACAAGGAACGGTTCGCGCCGGACCTGATCAAGGACCCGGTGATCAGCTGGGTCGACCGCACCTTTCTGCTCTGGGCGATCGCCGGTCTGCTGCTCCCCTTCTTCCTCGGCTGGATCATCGGCGGCACCCTCGTGGCCGGCCTCACCGGTCTGCTCTGGGGAGGACTGGTCCGCGTCTTCGTCCTCCATCACTTCACCTACAGCATCAACTCGCTCTGCCACACCTTCGGCAAGAAAGAATTCGAGACCACCGACGAGTCGCGCAACCTGGCGCTGATCGCGATCCCGACCCTCGGCGAGGCGTTCCACAACAGCCACCACGCCTTCCCGACCTCGGCCACCCACGGCCTGCGCTGGTACCAGGTCGACGTCTCCGCCCTCGTCATCGACGGGCTGGAGAAGGCGGGCTTGGTCTGGGACGTCGTCCGCGTCAGCCCCGAGCGGATCGAGTCCAAAGCCGCCTAGGGCGCTTCAGGCGCTTCGTACCAGTCGATCCACTGGTCGCACGCTTGGCCTAGCGCCACGGTCCGGCGCGGTTCGGCCGGGACCGCGACCAGCTCGCCGAGGTAGGCCTTGCCGTCGTAGCCGCTGAGGCTCTGCAGGGCGCTCGCCTCGGCGGTCTCGATCGTGAAGCGGACCTCGCCGCCCTGGCTCTCGAAGCGCCCGGCGGGCCAGAACTGGCCGTTGTTGCCGAGGCTGATCGTGTTTGGCCGCTGGCCGTCCAGCGCCGCCGGCAGCTCTTCGCCGAAGCCCGGGGCCGAGAGGGTGAGGTCGAAGGGGGAGAAGTACTGCAGCGAGAGGTTCCAGCTGCCGGCGGGGAGGCGCAGCGACTGTGAGGTCTCGGTGCCGGTCTCGAGGATGCTGCCCTCCTCCCAATCGGATTTATGGCCGATCACCGCGCCGGGGAAGAGGGTGGCGCGGCCCTGGTCGGTGAGGAGGATCCGCACCTCCGGCGCCGCGCAGCCCGCGAAGGCCCCCGCCTCGGTCCCCTCGAGCAGGACGTGGCGGTCCTCCGGGGTCTCGCCGGTCCGCTTCCAGAGCGCGTAGGACGGGGTGACGTCGATCCGTTCGAAGTTCGGCGGCGGCTTGCTGTTCCAGGCGGCGCGGCTGGTGACGACGTACGGGAAACGGTCGAGCGTGCCGCGGGAGAAGGAGTCGAAGTCGATCGGGCTGTAGGCATCGCCGGTGTCGAACGGCTTCTCCGGGTTCGGCGAGACCGCGTCGTCGGGGAACTCGACCAGGGGCACGTGCGTGTCGGCCCCCATCAGCCCGTAGGCGGCGTAGCGGTCCTGCCCGGCGTAGAGCACCGGCTGGCCGTGGAGGACCGGCAGGAATGCCTTCAGCTCGGAGCCGTGCCCCGGCGGGCCGACGGGCGCGTCGCGCAGGGCGAGGAAGGATGACCAGACGGCGCCGCCGATGAAGGCAACCGCCAGGACGGTCCAGCCGGCGCGGATGAGGGGGGGCGTCGGGGAGGGGGTCTCGGCGGACAACAGCGGGGAGGGTCCGGCGAGACCCCCTCCCCGACGCCCGACACGCGGGAATTCTTCGAGTAGCGGGCGGACGATCACTAGGGCTGCCAGCGGGGCCATGATCATCAGGGCCTTCGCTTGGGAGTAGTCGCCGCTTGAGGGGAGCGAGACGAGGTAGAGGAGGGCGCTGGCCCCCAAGGCGATGGGAATAGTTGCTTCGCGACGCCGGACCCACCAGGCGATTCCGGTGAGGAGGGCGAGGGTCGCAATGGCGCCGGCGAGGCCGGGGTAGCGGGCGCCGCCGGCGGCGTCGAGGCGGTAGTTGGAGGCGGGCCAAATACCCAGCGCCTCCAGCGGCGAGACCGGGCCGTAGGTGTTGCTGCCAGCCACCTTCTTGAAGCTGCTGGCGAAGCCGAAGGGGCCGACCAAGGTGACGAGGATTGCCAGACCAGCGAGGATGGCGATCGTAAGCAGCGTCACCGGCCGTAGGAGGAAGCGCAGCAGCGAGCGGGGGCGCAGCGCCGCCCTCACCTCCGGGAGGGTCAGGCTCCAGAGGGCGAGGATGGCGACTGGCCAGGCGACCCCGGCGAAGCTGTACGAGAAGAAGATCCCGCCCATCAGTGCAAGTGGAGGCAGCACAAACAGCAGTCGCTCGCGCCAGCTCGTCGGCAGCTTCTCGAACTGCGTCAGCCAGATCGCGAAGGCCAGGACCAGCAGCGCCTCGGCGGTCTCCTTGAAGGCTGCCTGGGCGTAGTAGGAGGCCGCCAGGTAGGGGAGAGCGACCAAAGCGGCTGCGAAGGTTCGGCGGCCGGGGGTCATCTGGCGGAGCGTCCCCAGCGCCGTCAGGCCGGTCATAACGCCGATCGCGACGATCTCGCCGAGGAAGGCCTGGCCGAGGCCGATCCCCGGCACGGTCGCCGTCGCCACCGCCAGCCCGTGCGGGCCCAACGGATAGCCCGGGTCAGGGTCCGGGCCGAAGCCGCTGCGCAGCCACTCTGCCCAGGCGAGGTGGAGCCCGAGGTCGTTGTTGAAGCCGACCCCCAGCAGGCCCCAGCGGCCACTGATCGCGAACGGGATCGAGAGCACCAGCACCACCACCAGGGCCACCGGCAAGCCTTCCCGCCACGCACTGTCGGCGTTCGTCCTTTCAGGGTCCATACCGCGGAAAGGACGAACGCCGCCGCGCCAGAGGACCAGCGCCGCGACCACCACCAGCGCTACGAGCCCCAGCGTCGCGGAGGTCCCGTGCCCGGGGGCCCGCGCCAGGAAGCCGGTGACGGCGAGGACGGCGCCGAACCCGACCGCGGGCTCCAGCCACGACCACTCGCGCCTGCCGGCGAGGGAGAGAACGGCCCGGCCGACCAGCAGCGAGACGGCACAGATCAGCGCCGCCGAGGCGTAGGTACCGATCATCAGGCGCTGGAACTTAAGGCAGCGGCCGCTTTCAGTACTTCTCGGCGGCTGCCTCCAGGGTCTCCCGCAGGTTCTCGCCCCGCAGCGGATGCTCGTGGCCGGCCCCGACGACACGGGGTTCGAGGGCGGCCAGGCGCCGCAGCGACTCCTTCGCCTTGCCGTGGTCCCAGGCCCAGGCCGGGTGGGGGACGCTCGCCTCGCCCTCCGGCAGCGGTTTCAGCCGCGCGGAATCCACCAGGTAGACCACGTCGCTGACCAGCGCGACCCGGTCGCTCTCGCGCCAGAGGCCGATCAGGCCCGGGGCGTGCCCGGGAAAGTGGAGGACTTCGAAGCCGGCGACTTGGTCGCCTTCGATCACCGTGTCGGCGATCCGCACCGCGCCGCCGTCCCAGTGCCGCAGCAGGAACGGGTAGAGCCATCGCACCCAGGCCACCGGCAGCTGCGAGAGATCCATGTAAGGGGCGATCGCCGCGTCGCTTTCGGCGTCGGCCTTCTCGTCCGGGTGGCAGAGCACCGGGACGTCCAGGTAGGGAGCGGTGCCGCGGTGGTCGGCGTGGGCGTGGCCGAGGACCACCCGCTTCAGCCCGCCGAGCTCCTCGGCCGCAGCGCGCGCCTTCTTCCGCATCGCCTTCGTCCCGGCGTCGAACTGGACGACGCCGTCCCCGTCCTCGAGGAAGTAGATGTTCATCGCCCCGCGGAAATCCCCCCGCAGGAGCCAGACTCCGTCCGCGACCTTTTCCAGTCCCATCGCGCTCACCATAAGGGACCGCCTGGCAGGGGACCACTAGGGTTCCCCCGTGCCTTCGATCTGGAGAGCCGGGATGGTGATCCTCGTCGTCTGCCTCGCCGCCTCGATGGCGATCGCGATCTACCGGCTGGCGACGACCCCGACCGAAATCCTCGGCGACGGCTTCCGCGGGCTCCCCGCGAAGCAGCAGCGCTGAGCCCACGGGCTGCCGCACGGTCGCTTAGTATCGAGCCCTGTTCAGCGACGAAGGAGGCGGCGTGTTCACTCGCATCGTGGTTGGTACCGATGGCTCGGATACGGCCGCTCAGGCGGTGAAGCAGGCGATCGAGCTCGCCAAGGCCTTCGGGGCGCAACTCAGCATCGTCAGCGCCTACTCACCGGTTTCCGGACGCCGGGTGAAAGGGGAGCAGAGCGAAGCCCCCGTCGACGTCCAGTACGAGATCGGGCCGCGTGAGGACGTCAACCTGGTGCTCGACGCGGCGGCGGCCGACGCGAAACAGGCCGGGGTCGAGGTCCGGACCCACCCGGTCGAGGCTGACCCCGCCGACGCCATCCTCAACGTCGCCGAAGAGGTCAAGGCCGACCTGATCGTCGTCGGCAACAAAGGGATGACGGGCGCCCGCCGCTACCTGCTCGGAAGCGTCCCCAACAACGTCTCCCACCACGCTCCCTGCAGCGTCATCATCGTCAGAACTACCTGACGGGCTCTACTTCCGCGCCGGGAGGAACTTCGGGAACGTTCCCGTCGCCCGTGCGGCGTCGATCAGGCCGGCTCCCTGCTGGGTGCGCGGGTAGCCGAGGTCGCGGGCGGTGTGGCGCAGTTGCTTCCGCACCGCATCGACCCGCTTCGGCGGCGTCAGGGCGGGGTTGACGACGCGGGCGGCCAGCACCATCGCGGCGACGCCAGAGACGTGCGCCGCGGCCATCGAGGTGCCGACGTAGTCGGCCGGGATCGCGAATTCGTCGGTGGAGCCGTCGCGCAGCGTCACCTGGTAGATCGGCCGCGCCGCGACCGACGGGCAGCGGCTCTGCGGCCGCCCGCCCCCGGGGGCGACGAGGTCGATCCCCTCGCCGGCGAGGGCGTAGCTGCCGAGGCAGGCGCCCTCGGTGGTGGCGCTGACTCCGATCACCCGCGGGCCGGTGGCTGGGGCGGAGACGCATTCGTCGTCGCTGAGATTGCCGGCGGAGGCGACGGTGACGACGCCGTGCCTGTAGGCGGCACGCAGCGCTTCGTCAACCATCGGCACGCGCTCGCCGCATTCGAAGTTGAAGCTCATGTTGATCACCTGGGCCTTGTGCGCGATCGCGAATCGGATCGCCTTGGCGATGTTCGACGCATACCCTTCCCCGTTGCGCCCCAGCACCCGCAGCGGCATCAGCTTCGCGTTGTAGGCGAGCCCGGCGAGGGCGACTCCGTTGTCGGTCCTCTCGGCGATCGTGCCGGCGACGTGGGTGCCGTGGCCGCCTTCGTCGAGCGGCAGGCGATCGCGGCCGACGTAGTCGTAGCCGGGCACGAACTGGTCGCGGGTGAAGTCCGGGCTGCGGCGGAACCTGGTCCCGAAGGAGCGGTAGGCGATGCCGCTGTCGAGGACCGCGACGACGATCCCCGAAGCGCCGGGTCGGCCGACGTCGATCAGGTTGCGCCAGGCGCCGACGGCGTCGATTCCTCCGGGGGAGATCGGCAGCGAGCCGTCGCCGGTGCTGCGGGGGGCGAGGAAGTTCCACTGCTTGAAGGCCCAGTCGCCGTCGCCGGTGGATGATTCGGTTGCCGCGTCCAAGACCCCGGGGTCGTTCGGATCGAACGGCTCGGGACTGGCCGAGGCGTGGGCGACGTAGTCGGGCTCGGCGTAGACGACCTTCGGGTTGCGCCGCAGCGCCACCGCGGCTTGCTCCACCGCCGTCCCGGCCGGCAGCTTCAGTCTCTGGCCCCGTGCCGCCCCCTCGAACTTGACCAACAGCTGGCGGGGCGCGAACCGGCGAGCTTCCGCCACCCCCTGCTCGGCGCCGGCAGGGGCAGCCGTCGCGGTCAGGACCGCGAGCAGGGTCAAGGGGGGGAGGATGCGAAGAAGTCGTCTCATCGGGTCGAAGCGCCTACCGGACCCCCGCGCCCGATCGGCACCTGTCTAAACACCGCGTCGCCGCGGAAGTTGTTCGCTGGACATACTCCCCCATCGTGAACGCGGGCCGCTTCGACGCCGGGATGGAGATCGCGCTGGAGGAGGCGCGCAAGGCCGAGGGCCATGGCGACGTGCCGATCGGCGCGGCGATCCTCCGCGACGGCGAGCTGCTCTCCCGGGCCGGCAACGAGCGCGAGCTGCGCTGTGACCCGACCGCGCACGCCGAGGTGCTCGCGATCCGGGCCGCGGCCGAGGCCCTGGGCGGCTGGCGCCTCCCGGGGACGACGCTCTACGTCACCCTCGAGCCCTGCGCGATGTGCGCCGGGGCGATCGTCCTCGCCCGCATCCCCCGGGTCGTCTACGGCACCCGCGACTTCAAGGCAGGCGCCGCCGGCACCGTTCTCGACGTCCTTCGCGAGCCGGAGGTGAACCACCGCCCGGAAGTCTTTGGCGGGGTTCGCGAGGAAGAGTGCGCGGCGATCCTCAGCGATTTCTTCGCTGGCCGCCGGGGTTAGGAAGGAGCCAATACGCTGTGTGGGACCCGGAGAGGTGTCCGAGTGGCTTAAGGAGCGCGATTGGAAATCGCGTGGGCGGGGTTAACCCGCCTCGTGGGTTCGAATCCCACCCTCTCCGCTCCGGAACGGGCGGATTTTTGGCGAAGTACACCTCGACCAGTTTGAGGCCGACTCTATACTCAGCGCTGTAATGGAGCTCTCTCTGACGCTTCGTTGCAGCGCGGGAGGGCCGGCATTTCTTGGCCGATAATGCCGGTCCTCTCCATCCCCTCGCAGCGAGTTCAAAGAACTGCTGCGTCTGGCTAGGGTAGCGCGATCGAGCGGAGGGGGTGGGATTCGAACCCACGAGCCCCCTTACGAGGGCCAACGGTTTTCGAGACCGCCCCGTTCAACCACTCCGGCACCCCTCCGGGAGCAACACGGGAGGTTGATTCTAGGCTGGCGGAGTGTCCGCGTGGCGGGAGCCGGAAGCGGCCGCCCACAGGGCTAGCGGCGGCGGCGCCAGCAGCAGCGCCAGCGAGGCGAGCTCCGCCGCGGCGTCGGCGGCCCCGAAACCGTCGAGATGGGCCGCGTGGAAGATCAGGTGCAGGCCGGCGGTCAGCAGCCAGGCGACGGAGACGGCGCGGATGAGGGTCCGGTCCAGGGTCCACGCTGCCCAGCCGAAGAGCACGGCGAAGCCGAGGTAGAGGCCACCGACGTCGGTGACGAGGTGCTCGTTGTACGGCGGCAGCAGGTCGACCCAGTGGGCGACGAAGGGAAAGTCGTCGTAGAAGGTTTGCGGCGCGACCGTCGCGGTCACCCCGATCAGGAGCGTGGCGGCGAGCAGGTAAAGGAGGGCGAGGCGGGCGAGGAGAGGGGCGCGCATCGTCTGGGGACACTATGGGACGCAGCCAAGAAATTAGCTGTACTTAATGTCCAATTTTAGTACTCTGCAACTGATTGACCGTGAGAGCTTCAGTAGCCGCCTCATGACCCTCATAGGGAAGGACCACGAAATACATCAGGGAGGGAAGAAGGGCCGTCAGCCGGTCGTGCTCCTGCTTGCAGAGGCGGGAATAGAGGATGGATTCGATTCCACCGACGACGCCGGACGCGGTCGTCGGGGTCTGGGTCGGGCTTCCGGGAAGCAGCTCTTCCGCTTCGGATTGCAGGCACCTCGCGAACTGGTCCATCAGCTCGACACGCCGCCTAACCGCAGCGGCGCTGGCAGCCCGCGCCTCGACCACCATCGTCCGCGCGGTGTCGGGTTCGCGGCCGGCGAAGCGGAGCAGCGCTTCGAGGCCGAAGCGGATGCGGTCGCGCCAGACGTCGCCCCCCTTCTGGACGGCGGCGTCGACCTTCTTGCGCAACCGCTCGGCGCTCGTGTCGAAGGCGGCGAGGAAACAGTCTTCTTTGTTGGAGAAGTGCTCGTAGAAGGTCGGTCGGGAGACGCCTGCCCGGTCGATCACGTCCTGGACGTTGGTTTCGAGGTAGCCCAACTCGGCGGCGGCGTTCAGCATCGCTACGATCAGACGCTCACGCTGGACCGCTCGGACGAGGTCAGGGGGAAGTTTGCGGACTCCGGACGGGAATTTGCCGCTGCTGTTGGCGAGCAGTTCGAGGGCGACCTCGACCTGCTCGGGGGGCCAATCGTCACCGATCGCAGTGAGGAGGGTCTCTTGGCTCAGCTGGATTCGCAGCGAAGAACTCATAAGTATTCATTAAAAACATTCGAAGTTTTCTCACGGTACCAGAATATTGGCCATCTGGGCACGCCTTTCCTCGCCGCCCTCGATTTCAGGGGCCTTTCCGGGGCGATCGCGGGGTGGGGAAGATGAGCTCGACCCGCCCGGAGCTGCCGCGAGAGTTCGTCGCCGGCCATAAGCGGCGGCGGATGATGGACGCGATCGCCGAGCTCACCGCCGACCAGGGCTACGAGGCGACGAAGATCGCCGACATCGTGCGCCAGGCCGCCGTCGCTCGGAAGACGCTGTACGACAACTTCGACGGCAAGGAGGACCTCTTCCTCTCCGCGATCGGCTCCGCGATGGCCGAGATGCGGGAGGCGGTGGCGGAGGGGTGCGAGAAGGTGGACGCGGATCCGGAGGAAGCCGTGGTCGCCGGCCTCGAGGGGCTTCTCGACTTCATCGCCGAGCACCCGGCCGCCGCGCGGATGTGCATGGTCGAGGCGATCGCGGCGACTCCGAGCTCGGCCCGTCTCTACGACGCGAGCATGCGCGACTTCGTCGAGCTGCTGCGGAACGCGGTGCCGCAGGGGACGGGCCTGCCGGAGACGATCGAGGAGTCGCTGGTGGGCGGAGTCGCCTGGATCCTGCAGTTGCAGATCCGCAAGGGCGAAGCCGAAAACATCCCCGACCTCCTGCCGGAACTGTCCCAATTCCTGCTATCGCCGTACCGCGGTGTAAGAAAGGTGGTGGACACCGGCAGGCGAAAGTGACAGTACGGTGGCAGACTTCATTCCTACGATGGATTCCAACGCGGGAATGGAACGTCTGCCCCGGGGTCGCCATGGCCTCTCGCCGGAGTTCGTCGCCAGGAATCAGCGTGAGCGCCTGATCGCCGGCCTCACCCAGTCCTTGTATGAGGTCGGGTACCAAAAGACGACCGTCTCCTCGATAGGGCAGTTCGCGGCTGTCTCCAAGAGCGACTTCTACAAGCACTTCGAGAGCAAGGACGAGTGCTTCATCGCCGCCTACGACGTCGCGATCGAGCGGATCCGCCAGCAGGTGCTCGACGCCTGCGAGGGGGCGACGGCGCAGGAGTGGCCGCATCGCGTCCGCGATGCGATCGGGGCGTTGCTGGATCTTCTCGCCGCCGATCCCCCTCTGGCGAGCATCGCCCTGGTCGAAGGCCTGCGCGCCGGCCGCGGGGTCTACGACCGCTACCAGGTGGCGATCGAATCCTTCGTCGGGCTTCTCCGCGAGGGGGCTCCGCCGATGCCGGCGGGCGCCGAGGTGCCGGAGGCGACCGACGAAGCGGTGATCGGCGGGACCGCCTCGATGCTCGGGCGTCGGGTGCTGGCCGGCGAAGCCGATCGGCTGACCGAGCTTTTTCCGGAGATCGTCGAGTTCGTGCTGGCCGCATACATCGGCGCGGAGGAGGCTCGGCGAATAGTCTCCTCGGGATGAGCGAACCGAGGCGCGGCGTTCTCCCTTCGCAGGAGCTGAACCAGGCGATCGAGGCCGAATGGGTCAGCTCCGGGGACTACCGGATCCGGCCCGAGGCGGTGCAGCCGGCCAGCATCGACCTGCGGCTCGGCGATTTCGCCTGGGCCCTGCGTTGCTCGTTTCTTCCCGACGTCGACTCCACGGTCGAGGAGAAGACCGAGGATCTCGCCTTCCAGCGCGTCGACCTCCGCGACGGCGCCGTGCTGGAGCGGGACCGGCCTTACTTGGTGCCGCTGATCGAGGAGCTGAACCTGCCCGAGGACGTGAGGGCGAAGGCGAACCCGAAGAGCTCGACGGGACGGCTCGACGTCTTCACCCGGGTGATCACCGACCGCCACCATCGCTTCGACGACATCCGCGCCGGCTACGGCGGCAAGCTCTACCTCGAGATCGTGCCGCGGTCGTTCGCGATCCAGGTGCGAACCGGGCTCTCGCTGAACCAGCTGCGCCTCGCTCGCGGCGACGTCCGCCTCGCCGACGACGAGATCCGGCAGCTACAGGACGAGTTCCCGCTCCTCTACCTCGACTCCCACGCCCTGCGTCAGTCCGAGCTGGCGGTGTCGGACGGCCTCTTCCTCAGCCTCGACCTCTCGGGGCCGACCGACCGGGTGGTCGGCTACCGGGCGAAGAAGAACAGCCTGCCGGTCGACCTCTCCCGCATCCGCGCCTACCGCTGGACGGACTACTGGGACCCCGTCTACCCCGAGCCCGGGGGCAGGGTCGTGCTCGAGCCGGAGATCTTCTACCTGCTGCTTTCCGCCGAGGGGGTCTGTATCCCGCCGCAGATCGCCGCCGAGATGATGGCCTACGACCCGACCGCGGGGGAGCTTCGAACCCACTATGCGGGCTTCTTCGACCCCGGCTTTGGCTACGACCCCGACGGCGGTCGGCACGGCAGCCGGGCGGCGCTGGAGGTGCGGGCGCGGGACGTCTCGTTCATGGTCGAGCACCGCCAGCCGGTCTGCAAGCTCGGGCTCGAGTGGACGTCCGAGCCGGCGGCGCGGCTCTACGGTTCCGACCTGGGCTCGAACTACCAGGGCCAGGTGACGATGCTCAGCAAGCACTTCGAGGAGCAGACGGCCGGCGTCCCCGTCCCCGCCGACGCCTGAGGCCATGGGCGAGCGGACCTGGAGCGTCTACCTCTCGGGGGAGATCCACAGCGACTGGCGCGAGCGGATCGAGGCCGGCGCGCGGGCTGCCGGGCTGCCGGTCTCCTTCTCGGCCCCGGTGACCGACCACGCCGCCTCCGATGACGCCGGCGCCGGCACGCTGGGGGAGGAGAGCGACGCCTTCTGGCGCGACCACAAGGGCGCCGGCGTCAACTCGATCCGCACCCAGACGCTGATCCGCGACGCCGACGTCGTCGTCGTCCGCTTCGGCGACAAGTACCGCCAGTGGAACGCGGCTTTCGACGCCGGCTATGCCGCGGCCCTCGGCAAGCCGATCGTAACCCTCCACGAGGGCGAGCTCGACCACGCCCTGAAGGAGGTCGACCGCGCCGCCCAGGCGAGCGCCCGCACCGCCGAGCAGGTCGTCGACGTGCTGCGCTACGTGATCCGGGGCGAGCTGCCGTAGCCGACATTCGCCCCACTTGGGGGTGGCGAAACTCCGATGCGGCTTGTTGCTGGGCTCCGGCGCTTGGCGCGCCGCACGAAGGACCGCCGAGCGCATCCACTCCATCTGCGAACATGTGTTCGTATGAGATGGGACGAGCAGAGAGTCGAGAACGAGGAGGCAGGCAGGCTGTTCGGTCTGGCTGAGGAAGCGGTGACGCGGACCTTCGATGCCCCCGAGGCCCTCGGCATTCGATTTCACGAGGTGCGGGCTAAGTCCGCGCTGAATCGGGTGCCTAAGAGCCGCTACGGGTTCGAATGGACCGTCAACCCCTTCCGCGGCTGCACCCACGCCTGCCGATTACCGCTACTGCTTCGCGCGGCGCACGCATAAGTACCTCGACTTCGACGCGGGGGACGACTTCGACAGGGAGATCGTCGTCAAGGTGAACGTACCGGAGCTGCTGCGGGCGGAGCTGGCCCGGCCGAGCTGGAAGCGGGAGCTAGTGGCGCTGGGGACGAACACCGATCCGTATCAGTGGGTCGAGAGCCGCTACCGGATGATGCCCGAGATCCTGGAGGCGCTGGAGGCGGCGGAGACGCCGGTCTCGGTGCTGACCAAGTCGCCGCTGGTGATGCGGGACGTCGAGATCTTCGAGCGGATGGCGGCCAAGGGGCTGCCGGTCTCGGTCAACCTCTCGGTCCCGACCCTGGACGAGGACGCCTGGCGCGCCACCGAGCCGCACACGCCGAGCCCCGCCGCCCGGCTCGACGCCGTCGCCGAGCTCCGCGCCCGGGGCATCGACTCGGGAGTCCTGATCGCCCCGCTGATGCCGGGCATCAACGACGACCCCGACCAGGTCCGCCCGATCGTCGAACGAGCCAAAGCCGCCGGCGCCACCTTCCTCGGCGGCGTCGCCCTCCACCTCCGCGACGAGGTAAAGGACGTCTTCTTCGCCTGGCTGCAAGAAAAACGCCCCGACCTCCTCCCCCGCTACGAGGCCCTCTACAGCAATCGCGCCTACATGCGCCCCGAGCAGCGAAAGCACACCACGAGAGCAGTCAAAGGCTGGGGCAGGGGCCGAAGCTTCCGCTCAAACGCGTCCGCGCAGGGATCGTCAAGACAAGCGGCATCTCGGACGGGTGGCGCGGTAGGGGGGACCCCCTCCCGCGCAGTTGCGGGAGGGGGTGGGTCCCCTGCCGTGACAGGACCCGTCCGCCAACAGGCCCTGTTCTAAGACATCCCTTCATCCAACTGCTCGAACCTGCAGTCCCCAGGCTCTTTGTCGTCCCGAAACCGATGAAACCGAGCCCCGTGCCGTATCCGCCCCGACGCCGCATGGTCGTACCCGACCTCGATCACCAGCTCCGGCCGCAGCTCGACCCACTCCAGCTCGCGCCCGCCGGTCCACCTGCTCGGTTCGGCGCTGCCGCTCTGGCCGGTCTCCAGGGGGGCCAGCATCGCCCGCATGCTCTTTTTCGCCGCTTTCGGGAAGCCGGAGATGTGCCCGACCGTGCGCAGCTCGCCCTCGTAGTAGAGGCCGAGGATCAGCGAGCCGACCGTGCCCTCTTCCTTGCCCGGCCGCCAGCCCATCACCACGCAGTCGATGGTCCGCTCGCGCTTGACCTTTGCCATTCCCTTGCGCTTGCCCTGCACGTAGGGGGCGGTCAAGTCCTTCGCCATCACGCCCTCGATGCTGGCCAGCCACTGCTCGGCCTGCGCCGCGTCGGCGCTGAGCGTCGTCAGCTCCAGCCCCGCCTTCTCCGCGATCGCCTCCAGGCGCTCGCGCCGCTCTCGCAGCGGCCGCTCGCAGAGCACCTCGTCACCCTCGGCCAGGAGGTCGAAGACGATGTAGGAGGCGGGGATCTCCTTCGAGAGCAGCTCGATCCGCGACTGCGCCGGGTGGATCCGTTCCTGCAGGGAGTCGAATTCGAGGTTGCCGTCGACGTCGCGGATCACCAGCTCGCCGTCCAGCACCCAGCGCCCCGGCGCGAAGCTCAGCTCCGGGAAGTAGCGGTTGAAGGGTTTGCCCCCGCGCGACTGGACGTAGAACTCGTCGCCGTCGACGAAGACGATCGCCCGGAAGCCGTCGAGCTTCGGCTCGTAGGCCCACTCCTCGCCCTCGGGGAGGACTTTGCGGGTAAGCGCAAGCTGCGGCTTGATCGGCGGCGAGAGCGGAAGCGGCACCTACTGGACGCTACTGCGCTGCTGCCGCTCGCGGCTCTCGCGAGGGTCCGGAATTGGCACCGCCGCCAGCAGCTTCTTCGTGTACTCGTCCTGGGGGCTCTCGCAGACCTGGTCGGCGGTTCCCTGCTCGACGATCTTGCCGTTGTTCATCACCGCGATCCGATCGGAGATGTGGCGGACGACGCCGATGTCGTGGGCGACGAAGAGGTAAGCCATCCCGAACTCGTCCTGGAGGTCGTCGAGCAGGTTGACGATCTGCGCCTGGATCGAGACGTCGAGGGCGGAGACCGGCTCGTCGCAGATCACCAGCTTCGGTTTCAGCGAGAGGGCGCGGGCGATCCCGATCCGCTGCCGCTGGCCACCGGAGAACTCGTGTGGAAAGCGGTTGTAGTGCTCGCTCGAGAGCCCGACCCGCTCCAGCAGCTCCTGCACCTGGCGCCGCAGCTCCGAGCCCGATGCCACGCCCTGCCGCTTCAGCGGGTCACCGACGATCTGGCCGATCCGTTTGCGGGGGTTCAGCGAGGCGTAGGGGTCCTGGAAGATCATCTGCATCTCGCGCCGCAGCGGCCGCATCTGACGCTGCCGGAGGCCGGAGATCTCGCGACCTTCGAACTTGACCGAGCCCGAGGTTGGCTTGATCAGCTGCAGCACCGCGCGGCAGGCGGTCGACTTGCCGCTGCCGGACTCGCCGACCAGGCCGAGGGTCTCGCCGCGCTGCACCTGGAAACTGACCCCGTCAACGGCGCGCACCTGGTCGACCTCGCGGTCGATCAGGATCCCGCGCTTGATCGGGAAGTGCTTGACGAGGTCGGTGACCTCGAGCAGCGGCGCCCCGGTGTTCTGGTCCTCGCTCATCCCCGCTGCACCTCCTGCGGCGGCTCGAGCCCGATCTGGCCTTCGACCATTCGCTTCTCGCGCTTCTGCTCCGGGGTCAGCCAGCAGCGGTCGCGGTGGGCCGGGGCGTCTGGGAGCCGTGCCTCCAGCCCCGGGTACTCCGGGCATTTCGAGAACTCATGCGGGCAGCGGGGACGGAACGGGCAGCCCTCGGGCAGGTCGAGCAGCGACGGAGGCGAGCCGGCGATCTGCGGCAGCCGGTGCGGACGCGGCCGGTCGATCCGCGTCAGCGACCCCAGCAGCCCCCAGGTGTAGGGGTGCTGGGGGTCGTAGAAGATCTCGTCGAGCGTCCCTTCCTCGACGACCTTGCCGGCGTACATGACCAGAACCCGGTCGGCGACCTCGGCGACGACACCGAGGTCATGGGTGATCAGGATCGTCGCCAGGTTGCGATCCCGGTTCAGCTGCTCGAGCAGCTCGAGGATCTGGGCCTGGATCGTCACATCGAGCGCGGTGGTCGGCTCGTCGGCGATCAGCACCTCCGGCTCGAGGGCCAGTGCCATCGCAATCATCGCCCGCTGCCGCATGCCGCCGGAGAACTCGTGCGGATAGTCGTCGACCCGTCTCTCGGCGTCGGTGATGCCGACCGCCTCGAAGAGCTCGACGACGCGCTCCCGGCCCTGCTGCTTCGAGGTGTCGGGACGGTGGGCCCGGATCGCCTCGACGATCTGGTCGCCGAGCCGGTAGACCGGGTTGAAGGAGGTCATCGGGTCCTGGAAGACCATCGCCACCCGGTCGCCGCGGAGCCGCCGCATCTCGGCGTCGCCCGCGCTCGTCAGCTCCTCGCCGCCGAGCTTCACCGAGCCCTCGATCCGGGCGTTGTTGGCCCGGGTGAGGCCGATGATCGTCTGCGCGGTGACGCTCTTGCCGGAGCCCGACTCGCCGACGATCGCCAGCACTTCACCCGGCCGCAGGTCGAAGCTGACGCCGTCGACCGCCTGCACGACCCCTTCTTCGGTCGCGAAGCCGACGCGGAGCCCGTTGACGGAGAGCAGCGGGGCGCTCATTCGGACGCGCTCTCCCCGAGCCGCACCCGCGGATCCAGATAGGCATAGGCGATGTCGACGAGGGCGTTGACGAAGACGACGAAGAAGGCGCCGTAGATCGCGACCCCCATGATCGGCGGCAGTTCGAATTTGGCCACCGCGCTGGCAGCGTAGAAGCCGATGCCTTCGATGTTGTAGATCACTTCGGTGATGATCGCGGTACCGGCGATGGTGGCGCCGAAGTCGAGCCCGAAGAGGGTGATCACCGGGATCAGCGAGTTCCGCAGCACGTGGCGGGTCATCACCTGCCGCTCGCTCAGGCCCTTGGCGCGGGCGGTGCGGACGTAGTCCTCGTTCATCACGTCGAGCATGTTCGAGCGCACGACGCGGCTGTAGAAGCCGATCGAGAGCACCGCCAGGGTGAACCAGGGCAGGATCAGGTGTCGCGCCCACTCCCAGGGGTCTTCGCCCAAGGGCACATACTGGGCGTTGGGGAAGAGTTCGATCTTGTAGGTGAGGAAATAGAGGAGCACCGGGGCGAGGAGGAAGACCGGGAGCGAGACGCCGGCGATCGAGACCCCGGTGAGGATGCGGTCGAGCCAGCCGCCGGCCCGGATCGCTGAGAGGTAGCCGAGCAGGAGGCCGAAGAAGAGCCAGATAAGCGCGGCGCCGATCGCCAGCGAGAAGGTCGCCGGGATGCCTTCCTTGATCTGGTCGTCGACCGGGATTTTCGGTTTGTAGGAGGTGAGCTCGCCGGTGAAGACCTTCTTCATCATCGTCGCGTACTGGACCGGCAGCGAATCGTCGAAGCCCCACTCTTCTTCGATGCTCTTGACCAGGACCGGGGTCGCGTTCTTCCCCGCCAGCGTCTGCGCCGGGTTCTGCTTCGGCAGGACCATGAAGACGACGAAGACGATCACCGAGACGGCAAAGAGGACGCCGATCATCGCCACCAGGCGCCTGACGATGAAGCGGGCCATCAGATCGTCGCTCCCTGCTGGCCGCTCGCGATGCCCCCCTGCGCCTCGAACTCGAGCGCCGCGTCCATCCGCGCCTTTCCGCGCGGATCGAGCGCGTCTCGCAAGGCGTCGCCGACGATGTTCAGCGACAGCACCGTCAGCATGATCATCAGGCCGGGAAGGATCGCCAGCAGCGGCTGGATGTTGAGCAGCTCGACCCCGACCGTGATCATCGTCCCCCAGGAGGAGTTAGGCGGCTGCACACCGGCGCCGAGGAAGGAAAGACCCGCCTCGAACAGCATGCTGTTGGCGATCATCAGGGTGAAGAAGACGATGATCGTCGAGGCGAGGTTGGGGAGGATCTCGCTGAACATCACTCGCAGCGGGCCCGCCCCCTGGGCGATCGCGGCCTCGACGAACTCTTTCTCGCTGAGGGCGAGGACCTGGCCGCGGATCGGCCGGGCGATGTACGGCACGGTGAAGACGCTGATGACGAAGATCGGGTTCCAGATCGAGCCGCTCTCGATTTCCAGCGGGCCGATCTTGAGGCCGCCGACGGCCAGGGCGATCCCCACCGAGAGTCCGATCAGGAAGACCGGCAGGGACCAGATCACGTCGAGCGTCCGCGCGATCAGGCCGTCGACCCAGCCGCGGAAGTAGCCGGCGAGGAGGGCGAGGACGACGGCGATGATCGTCGCGATCAGCGCCGCGGTGATCCCGATCTGCAGCGAGGTCCGCCCGCCGTACATCAGCCGCACCATCTCGTCGCGGCCGAGGCGGCTGTCGGCGCCGAGGAAGAACTTGCCGCCGGCCGCGAACCACTGCGGCCCGATCGGCTTGCCTTCGACCGTGACGACGTCCTTTTTCTCGCCGTCGACGGTGATCTGTTCGACCGTGTGCTCCTCGTTGGGCCCGGTTTCGGCGACGTGGTCAGCCCACAGCGGCGCCGCCATGACGAAGACGACGATGAGGGCGAAGAGGGCGAGGAACGCTACGGCGAGGCGGTTGCGGAAGAACCGCCGCAGAGCGAGGGACCAAGGCCCTCGCTCTGCGCTCGGTTCGGTAGACACGCGGTTCTTTCTACCCCGCGGGCGTTACTTGAATTCGAAGCTGCTCAGGTAGTGGCCGAAGGTCGGGTTGAAGATGACGCTGTCGAGGTCGATCGCGTCGGAGACGAACGTCGACAGGGTCCGCGTCCCGTAGGGAGCCCACGGGGCTTCTTCCATGATTTCTTCGTCCAGTTTCTTGTAGGCCTCTTCCTGGTCCGGCCCGAGCTGCTCTGCGCCGAGTTCGGCGATCTTCTTGTTGATCGCCGGGTTGTCGAATTTGGCGAAGTTCCCGTTGTTGGTCGGGAGGATGCTTTCTCCTGCCAGCAGCGGCTGGAAGAAGTCGTTCGGGTGCGGGTAGTCCTGGAACCAGTCGGACCAGCCGGCGTCGAGTTCCGGCGTCGTCGCGTTGCCGATCACCGTGAAGTAGTTGTCGGCGTTGAGGATTTTCAGTTTCGTGTTGAAGCCGAGTTCCTTCAGGATCTCGTTGAAGTATTCGCCCGCTTCGTTGTTCGGGCTTTCGGTGTCGGTCCAGACGGTGATGTCCATGTCCGACGGGTTGGCTTCTTTCATCAGTTCTTCGGCTTTGTCCATGTCGTGCGGGTAGAGCTCGAACTGTTCGTAGCCCGGCATTCCCGGCGGCAGGATCTGCTGGGTCGCCGCGATCTGCCCGGCGTAGATCCGTTCGAGCGCTTTCGCGTCGACCGCGTAGTTGACGGCCTGCCGCACTTTGACGTCGTCGAAGGGCGCCTCCTGGGTGTTCATCCAGAAGTAGTAGGTGCTGATCGTCGGCTCGACGCGGAACTGGGTGCCTTCGAATTTTTCCTTCACTTCCGCGTAGCGGGAGGAAGGCGGCGGGTTCTGCATCCAGTCGTAGGTCCCCTGCTCGATGTCGTCGACCTGGGACTGCGGGTTGCGGATCACCGTGATCTTGGCCCCGTCGACGACGCCCTCCGGCAGGTCCGGCATCGCTTCGCCGTTGCCTTTGGCCCAGTAGGGGTTGCGCTCGTATTCCCAGCCTTTGCCCGGCTGCGATTTGGTGATCATGTACGGGCCGGTGCCCGGGGGCGGGTCGGCGGACATGTCTTCGATCGGCGTGTCCTGCGGCAGCGGCGCCACGAACATCAGGCCGAGCTCGTTGGTGAAGGTCCCTCGCGGCCCTTCTAGATTGATGACGATCTCGCCGGTCTTGTCATTGGCTTCGATCCCAGGGATCGGCCCCTGTTTCGTTTCGGCGAACTTTTCCGCGCCCTCGATCGTCAGGTAGAAGGGGGAGCCGCCGGAGTTGAGCTGGATCATCCGTTCGACCGCGAACGGGAAGTCGGAGGCTTTGACGGGGGTGCCGTCGGAGTATTTGAGGCCGGGGCGGAGGTTGAGGGTGTAGGTCTTGCCGCCGTTGCTGATCTTCGGCAGTTCTTTCGCCAGCCCGGGGATCACCTCGCTGCCTTCTTCGCCATTGGCGTGCTTGTAGGTGAGGAGGGGGATGTAGACGTCGGCCATCGCCGTCCATCCTTCGGCCGTGTAGGAGATGGCCGGGTCCATGTAGTCCGGGAACGAGGCGTAGGTGGCGTTGAGGACGCCGCCCTGCTTGCCGCCTCCGCCAGAGGTGTCGTCACCGCCCCCGCACGCGACCAGCCCGAGCGACGCGAGCGCTGCCAGAACGAGAACCGCAATGACTGCCCCTAGCTTCTTCAAAATATTCCCTCCGAGTCCGGGTTGCCGGGCTTTCGTATCCCTGGGATCAACTCCACCACAACGTCATCGCGCCCGTCAAGCGAGGCGTCATCAGACGTTTCGTCGTCGTTCAGCCAATTCCCTCCCAACAGCGGCGCCATCACGACAACGATCGCGATTACCCCCGCGCCCGCGACAAGAAACGTCATCCGCGGGCTTAACACGGTGGCAATGACGCCGCCGACCGCGAAGCCGACCCCCGGCATCGCGGCGCCGATCGACTCCAGCACGCTCATCACCCGCGCCAGCATCGATTCGGCCGTCATCTCCTGGACCGCGCTGATCGCTGCCACCCACTGCACGCCGTTGCCGGCGCCGCCGAGGACGGAGGCGAGGCAGGCGACCGCCAGCGTCGGCGCCGCGGCCAGGCCGAGGTAGCCGGCGCCGACCGCGAGCGTGCTGAAGAAGAGGAGGGTGGCGAGCCGCGCTTGGCGCAGGCGGGCGAAGAGGAGGCTGCCGGCGACCATCCCGGCCCCCCAGCAGGCGAGCATCAGGCCGTAGCCGGTGTCGTTGGAGCCCAGGGTTTCCTTCACGTAGACGACCTCGACCGGCAGCACCGCCGCGAAGAAGACGAAGGCCAGGCCCTGGGCGGTCAACAGGCGCCGCAGGACCGTCTGCCCGCGGATGTAGGCGATGCCGGCGCGGACCCGGTCGCGCATCCGGCCCGGTTCCGGCTCCGCCTGGGGCATGGAGCCGGCAGTGAAGAGGATGCAGGCGATGAGGTAGAAGGAGACCGCGTCCAGCAGCAGCGCCGATTGGACACCGAATCCAGCCACGATCAGGCCGGCGAGGGCCGGCCCGATCGCAGAGCCCCCCGTGAAGGCGATGTTGAGGAGGGCGTTGCCGGCCCGCAGCTCGCCCCTCGGCTCGAGATCCGTCGCCACCACCGCCCGGGTCAGCGCCCGCCCGGCGAGGGCGAGGGCGCCGTCGACGGCGGCCAGGACGATGACTGGGGCCAGCGAGAAGCTGCCGCCGGCGAGGAGGGCGAGGCCGCCGAAGGCCGCCGCCTCGCCGCAGTAGATGACCGGCAGGGCGTATCTGGGCGGCGGCTTCTCCGCCTGCGTGACCAAAACGGGGGCCAGCAGAGCGGGAAGGAACCTGGTCCCGAGGAAGAGCGCGGCCGTCGCCAGGGCGCTCTCGGTGCGATCGAAGACGAGCACCGAGAGGGCGATGATCCCCATCCAGTCGCCGAGCTCGTTGATCGCGTACGAGGCGGCCAGCCGCCGGAAGAGGGGCCTGCGCAGGGGGGCGGTTAGGCGTGGGCTAGGCATGGGTGGCCGTGGGTACTACCGCATTTCTGCACAACTTTTCCTGCAGATGCACAAGTTTCCGCCAAGCTGTGCTACAAAGTGACCAGCAATTGAGAGGTTTCCACGATGCAGCGCACAACGTTGCGGGCTTCAACGACTACGGAAGGGGCAAGGAACATGGGCTACCGTCACTAAGCTTTCCCAGAGCAGGCCTTTTGATCGAGGCCTTGCACAAGACTTTTGAAGGGCGTCCTGGATGGGGACGCCCTTCGTCGTTTTTCGGGGCCTTGAGCGGCTTGTCCTGCACCGACCGCGCGTGCAGAGGCCGAGATCCCGATCTTGGGCGAATTTGGCCATCTGGCTAAAGGTGTTGCCGATTCCATATGTAGCGGTCTAACTTCTAAGTTCCCAAATAGCGGAAGCGGCAAGAAACGGCGCGACCGCAGGGAAAACGAAGGCGCCCGTGAAGAAGGACAGGCCGGATTTCCGGCACGGGTTCCCGCAGTGCCCAAATTCAAATCCAAGATGGACAGTCCCCGTCCCACCCGAAGAGCGATCGCCGCCATGGTCCTGGCGCTGGCGCTGGCTGCGGCCGTCGCGGTCTGGCGCGCCCCCGAAGCGGAATGGAATCTGCCGCTCCTCTTCATCCTGCTCGGCTTCTCGGTCTTCAGCGACCTGACCGCGATCAGCACCACCTCGAAGGTGAAGATCTCCGGCAGCTTCCTCGCCCTCGTCCTGGCGATGGTCTTCCTCGGCGGTACGCCGGGGGCGCTGATCGGGGTGCTGACGATCCTCGCCGGGTGGCTGCGGTGGCGGGACGCCGGCCACTTCCTGCTCAACAACCTGCTCACCTACGCGACCTTCCCGCTGGTCAGCGGCTTCGTCTTCCACGAAATCGTCGTCTCAAGCCAGATCTCCCAGAACGACGCTGCCTTCTACGCGCTGATTTTCGCGATCTTCCTCGTCGCGCTCGCGATCAACTTCACGATGATCGCCTCCTACTCCTGCTACCTGGATCGCAGCCCCTTCTTCGGCAAGGTGCGGACGGCGCTGATCCCGCTGCTGCCCTCCGAGCTCGCGGCGGCGCTGATGGCCTGCGGCATCGCCTACCTGTACGTCCAGGTCGGCCTCGCCGGGGTCGCCCTCTTCGGCGTCGTCCTCGTCACCTTCCAGTACCTCCTCGGCGCCCTCCTCGTCTCCCAGCAGCGCGCCGAGGAGCTGGAGCTGCGCAGCCGGCAGCTGGCCAGCTTCCAGGTCGGGATGTTGAGCGCGATGCTGCGCACCCTCGATCTGCGGGACCAGATGACCGCCCGCCACAGCGCCGCCGTCGCTCGTTACTCGCGCGCGATTGCCCAGCGCGCCGGCTACTCGCGCCGCGAGGAGGAGCTCGTCCACATCGCCGCTCTGCTCCACGACATCGGCAAGTTCATCCTCCCCGACCGCATCCTCAAGGCCAACGTGCCGCTGACGGACGAGGACTGGATGCTGATCAAGCGCCATCCGCAGCAGGGCGCGCGCGTCGTCTCCTCGCTCGACGGCTACGGCCCGGTGGCGGAGATCATCCTCGCCCACCACGAGCGGATCGACGGCAAAGGCTATCCGCGCGGCCTCGCCGGGGACGAAATTCCCGAGCTGGCCCGGATCATCTCCGTCGCCGACACCTACGACGTGATGACCGCCCGCGACTCCTACCGGACCCCGATGTCGAGTTACGACGCGATCGTCGAGCTGCGGCGGGTCGCCGGCAAACAGCTCGACGCTCGCTTCGTCGAGATCTTCATCGAGCTGCTCGAGGGCAAGGACGTCTCCTTCCAGCATGGCGAGGCCGCCGACTTCGAGAAGGAGCTGGCGCTGGAGGCGCGGATCGAAGAGACCGCCAGCCCCGCCGGCGAACTCAGCCGCTTCCAGGTCGCCGGCGTCAACTGACGCAGTAACGTTGCGCGCGCATGCGCGCCGTCACCTTCCAGGCACCCGAGCAGGTGCGGATCGAGGAGAAGCCGGACCCCGAGCTCTCCGCCGCCGACGACGCGCTCGTCCGCGTCGAGGCGAGCGGGATCTGCGGCTCCGACCTCCACATCTACCACGGCCGGGTCCCGGTCGAGCCCGGGTTCACGATCGGCCACGAGTTCGTCGGCACCGTCCTCGCCGCTGGGGACGAGGTCGAACGGGTCGCGGTCGGCGATCGCGTCCTCGGCACCTTCCACACCGCCTGCGCCACCTGCGCCTCCTGCCTGCGGGGCGACTACCACCGCTGCCGCAACCAGCGGACCTTCGGTCACGGCGCCCACCTCGGTGACCTCCAGGGCGCCCAGGCGGAGCTGCTGCTCGTGCCGCGAGCGAACCTGACCCTGCGCCGGGTGCCGGAGGGGATGTCGCCCGACGCCGCTCTCTTCGCCGGCGACGTGATGGGGACCGGCTATCACGCGATCGCCCACGCCGGCATGCAGGCGGGGGACACGGTCGCGGTGCTCGGGCTCGGCCCGGTCGGTCTCTGCGCGGTCCAGGCGGCGCTCGCGGCCGGCGCGGTAGAGGTCTTCGCGGTCGACACCGTCGCCGAACGGCTCTCGATGGCCGAGCGCTCCGGCGCCACCCCGCTGCACCTGACCGAGCAGGACCCGAAGCAGGCGGTCCGGGCGGCCACCGAAGGGCTCGGCGTCGACGTCGTCGTCGACGCGGTCGGCGATCCGGGGCCGCTGGCGCTGGCGGTCAGCCTCGCCCGCGACGCCGGCACCGTCTCCGGGATCGGCGCCTACGCCGGCAAGGGGGAGGTCCCGCTCGGCCTCGCCTGGCTGAAGGGCCTGCAGCTGCGCCTCGGCCTCGCCAACGTGATCGCCCACGTCGACCGGGTGCTCGGCCTGATGGCGGCCGGCAAACTCGACCCCACGCCGCTGGTCACCCACCACATGCCGCTCGACCAGGCGGGCGAGGCGTATGAGATCTACGACCGGCGCGAAGCGCTGAAGATCGTCCTCACGCCGTAGCGAACCGCTGTATTAGTTGACTCGCACAGTTCGGCGAACTACTGTGCGAACAGATGGCACAGCTGGAGACCCCGTTCCGGATCGACCCCGGCGACGAGCTGCCGGTCGGGCTGCAGCTGGGCTGGCGATTGCGGGCGCTGATTCGCACCGGCGAGCTCGCCGCCGGCGAGAGGTTGCCGAGCTTTCGTCAGCTCGCCGAGTGGGCGGGAGTCAACGTCGGCACCGTGCGGGCGGTCTACGAGACGCTCGAGGCCGACGGCCTCGTCGTCACCCGCCACGGTCAGGGGACCTTCGTCGCCGACGGGGTCGAGGCGGCCCCGCAGCTGGAGGAGATCGCCTCCGACGCTCTGCGCCGGGCCGAGGAAGCCGGACTCGGCCCCCGTGAGCTGGCGATCGTGGCGATGGCCTGCGCCGGGCTGCCCGAGGAGGAGAGCGAAGTGCTCGAGGTACGGCAGGAGCTGCGCCGGCAGATCGCCCGCCTCGAGGCCGAGCTGGCGAGTTACACGCGCCACCTGCGGGCCGACCTGCCGACCGCCCCGACGCGAGCGGTCGCGCACGTCGCCGGGGTCGAGGAGCTGGAGCGGACGCGGGACACCTTGATCGCGCAGCTGGCGGAGGCGCAGCGGGAGAGCGAGCAGGAGGTGCGGCGGCGGGCGACCAGTCGCGGCCCCCTGGGCAGGGCGATGAGCCGGTGGCGGGCGAAACGCTGAGCCGCGGGCTACTGCCCGTCAAGAACGCCTTCGAAGAGGTGGGGGTGATGATGATCCTCACCGTCAAGACGCTGATCTCGGCGGTGCGGCGCCCCTACCCCTACGGCGAGGAGCTCGTCTGGCAGTTCCTCTTCGTGCTGAAGCTCTCCTGGTTCCCGCTCCTCGTCTCCACCTTCGCCCTCAACCTCGGCGCTCCCGGGCTGCAGGCGGCCGGAATCCTCTCCTTGTTCGGCGCCCTCGATCGCCTCGGCGGTTTCTTCGTCGTCATCGCGATCCGCTGGATCGGGCCGCTGGTCACCGCGGTCGTCGTGGCCGGGGTGGCGGGAACGGCGATCACCGCCGACCTCGGGGCCCGCAAAATTCGCGAGGAGCTCGACGCCCTGCAGGTGCTCGGCGTTGACCCCGTCAAGAACCTGGTCGTGCCCCGGTTCCTGGCCCTGATCGTGATCACCGGTCTGCTGGACATCTTCGCGATCGTCATGGGCCTCAGCGCCGGGATCGCCGCCGAGCTCCTCTACAACCAGTCGCTCGGCGGCTTCTTCGCGACTCTGTTCAGCAACGCGACGATCACCGACCTCTGGTCCTCGGTGATGATGTGCACGATGTTCGGCGCGATCGTCGCCGTCGTCTGCTCCTACAAAGGGATGTCGGCATCGGGCGGCGCCGCCGGCGTCGGCCGCGCCGTCAACCAGGCGGTGGTGATCTCTCTCGTCGCGGTCTTCTTCTTCCAGTTCGTCGTCAGCTCGATCCTCTTCGCCACCAACCCGGAACTGCAGGCGGTCCGGTGATCGGCTGGCTGGAGGTCCCCCGCGGCTGGCTCGACTCCTTCGGGGAGATCGCCCGCTTCGGCGTCAAGGTGGCGGGACAGGTCTACTCGGGCCGGGTCTTCAGGTTCTTCGGCGAGGGGGTGCGGCAGGCGGGGATCCTGATCTTTGGCTCGGCCCTGATCATCTGGGCCTTCGTCTTCATCCTCGGCCTCCAGTGCGGCCTCCAGGGCGCCTACTTCAATAGGTCGATCGGGGCCCCGTCGCTGGCCGGCCTCTTTTCCGCCTACTGCGACCTGCGCGAGGGCCTGCCCTACGCGTTCGGCTACATCCTCGCGGCCAAGGTCGGGACCGGGATCGTCGCCGAGATCGGGGCGATGCGGATCTCCGACGAGATCGACGCGCTCGAGGTGATGGGGATCCAGCCGCTGACCTTCCTCTGCGCGACCCGCCTGCTCGGGGCCTGGATCGCGATCCCGTTCCTCTACCTGGTCGGGATCGGGATCATTTACGCCGCCAGCTTCCTCTCGGTGGTCAACCAGGTCGGCGACGTCTCCTCCGGCGGCTACCTGCTGATCTTCTGGATGTACCAGAGCCCGCCCGACCTGATCTTCAGCGTGATCAAGGGGATGGCGATGGCGACCGTGATCGTGCTGGTGGGCTGCTACTACGGCTACACCGCCTCCGGCGGTCCGGTCGGCGTCGGCACGGCGACGGCGAAATCGATGGTCTTCAACATCGTCGCCGTCCACATCATCGGCATGCTCGGGACGGTGGTGTTCTGGGGCGCCAACCCCAGGGCCCCGATCGGGGGCTGATCAGAGGGCTTTCGTGAGGAGCACGGAGGCGAAGGTAAGGGCAACGCCGAAGCCGATGCGGGTGAGCGTCGCATGCATCGCGATCACGCTCTCCTGAATTCCAGCGACGCTCTTCTTCAGTTCGCGGATGTCGCCTTCGACTCGGTCGAAGCGATTGCTCGTCTCTCCGAAGCGACCGTTCATCTCTCCGAAGCGACGATTCATCTCCTCCCTCGTCTCGTCGATGCGCCGGTTCGTCTCGTCGAAGCGTTCGTCGACTCGCGCGAACCGTTCGTCCATCCGCGCGGTGCGCTCCTTCGATTCCTCGTCGGGTGGTGCCATGGTCTGCATGGATAGCAGCCTAGCGAAGTAAATGCAACGTTTTGGCTGAGAACGTGACTTCTCTGAAAATCTTCTAGCCGCGGTGCCGATGCTTGCGGAAGGTCTCCTCGACCCACCTGAAGCCGGGGCGGTCGCTGAGGCTCTGGCGGAAGCGCTCCAGGGCGGGCGGCCTGGGCAGGCTCGGGTCAAGCGGGCCCTCCGGCGGGACGACCACCGGGTAGAAGAGCGAGGCGGCGGTGACGTCGGCGACGCTGAGCTGGTCGCCGACGATGAACTCGCCGTCGCCCTGCTCCAGCTCGGCCTCGAGCTTGTCGAAGGCGGCGACGACCGCCTCCCGCGCCCGTTCGGCGCCCTCGTCGCTGTTGGCCCCCCAGCGGATGCTGGTGTAGGCGCGGGCGTAGGCGCCGACCACCGGCTTCGCCTTGCCCAGTGGGCCGGGGACCGATTCGGCGGCGATCTCGGCGAACAGCTCGGGCTCCTGGATCAGCTCGTAGAAGGGGAGCAGGCGCGCGTGCGGACCGAGGTTCTCGTCGAACCACTCCTCCAGCTCGATCGCCCGCGTCAGCTCCGCGGCGTCGACCGGGTAGAGCGGCGGGTCCGGATATTTCGCCTCCAGGGCGGCGATGATCTCGGTCGAGTCGCCGATGCTCCGACCTTCCAGCTGCAGCACCGGCACCGTCGGCTGCGCGCCCCGGGTCAGCACCAGCGCGATCGGGATGTGGCTGCCGGGGAGGATCGAGCGGCGGGTGTGGTCGATGCCCTTGTGCTCGAGCGCCCAGCGGACCTTTTCGCTGTAGTGCGAGATGTCGATCTGCCAGAGCGTCGGCTTCTGTCCGGTTTGCGCCGCCATCGTGTGCCTGCCAGCATAAGCGCGTGGCACTTCTCAGTGACGCCGAGATCGAGGAGCGGCTGGCGGGCCTCTCCGGCTGGGCCCGCAAGGGCAACGCAATCGAGAAGAGCTTCGAGCGGGGGGACTTCGTCGGCAGCGTCCGCTTCCTCGACAGCCTCGTCGGGCCGGCGGAGGAGATGAACCACCACCCCGATGTGGCGATCTCCTGGGACACGGTGACGGTGACGATCTCCACCCACTCCGAGGGCGGGCTGACCGCGAACGACTTCGAGCTGGCCGGCCGGATCGACAGCCTCGCCTGAGCCGAGCACCGTGGCGAAGCGGAAGAAGCAGCGGCGGGCGCGGGAGAAGGCGCCGACGGTCGACTACGTCGACCCCGAGGGCAACGTCCTCACCCTGCGCCAGACCCTCAGCGCCGGCACGGTCGCGAAGCTGGGGGAGGGGCCGGCCGGAGCGGCCGCCTCCCAGGACGACGCCTGGCGACGGCGCTCGGAGCTCCTCTTCGAGCGGCTCGCGGTTCGGTGGGAAATCGCCGGCTTGCCTCTCGACGACCAGAAGATGCTGCTCGGCCGCTACCGGATGGCCGACGCCGAGACCCAGCAATGGGTGCGGCGGACGATCGACGGGCACCTGGAGCGGCACATCCCCGAGCTGGCCGGGTAGAGGAGACGGATGGCCGAGCGGCTGCGGATCGACGAGCGGCTCTCGCTGCCGCTGAGCGAGATCGAGTTGCGCGCCAGCCGTTCCTCCGGCCCCGGCGGCCAGCACGCCAACGTCACCGCCTCGCGGGTGGAAGCGGTCTTCGACGTCGAGGCTTCGGCGAGCCTGAGCGAGGCGCAGCGGGCGCGGCTGCTGGAGCGGCTCGGTCCCGTCGTCACCGCCGTCGCCCAGGATGCCCGCGGCCAGGCCCGCAACCGCGAGCTGGCGCTGGAGCGGCTGGCGGCGAAGCTCGCCGCCGGTCTGCGGGTCCGGCGCAAGCGGCGAGCGACGAAGCCGACCCGCGCCGCACGGCGCCGCCGGCTCGAGCAGAAGCGGCGCACCGGGGAGAAAAAGCGCGAGCGCCGGAAGCCGCCGTTAGAGTGATGGTGATGCTTGGAGAGAGCAAGGCGACCAGCGGCTTCGCGGTCAGGGACATCGACCGGGCGCGCGAGTTCTACGAGGGGACCCTGGGTCTGCGGGTCGAGGTGCTGACCGAGGAGTTCGGGGTGACGGCGCTGAAGCTGGCGGACGGCTACGACGTCCTCATGTACGCCAGCCCCGAGATGACGCCGCCCAGCTACACGATCCTCAACTTCGAGGTCGACGACATCGACGCCGCCGTCGAGGAGCTGGGCTCGCGCGGCGTCGAGTTCCAGCGCTACGACCGGTTCGAGCACGACGAGAAGGGCATCGTCCGCGGGCCCGGGCCGCAGATCGCCTGGTTCGAGGACCCTTCGGGGAACACGATCGCCGTGATGCAGGTGCCTGAGGCCTAAGCCTCGCGCAGCGTCCCGTTGCGGTCGACCTTCACCACCGGGAGGTCACCGGGCCACATCGCCAGCGTCGAGACGAAGCCGAGCAGCATCAGGCCGCCCGCGACGTAGAAGCCGGCCTCGGGCGAATAGGTGGCATCGAGGTCGGCCATCCGCGCCAGCAGCGCTGCGAGGCCTGCGAGCCACAACAGCGCCGCGATCGCCAGCCGCGCCCTGAACCAGCGCCGCAGCGCCAGCTGCCGGGCGCGCCCGACCACCAGTGGCAGCGCGACCAGGATCAGCGCCGGGCCGACGAGAAAGCCGGTGTCGATCTTGATCGCCTCGCGCGAGTTGCTCGCCAGGTCGAAGAGGTCGGACCGGCCCCACCAGGTGAAGGCGGCGCCGAGCAGCCCGATCAGCAGCAGCGCCGCGCAGATCCCGGCGACGTCGCTGGCCAGCTGCACCCGCCGGCTGGGGACGTAGGCGTCGCGAAGCTGTCCGCTCGAATCCACGGTGTCAAAGCTATGCGCCACCACCGCGCCTGCAATCGGCGCACCGCCGCCGAAAAGCCGGAGCGAACTACTGAGGCGAGCGGCCCATCTCCCGCGCAACCGCATCGCGCCGATAGTCGAAGATCTGCCGCAGGTCGCGCTCCACCAGCAGGCGCCTGGCCAGCTCGCCCAGTGGGCCGAATGGGATCGCGTACCGGACCCGGTCGCGGATGATCGTCGCCCCCGGCCCGTCTTCTTCGAAGGTGTGCGTGTGCTCCCAGAGCGAGTACGGCCCATTCAGCTGGGCGTCGACGAACCGATGAGGCGGCTCCCACGCTTCGATCCGGGTCCGCCACCGCACCGGCACCCGGTGCAGCCGCAGCCGGTACTCGATCAGCGTCCCCAGGCCCATCTCGATCGGCCGCGGCGTCACGACCTCGAACGAGAGCCAAGGCGGCGTGATCCGCTCCAAGTTGTGCGCGTCGCCGTAGAAGGCGAAAGCCTCGTCGATTGGAAGCTCGACCCGCTGCCGGCGCTCGAGGGTGTGGACATGTCCCATCGGGGGAGGGTAGGGGACACCGATAGGAAGGACCGGGGGGTTCCCGGCCCTTCCAGTGCCCCGAAGCTGATGCTCAGCCCGGTTGAAACCGGCCGTCTCTACTCGATAGAGATATCTTTGCCAGCTTTCTCTCGAACTGTGGCTTCACCATTCAGGGTCCCGTTATTCACGGTGCCGGTACCACTGAGTGGGCAAAGTCCATTGTCTTTATTCTTCACGACACGAATTCCAGTGACTTTTGTTGTAAGAGTGAGGTCTCTCGGAGCATTATTTGTTGTGTTGTGAATAATCACATGGTTCAGTGCTTCGTTTCCGGTTTGGCCGATCGAGATGGAGCATTCTGATCCAAAGACAGACGAATTCACAGTGATTACATTATTCGCGCTGCCACTTGTCTGATCACAGATGATCATCATTTGACTTGTGTATTCATCTGTTTGAAGTTTGGTGGGTGTTGTGAAATCTGTATGACAATTACCCATATTCACAATTGACCCGGCGAAGCCGAAAGCAGAGCATTCACTGGCAGATGTTTTCAGGCCAGTGATTGTATTGGCCGGGACAGCGATAGTGCCGCTTTCACCTGATGTTTTTTTGCAGGTCAGGCTTTGACCATCTACGGTGAAGACGTGATTTCCGAAATCTTCGGTGACAAGGACTACATTATTGTTGCCTGGGGATGTGAGCTGGTTGGCCGAGGCGCCAGACGCCACGACGGCCGACATCGCCAGTATCGCCACGAGGGCCGTCGCGATCTTGGTTAGGTTCATGATCTCTCTCCTTGGTCCGACGGTGTTAGCGCCGGTTGCGTTTATGGCTGCGACCCGTGAGGCCGCAAAGATGAGCACTAACAGCAGACCACGGTGTAAGCAAGAGGGGCGCGATTACATAACCTGCTGTCGGCCTCCGCAGGTTGCAAAACGGTCACAAGCCGGTGGGAAAACGGTAGGAGCATTGGGGGTCCAGGTTCGTGGGAGGCAGCGCCGAGCGCCCATGGACGGTCCCCTCAGGTACCTGCGTCTAGTAGTGGAAGGGCCGGGAGATTCCCGGCCCTTCCAGCCTCTTGGGTCTGACGGCTCAACTCAGGTCAACTGTGACTTCGCTATTCGACCAAGATGTCCTTGCCATTTATGTCTTTGACTGTGAGGGAGCCATTGAAGGTTCCGTTATTCACGGTACCGGTACCGCTCAGCGGACAGAGACCATTGTCTTTATTCTTCACGATCCGAATCCCAGTGACTGTTGTTGTGAAGGTAAGGTCTTTGGGAACATTACCTGTTGTGTTGTGAATGATTACATGTGCTAGAGCTTCGTTGCCGGTTTCACCGATCGAGATCGAACATTCAGAGCCGAAGACCGACGAATTGATATTAATCGTATTGCTAGCGCTATTTTTTGTGTCTTTGCAGATGATTGAGAGTTTGCTTGTGTATTCGTCTGTGTTGATTTTTTCCGGTGTTGTGAAGCCGTAGTGGCAATTGCCCATATTCACGGTCGAGCCCGCAAAACCGAAGGAAGTGCAGCCGGTGTAAACGGCATTCATTGTGATTGCATTGGCTGGAACGGCCATTGCACCGGTTGCGTAATGTGATTCGGTGCAAGTGACGTTCTGACCATCTACGCTGTAGACAAAATTGCCGGTGTCTATGGCTGTTAGGGACACGCTATTGTTCCCCGGTGATGTGAGCTGGTTGGCCGAGGCCGCAGAGGCCACGAGTGCTGACAGCGCGAGAACCGCCACAAGTGCGATTGCAAACTTAGTCAACTTCATGTTGTTCTCCTTGATCCGGCGGTGCTAGCGCCGGGTTGCGTTATGGCTGCGGCCCTTCAAGCCGCAGGGCGATCACTAGCTACAGACTTAGGTGTAGTCAAGGAGCAAGTCGACGAGTTTGATGCGGGCGTCCGCGTTCCGTTGGAGTGGAGTTACAGCGTGGTGTGAAAACGGTGGGAAGGACTGCGCAAAGCCCGATGCGACCTATAGGAGGTTCGAAGCGCCTGCCACTGGGCCAGGCAACGGGATGCGGTAGCGGTATCCGACCCCCCGCACGTTCTCGATCAGCTCTGCGGCTGGGCCCAGCTTTCGGCGCAGATAGCTGATGTAGGTCTTGATCTCAGCGACGTCGCGGAACCGGTCTCCCCAGACGCGTTCGAGCAGCTCTTCATGTTGGACCACCATGCCGCGGGAAGCGATCAGCTCTGCGAGCAGCTTGAACTCGGTCGGAGTGAGGGAGACCTCGCTCCCTTTCACCGCCACCCGATGGGCCCCTCGATCGAGCTCGAGGACGGGGTCTTGGTAGCAACGGTTGGGAAGGTTGGGGATGCGCCTCAGAAGCGCTTCGATGCGGGCGCTGAGCCCATCCGGGTCGATGGGTTCGACCGCGACCGCGTCGGCCCCCAGACGGAGGGCACGGGTTCCGAGGGGCTCGTCCCGCACGACCGCTAGTACGGGGACGTCGGTGATCGCGTTCAGCAGCTGCAGAGAAGCCAATGGCGCTCCCTTGTCAGCCAGGAATTCGAGCAGAGCGAGCGAGGGAGGATCCTCTCGCAGGAGATCGGTGAAGCTCCGGTGCGACGCCCGGACCGTTGGGATCCCGAGCACCGACGTGCAGACGCCGGCGAGGTCGCTTCTGGCACGAGCGCTGACGACCAGTGCATACGGGCTTTCCGCTGGTTGGTCGACTCCGCGTGATTTGATCACGGGGGGCGATACTACCGTGTTCGCAAGAAAAGCTGACTAATTCGAGGGAGTTGATGGGCACGGCTGGTTTCGAACCAGCGACCTCTCGCGTGTGAAGCGAGCGCTCTCCCACTGAGCTACGCGCCCGGGGCGGGGATTGTACGACGGCGGAAGAGCTGTCTGCAGGTGGCGCTCAGCTGCTCGCGGCCGCCACCTCGCCGACCGGCTCCTTGCGCAGCGCCATGCCGACGAACGGGTAGATCAGGGTCGAGAGCATGGCGGCGCCGACGAGACCGGCGGCGGTCGAGGATTTCATGTGGCCGCCGTCGATCGCGATCGTCGTGATCGCCACCACCAGCGGCAGCTCGGTGGCGCTGTAGAAGGCGAGGGCGGCGCGGTCGCGGGCGGAGAGGACGCCTCGGTAGAGGAGCATCGCCGGCACCCCGCGGACGACCAGGAAGAGGGCGAAGAAGAGGAAGAGCTTGGCGATGGCTTCTGCCGAACCGAGGGCGGCGAGGTCGAACTCGATGCCGCTGGTGACGAAGAAGAAGGGGACGAAGAAGCCGAAGCCGACCGCGGTCAGCTTCGACTCGAAGACCCGCAGCTCCTGTCCCTTGAGGGCGAGGCGGGTGATCATCCCGGCGACGAAGCCGCCGAGGAGGATGTCGAGCCCGAGCTCCCCCGCCAGCAGGACGAGGCCGAAGACGAGGACCACGGTCACCCGCACCGCCAGCTGGCTGCTCGCCTCGAAGGTCCGCTCCAGCGCCGGCCAGCCGCGCCAGGCGTAGCGGACCGAGGCGAGGGCGAGGACGAGGGCCAAGGCGACGAACCCGAGCAGGATCACCGCCTCGTGCAGCGGGTTGGTGGTCGAGAGCACCAGCGTCACCAGCAGGATCGGGCCGAACTCGCCGGCGCCGCCGGCGGCGAGCAGGTAGGTGCCGAAGCGGGTCTTCAGCTCGCCGTTGTCGCGGAGGATCGGGATCAGGGTGCCGATCGCCGTCGTCGCCATCGCCGAGCCGGTGTAGAGGAAGGAGACGACGACGCCCGCCGCCGCCAGGGCGCCGCCGATTCCGTAGGCGAGCCCGATCGAGAGCGCCCAGCCGAGCGCGCCGAGCTTCATCGGCGTGCCCTTGATCCGCTCGAAGTCGATCTCGTAGCCGGCGAAGAAGAAGAGCATCCCGAGGCCGAGGTTGGCGAAGAATTCGACGAAGTCGCTGGAGTCGGCGATGCCGAGGACTTCGGGCCCGATCACGATCCCCAGCATCAGCTCGAGCACCACGACCGGCGGCGCGAAGCGCTTCGGCAGGGTGGCGACGGTGATCGCAGCGACCGCGGCGACGACGACGATCGCGAAGAAGGAGTCGGTGTCGACCGTGATCACGGCGCTGATCCTATTTCCGCCGCCCGCTAGGATCAGTCGCGGACCGTGCTAGGCGGGGTGTCAGCGGTGCCTTGTAACCCGAAATCCGCTTAGCGGGGCCGACTACCGTTCCGAGGGACTGGCCGTCGGGGTCAGTGCGTCGCGGCGGCGTTGACGGCCGGGTCCTGCGCGACGTGGGCACGCGAATCAGGTCAGGTCCGGAAGGAAGCAGCCTTAAGCGGATGCCGCGGGTGCCGCAGGCGAGCCCGGCCCGAGCCGACCGCGACGGATACGCCCGGTGACCTTGCCTCGAAGGCGGGGCGCACGGTCCATTTTTGCTAATCGATGAGCCGCTTTTCCATGCGATTGACCGCGACCCGCCAGGTGAGCAGGGCGAAGCCGAGCAGGAACGCGAAGCGGGCGAGATCCACGGCCTCGTAGCCGAAGGCCCCTCCGCGGACCAGCTCGACCAGCTGGTGAAGCGGGTTGAGCTGGGCGGCCACCTGCACGCCCTCGGGCAGCCCTTCGATCGGGAAGAACGTGCCGGCGACGAGGAAGAGCGGCGTGATGCAGAGCGCGGTCACGTAGTTGAACTGGTCGATCTTGGCGACCGTGGCCGCCATCGCGACGCCGAAGCCGGCGAAGCCGAGCGCGGTCACGAAGCAGAAGACCGGCACCAGCAGCATCCCCGGG
>DASTZP010000024.1:0-66335 GCA_035764245.1 Solirubrobacterales bacterium
CAAAAGAGGCCTCCTGGTCAACAGCGAAGACCTCTGCGCCCGCAAGCGCACCGCCACCGTGAAGATGGGGGGCCAAAACGGCAAGGCCAATCAGGCCCAGGTCGAGATCAAGACCAGCTGCAAGAAGGGGAAGGGCGGGAAAAAGGGCGGAGGGAAGGGCGGGAAGGGCCGGCGGTAGGGAAATTTCCTTATTGGTAATCCGGAACGTAGATGGTTGCGGGAGTACCGCCGACATGATCTAATAGTTGTCACAGCTCGACGGGTTGTCCAATAGTTGACCCCCTTTTGAGTTGACGAGCAGGGAAGAGGGAGCAGAAGCCAGATTGACTGGAACTGTTTTTCATTTGGCGCTGAGCGTGGGGAACGCGCAGCGTTGCGATAAGGGCTCGCCGGGGACCCCTGGCGGGGGAAAAAGAAGGAGAGAGATCTGATGTTGCAGAGATTTCGGGATCGATTTGGGACCGCCGGCTTGGTTATCGCGGTGGTAGCGCTTATTGCGGCGCTGGCCGGCACGGCTATCGCGGCAGGCGGTGCCCTTAGCCCCAAGCAGAAGAAGGAAGTAACCAAGATCGCCAAGAAATACGCCGGCGAAGATGGAGCGCCGGGCGCCAAGGGCGACAAGGGTGACAAGGGTGACACCGGGGCCGCCGGCAATAACGGCAATAACGGCAATAACGGGGCCGACGGTAAAAGCGTTGAAGTCGAAAATGCCCCGGTGGCAAAATGCCCCGAAGGTGGCGCCGTCTTCAAAGTCGGAGGCGTTGAAAAAGGCAAAGCCTGCAATGGCGCAGAAGGCCCTCAGGGCGAACCAGGCACCTACGGCGACCCACTTCCCGCCGAAAAAACTCTGACGGGGACCTGGGGCGGACAGCAGCCAGAAGGATTCTTTATCGAATCGATCTCGTTTGCCACTCCGGTGCTGACGGGGGCTGTCACCCCGGTGTATGTCGGAACCTCGAATGCTGAGAAAACGCAAGGCGCCACCGAAGGATGCAAAGGTCCGGACGCCAACGGCGTTCCGCAGGCAGACCCAGGGAAACTCTGCGTCTACCACAACAGCGAAACCGGCACGGTCGGTAATGAACCGGCAGAAATCGGTTTCTTCGACCCGCGCGAACAGTTCGGGCTCGCATTTGGAGTCGCCCCGACCGGCACGGTCTTGGGCCTCTTCTGCAAAGCGCCGACCTGTCTCGAGTTCGGGACCTGGGCGGTCACCGCACCGAATGCCTAGAGCCTGCAGCTAGCTGCAAGGTCAGAAAAGCCCCGGTCCGCCAGCTGCGGACCGGGGCTTTTTCGTTCCTATGGCCATGGGTCCACGCAGTGCGTGCCCGGTCCCTCGTACTTCTCGGCGGCACAGGGCCGCTCCGAGCACGATCCTCTGTTGATCTAAGAGCTCGTCAAGCTTGCTCGAGGTCAACCGGTTCGGACTTACGCTCGCGCTGACGCATGCCAACGCCTCTTTGACTGTGAGCGTCACCGTGTCGTTTGCGGCAGGGGATCGAGGTGGCCGTCGGCTGTTCGTTGTCCAACCGCGCCCCGCTCCTTATGCTGCCGCTCGCTTAGCGCGCTCGGCGCCAGCCTTGAGCCTGAGGTCCTAGGCACCCGGGAAGGTCGATCGCCGCGGCGCCTCGAGAGCTAGGGCATGTAACGAAAAAGCCCCGGTCCGCAGCTGCGGACCGGGGCTTATGTACTTCAGAGGGTTGCTCGGTTTACGGGTAAACCGTGCTCTGCGCAGTCAGTTCGATGTCGAAATTCTGCTGCGTTTCGTTCGTCCCCGCGGGGGCCGGGAGGCCCGACTGGGAGTTGACCAGACCATTGATGCTGATCGGGATGAAGCCGAACAGGGTCAGCGTGCAACCGTTGGCACCGGGTGCCGCGAACGAGTTGTCGACGTACTTGCCGTTGTTGATGTGGAAGATCCCCGTCGCTTCGTTGAAGAAGGGTTCTCCCGGGCTGCCCGTGATCGGTTTGTTGGGCAGCGGAGGGCTCGTCGTTTCGGTCGTCAGATTGAGGACGATCGGGCTGGTCGGCGAGCCGACGTAGCATTTATTGCCAAGCGCCGAGTTGACCAGGTGGACCCTGATCGGCAGCTGCAGGTTCCCACCGGGAATTGCTTTCGGTGAACCCATGAGTTCGACTTCCGCGAACAGCTGCAGCGCTTCGATGCCGAGGAAGTTCACCAGCCAGTCGAGCCCGGTGAGGCCGATGACGCCACCCGGCACCAGCTGTTTGACGTGGGAGATGCCACCTTTGCTGTTGGCAACGATGATTTCGGTGCCGTCGGGAAGGGTGGTGATGCCGCCGACGAGATTCATCGGTTTCGAGAGGGGCGTGTTCTTATTGCCCATCTTGAAGTTCCCACCGTCGATGACCGTCCGGATACAGGCCAAAATGTTGCTGTTTTCTTCCGGACTGGGGCAACCGGCGAACTGCGAGTAGCCAGGGGCCGGTTCTTTCGCCGGCGCGACGGCCGCGAAGCTCGCCATCGCCACGAGGGCAACGGCAGCAGCAAGCGCCATCGCCCCGAGTCGCTTCAAATACATAATTTCTCCCTTGTAGTGGACTGGTTTAGAAAACTGCGGTAGAGACCTAGTCTAGTCAGAAACGCCCTGTCTAGTAAAGGGCATTCGCGATTCTCGACACCCGCCCAAAAAAAATGCCGGGACCCTTGCGGGCCCCGGCGCCATAACGCAACCCGGCGGGCAAAGCCGCCGGAGAAACTCCATGATAGCTACATCGGAGTTTTTTGACAAAGCCTGAGCAAACAGCGGGGACCGCGTCAGTCGATCAGGCGCAGGAGCTCCGCCTCAATATCGCCGGATCGGGCTTCGATCAGGCGTGCGGCGATCTCGACTTCCCAGAATCGGGCGCCGGCGACCCAGGCCTGGCCGAGATAGTTCCAGGCTGCGAGCGTACCGCCAACGGTCGTGTTCAGGTCCTCGGCGAGACGCTCCATCAGATCTTGGAACTCGCTCTGCATGCCGAGGATCACCGGTGTGGGGTCGCTTTCCCCCATCCGCGTCTCGAGCATCACGGCGTGGCCGGTTCGGATCTCGAAGAACCAGGCGTCGTCGAGGCCTTCTTCCAGGTCGGCCAGCTGCCGGGCGTCGAAGTCGAGGACCTCGACGCTCTCCTCGGCGAGAGGCTTCAAGGCCCGCTCCTTCGCGCTCTGCAGCGCGGTCGACAAGTTGTCTCCGTCCAAGGACATGTCCGCCAATCTAGACAACTCAATTTAATCGAGTGCGCCTATTTGTACTACGAGACCTTCTTCAGCGCAACCACGAAAAAGGGCGGCCCGTAGGCCGCCCTTTCGGATCCGCCGGCGCTGGCCGGCTGGATACTGTTCCTCAGGTGCCGGTGCAGGTGCGAATGATTCCGGCAGATGCCTTGGTCCCGTCGGAGAAGACGGCGGTGGCTTTCGCCTGGAGCTTGCCGTCCGGGCATTTCGCCAGCAGGACGCCCTTCTTGTTGATCGTCAGGTTGAAGGTCTTCACGGACCCGCTACCGCCGGCGATTTTAGGAATCGTGGCGATGGTTTTGAGGCCGTAGCGACCGTTCTTGACTTTCTTGATTTTCAGGGTGGTCACGATCGCCCCGGTCACCGGCGCCGAGAAGTAGGCGTGGATGTAGAGGGTCGTGGTGCCGCCGCTGAAGCCGCCGTTCATGACGAGCAATTTGCTATTGACATTGATCGGGTTCTGTTCCGGGAACTGGACCTCGACCGTGGTATTGCCGGTGCCGATGATCGACTTCTTGCAGGCCTTTTCGGCCGCCTTGGTGTCGCGCGACTGCAGCTGGCCGGACTTGCAGACCGGAATCCCCTTGACGTTGATCGCGCCGTTCTTGTCGGTTTCGACGATCGTTTCTTTCAGGGCGGGCGGATGGGTCCCGTCCTTGGTCGAAATTTTGCCCGAGGCATTGAGGCTGATCGGGGCGAGCTTCTTCTTCGGCAGCTTGCTGGGGCTGAATCCGCCGTTGAAGGTGAATACGAGGTTGCCGGCTTCGACAGTCACCGGTTTGTTGGCTCCGGTGGCGATGCCGGCCACGCTGACGGCAATCAGCGCCGCAATGGCCATCGTCAACATTAGGTACTTACGCATATCCCTAGATCTCTCCTTTGCGGCCTGCCCGTCCTGGGTCCGATGCCGTCGGAACTTGGCTTTAAACGTCTCTCCAGCGGGTCAACCTACCACCCCCGCCCTGTTCGTAAACCCGCCAGTCCGCTAAAAGGAGCGGACTGCCCAGCCCGCTAGGGGTGGAGCTTTGCGAGCCGCACCCGCTCCCGCTCCGCGGCGGCGCCTTCGGCGCCAAGGAAAGGCAAAGTGATCCAAAACATCAGGTCCGGGAGCCGGCTGGGAAGGCGGGTCGCGGCGCCGTGGAGGATCTCGCTGTAGAGGAGCTCGTTGACGCCGCCGGCGATCGCCACCGAGGTGATCCCGGGAAGCTCGACCGTCGTCTCCGAGCGGCCGGTCTCGAGGAAGCCGGTGAACTGACGCAGGGCCGAGTCGCGCCGGGCCAGCGCCTTCGGCCCGGCCGCCAGCACCTCGACGATCGCGAACCGGCCCTCGTCCGGGTGCCGGGAGAGGTGCTCGAGGAGAACCTCCAGGGACGCGCAGACGCGTTCGGCCCACGATGCGCCGGGCTTCGACTCGAAGGCGTTCGTCGCCTCTCCCAGGAGGTTGTCGAGAAGGACGTCGTAGGCGGCAAGGAAGCAGTCCTCCTTGCTGTCGAAGAGTTCGTAGAAAGTCTTGCGGGAGACACCGGCTACTCCGATTACGTCGACCACCCGCGTATCGGGGTAGCCGCGCTCGGAGACGACCTCGATCATCGCCTGGTGGATGCGGTTGCGCTGGGACTCGGTGACCGCCTCCCTCGGCAAGCCGTGCCTTCCCCGCGGCAGCCGCCCGCTTGACTTGGCGGAGCGTCTAGTGGAAGCCACCGACCCACTGTAGACCAGTGGAGCAATCGGTGGGGAATGTTTATCTAAAGGCGATTTTCTCAGTCGTCGAACCAGATGACCTGCTCGCGATCCGGGCCGACGCCGACGAGACGGACCGGGACGTCGACGAACTCCGAGATGAAGCCGAGGTAGTCCCGTGCCTCCTGCGGCAGGTCAGAGGCCTGGCGGCAAGAGGTGAGGTCGAGGTCGAAGCCCGGGAGCTCTTCGTACTCCGGCGTGGCCGAGTGCAGGATCGACTGGTGGTAGGGGAAGGTGTCGAGGACCGCCCCCTCCTTCGAGCGGTAGCGGACCGCCAGTCGCAGCGGCCCGATGCCGGAGAGCACGTCCAGCTTGGTGATCGCCAGCGCGTCCAGCCGGTTGATCCGGACCGCGTAGCGGAGCGCGACCAGATCCATCCAGCCGCAGCGGCGGCGCCTCCCGGTCGTGGTCCCGAACTCGTGGCCGCGCTGCAGCATCTGCTCGCCGACGTCGTCGAAGAGCTCGGTCGGAAAGGGGCCGGCGCCGACGCGGGTGGCATAGGCCTTGGCGATCCCCCAGACCTCGTCGATGTCCTTGGGGCCGATGCCGGCGCCGACGGTGGCGGCGCCGGCGATCGGGTTCGAGGAGGTGACGAAGGGATAGGTGCCGTGGTCGAGGTCGAGCAGGGTCGCCTGCGCGCCCTCGAAGATCACCGTCTCGCCACCGTCGAGCGCGTCCCAGCAGAGGCGGGCGGTGTCGGCGATGTGCGGCTCGAGCCGATGCCCGAAGTTGACGTGTTCCTCGACCATCGCGTGCAGGTCGAGGCGGGGGTCCGGGACACCGGCGACGCCCTCGCTCGCCTTCGTGTCCTCGCCGGCCTCCTTCAGCTGCTTGCGACGCTGGACGGAGAGCTCGCGCAGCGCCTGCTGCTTCGGCTCGAGCGCGGCGCGGATCTTCGTCCGCAGGATCTTCTCGTCGAGCAGGTCTTGGACCCGGATCCCCAGCCGCAGCGCCTTGTCTGCGTAGCAGGGCCCGATGCCGCGGCGGGTGGTTCCGATCGAGAGCTTCCCCAGCTTCGTCTCCCCGGCCGTGTCGAGCAGCACGTGGTAGGGCATGATCAGGTGCGCGTTGGCGGACAGGCGGAGATTGTTGACGCTGATGCCGGCGCGTTTCAGGTCATCGATCTCACCGAGCAGGACGCGAGGGTCGACGACGACGCCGTTGCCGATCACACAGGTCTTCTCCGCGTGCAGGATCCCCGAGGGGATGAGGTGGAACTTGAACTCCTCGCCGTCGCGGACGATCGTGTGGCCGGCGTTGTTGCCGCCCTGGAAGCGGACGATCGTGGTAGCCCGCTCGGCGAGCAGATCGACGATCTTGCCCTTGCCCTCGTCGCCCCACTGGGCGCCGACTATGACCACGCCTGGCATGCCGCGGGGGATTCTGACGGTCCGGCCAGGCGGACGTGTTGCGCCCGGCCGTCTAGTGGTAGCGGTGGTCGGAGCCGAAGAGCGGCAAGGGCGTTTCGCAGATCTCGATCAGGCGGGAGACGGTGCGCCGGCCGATCTGGTCCTCGAGCTGCTGCTGGCCCTGGTCGACGTCGCCCTCGGCGTTGCTGGTGACGAGCATCGGCCGCTGGTTCTCGTAGCGCTCGTTGACGACCGCATAGAGCTGCTCGACCACCCAGTCGGTGTGCCGCTCGGAGCCGAGGTCGTCGATGTAGAGGAGGTCGACCGAGGTCACCCGCTCGAAGAACTGGCCGTAGGCGTCCTCGCTCTCGGCTTCCTGGTAGGTCTGGCGGATCCGGGTCAGGAGCTTGGGGGTGAAGTAGATGCCGACGGTCTTGCCCTGCTTCAGGGCTTCGCCGGCGATCAGCATGCCGAGGGTCGTCTTGCCGGTTCCCGTGCCGCCCATGAACCACATCCCCCGGCCCGCCGCCAGGTTCTCGTCCAGGTTCTCGACGTAGTCGCGCGCCGCCTGGACCACGTGGCGGGTGGTCATGTCGCGGGCCATGTCGGAGACCGGGGGGCGGTCGAAGGAGGCGCCGCGATAACGGGCCGGGATCGCCGAGGCGACTCCGCGGCTGCGGCCCTTGCTGAGCCGGGCGCCGCGGCACTCGCAGGGGCGAGCCACGTCTTCGGGGCCGAGGATCCAGCCGGAGCCGTCGCAGACGCCGAGCGGGCAGGCCTGTTCGCGGAAAGGCTCGGAGCGGGCGATCGCCGGCATCAGAAGTCGGGCCCGGCCGCCGCCGCGTCCTCGAACGGCGGCGGTTCGCCGGCGGGTTGCTCGATCGGCGCTTCGGTGTGGGCGTGGTCGGCGAATTTGGGATAGCGGTCGAGGAAGACCAGCTTCCTGGTCCCGATCGGGCCGTTCCTATGCTTGGCGATGATCAGGTCGGCGAGGCCGTCGGGCTCCTCTTCGGGGTCGCGGTAGTAGTCCTCGCGGTAGAGGAAGGCGACGACGTCGGCGTCCTGCTCGATCTGGCCTGACTCGCGCAGGTCCGAGAGCTGCGGCTTCGGCGGAGTCCGCTGCTCCGGGGCCCGGGAGAGCTGTGAGATCGCCACCACCGGCACCTCGAGCTCGCGGGCGAGGATCTTCAGCCCGCGACTGATCTGACCGACCTGCTCGACCCGGTTGGCGCGGTGGTCGTCGGAGCGCATCAGCTGGATGTAGTCGAGGATGATCACGCCGAGGCCCCCGCGCTCCTGTTCCTGGGCGTGCAGCCTGCGCGCCTTCGCCCGCAGGTCGAGGATGCCGAGGTCGGAGGAGTCGTCGAACCACAGCGGCGCTTCTTCCAGCTCGTTGCAGGCGCGCAGCACCTTCGGCCAGTCGCGTTTGGAGACCTGCCCCTTGCGCAGTTTGTCGCCGGAGATCCGCGCCCGGCAGGCGATGAACCTCTGGGCCAGCTCGACCTCTGACATCTCGAGCGAGAAGAAGGCGACGGGGAGGCCGCGCTTAACGGCGACGTTTTCGGCGATGTTGGCGACCAGCGCGCTCTTCCCCATCGCCGGCCGGGCGGCGACGATAATCAGGTTGCCGGGCTGGAAGCCGCCGGTGATCGCGTCGACGTCGCGGAACCCGGAGGGGGTGCCGGTCATCTCGGTCTCCCCGGTGGAGAGCTTCTCGAGCCGGTCGACCTCGTCGTGGAGGATGTCGGCGAGGAGTTTGAAGTCGCTCGCCTGCTCCTTGTGGGCGACCTCGAAGAGCAGCTTCTCGGCTCGCTCGGAGAGCTCTTTCGGTTCGCCGTCGCGCTCGTTGACCCAGCCCTGGATCTCCTGCCCGGCGCTGAGCAGGCGCCGCAGCAGCGAGTTCTGCTGGACGATCTCGGCGTAGTGCTTGGCGTTTGCCGCCGCCGGGACCTTCGCAGTCAGCTCGGAGATGTAGTGCCTGCCCCCGGCAGCGTCGATTTTGTTGCGCTGGGTCAGCGCCTCGCTGACGCTGAGCTCGTCCACCGGCTGCGAGGCGGCGTAGAGGTCGTGGACGGCGTCGAAGATCTCCTTGTGCCTGTCGAGGTAGAAGTCCTCTCGGTGCAGCTTCACCTCGTCGATCACCCGGGTCAGCGTCGACTCGGAGACCAGCATCGCGCCCAGGACCGACTCCTCGGCCTCGATGTTCTGGGGCGGTACGTGGGTGGTGGGGGGCTGCGGCATCGACTCTCAGTTAAGGCTCCGCTGCGGCGGAAAGACGGGAGCTGTGGGGCGCTCTGCAAGCAAACCAGAGGCGGGCACGCGCCATATCTCGCTTCCGTGCAAAAGCCGTCAAAAACAATTCACGCTTCGGTGCGCTTTATGCGCCAGTTCCGAAGGAGAGCTGGTGGTGGTGCGCGGGTGGGATCAGGCCCTCCTGCTCCTGCCGGACCTCGCCGCGGCGGAGCATGCGGAGGGTGAGGATGGCGATGCTGAGGATCGCGGTGGCGCCGAGGCTGAGCTGAACGCTGAGCAGCCCTTCGCGGCTCCAGTAGACGTCGCGCAGGTCGAGCAGCAGGGCCGCCTCGTCGAAGGTGAGGCCGAAGCCGGCGCCCATCGGGATCGCCAATCGCTGCTCGAGCTCGTCGTTGTCGGTGAGGAGGGCGGCGGTGCCGGAGCTGAAGGCGAGGAGGATGCCGGGGACGAAGTGGTGGATGTGGCGGCCGCCGATGCTGACGTTGCGGAAGGGGCCGCGGCCGTCCCGAATCGCCCAGGTCGAAAGCCTCACCATCGCGAAGGAGCCGAGGAAGCCGGCGAGCAGGTTGAAGAGGACGGTTTCGTAGCGCGGCGCCTCTTCATAGCCGCGGACGGCGACGCCCACCGTGTCGGCGGCGGCCGCAGGGGCTGATTCCAGCAGCGCTTCGGGATCGTGTGCCTCGCCGGCCCGGCGGGCGAACATGCGGCTGAACTGGCCGACCAGGACGGTTCCTGCGGCGGCGAGGGCGACTCCGGCGAGGCCGACGGTCGCTCGCTCGGAGCGGACCCAGCCGGCCCTGCGACGGCGAGGAAGGACTACTTCTCCTCGCTGATGATCGTCTTGACGGCGGCGGTCGTGCCGTCTTTGAGCTGGATCTCGACCATGAAGGTGCCGAGCTCCCGCAGCGGCTGCTCGAGCTGGATCTGTTTTTTCTCGACCCGCAGGTCGCGCGCCTCGCGCAGGGCGTCGGCGATCTCCTTCGGCCCGACCGATCCGAACAGCTTGCCGTCCTCACCGGCCCGCTGGTGGATCGTTAGGACGGTCTTCGAGAGCAGACCGGCGGCTTCCGTTTCGCGCTCCATTCGTGCCGCCTCTGCCTTTTTCGCCGCCTCCATCCGCCGCTTGGCTTCGACCAGCGCTCCGGCCGTGGCCGGCTGGGCGAGCTTGCGCGGCACCAGGTAGTTGCGCAGGTAGCCGGGGGCGACATCGACGACGTGACCGCGCTCGCCGAGCGAATCGACGTCTTGCAGCAGGATCGCCTGCGCCATCAGCGCTCTCCGACGTAGGGAAGCAGGGCGATCTCTCGCGCCCGCTTCACCGCCACCGAGAGCTGACGCTGGTGGCGGCGGGAAAGTCCGGTGACCCGACGCCCGCGCGTCTTCCCCTTGTCGGAGAGGAAGCGGCGCAGCAGGTTCAGGTCCTTGTAGTCGACGACCTCGGAGTTGACCCGCGTGTATTTGCGCGGGCGGGCCCTGTCGGCGCCACGCCTGCCGCCGCGGCGGCCTCCGGGTCGGGATGAGGTGTCAGAAGTCCGTGCCATCGGCGCCGCATGCTACAGAGCGCCGAATATCGGCGCTCTGTAGGTACGGGCTCAGAACGGGATGTCGTCTTCTTGGCCGCCGCCCCCGGAGGTGGGAGCCGGTTCGAAATCGCTTTGGTCTGCGGGGACGTCGCTCTGGGGCGGGCTGAAGCCGCCGCCGTTGCCGTTGCCGCCGCCGCCGTCGCGGGAACCGAGGAACTGGACGGTGTTGGCGACGATTCGCACCGCCTGGCGTTTGCCGCTGCCGTCTTTGGCCTCCCACTCGCTCCAGTCGAGGCGGCCTTCGACCGCGACGGGCCGGCCTTTATTGAGGTAGTTGGCGCAGTTCTCGCCCTGAGCCCCCCAGACGGTGACGTCGAAGTAGTTGGCCTTGTCGACCCAGTTGCCGCTCTGGTCTTTGCGGCGGCTGTTGACGGCGACGCGGAGGTCGCAGACGGCGGTCCCGCCGCCGGTATGACGCAGCTCCGGATCCCGGGTCAGGTTCCCGGTGATCACCACCACGTTGACGTTCGAAGCTGCCAATGCACTCACTCCTTACGGATTCGCTTATCGGGTTCCCAGTCTAAGGAGGCGCCCGGCTCTATTCGCCCCCCTCGGACGGGGGTTCCCGCAAACAGCGACCGGCGGCGGGCGCTGTTACTCGTCGTCGGACTCGGGAGCGTCGGCCTCGCCGCGCTCCTCGCGGGCACCGGTGGCAGTGCGCTCGCGGGGGCCCGGGGCCGCGGTGGCGGCGGGGGGGACGATCACCGGGGCGCTGGGATCCACCTTGAAGATGCGGAAGCGGAGAACGCCGTCGGCGATCTTCAGGTTGTGGTCGAGCGAGTCGAGCAGGTCGCTCGGCGCCTCGAACCGCATCCAGCGGTAGTCCGCCTCGGTGCGGTGGTTGATCTCGTAGGCCATCTTCCGCAGGCCCCAGGTGTTCTCGTGCTTGAGGTCGCCATTGGCCTCGATCTGCCCACGGGCGTCCTGCGCCAACGCGTCGCGCGCGCCGGCGTCAAGTTTGGGGTCCAGCATCAGGACCAGCTCGTATTCGCGTGGGGCTGCCAAAACGGCGAAGGACTATAGCGGCGGGATGGCGCTAGCGCGGCGCGAACTCTTCGGAGCCGTCGCTTGGAGGCGCCGGGGGAGGCGGGGCCGGGTCTTCATAGACGACGGGCGGCGGGGAGGGAAGCGGCGCCGGCGGCGGAGCGACTGGCGCGGGAACCGAGGGAGCCGATCGGGGCGGCTTCGACTTCTGGCGCTTGGGCTTGCTGCTGATGACGTCGGCGCCGGGCAATTCGGTGCGCGGTTTCGTGGCTCCTTTGTCCTCGAGGGGAGCGCTTTCAAACCGCGACGTCGGCGGGGCCGGCTCCAGATGCGGAACGACCCGTGGCAGACCGACGTCCTCTGCCAAAGGCGGCGGCTCTGGCGGGCGCAGGAGGCTCGGCAGCGCTTGCAGGGCGATCAGCGCCGCGACGGCGACGATCGCCGCCCTGGCCGCGCTGCTCCACCGGATCCGTACTGCGCCCACCTCCGTCCAAGGGCCGGCAGGCCCCCGGCTCTCCCCCTCAGGTCGCTGCCTGGCGCGCGGCTTCGATGTCCTGGAGCTGGTCGTCCACCCAGTCCCCCGGGTTGCGGGAGAAGATGATCTTCTTCAGGCCCTCGGACCAGTTGCGCTTCTGGTCGGGGTCCATCGTCAGCGCCCGGTAGATCGCGTCGGCCTGCTCCTGGATGTCGAAGGGGTTGACCGAGAGCACGAAGTCGAAGAGCTCGTGGTGGGAGCCGGTGTTCTCGGAGAGCATCAGCACGCCGTCGCGCGTGTTCACCGCCGGCGCCTCCTTCGCCACCAAGTTCATCCCGTCGAAGAGCGAGTTGACCATCAGCAGGTCGAAGTGCTTGTAGCGGGCGACCGCGTCGTAGAAGTTCTCGTAGATCTTCAGGTCGATCGGCATCCAGTCGGTGGTGCCGTGACGGTGGTTGACGACGGCGACCAGGGCCTCGATCCGCTCGAGGTACTCGGCGTACTCGGGCACGTCCTGTCGCGAAGGCTGCAGGTGGGCGATGAAGGTGACCTCTTCGCGGAACTCCGGATGCTGGGTGAGGAAGGTGTCGAAGGCGGTGAACCCGCGCAGGACGTTCTTCGAGAGGTCGGCGCGGTCGACGCGGATGATCAGGTGCCGGCGGCGGCGCTCCAGCACCTCGCGCTCGGCCTCGGCCACCTCGGGCGAGGCCGCCGCCCGCTCCAGCCGCTGGGCGTCGATCCCCAGCGGGTAGGCGCGGGCGATCGTGCGGCCGCGCTGGTGGCGCACTTCGGCGGCGTGGTAGTCGACCTCGACCCCGTCCAGCAGCTCGTCGCAGCAGCGCAGGAAGTTGATGCAGTACGCGTGGGTGTGGAAGCCGATGATGTCGTTGGCCAGCATCCCCTCGTAGATCGCCCCACGGACCCGCGTCGGCAGGATCCGCCAGCTGTCCGGCTGCGACCAGGGGATGTGGACGAAGTGGTGGAGGAAGGCGTCGGGCCGGGCGGCGCGGATCATCCCGGGGGCGGTGTAGAGGTGGTAGTCGTGCAGCATCACCAGCGGGTTGTCCTGCCCCTCGATCTCGTCGATGACGGCGGTGGCGATGTCCTGGTTGACGGTCTGGTAGCCGTAGTCCCAGGCGTCGATCTCCTCCTGGCGGATGTCCGGTGCGTTGGAGATGTCCCAGAGGTAGTGCTGGATGAACCAGAGGATTGGGTTGGCGATCACGTTGTAGAAGCGGTCGTAGGCGGTCGGGTCGCTGCCGACCAGCCGCACCCGGTACTCGATCCCGTCCAGCTCCTGCTCGATCGGCCCCCCTGCCTCTTCGGAGGCGGCCACGTCCTCGTCGGTCATCGCCGAGGCGATCCAGAGGGCGTCGCGATGGGAGACGAGCCCCGAGAGGGCGGTGACCAGCCCGCCGCCGCCTCGACGGACGGTCCGGCGACCCTCCTCGTCGCGGTCGAACTGAAGCGGGCCGCGGTTCGAGACGATGATCAGCGGCGACGAGCTCACGCCGAAGAGACTAAGGGGTACCGCTCAGCCGTCGACGTCGCCGAGCAGGACCAGCCAGTCCCGCAGCAGCCGTGGCGTCAGGAACATCCGCCGCGCGTGCTCCTTACCCTCGCGGCCAAGCTGCTTGCCGAGGCCGGGGTCGCGGAGGATCTCCAGGCAGCGCTCGGCGCACTGGGAGGGGGAGTCGACGAGGAAGCCGCTGACGCCGTCCTCGATCTGCAGCGGGATGCCGCCGACGTTGCCGGCCACCGTCGGCCGTCCCTTCCAGAGCGCCTCGGTGACGGTGAGGCCGAAGCCCTCGCGGATCGACTTCTGCAGGCAGATGTCCGACTGCGACTGGAAGGCGTTGACCTCGATCGCGCCGACGTTGTTGAGGTTGCTGAGGATTTTGATGTCCTCGTCGCCGTCGGCGTATTCGAAGGTCTTCTGGAAGTACTCCATCCCCTCGGGATCGTCAGTCGCCATCGAGCCGACCATCGCCAGCTGCGCCTCCGGCACCTGCTCGGTCACCTCGCGGTAGGCGTCGATGACGCCGATCGGGTCCTTCCACGGGTCGAAGCGGGAGACCTGGGTGATCAGCGGCCGGTCGACGTCGATCCCGAACTGGCGACAGACGAAGGCGGCGTCCTCGGGCGAGAAGGCCATGTTCTTCGGCGAGAGCGGGTCGATCGCTGGCGGGATGATCCGCACGTCCTCGCGGTGGTCGCCCATCCCGTTGGGGACGTAGTCCTCCAGGTGCCAGACGCTTGCGTCGTACTCTTCGATCATCGGCAGCAGGCGGGCGATCGGCGCCGGGTTCGGGGTCGAGAGGTCGATGTGGCAGCGCCAGACCCAGTGCCTGCCCTTCTCCCTGGCCCCGCGCAGCAGCCCGATCGGCTGCGGGTCGTGGACGATGACCACGTCCCACTCGCCCTGCAGGCCCTCGGCGTTGATCTGGTTGATCTCGTCGAAGACCTCCCACTGCTCATCGCTCAGCGTCTCCTCCGCACCCTGGAGCGAGTTGTGGAGGAGCTTGGTCGCGTTGAAGAACTCTTCCTTGCCGAAGATCACGTGCCAGTGGGCGTCGAGGCCGACGTCCCGCATTAGCGGCACCATCGTGTAGAGGATCTCCGAGACGCCGCCGCCGAAGGCGGTGGCGCTGACGTGCAGCACCCGCTTGCCTTTGAGCGGCTCCGCGAGCTGGCGGATCTGCTCCGTCAGCTCTTTCCCGACGATGTGGGTGTAGTCGGTGAGGGTCTTGTGGCCGAGGGCGACTTCCTGGAGCAAGGCTGGAGTTCTACACCGATGAGCGGCGACATGGCGTCCAGCCGCCCGCGGCCTACCCGGAGGAGGGGCTGTCCGGCCTCTTGCCGAGCTTCAGCTCGATGTCCTCGCGCTCGCCGTCGCGCAGGATCGTCAGGGTGACCGTCTCTCCGGGCCGGCGGGCCGAGACCACTTCGGCGAGGCTCTCCGGACTGAGGATCTCCTTGCCGTCGACCTCGAGGATCACGTCGCCGCCGGTCCGGTACTGGACCGCCTGGAAGCGGAGCCGGTCGTCGCCGGCCTTGAGCCCGGCCTCCTCGGCGGGACCGCCCGGTACGACTTCGGAGACGAGTCCTCCGAAGGTGGTGGAGAGGTCGAGCTTGCGCGCGAGCTGGGGGTAGAGCGGCTGCGTCGAGACGCCGATGTAGGCGTACTCGGCTTCGCCGTCCTCACGCAGCTGGGCCAGGGAGCGTTTGACGGCCGAGATCGGGACCGCGAACCCGACCCCGTCGTTGGCCCCGGAGTTGGTCTCGATCTGCTGGTTGATCCCGATCACCCTGGCGCCGGCGTCGAGCAGCGGCCCGCCGGAGTTGCCCGGGTTGATCGAAGCGTCGGTCTGGATCGCCCCCGAGATCTCAAACTGGGTCAAGGACTGGACCGAGCGGTCGGTCGCGGAGACAACGCCGACGGAGAGCGACTGCTGCTCGCCGAAGGGGTTGCCGATCGCGGCTACGGGCTGGCCGACATGGAGGTCGCGGTCGTTGCCGAGCTCGAGCGGGTGGAGGTCGAGGCCGTTGGGAGCGATCTGCAGCAACCCGACGTCGACGAAGGGGTCGAAGCCGACGATCTCGGCCGGGACGACGTTGCGGTCGGGGAACTCGACGTAGACCTGGTCCGCCGCCTTGCGGTCGCCGCTGGATTCGTCGGTGATGACGTGGGCGTTGGTGACGATCGCGCCGTCGGTGTTGAGGACGAAGCCGGAGCCTTCGGCGGCGCCGGCGGAACCGAACACCGAGCGGATCGTGACCACGCCGGGGGCCGCCCGGTTGTAGACCTCGCTGGCGTCGAACCCGGGGCTGGAGGTCTCGATTGCCACTTGCGGCTGTTCGGCCGGCCTCAGCGCCTGCGTGTTCTCGACCTTCTTCTCCGTCGTCCCGGAGCCGCAGCCGAGGAGCGAGAGGCAGAGCAGGGCGGCGAGGACGAGAGCTGCCCGCTTCACGAGGCGGTCTCCACCGGCGCCCGCAGCGGAGGCCGTGGGGCCGGCCCGCGTCCTCCCGGTGGCAGGTCCAGCGTGAAGGCGGTGAAGCGGCGGCTGGAGCTGATCGTGATCTCGCCCTCCATTCGCTGGGCAAGCTCCGAGGCGATCGCCAGCCCGAGCCCCGACCCGCCCGCTTTGTCGGCGGTGTAGAAGCGCTCGAAGATCCGCTTCTGGACGCGCTGCGGGATCCCCGGTCCGGCGTCGGAGACGGTGAGCTCGGCGCGGCCGTTGGCGGAGTAGGTGGTCACGGTGACGTCGGTGCCCTCTGGGGAGTGGGTGAGAGCGTTGTCGAGCAGGATACGGATGATCTGCCTGACCCGATCAGGGTCGCCGAGCGCGACCGTCGGCTGCTCGGAGGTGCGCAGCTGCAGGCGGGAGCCGCGGAGGTCGGCGCGGGCCCCGAACTCCTTCGTCACCTCACGCGCCAGGGCGGTGAGGTCGACAGCGCTGGCGCGCATCTCCACGGCCCCGGCGTCGAGCTGGGAGAGGTCGAGGAGATCGGTCGTCAGCTTCGTCAGCCGCTCGATCTGCTGGCGCATCGTCCGCACGAACTCGGCCCGCTCCTCCGGGCTCGGGTCCTCCTCTTCGAGCAGCTCGACGAAGCCGCCGAGACTGAAGATCGGGGTTCGCAGCTCGTGCGAGGCGTTGGCGATGAACTGCTTGCGGGCGCTGTCGAGCTCGGCCAGGCGCCGCTGCATCTCGTTGAAGGTGCGAGCGAGGTCGCCGAGCTGCCCTACCGAGGCGACCGGGATCGTCGTTTCGAAGTTGCCGTCGGCGACTTTGCGCGCCGCTTCCTGCAGGCTCTGGATGTTGCTGGCGGCGGCGCGGGTGTAATAGAGGCCGATCGCGGTGGCGATCGCGACCGCGATCAGGCCGCCGGTGAGGATCTGCAGCTTGATCGCGTCCTCGCCGCTGGCCGAGCCGCCGATCGCGACCGCGTAGACGTAGACGACCGCGGTGGCGCCGACCGCGATCGCGATCGAGATCAGGGTGATGCGGCTGGCGAGGTCGCTGAGCCGGAGCCCTCGCATCGCGGCTACTCCCGAAAGCGGTAGCCGACCCCGCGCACGGTGAAGAGGTACTCGGGCTCCTTCGGATCCTGCTCCAGCTTCTCCCGCAGGTGGCGGATGTGGACGTCGACCGTGCGCGGGTCGCGGTAGTCGGAGTCTCCCCAGACGTGCTCGAGCAGGGTCTCGCGGGTGAGGACGCGACCGGGCGAGCGGGCGAGGGCGCCGAGGATCTCGAACTCGACGTAGGTGACTTTGACCTCCTCGTCGGCGAGGGTGACCATGCGGCGGTCGAAGTCGATCGTCAGGTCGGAGCACTCGATCGCCCCGCCCTCGCTCGCCTCGCCGCCCATCCGGGAGCGCCGCAGCGCGGCTTTGACGCGGCTGCGGAACTCGCGCATCGAGAAGGGCTTGGTGATGTAGTCGTCGGCCCCGACCTCGAGCCCGGCGACCTTGTCGGTCTCGCTTCCTTTGGCGGTCAGCATGATGATCGGGACCTGGCTGCGGGAGCGCAGCTGGCGGCAGACTTCGACCCCGTTCAGCTGGGGCAGCATCAGGTCGAGGATGACCAGGTCGAAGCGGCCTTCCTCGAACCGCCGCAGGGCTTCGTTGCCATCGAGGGCGGAGGTGACGTGGTAGCCGTCCTTGCGCAGCGGGTAGCTGAGCAGCGTCTGAATCGACTGCTCGTCGTCAACCAGCAGAATTCGGGCGGAACCGTTCGGCACAGGCTCAAGGGTAGTAACAGTCGCCGTTTGGACGCATGTGCGAGTACTAAGAACTAAGGATCTGGATATCCCGACCGATAATGACCGCGAAGGCCATGGAGCCCCAGGAACTGAAATCCCTCGTCGAAACCGGCAGCTACAAGCCGGACCCCGCCCAGGTGGCGGTGGCGATGCTAAGCCGCCGCGGCGTCCGCGAGCTGCTCACCGGGATCCACGGGAGCGCCCCGCGAAATGGTCAAACCCCGCCGCCTTCAGCAGCCCACCCCCGGGCAGCCTGATCTCGACCCCCTCTCCTTCTGCGACCGCGCCGACCGGCGTCAACGTGGTTTCGGCCGCTTCGCCGATCGCGCTGGACGCCTCGGCGGTCCGGTCCGGCGGTAGCGCCGCCAGGAGCTCGTAGTCCTCGCCGCCACCGACCGCGAGCTCGAGCGGCTCGCGGTCGACTGCCGCGGCGACCTCGGCCACGCCTTTGGCCAGCGGCAGGGTGTCTGCTTCGATTCCGATCGCGACGCCGCCGGCGCGGGCGAGGTGGCCCGCGTCGCTTGCGAGGCCGTCGCTGAGGTCGATCATCGCCCGCGCTCCCGCGGCCGCCAAGGCGCGACCGGAGCGCAGCCGCGGCGTCGGGTCGAGCTGACGCGAGCGCAGGAGCTCGGCGGTGCTCGCCGGCACCGCTTCGGCCAGGGCCGGCCGCTCGAGCAGGAGCCGGCCCGCAGCCGCGGCGCCGAGCTCTCCGGTGAGGACGACGAGGTCGCCCGGCTGGGCGCCGGCCCGGGTGACGAACCGCTCCGGAGTGGGCGCGTGGCCGACCACGGTGACCGCGAGCGTCAGCGCCGGCGCCCGCGTCACGTCGCCCCCCGCGAGGGTGACGCCGGTAGCCGCGGCGAGCTCGAGCAGGCCGTCGAGGAGGGTCAGGAAGTCCCCCTCGGAGAGGTCGGCCGGCGCGCCGAGGACGACGTAGGCCTCGCCAGCCTCGGCGCCCATCGCCGCGAGGTCGGAGAGGGCGGTGGCGAGGGCCTTGCGGCCGACCGTGCGGAGGTCGGCCTCGCCGCGGCGGAAATGAACTCCCTCGACGATCGCGTCGACTGAGGTGGCGGTGGCACCGCCGGGGACAGTGACCGCAGCATCGTCGCCGCTGCCGAGTTTTACCTGGGGACCGTCCTTCGGCAGCCGCTCGCGCAACTTCGCCAGCAACTCGAACTCGCCCATCACACGACTATCCCAGACACTAAGGTGCTCACGGACGTGGAGAGCCGCCAACCATTCCTGCATCGCGTAGGGGAGGCCGGATCGCGGGTCGGCAAGAAGCCGCCCCGCAGCCGCAAAGTCCGCCTCGCCCTCCAGATCGGCCTCGCCGTGCTGATCTTCGGCTTCCTCGTGCTCACGGTCATCGACCAGTGGTCGGAGATCAAGAGCGAGGGAGTGCACTTCCACGTCGGCTGGCTGGTGCCGGCGATCGTCATCCTCCCCTTCTTCTTTGTCCTCAGCGCCTACGGCTGGGACCTGACGCTGCGCTTCCTCGGCTACCGGATCGGGTTCGGGCGGGCGCAGGTCGCCTGGGGGCAGCCGCTCTTGGCGCGTTACGTGCCCGGCAGCGTCCTCTACGTCCTCGGTCGGCTGCTGCTCTCCGAACGGGCGGGGATCCCGCGCCGGACGACGATCGCGAGCATCGTCTACGAACAGGCGGTCTCAGCCACTTCGGCGATCCTCGTCGCCTCCTACTTCATCATCAAGCACCCGGACCTCCAGGGTGAGCCCTGGCGCTGGGGGGTCCTGCTGCTGGTCCCGGCGGCGATCGTCGTGTTGCACCCGCGGATCTTCGGCCCGCTGGCTAACTGGGCGCTGCGCAAGTTCGGGCGCGAGCCGCTGCCGGAGTTCATCCCCCTGCACGGGATCCTCACCCTGATCGCCTTCTACACGTTCAACTGGTTCGTGATCGCGCTCGGCCTCTACTGCGTCGCCCGCTCCGTCACCAATATCCCCTTCGAGGACGTCCTCCTGGTCGGCTCGGCGCAGGCGATCGGCTACGTCGCGGCGCTGGTCACCCTGATCGCGCCGGCCGGGCTCGGCGTCAAGGACGCGGCCTTCGCCTGGGCGATGAAGGCGGCGCTGCCGAGCAAGAGCTTCGCGCTCGGTTCGCTGATCGCGATCGCGGTCCGTGGCGTCCTCACCCTCGCCGAACTGATCTACGTCGGCGCCGTCACCGCCCTCGGCCGCCGCGAGGGATGGAGCATCCACACCGGGATCATCCATCCCTCCCCCGAGGAGGAAGAGGCGGAGCGGGAAGAGGCCGAACGGCAGGCTCAGAGCGGAATGCGCGCGCCGAGCTGATACGCGGTCAGCGCCAGGGTCAACAGCTGTAGGGGACGGTCGCGTGAGATCGCGACCAGCGGCAGGGCCCAGACGAGGTACCAGGGCAGGAGCCAGGCGGTCGCGAGGAGGAGGGCGACGGCGGTCCAGGCGGCCGCGCGGACCCAGTCGCCGCCGCGCCAGGTCCAGGCGAGCAGGTAGGCGACGGCGGTGGCGAAGATGACGGCGGCGCCGACGCGGACGGTGTCGGGGTCGAGGCCGGTGAGCCGCGCGGTCGTGATCGGAATGCTCATGTAGCTGGTCCGGCTCTGGTTCTCCCCGGCGAGCCCGAAGCCGTGCAGCCAGTCCCAGCCGAAAGCGACCCAGGCCGCTGCCGTCAGCGACGCCGCCGCGATCACCGTCCCGATGAGGAAGCGGGAGCGCCGCTCGGCGCCGAGAAGGGCGAAGGGGGCGAGGAAGGCGGCCGAGGCCTTCGTCGCGATCGCGGCGACAAGTGCGGCGCCGCCGGAGAGCTCGCGGGCGCTGAGGAGGGCGGCGACGGAGAGGGTCGCGAGCAGCGTCGTCAGGGCGTCGTTGTGGGCGCCGCCGACGACGTGGACGAGGACCAGCGGGTTGAGGGCGAGGAAGGCGGCGGCGCGCAGCGGCTCGAGGCCGCGCCGGGCGGCGAGCCGGGCGACGAGGGCGGCGGCGCCGAGGACCGAGAGCGCCGCGACCCCCTTGAGGGCGGCGACCGCGACCCCGACCGGGAGCCAGGCGAGGGGATAGGTGAGAAGGGTGAAGAGGGGACCGTAGGCGCTGGTCGCTTCGGTCCAGGTGACGTCCGCGTAGGCGGGGTCGGCGGGCGCCGCGAGCGGCGGGTGCACGTAGGGGTCGAGGCCGTGATGGACCCCGAGCCGGGCGTAGTCGACGTAGCTGTAGACGTCGTGGGAGAGGAGGACGGGGGCGACGGCGAAGGCGGTGACGAGGAGGAGGATCGTCCCCCAGACGACCGTGCGCCCGAATCTCGGAGCCCAGGCGAGGAAGCCGAGGTAGCCGGCGAAGCCCGCCCACATCAGCCCGAAGGCGAGCCCGGGGTCGATCGGCCGCTACCTGCCCGCTGACTCGCCGCCGCCGACGCCCTGCGGCGCCGGTGAGGGGGCGGGGTACGGTTCCTGGCCGGCGCCCGGCGCGTATGCGTTCGGGTCGTAGCCGCCGACCGCGGCGCTGCCCGGCGGCGGCGAGTCGCTTTCGCTCCCGTCCCCACTGCCACTGCCGCCGAGGCTGCCGTCGTCGCTCGGGCTGGAGCGCGCGTAGCGGCCGTAGAAGGGGGCCCAGCTGATCTGCTGCTCGGGTTCGACGAATTCCTCGCAGGGCACGCCGGCGCCCGCGTAGAGCGAGTGCCAGATCTCCGCCGGGAAGGTGCCGCCGAAGACCGTCGTCCCGTGCACGCTGGACATCGAGACGTCGTTCGACTCGGGGTATCCGACCCAGACCACGGTCGCCAGGTTCGGCTGGTAGCCGGCGAACCAGGCGTCGGTGTATTCGTCGGTCGTCCCGGTCTTACCCGCCTGGCCGGGGCAGCCGGTGTAGGCGGCGGTACCGGTCCCTTCGGTGATGTTGTCGTGCAGCAGCCGGGTCACCTCCCAGGCGACCGCCGGCGAGACCGCTTTTTCCGGCTTCGCCGCTTCGGGGTGCTCGACGCGGCCGTCGGGGAAGACGACCTTGGTCACGGCGACCGGTTTGCGGTGGATGCCGTCGGCGGCGAGGGTCGCGTAGGCGCTCGACATCTCCAGCGGCGAGACCCCGATCCGCAGGCCGCCGATGCCCTCGGCGGGAATCCCGTCGAGCGGCGAGACGATCCCCATCTGGTGCGCGGTCGCGGCCACCGCCTGCGGACCGACGTCGAGGTCGAGCTGGGCGAAGACGGTGTTGTCGGAGGCGACCGTCGCCTGCTGCAGGTTGACCGTCCCCAAATACCCTTCGTCGGCGGTGTGGACGGTCCAGTGCCCCCACTCGGGCAGGTAGAGGTCGAGCGGCTTCGAGGTGTAGTAGGTCGAGTAGGGGTCGATCCCCTGGCGGATCGCCGTCGTCAGGACGAAGGTCTTGAAGGTGGAGCCCGGCTGGCGGTGCCCCTGGGCGGCGAGGTTGAACTTGCTGTCTTCGTAGTAGGAGCTCGAGACCATCGCCCGGATGTGGCCGTTGCGGGGATCGATCGAGACCAGCGCCGAGGAGGGGTCGGTCGAGTAGGGGAGCGCCGAGCGCATCGCTTCCAGGCCGACTTCCTGCAGCTCGGGCTCGATCGTCGTGTGGACCTCGAGGCCGCCGCGGCGGACCCGGTTCGGCCCGTACTCGTCGATCAGCCGGCTTTCGACGTAGTCGAAGAAGTAGGGCTCGCGGTGCTCGAAGTAGCTCTCGTCGAGGTCGACCCGCAGCCCGCTCGCCAGTGCCGCCTGCGCCCGCTCCTCGCTGACGTAGCCGAGCTTCTCCATCTGCCGCAGGACCTGGTCGCGCCGGGCCCTTGCCGCCGCCGGGTTCAGCAGCGGGTTGTATTCGGAGGGCGCCTGCGGCAGCCCGGCGAGCAGCGCCGCTTCGGGCAGTTTCAGCTCCCAGACCGGCTTCGAGAAGAAGATCTTCGCGGCGGCGCCGACCCCGACCGCGGTCGTCCCTTCGACCGTCCCGTAGGACGCGACGTTGAGGTAGGAGCCGAGGATTTCCTTGCGGCTGTGGCGCTCGGCGTACTCGCCGGCAAGCTCGGCCTCTTCGATCTTGCGCTCGATCGTCCGCTCCGGGTCGGGGATGCAGAGGTTGCGGACCAGCTGCTGGGTGATCGTTGAGCCGCCCTCGACGGCTTCCCCTGCCTCCACGTTCTTGACGATCGCCCGCGCGATCCCCTCGTAGTCGAGGGCGTCGTGCTCGTAGAAGCGCTGGTCCTCGATCGCCACCGTCGCCAGCTGCACCGACTTCGGGATCCGGTCGATCGCGACCAGCGAGCGGACCTGGGGCGAGGCGACGGTGCCGAGCTTCGACCCGTCGGCGGCGTAGACGACCGTGTTGCCGCCCTTGTCGATCGGTTTGCAGGATTGCAGCGAAGGAGCGTCGGCGGCGACGTCGAGGACCCAGGAGGCGACGGCGATCACGGCGATCGCGAGCAGGGCGAAGACACCGCCGAAGACGAACAGGAGCTTGGCGCCGATTCCCCCCTGGCGGCGCCGGCCTCGCCGAGTGCGCTGCGTCATCAACGAGAGGGTACTTCGCCCCCGAGTCCGTCAGGCGACGGTGTCTTCGGTCGAGTGGTTGTGGACGACCCCTTCGGTGAGGAGCTGGTTGGGGACCACCACGGAGCTGCCGTCGCCGGGGTCGATGTAGGTGTAGGAGAGGGTGATGTCGGTGACCCGGCCCTCCGTCTCTTCGAAGCTGACGCGGTCACCAATCCGGATCGGCTGCGAGACGGCGATCTGGACGCCGGCGATGACGTTGGCGAGCGTGCGTTGGGCGGCAAAGCCGACGACGGCGACGATCAGCGCCGTCGAGGCGAGGAGGCCGGTCGCCAGCCGGTGCAGCTCGGTGAACTGACTCAGCGCCAGCATCGCGACGACCAGGAAGACGACGAGGAAAGCGAGCCGGCGGAGGATGCGCAGGCGCGTACGGGTCGTGCGCGAGACCTGTGAGACTGCCGGGGCCATGGAGAGCAACCTAGCCACCCCGCCTGTCGCCGCGCCGCCGCCGCGGGACTTCCCGCCCTCGAACTGGGGGCCCAAAGGGGCCGTGCTGGGGGCGGTGGCGGCGATCTTCGTCGGCCTCGTCCTCGGGCTGCCGGCCCTGTTCTTCACCGACGAAGGCGACCTCACCACCACCGGCAACGTCGTCGCCCAGCTCGGCCTCGTGCTCGGGCTGGTGGCGGTGCCCCTCTTCATCGCCCGCTCCAATGGCGCCGCCTCTCTGCCGCAGGCCCTCGAGCGCCTCGGCCTGCGCCGGTTCCGTCCCTCGGCGTTCCTCTGGATGGCCCTCGCCGTCTTCGTCTACCTGCTCTTCGCGGCGCTCTACTCGATCTTCATCCTCGAACCCGAACAGGAGGACATCGCCGAGGGCTTCGGGCCGGTCCCGGTCCAGGTGCTGCTGATCGTCGTCGCCGCCCCGATCGCCGAGGAGCTCTGCTTCCGCGGCATGCTCTTCGGCGGCCTCCGGGAGCGGTTGCCGAGCGTTCCGGCGGCGCTCCTCGCCGGCCTCGTCTTCGGCTTTCTCCACGCCTTCACGGGGATCAGCGCGGTGCCGCCGCTGATCGCCTTCGGCTTCATCTTCTGCCTGCTCTACGAAAAGACCGGCTCGGTCGTGCCGGGGATGCTGCTGCACGCGCTGAACAACTCTGTCGCCCTCCTCGCTCAGTAGGATGCCGCCGGTGAATCGCCGCTTCTCGTCCCTCCTCGCCGTCCTCTGCGCGCTCGCCGTTCCCGCCACCGCGGTCGCCGCGCCGAAGCCGAAGCCGGCACCGCAGCCGACCTCCGCGCCGGAGGCGACGGTGAAGATCCAGGTGGGCCACCTGAAGAACGGGCGCGCCGAGATCATGTCGACGGTCCCCGTCACCGGGACCCTCACTCCGTTCGTCGCCGGCGAGAAGGTCAAGGTGACCTTCTACGGCGACGGCAAGCCGCTCTTCAGCCGCAACCTGAAGGTCCGCAAGGCGGGCGCCAAGGGGACCTTCCGGACCAGCATCCAGGTGCGCGAGAACGCCAAGTACGCGGTCGCCGCCAAGCATGTCGCGACGCCGGAGCTCGGCGCCGACCAGACCGTCCGCAAGAGCTGGAAGGTCAGCTTCCCCTCGCTCCACCAGGGTCAGTGCGGCGACGTCGTCGTCGGCTTCAAGAAGGCGATGCGGAAGATGGGCTACATCGCCAACGACGGCAGCTGCTTCGGCGGCAAGACCGCCCGCGGCGTCCTCGCCTACCGCAAAGTCAACGACATGAGCCGCAGCATGCGCGCCGGCGCCGGGCTCGTGAAGAAGGCCTACTCCGGCAAGGGCGGCTACGAGGTCCGCCACCCGGGCGCCGGCGAGCACGTCGAGGCGCCGCTCTCCAAGCAGGTGCTCGTCTTCGCCAAGGGGGACGAGCCGTTCGCGATCTACCCGATCTCCTCCGGCAAGTCCTCGACCCCGACGGTCACCGGCCACTTCGAGTTCATCCGCACCGAACCGGGCTACAACTCGCACGGGATGTACTACTCGTTCTACTTCTACGGCGGCTACGCGGTCCACGGATACGAATCCGTGCCCGACTACCCCGCCAGCCACGGCTGCCTGCGCACCTTCATCGCCGATCAACCTGAGATCTACGAGCGGATCTTCTTCGGCGAGGACATCTTCATCTGGTAGCCGACAGCGGTCCGCCCGGAGTAGTTTCTCGGGCGTGAAGGTCTTCGTTGCCGGTGCAAGCGGGGTTGTCGGGCGGCCGACGGTTCGGAGGCTCGTTGCCGCCGGGCATGACGTCGTCGGGATGACGCGGCGGGAGGAGCGGGCGGCGGAGATTCGGCAGGCTGGGGCCGAGGCTGTGGTCTGCGACGTCTTCGACGCGGAGGCGTTGAAGGGGGCGGTGGTGGCGGCGCGGCCGGAGGTGGTCGTCCATGCGCTGACGGCTCTGCCCGAGCGGTTCGATCCGAAATCGGACTATCTGGCGGCAACCAACCGGGTGCGGGACGAGGGGACCCGGAACCTGGTGGCGGCGGCGAAGGCCGCTGGTGCGCGGCGGATCGTCGCCGAGAGCGTCGCCTTCTTCTACGAGCCCGAGGGGGACTGGGTGAAGGGCGAGGAGGCCCCGCTCTTCCGCGATCCTCCCGGGCGGTTCGCCGCCGCCTGCGACGCCCTGGTCTCGATGGAGTCCCAGGTCCTGGAAGCCGGTGAGCCGGAGGGCGTCGTCCTGCGCTTCGGCTGGTTCTACGGGCCCGGCACCTACTACGACCGCAGCGGCTCGGTCGCCGACGAGGTGGCGAAGCGGCGCTATCCCGTCATCGGCAAGGGCGAGGGGATGTTCTCCTTCATCCACGTCGAGGATGCCGCCGCTGCCTATGTGTCGGCGCTGGACCAGGGCGCCCCCGGTGTCTACAACGTCGTCGACGACGAGCCGGCGCCGCTGCGCGAGTGGCTGCCCGCCTACGCCGAGGCGCTCGGTGCGAAGCCACCGCGGCGGGTTCCCGCATGGCTGGCCCGGATGGCCGCCGGCAAGGATCTGGTCTCCACCGCGACGACGATGCGCGGCGCCTCCAACGCCAAGGCGAAGCAGGAGCTCGACTGGCGACCGGAGCACCAGGGCTGGCGACAGGGGTTCCCCGCCGCGCTCGCCTAGGATGCGCGCGGTGCCCGACCCCGCCGCCGCCAAGCTGACGCTGATCGAGGAGCTGCGCGAGCACTCGCTGATCATCGGCGAAGTGACCCTGGCGAGCGGCGCGATCGCCCAGTACTACGTCGACGCCCGCCGCGCCCTGATGCGACCGCGGGGATTCCGTGCCGCCGGTGAGCTGATTGCAGCAGCGGCGCACGAGCTCGGTGCCGCAGCCGTCGGCGGCCCCGCCACCGCCGCCATCCCGCCCGCCTGCGCGGCGATCGCCGCGCCCGAGGGCAGCGATCTCGTCGCCTTCTTCGTCCGCAGCCAGCGCAAGGAGCACGGTCTGCAGCGCTGGGTCGAGGGGCCGGTCGAGGCTGGCGTCCGCTGCCTCGTCGTCGAGGACACGGTCACCACCGGCGGCTCCACCGCGACCGCGATCGAGCGGGTGCGGGAGGAGGGGCTCGAGGTCGCCGGGGTCGTCGCCGTCGTCGACCGGCTCGCCGGGGGGGCGGAGAAGATCGAAGCGGCGGCCCAGGCTCCCTACCGGGCCATGGTCACGATCGACGAGCTTTACCCGGACCGTCCCGACCGCGGCTGATGGAGCCGGACGCGGTCGAGCTGCGGGTCGTCGGCTGCCTGGTCGAGAAGCAGCGGACGACGCCGGACGCCTACCCGCTCTCGCTCAACGCGCTGCGGCTCGCCTGCAACCAGTCGACGAACCGCGACCCGGTCGTCGCCTACGACGAGGCGACGGTCAGCGAGGCTCTGCGGCGACTCGCCCTGCGCGGGTGGACGCGGCTCGCGAGCGGCGCCGGCAGTCGCGCCCGCAAGTACCGCCACCTCCTGCCGGAGGCGCTCGGGCTCGAGGACGACGAGCTGGCGCTGCTGGCGGTGCTGATGTTGCGGGGCCCGCAGACGCCGGGCGAGCTGAAGCAGCGCAGCGAGCGGCTGCACTCGTTTTCCGACCTTGGAGCCGTGCAGGAGACCCTGGAGCAGCTGCTCGAGCGTGAGCTCGTCGTCCGCCACCCGCGGCAGCCAGGCCAGAAGGAGGAGCGATACGAGCAGGTGCTCGGCGGCAGCGGCGACGAGGAGCCGGAATCGGTCGAGTCGGCTGAGGCGTCAGCCGCGGAGAACGACGCACCGGTCATGCCCGTGGCCGACCCCGACGATCGTCTGGATCGACTGGAGCGCGAGCTGGCCGAGCTGCGGGCGCAGGTGGCGAGCCTGCGCGCCGCCCTCGGCGAGGACTAGCCGCCGAGGTTGACGACGGCCGTCCGCCGGCCACCTGGAAGCGCGACGACGACGTGGGTCTTCAGCGTCCCGCGGCTGCGCAGCAGCGCCCGCCCACCGGCGCTGAGGGGGACGCGGAAGGTCTGGGAGGCGCCGCCGCCGAGCCGGAAGGCGCCGCGGCCGACCAGCCTGCTCACCGGCCGGGTGCGGGGACCGCGACCGCGGTAGTGGGGGACCGGGACGCGGAAGCGGGAGCGGAGGAGGATCTGGAGCGGGCACTCGTCTCCGCTCGGCCAGAGGCAGGTGACCCGGATCCGGACCTGGTTGCGGCCGGCCTTCAACGCGGACAGCCGCAGCGCGACCGGGATCGTCGCCCCCTTGCAGCCGAGCAGTCGGTCTTCGCCGGGGTCGTAGTCGAGCGCGTAGGCGCAGACCCGCTGCCGGCCCGACTTGATCGTCGGCAGGGTGAGGTCGAAGCCGTGGTTGCGGCCGGCGTCCGGGAACTCGCGGGCGACGTCGCGACGGGCTCCCGTCGCGACCGTGCCGAGCTCGTAGGTGAGGGCGCCGGCGGTGCCCTCCTTGCCGCCGACCGAGAGGCGGATCGCCAGCGGCTGGGTGGGAGCGTTGGGGTCGAAGGCCCAGCCGCGGACCCGCAGCTGTCCGGGCGCCGGCGAGCCGGCGAGGTCCAGGTAGCCGACCGGGTTGTCGCCGGCGATGAGGGTGGCCGAGCCGACGGTGTCCGCGTCGACGTAGTTGTTGTCGATGTTGATCGTCACCCCGCCGTAGGTCTCGTTGTGGCCGCCGCGGTACTGGTGGATCCGCTGGTGCGGGGTCCAGGCGTTCGCCGGCACGACCGGGTCGGCGGTGTTCTGTTCGCCGTTCCAGTTGGCGATCCAGATGTCGTCGGGAAGCTCGTAACCGGTCCCGAGCTGGGTGGCGAGGTCCTCGATGCCTGAGGCGCTGCTGCTGTAGACGCCCGAGAGGTAGCCGAGCTCGTGCAGCTTCACCGTCCAGGCCTCGAGGAAGGCGAGGGTGGCGGCGGTGGCGCTGGAGGTCTGGGAGTAGGACTCCATGTCGAAGTAGATCGGGCTGCCGGGGCCCACCGCCACCGCCCCGGCTTCTTCGACCGCGTCGAGCGCCGCCGCGACGCCCTGCGCCGTCGCCTGGCTCGAGGTCAGCTTCGCGCAGCTCGAGCAGCTGCTGGTCGGCGCCTGGAGGCCGACGTAGGTGGGGATCAGGTGCCAGCCGGCTTCGGTCTGCGCAGCCACCCAGCTCGCGGTCAGGTTCGGCTGCGAGCAGGCGCGGTTGACGCCGCCGATGTAGACGCCGACGGCCCGGTAGGGAGAGCTCGCCCAGGCCGCCATCGAGCGCGAGGAGGGAGCGGTACAGGCGTCGAAGCCGAGGCCGGTGAAGACGGCGCCCCCGGCGGCGGAGGAAGCGCGGCGCCGGGGCGCGCTGGGAAGGGCCGGGGGTCGGGCGGCGGTTCGCGGTTCGACCAGGATCGCCCGCCGCCGGCCGACCGCCTCGGCCGGGCACCTCTGCTGCGGCGACGGAGTGCCGAGGTAGACCACGCGCCGGTCGAGGCGCACGCAGAGGTGGGGGTGTTGGGCGAGCCGGAAGACCTTCCAGCCTGCCGAGACGTCCACCGTGCGACCCTCGAAGTGGACGGCTTTCGCGTGGGAGAGCGGCACCCCGAAAAGAAATGGCGCAAGCCATGCCAAAAAGACGAAGAAGCTCGCCGGCCCCCGCCATCGCGATGAGGTCAGGTTCTGCACTCCCCTAACAACTGACGGAATGGCGGAGAGTTGCTGCCCGCAAAAGACGCGTGCAAGGTTTTCTTCAGCCGTCCTGAACCTCGAGAAATCCCAATGTTTTCGGGAGCATTTTTCATTCGAGGTGTGCGCGGCGAGAACACGGGCGGATTTGCTTTTTCTATCCGGATCCCGTGTAATCCTTTGCGGTTTCCAGTTTTTGGTTTATATTTTTCGCTATTACTTTTCCGGAAACCAGCCCGCCGACTCTGCTTCCCATCAAGGACGCCTCGTCCCGCGAGCAGGTGCGCCGGAGATCGAAGTTGGTCCTCGGTAACCGAGACCGAGCCGAAGTCGGGGCCGCCATTGCGCTCAGTCAGGACGGTGTCGTCAACGCCACTGACCTGGCCCTGGAGCTGGGATTGGCGAACAGCAGAGTCCGTGCCCAGTTGCTTGCACTGGCTGAAGCCGGCTATCTCCACGCAGATCCGACGCTGCGCGTCAGCGAGAAGAAGATGTACCGGCGGGTCGATGCTTCTCTGTGGAAGACCTGCCTCGAGCTGATTGAAAGGACGGTCAAGACTTGAGATCGATCGTTCCGTTCGGCGTGCCGTTCCTGGCCTCGGTCTTCGGAACGATCGGCGAAGTGAGGTTCGCGATCTACGCGATGGCGACGGTTTTCGTCGTTCTCATCGTCCTTTTGTTCATCCTCGCCCTGCGCGGCGTCGGGCCGACATTCGAAAAAGGCAAGACGACCAGGTTCCGTCTCGCGCCGATCCGGGACCAGCGGGATCCGGCTCCTCCCTCGCAGGATCCCTGAAAATGCCCCGAGCTGGATTCGAACCAGCGGCCTATCCCTTAGGAGGGGATCGCTCTATCCAGCTGAGCTATCGGGGCCTGGCTGAATTCTCGCTTAGTTGCCGAAGGCATGTCGAAGTTGGCGCGGTGCGCGCGCCACAGGTGCGATTTGACCCGGCAGGATCCCGTGCATGAGACCAGCCATGGCAGTCGACATGTCCGCCGCACGGAATAATGTGGTGCACATGTCCAAGATGATCCAGATCAGAAACGTGCCCGATGACCTGCACCGACAGCTGAAGATCCGCGCAGCGGCGGCGGGGATGAGCATGTCCGACTACATCAAGCGGGAGCTCGACCTGCGGAGCCGGAAATCGACGATCCCCGAGATCGTGGCCAGGAGAAGGGCGAGGAGCAGCGGGAAGAAGTCGAATCTCACCACGCAGAACATCGTCGACATCATCCGCGAATCTCGAGGTGACTGATGCCGGTGGTCGACGCGTCCGTTTTCGTTGAACTCTTCCGCGAAGGCGAGCATGCGGAGGTTGTCGACGAGCGGCTCCACGCGGAAGAACACGCCCTCTGGGCGCCGCACCTCGTCGATGCGGAGATCGGACATGCGCTGCGCCGAGCTGTTCGCCGGGGGGAGATGGACGTGGAGGTTGCGGGAGAGGCTTTGTGGGAAATCGACGCACTACCGATCGAACGGGTGGAGCACGACCCGCTGGTTCTCGTCGCCTGGGACCTGCGGGACAACTTCAGCTTCTATGACGCCCTCTACGTCGCCCTGGCGTTGATGCTCGACGAACCGCTGCTGACCTTCGACTCTCGGCTGGCGCGGTCGGGCGTCGATCTCCCGATCGAGGTCCTCGGTCAGGCGTAGAGCGTCTCCGAGGCGAGCTCGGCGGCGCGGCGGCCCCAGAGCTTCACTTCCATGAAGACCTCATCGCCGTAGCCCTCGAGGGCGTCGAGGGCTACGAGGGTGAAGCGGTCCTGCGAGATCAGCTCCTGGTCGACGGTCTCCCCGTCGAGCACCGCCGTGGCGGCGACGGCGCCGCGGACCAGCGGCCGCCCCCAGACGAGCGTCACCGCCCCGGCACGGCCGTTCTCGCCGCGCCAGCGGCCAATCACGTCGTCGTTGAGGTCGATGCGCCAGTCCGGGTTGTCCTCGGCGAGGATGTCGGTGAAGTCGGCCTTGGCGGCGAACTCCGCCGGCTCCCCCTCGGGCGGCTGCACATAGGAGACGTGGCCGAAGATCTCGAGCCGCCCCTCCTCGCTCTCGCTCCGCGCCGAGCACGGGACCCAGACCCGGCCGCCCCAGGCCCGCTCCGGGAACCAGTCAATCTCGGCGGGCAGCTCGACGCCGGCCGGCAGGTCCTCGATCGCCGCCACGGCTTTGGCGAACTCCTCGCGCAGGCGCTCGGCGAAGCGTCCGTGGGGGATCCCCTCCTGGGTGGCGTCGGCGATGAAGCGCGGGATCGGCCGCGGATTCGGGGTCACCGGCGCAGCCTATCCGCCGCTAGCCGAGGCACTCGCGCAGGTCCGATGCCGCTCGCTCGGGGGGATACACGTTGATGTCCACGCCGGTGCCGAGCTCGAAGCCGGCCTTGATCGTCAGCCGGGGGGCGATGTCGACGTGCCAGTCGAACCGGTCGGCCCCGCGGGGGGCGGTGCGAACCCAGAGGTTGAGCTCGGGCGAGCCGTCGAAGAGGGTCGCGAGCGCTTTCAGGCCGACGTGGATCATCGCCGCCCCGCCCTCGTCCTCCTCGAAGCGAGCCGCTTCCCGCCGCGGGATCACCCGCAGCTCGAACGGCGACCGGGACGCCCAGGGGCAGATCAGCGCCGCCTCGTCGTCGATCGCCACGAGGCGCTCCTGCCGCCGCACCTCCTCGACGAGCACGTCGCTGAGGAGGCCGCCGCCGGCGGTGCGTTCACCGTAGGCGCCTGCCCGCTCGCGCTCGCGCGCGACCGCAGCGGGGACGAAAGGGAGCGCGTAGAGCTGGGCGTGGGTGTGCTCGAGCGAGGCGCCGGCGCCGCCACCCTCGTTGACGATCAGCTGCAGGTAGGAGGCCTCGGGATGGGCGCGCATCCGCTCGCGCCAGGTGGCGATGGCGGCGGCGAACTGCTCCGCGTCCAGCTCGGCCATCGCGGTCACGTGCTCGGGCGAGTTGATCAGGACCTCGTGCGCCCCCGCCGCCGGCCGCGTCGAGAAGAGGTCTGGTTCCCCCGCCCGTTTCGAGGCGAGCAAGGGGTCACCGGCGCTGGCGAATGAGCCGGCTTCCGCTTCCGGCACCGTCTCGCCCGCTGCCTCGCCGCCCAGGGCCGGGTAGAGGTTCGGGACCACCCTCGTCTTCCAGCCGGGGGTGTCGGGGTCGCCGCCCCCCGGCCGCGTCGCGTAGAGCTCCGGCGGGGTTTTCTCCTCGCGGCCCTCGCAGAAGGGGCAGTTCTCAGGGCCCTTCGGCTCGGTCGCCCGCGGCGAGAAGCCCTCCGGGCGGCTAGCTCGACCCGGGGCGAGGATCGTCCTCAGCCCGGTCAGCTGGTCGATGCGGACCTCCGGAGAGCTCAGGAGCGGGAGGGGGGAAGGTCGCCTACGTCGGGATCGTCGGCCGCCGGGGGCTCCGGGGGCGGAGGCGGCGGCGAAGCGGGTGGGCGCGGCGGCCGCTCGGTGCCGGCGGCGCGCGTCGAGGCGCCTTTGCCGACGAACGGCTCGAGCACGTCCATCGGCAGCGGGAAGACGACGGTGGTGTTCTGGTTGGTGCCGATTTCGAGCAGCGTCTGCAGGTAGCGCAGCTGCAGCGAGGCCGGGTTGGTGCTGATGATGTCGGCGGCGTCGGTGAGCTTCTGGGCGGCCTGGAACTCGCCCTCGGAGTTGATGATCTTCGCCCGCCGCTCGCGCTCGGCCTCGGCCTGGCGGGCCATCGCCCGTTGCATCTGCTCGGGGATCTCGACGTCCTTGATCTCGACCGCGGTGACCTTCACGCCCCAGGGCTCGGTCGACTCGTCGATGATCTTCTGCAGCTCTTCGTTGAGGCGCTCGCGGTCGGCGAGAAGCTGGTCCAGCTCGGCCTTGCCGAGGACCGAGCGCAGCGCCGTCTGCGAGATCTGCGAGGTCGCGATCAGGTAGTTCTCGACCTCGACGACCGCCCGGTTGGAGTCGACGACGCGGAAGTAGGCGACGGCGTTGACGCGGCAGGGGACGTTGTCGCGGGTGATCACCTCCTGCGGCGGGATGTTCAGGGTGACCGTCCGCAAATCCACCTTGACCATCCGGTCGACCAGCGGGATCAGCAGGATCAGCCCCGGTCCCTTCTGGGCGATCAGGCGCCCGAGCCGGAAGATCACGCCGCGCTCGTACTCGCGCAGGATCCGGACCGAGGCGCCGACCGCGATCAGGCCGAAGAACGCGAGGACGATGAGAATTCCTGCCACTGCCTCCATCAACCCGCTCCTTCGCTCGTCTGGACCGCGGCCTGCGGCTCCGGGCTCACCACCAGCGTCAGCCCGTCGACCGCCTCGACCTTGACTCTATCCCCCGCCCGGACCGGGGTCGCACCTTCGGCCAGGCGGGCGCTCCAGATCGTCCCCTCGAGCCAGACCCGCCCGGTCGGGTCGATCGAGCTGCGCGCCTCGGCGGCGGAGCCGACCAACTCCTCGGCGCCGGTGCGGACCGGCGAGTCGCGGTGCGCCTCCCAGACCTTGCGGGTGACGAAGTAGAAGGTGATGCCGGAGAGGATGCCGAGGGCGATCAGGGCGCCGCCCGCGTAGTCGGCGACGTCGCTGTCGGAACCGAAGGCGACGATCCCTGCGACGGTCAGGCCCGCCACCCCGAGCACGGCGAGGAGGCCACCGGTGGGGAGCAGCAGCTCAGCGAGCAAGAGGCCGATGCCGACGATCGCGATGATGACGAAGGCTTCCATCGCCCCCGATTATCCGCCCTTCAGCGCGTAGCGGCGGATATCCGCTTCGAGGTCGCCCTCGTCGCCGTAGGCGCCCTGTTTGACGTAGACGAGCTCGCCCGCGCGGTCGTAGAAGGCGGTGTTGGGAAAGCCGAGGCCGCCGATCTCGTCGTAGATGTCTTTGTCGGGGTCGTTGTAGCTCGGGTAGGGGACCGGCGCCTCGCGGAGGAAGGTGGCGGCGGCGTCGCTGGAGTCTTCGGAGTTGACGCCGAGGAAGGCGACCTCCTTGCCGTAGCGGGCGGAGAGCTTCTGCAGGTGCGGGAACTCCTGGCGGCAAGGGACGCACCAGGAGGCCCAGACGTTGACGACGACCGGGTAGCCGCGCAGGCCCGCGATCCGCTTCTCGTAGGCCTCGGTGCCGCCGTCGAGGAGCTCGTCGCCCTGTGCGTGGATGGCGGCGAGCGGCGCCGGCGCCCCGGCGAGGGCCTTCGCGTAGTTCGGGTGCGAGCCGCCGTAGTCGCCGCCTTCGGTGCCCCCGCAGCCGCCGAGGAGAACGGCCGCCAGCGCCAGCAGGCAGAGCGCCGACAGTGGTCTCAGTCGCGTACTCATCCGGTCCATGGGTACAATACGTACGTTCGATTCGCGGGCTCGCGGATCGCTGAGTAGTTGGGGGGGAGACGCCAGTCGCTCTCCGCAGCCTCATTCACTTGTTCCCGGCCGCACTTCCCTGGCGGTGGGACGGAAGCCCGAAAGCCTTCTATGGCCAAGACCAGCGACGTTGCCGCGCAGGCGGCAGTTCCCTCAGGCGCCGACATCGAGCGTGCGGCGGCATTCGCGCGCGAGCCCTTCCTCCTCGACGGCGAGGGCCCGGAGGCGCTGGCGCCGGGGACCGCGCGCCGGCGGGCTCTCGACAGGGCGCTGAAGGAGCTGGACGAAGGGGCCGAGAACCCCTCGATCCAGTGGCGCCGGGACTTCTCGCTGCTGCTGGGGCTGGAGCGCTTCCTCGCCGAGGAGCCGCCGAAGCTGCGCGACGGGGCGGAACTGAACCCGCACCAGGTCGACGCCCTCTCCGGGACCCTGGCCGAGCTGATGGGCCAGCAGCAGGTCGGCGGCGCCGAGGAGCCCGCCGCGAATGGCAACGGCAATGGCGACGCCCCCCCGGCGGCGGAGGGGGCCGACGAGCCCGGTGTCGACGCCGAGCTCGACGACGACGAGGAGCTGGCCGCCGACGAGGAGCCCCAAGACTGGGAGGAACAGCCCGTCGACGAGGACGAGGAGGTGGTCGAGGAGGCGCCCGAGGACCCGGGAGCGGAGCGGCGCTTCTGGTTCGAGCACGCGACCGGCGCCGGCAAGACCGTCGCCGCCGTCGGCTTTGTGGAGGCGACCCGCACCGGCGGCGTCCTGATCCTCACCCACCGCCGCAACCTCGTCGACCAGTTCATCGGCGAGATCTCCGACCGCGGCTACAAGGAGCGGCTGCGGCCGCCGCTGCTGGGCGACCGCGACGACCCCGACGGCCCGGTCACGGTCGAGACCTACCAGTGGTTCGTCCGCAACCACAAGAAGATCTCCGACGCCTACTCGATCGTCATCTGCGACGAGGCCCACACCGCCCTGGGCGAGAAAACCAGCGCCTGCATCCGCGAGCTGCCCGGTCCGGTCTACATCGGCATGACCGCGACCGGGGCGCTGATCGCCCGCCACGTCGCCGACCTCTTCCCGACCCAGACCTCGCGCTTCGACCTCGCCCAGGCGGCCCGCCGCGGCGTGATCGCGCCGCTACGCTGCCTGCGGATCCCGCCCGGCCCGGGGGTGCGGACGATCGCCAAGGTGCCGCTGCGAAAAGGCGAGGTCGACCAGGACTTCGACCAGGAGGAGCTGGCGGCGCTGCTCGACCAGGAGCCCTTCAACGTCGCCATCGCCGACCTCTACCGCTCGCGTTTCCGCAAGGTGCCGGGCGTCGTCTACACGGCCGGGGTCCAGCACGCGAAGAACGTCGCCAAAGCCTTCCGCGACGCCGGCATCAACGCCCAGGCGGTCTCGGGCGAGACGCCGAAGCGCGAGCTGGCCGAGATCCTCGCCGGCTTCGAGCGGGGGACGGTCGACGTCCTCTGCAACGCGATGCTGCTGGCCGAGGGCTGGAACAGCCCGCGGGCGACGATCTGCATGCACCTGGCGCCGACCGCCTCGCGTCGGATCTACCAGCAGCGGGTCGGCCGCGTCACCCGCCGGGCGCCGGGCAAGGAGGCCGGGATCGTCCTCGACTTCGTCCACCCGGCGACGACCCACGACGAGACGATCGTCACCCTCCACAGCCTGCTCGACCGCGACGTCTACCGCGGCGGCGCGATCGTCGTCGGGCCGGTGCGGCGCGGGCGCGGGCGCAAGGTCCGGGTCGAGCGGCGGATCGTCCCCGTCTCCGAGAGCGAGGAGCGGCGGATGGAGGTGCTGGAACGGGAGATCTGGCGGATCGCGGTCGAGAACCTCGACTACCCCGAGCAGCACGCGTGGGCGGCGCTGGCCGGCGCCCGGGTCAACACCCAGGGCTGGCGGCGGGCGCGGGCGATGCTGCAGAACGACCGCACCAAGGAGCTGCGCAAGCGCTTCCTGCTCACCTGCGTGCAGCGCAACCGCAACTCGCAGCTGCGGCTGAAAGCGCTGGGGGAGATCGCCGACCTCGGCGATGCGGAGGCGTTCGACGATGCGATCGACATCGTCGGCACCTGGAGCCGGGAGGACAAACGGGCGGGGACGAAAACCCTGCTGCAGGCGCTGATCGACAAGCGGATCGGCCGCCGCGACCAGGCGCAGGCGTGGGTCTGGCGCCTCGCCTCCTACACCCGCGAACTGCACGAGGAGTACGCGGTCCAGCGCTGGCCGGAGACGAAGCGGCTGCTGGGCCTGCTCGTCAACTCCTCCGGCCGGGCCCACGGGCGCAACGCGCGGCGGCTCGTCCACGCGGCGCGCAAACAGGATCGGCGGCTGGCGGTGGCGCTGCTGGCGGCGGCGGTCTCCCACACTCCCGAGGGCGAGGAGGTCCTGCGCGGGGCGCGGATGCGGATGGCGCGGAAACCCTCGGCGGTGGCACGCGAGCTGCTGAAGAACTTCCCCAAAGGGGGCAAGCGGCGGCGCAAGCGCAAACGCAAAGACGGGCAGAACGGGAAGAGCGCCAACGGCGGGCCGCCCGAGGGCGAGGCGAAGCCCGCTCGCAACCGACGCCGCAAGGCGAAAGATTCAGAAGCGGGTGAGGTGGACCTCGCCGGCGCCGACGGCGACGCGGTCGCCGCCGGGGGCGATGACGACGAGGTAGCCTCGGTCGTCGACGCCGTCGGCGACTCCTGAGCCGCCCTCCCAGGCGACCTCTCTTCCTTTCAGCGCGTCGCGGTTGCGCCACTCGGTGAGGACTTCGTCTGGTTCTGCGTAAACCCAGTGGTCCAAGCGTTGGTTCAGGGGACCGACGGGAGGGGGTCCGGCGGGCAACAGCGGGGAGGGCCCGGCGGACCCCCTCCCGCCGGTCCTGCGAGCGGCGCTGAAGATCGAGATTGCCGAGTCGCGGAGTTCCTCAGGGAACTCGTCGGGCTGGATGCAGAGGTTCAGGCCGATTCCGATTACTGCCCAGCTGTCTTGGGGGCGGGCCTCGATTAGGACGCCGGCGAGCTTGCGGCCTTCTACGTGGATGTCGTTCGGCCACTTGACCTTGCACTCGAGGTCGGGGTTGAGTTGTTCTGCTGCTTCGCAGACGGCTAGGGGGACCGCTAGGGGGAGCATCGTGTGGTGGTCCTCTAGGGGGCGGACGATGGCGGAGTAGAGGAGGGCTTTGTTTGGGGGGGCGGTCCAGGTGCGGCCCTGGCGGCCGCGGCCGGCGGTCTGCTCGCTCGCGGTGACGACGGTGCCGTGGGGGGCTCCGGCGGCGGCGAGCTCGCGGGCGCGGGTGTTGGTCGAGTCGGTGCGGCGGTAGTGGCGGTGCGGCGTGCCGAAGCTCATTCGCCTGCGTCGGCGAGGAGGGCGGCGAGGAGGCCGTCGACGTCGTGGCGCTCGGCCTCGACGTCGACTTCGAGGCCGGCGGCGCGGACGGTCTCGCTGGTGATCGGGCCGATCGAGACGATCCGGGCGTCGGCGGGGAAGCGGTCGCCGAGGGCCTCGGTCAGGTTGGTCACGGTCGAGGACGAGGTGAAGGTGACGTAGTCGGCGCTCTGGGCGGCCTCGACCTCTTCGTCCCCCGGTTGCTCGCGGACGGTCTCGTAGAGGGCGACGACGTCGACCTCGGCGCCGCGCTCGCGCAGCGCGTCGGGGAGGACGTCGCGGGCCTCGGCGGCGCGGGCGACGAGGACGCGAGCGCCGGCGACCTCGTGGTCCGCCAGGGCTTCGATCAGCCCCTCGGCGACGAACCGCTCGGGGACCACGTCGGCGAGGACGCCGCGCTCAGCCAGCGCGCGGGCGGTCCCCGGGCCGATTGCCGCCACGGTGACGCCGGCCAGTGCCCGCGCGTCGACGCCGGCGGCTTCCATCGCCTCGAAGAGCAGGCGGACGCCGTTGGGGCTGGTGAGGCAGACGAGCTCGTAGACGCCGAGCGCGCCGGCAACCCCCCGCACCTCCTCGCTCTCGATCCGCGGCTCGATCCGGATCGCAGGTAGCTCGACCACCTCGGCGCCCAGCCCGCGGAGCGTTGTGGCGAGGCCGCTGGCCTGGGCGCGGGCGCGGGTGACGACCACGCGCTTGCCGTGCAGCGGCCGGCGCTCGAGCCAGGCGAGCTCCTCCCGGCGGCGGGCGACCTCGCCGACGACGATCAGCGCCGGCGCCTTGATCTCCTCGCGGACGACGAGGTCGGCGATCGCCCCCAGGGTTGCGGTGACGGTGCGCTGCCCCGGCCAGGTCCCGCGTTCGATCGCGGCGGCCGGCTCGTCGGGGTCGCGCCCGGCCTCGATCAGCGCCGCGGCGTTCTCGGCCAGTCGTTTCACGCCCATGTAGAAGACGAGCGTGCCGGGGAAGCGCGCGAGCGCCGGCCAGTCGAGCGCGCTCTCCTCCTTCTCGGGGCCCTCGTGGCCGGTGACGAAGGCGACCGCGGAAGCGTCGTCGCGATGGGTGACCGGGATGCCCGCGTAGGCGGTGGCGGCGACGCCGGCGGTGACTCCGGGAACCACCTCGAACTCGATCCCCGCCTCGCGCAGCGCTTCCCCCTCCTCGCCGCCGCGGCCGAAGACGAAGGGGTCGCCACCCTTGAGGCGGACGACGCTCCTGCCGCCGCGGGCCGCTTCGATCAGGCGCTCGCCGATCTCCTCCTGGGGCACCGAGGGCACCCCCGGCTGCTTGCCGACGTAGACGAGCTCGGCCTCGGGGCGGGCGCCGTCGAGCGCGCCGGGCGGGATCAGACGGTCGTAGAAGACGGCGTCGGCGCTGGCGATCAACTCCAGCGAGCGCGCGGTCATCAGGCCCGGGTCTCCCGGCCCGGCGCCGACGAGGTAGACGACTCCCGGCCGGGCGCTCACGCCATCTCCTCGGCCCGGTCGAGAAGCTCGCGGGCGCCGGCGCCGAGCAGGCGCCGGGCCAGCTCGGCTCCGGCCAGCGCCGGCTCACCGGCGTCGGCCTCGAAGCGGTCGCGGAGCCACTCGCTGCCGTCGGGGAGGCCGACGAAGGCGTCGATCGCGATCCGCCCTCCCTCGACCCGGGCGTGGGCGCCGAGCGGGCTCGCGCAGGTCGCCTCCAGGAGGGCAACGACGGTTCGCTCCGCGGTCAGCTCCCGCATCGCCGTCAGGTCGCCGATCGCCGTCGCCACATCGCCGGTCTCCTCGTCCGCGCTGCGCACCTGCAGCGCCAGGGAGCCCTGGCCCGCGGCCGGCACCATCCGCTCAACCGGGATTGCGAACCCGATCTCCCGCTCGCGTCCCAGCCGGCGCAGGCCGGCGGCGGCGAGGACGATCGCGTCCAGCTCCCCCTCCTCGAGCTTGCGCAGGCGGGTGTCGACGTTGCCGTGCAGTTCCTCGACCCGCAGGTCGGGCCGCGCCGCCAGCAGCTGGGCTCGGCGGCGCAGGCTGGCGGTGCCGACCCGCGCCCCCTCGGGAACGTCCTCGAGCGAGCTGCCGGCGCCGATCCAGACGTCGGCCGGATCCTCGCGCTCGGGCACGGCGGCGATCTCCAGGCCCTCCGGCATCTCCCCCGGCAGGTCCTTCGCCGAGTGGACGCCGATCTCCGCCTCTCCGGCCAGCAGCGCCCGCTCGACCCCGCGGACGAAGCGCGACTTGTCGCCGGGCTCGCCGTCGGAGCTCGCCTCGACCAGCTCGGCGCCGCCGAGCCGGTCGGCGACCCAACGCGCCTGGGTCAGCGCCAAGGCACTGCCGCGCGTCGCGATCCGCACCTCAGCCCTTCTGGTCGCGCCGGCGCAGCTCGGTGACGTTGTCCGTCTGAGCTTCGCCCTCGGGCGCGGTCTCGACTTCGAGGCCGAAGAGCTCGCGCAGGGCGCTGACGAAGAAGTAGGACTCGCCCGAGCAGGCGGAGTTGCGGATCCGCAGGGTTGGCTCGTGCAGGAGCCGCGAGGCGATCGCCTTCGCCATCTTCTCCAGCCGCTCGCGGTCGGCGTCGGAGAGGCTCTCCCAGCGGCCCTCGTTCTCGGCCAGGACCCGGCGCACGACCTCGTCGCCATGCTCGCGCAGCGTGCTGATCGTCGGCACCACCTCCTGTAGGCCGAGCCAGCGCTCGAAGCGGTCGAGCTCGGCCTCGACGATCTGCTCCGCCCGGCGCGCCTCGGCCTCGCGACCGCTCTCGTTGCGTTCGACGATCTGCTGGACGTCGTCGATGTCGTGGACGGTGACCCCGGCGACCTCGCGGCAGGCGGGGTCGACGTCGCGCGGCACCGCCAGGTCGATCGCCAGCAGCGGCCGCTCGGGGCGCTGCTCCATCACGTGTGCGAGCTCGTCGCGCTCGACGATGTGGTGCGGTGAGTTGGTCGCGGAGACGACGATGTCGGCGCTTGTCAGCTGCTCGGGCAGCTCGTCGAAGCGGACGGCGGTGCCGTCGAAGCGCTGGGCGAGGCCGATCGCACGGTCGTAGTGGCGGTTGGCGACGAAGACGGTGGCGACCCCACGGACGACCAGGGCTTTGGCGACGAGCTCGGCGGTCTCGCCGGCGCCGACGACGAGGACGCGGCGGTCGGAGAGGTCCCCGATCGCCCGCCGCGCCAGCTCGACCGCGACGGAGGGGATCGAGACGCCCTTCTGGCTGATCCCGGTCTCCTCGCGGGCGCGGCCGCCGGCGGTGAGGGCGTCGCGGAAGAGGCGGTTGAGGATCGGCCCGGTGGCGCCCTCGACCATCGCCAGCTCATACGCCCGTTTGACCTGCCCCTGGATCTCCGCCTCGCCGAGGATCATCGAGTCGAGCCCGGCGGTCACCTGCAGCAGGTGGCGGGCGGCCTCGGTCGCGCGCAGCGAGTAGAGGTGGCTGAGCAGCTCGGTCGGGCGGATCTCCGCCTGGCGGGTGAGGACGCCGAGCGCGGTCGACTCGGCCTCGACCGGGTCGGAGACGATCAGGTAGAGCTCGGTCCGGTTGCAGGTCGAGATCGCGGCCGCCTCGTGGATCCCGTCGGCGGCGGTGAGCTCGGCGAGGGCGCCGACCGCGCGGCCCTCGGTCAGCGAGAGGCGCTCGCGCAGGTCGAGCGGGGCGGTCTTGTGGGAGACGCCGAGGGCGAGCAGCTCCGCCATCTCAGGCGCTCACCTCCTCGCGCGGCTCCGCCTTGCGGTCCTCGGCGATCGTCGCGACCTCGCGCAGTTCGCGCTCGATCCGCTGCAGTTTCGCCGCCATGATCGCGACGTAGACGACGAGCAGCACGACGAAGACGACGTAGGCGCCGGCGACGTACTTGCCGGCCTCGTCGAGCGGCAGCGCCGGGGCGGCGAGGAGGAAGCCCATCAGCTCACCTCCGGGGCGATCCGGGAGCTGCCGCCGGCGACCGGCGCGTCGAGGGCGCGGCGCAGGCGCTTGACCTGGCCGGAGGCGCTCTTCGCGGTCAGCTCGAACTTGACCAGGGTCGTCCAGAGCAGCCCGATCGCGACCAGCGAGCAGAGGAAGGTCAGCATCATCTCGCCGGGCAGGCCGCCGTCGGCGGTGGCGAAGGTGCGCGGGTGGACGAGGCTCTCGGCCATCCGCACCGCCATGAAGTTGAGCGGCACGAAGGCGCCGGCGGTGACGGCGAAGACCGAGGCGTAGCGGGCCTGGCGGTCGCGGTCCTCGATCGCGTAGCGGAAGGGGTAGTAGGTCGCGTAGAGCAGGAAGACGATCAGGAAGCTGACCAGCGTCGGCTCGTCCCAGACCCACCAGTGGCCCCAGGAGGCCTTGGCCCAGATCGCGCCGGTGATCAGGACGGCGACGCCGAAGATGACCGAGATGTGGATCGCGACGTAGGAGTAGGCGTCCCACTTGCGATCGTTCGAGCGCAGGTGCAGGACCGCGAAGACGCCGCCGACGACGAAGCCGACCAGCGCCACCATCGCCAGCGGCACGTGGATGTAGAAGATCTTCTGGATGAAGCCCTGGTCGGCGTCGAGCGGCGCGTAGAAGAAGACCAGCGAGAGCGACAGGGCAATCATCGCCACGGTGGCGATCGAGAGGGGTCTCAGTCCTTTGCCGTACATGCCAGGAAGGTCGGGGAGGCGGCCCGGTCAGTCCTCGAGGAGGAAGTCGAAAACCGCGTAGCCGACCAGGCCGAAGATCAAATCGTATAGGCCGAGCACCATCAGCCAGGTGCCGAAGCGATCGTAGGAAGGCCCGCCCAGCGAAAGCAGTGGCTCGGTCGCCCCGGTGGCGGCGATCATCAGCGGCACCGCCAGCGGCAGCAGGACCAGCGGAACCAGCAGGTCGCGGGCGCGCGAGTTGACCGCCATCGAGGAGATCAGGGTGCCGGTGACGGCGAGGCCGAGGTCGGCGAGGAGGAGGACGGCGACGAGGGGGCCGAGGCCGGCGGCGTCGTCGAGGAAGAAGATTGCGAAGATCGGCACGGTGACGAGCTCCAGCGCCCCCAGGTAAACGAGGAGCGCCGCGACCTTGGCGGCGAAGAGGACGGTGCGGTCGATCGGCGCCAGCCGGATCGCGTCGAAGCCCCCCTCCTCGCGCTCGGAGACGAAGAGGCGGTTGATGCCGAGGACGGCGGCGAAGAGGAGGGTCGCCCAGAGGACGCCGGAGGCGAGGCTGCCGGAGAGGCTGGTGCGGTCGAGGCCGAAGCGGAAGACGACGAAGGTGGTGACGGCGAAGAGCGCCATCGCCGGCAGCGACTGCAGGGTGCGGAGCTCCGAGCGCAGGTCCTTGCCGAGGATTGCCGCGAAGGCGGCGCGCGAGGGGGTCACGAGACCACCGCCGCCTCGCCGATCCCGAGGCGGAGCGTCTGGTCGGCCTCGGGGACGTGGCGCTCGGGGTCATGGGTGACGACGACGCGGGTCCGCCCGGTGCCGGGGCCGATCAGCGCCCGCGCCAGCTCGCGTCCCTCGGCGTCGAGGTTGGAGTCGGGCTCGTCGAGCAGCAGCAGGTCCGGCTCGTGGAGGACGCAGCGGCAGATCGAGAGCCGCTGGCGCATCCCGGCCGAGAGCTCGGCGACGCGCTCGTCGGCGCGGCGGTCCATCGCCACCGCCCGCAGCAGCTCCTCGATCCGGGCCTCGGCCGCGGCCCGCTCGATCCCGTACAGGCGCGCCTGGAAGCGGAGGTTCTCGCGGCCGCTGAGGTCGCGGTAGAGGAGCGGCTCGTGGCCGAGGTAGCCGATCCGCCCGCGCAGCTTCCAGGCCTCGTCGGGCAGCGAGCAGCCGAGCACGGCGACCTCGCCGCCGCTCGGGCGCAGCAGGGTGGCGAGGATCCGCAGCAGCGTCGTCTTGCCGGCGCCGTTGGGGCCGAGGACGACGAGGGAGGAGCCGGCGGGCAGCTCGAAGGCGACGCCCTCGAGCGCCGGCCTGTCGCCGTAGTCGCGCCGCAGCCCGGCGACGGCGATCGCGGGCTGCCCAGCCGAGGTCTCGTCGAGGGCCACCCGGGGATTGTGATGCCCATCCGCCGCCCGTCGCGTTCAGCGTCGGTCCTGAAATCGTCCGAATTTCCATCGATTATTCAGGTACGCTCGGATACCTTACCTGGCGATGGTGGTTTGGGAGATGGCCAAGCGGATCCTTCGATCGGTTTGGACGAGACCTCTGCGCATCGTCCTGCTGGCGGGGTTGATCGCCGTGGTGCTCGCCGCGGACGCCGTTCGCTCCGAGCCCGAAAGGCTCGGCGCCTACGCCGGTCTTTCCCTGTTTCTCCTGTTCGTCTACGGCGGCGCCGTCGCGCTCGCTGCGCTGAGAGACGAGAAGACCCTGGAAAAAGCCACAAAGAACGTCAAGGCCACCGAAGCCTGGGGTGAGATCGGCCGCAGTCTGCTGGTCGCCGGGCTGCTCGCCTTCGCCGTCTGGCTGATCGGCGACCTGCGGCGGCCGATCGAAGAACGAGAGGCTTTGCAGGCCTCGCTCGGGTTTCAGCAGCAGATGCCCGGGATCGACCTGCACGGCAAGGACCTGAACCGCTTCGACCTCTCGGGGAAGAACCTCGAAGACGCTGATCTCGAAGACGCCGACCTGCGCGAAGCGAGCCTGGTCGACACGCGTCTGCGGGGCGCCGACCTCTCGGGTGCCGATCTGACGGGGGCGAACCTGGAAGCAGCCGACCTGCGCGAAGCCGATCTCTCCGAAGCGCGACTGGTCGCGGTCACGGCGCGGGTGGCGAACTTGAGGGAAGCGCGGATGGAGGGTGCGGACCTGACCCGAGCGCAGCTGAGCGGCGCCGACCTGCGACGCGCCTGCCTGACGGGAGGAAGCCTGGTCGGGGCGATGCTCCCCGACGCCCACCTCGAGGGGGCCGCCTTGACCGAAGCAAACCTCGCGAAGGCCAAATTCTGGTTCGACCTGCGCCCCACGTACCTGCGGAAGGTCGGTCTGTGGCGCGCCAGAAACCTCAACGCCGCCGATTGGCCACCCCGCTTCAAAGCTCGTGCGACTGGTCTTGTCGAACCCGGGGTGAGGCGGCGGCCCGGAACCGTGACTCAGCCTCGGGTGACGGCTGAGGGGAAAGTCCTCGAAATAACCGACGGCGACACGGTGCTGCTGGGCACCCCCCGAGGGGAAAGGCGGGTGCGCCTGATCGGGCTCGACGCGCCGGAACTGACCGACCCCGGTGGTCACGCGGCGCTCGAGACGCTGGAAGAAATGATCCCCGTCGGCACCCCGGTTGGCTTTGCCTATGACACCCGCCGCTCCGATGTGTTCGACCGCAACCTTCTCTACCTGTTTGATCGTCAGGAACGACTCGTCAACCAGCGGCTGCTACGTCGCGGAGTGGCCGTCGCCGCGATCGATCCGCAACGCGGCCGTCCCAACGACCGCTACTCGCGCGAGCTGCTGAAGGCGGAAGCCTGGGCCCGCCAGCACGCGCTCGGCCTCTGGAGAAGCTGCCCGCCGTAGCCGCCATCGCGTAGGCTGCCGCGGCAATTTCGCCGGGGTAAGTGCCCCTGACAAGGAGGATCGATGAAGAAGACCAGTCACCTGGCAGCGCTCGCCGCCGCCCTCGCGGTACTCGCCCTTGGCGCCTCCGCGGTGATCGCCGCCGGGCCGGGCGAGACCGTCAAGGTCAAATCCGAAGTCACCCTCGGTGCCAGCGGCTACCAGGGCAAGGTCAAGTCGGCGAACTCGAACTGCGTCGGCGAACGGATCGTCGTCCTCAAGCAGAAGGGCAACGGCGTCCTCAGCCGGTCCGAGTCGAAGCCGAACGGCAACTGGCGCGCCGACCTCGACGCGCTGAACGAAAACATCAAGATCCCGGCCAAGGTCTACGCCGAAGTGAAGCCGTCCACCCAGGCGACCGCCGGTCCGATCTACAAGTGCCTCGGCGCCGTCTCGAAGACGGTCGAAATCGCCGGCGGCTGACCCCCGACTTCACCGAGACCGCAAAAACCCTTCCTCAAGAGGGGTTTTTGCGGTTTCGGCGGGCTAGCGGCGCTTCTTCAGGGTGCGGCGGCCGACTTTTAGGAGCGGGCCCATGCCCTCGCGCAGCGCCTTGGCGCGGACCTCGCCCTTGCCGTAGAGGATTTTGGCCGAGGCTTTGACGGCCTCGCCGAGGGTCTCGTCGTAGGGGTGCCACCAGAAGTCGCGGGTGAGGCCCGGCTCCCAGGCGTTCATCTTGATGTTGACGCACTCGTAGAAGCCGAATTTGGAGTGGGAGCGGCCGAGTCCCGAGTCCTTGACCCCGCCCCAGGCGCACTGGCAGGCGCCGTGGCTGAAGGAGTGGTCGTTGACCCAGACCATGCCGGATTCGATCCGCCGCGCGATCCGGGCGCCGCGCTGGCGGTCTTTGGTCCAGACCGAGGCGCCGAGGCCGAACTCGGAGTCGTTGGCGAGGTCGATCGCCTCCTGCTCGGAGTCGACGACCACGATCGGCAGCACCGGGCCGAAGATCTCCTCGCGCATGATCCGCATCTCGTGGGTGACGCCGGTGAGGACGGTGGGGGCGATGTAGCGGCCGGCGGCGAGGCCGGGCGGGTCGACCGGGCCGCCGCAGTGCTTGGTCGCGCCGGAGGCGACGGCGTCCTCGATCAGGTCGACGACGATCCCGTACTGGTCCTCGGAGGTCATCGGGCCGATCTCCGTGTCCCAGTCGAGCGGGTTGCCGACCTGCAGCCTTTCGGTCTCGCGGACGACGCCCTCGACGAAGCGGTCGGCGACGTCGCGCATCACGTAGACGCGCTCGATCCCCGAGCAGGTCTGGCCGGCGTTGGCGAAGCCGCCCCAGACGGCGCCGGAGACGGCGTTGGCGAGGTCGGCGTCGGAGCAGACGATCATCGGGTCCTTGCCGCCCAGCTCCAGCACCGAGCCCTTGAGCTCGCCGGCGCAGACCTCGCCGACCTTGCGGCCGACGTCGACCGAGCCGGTGAAGAAGACCTTGCCGACGCTGGAGCGGCAGAGGGCGTCGCCGATCCGGCCGCCGCCGTGGACGACGCGGACGAGGCCCTCCGGCAGGCCGCCCTTCTCGAAGACGCGCGCGATCCGCTCGCCCAGCAGCGGCGTCAGGCTCGCCGGCTTGAGGACGACGCCGTTGCCGGCCATCAGCGCGATCGCGACCTCGCCGAAGGGGATCGACCAGGGGTAGTTCCAGGGGGCGATGACGCCGACGACGCCGATCGGCTCGTAGCTGAAGCGGCCTTTCTTGGAGAGCGTGAAGGCCTGCGTCATCGGCACCTTCTCGTCGGCGAGGATCTTCGGCCCCTCCTTCGCGCACCAGTGCAGGGCGTCGACGGTCGGCAGCAGCTCCATCGTGTAGGACTCGGCGCGGGGCTTCCCCTGCTCCTTCGTCAGCAGCTCGGCGATCTCGTCGATGTCGTCGAGCAGCGCGTCGGCGGCGCGCTTCATGTAGGAGGCCCGCGTCTTCGTCGGGAGCTCCGCCCAGGCGGGCTGGATCCGGGCCACGTCGTCGACCACGCCCTGAACTTCCTCGGGGACGATCGTCGGCACCGAGCCGACCAGCTCACCGGTCGCCGGGTTGAACGACTCGAGGGTCGAGGTGGACAGGGCTGCGGGTTTCTGCTCGGTGGTCGCCATCGGTCGATTGTACGGCCGGTGCTTGAGAGGGGATAGGGGGAGGGGTCGGCGGACAACAGCGGGGAGGGTCCGGCGACCCCTCCCCCTATCCCCTCATACTGGGCGGTGGTGGAGGACCGACTGTTCGATACGGGCGAGGAAGCGCCCGGGGGGAAGGCTGAGCTGCTGAGGGACGCGCCGCTCGCCGTCCGGATGCGCCCGCGCTCACTTGAGGAAGTGATCGGGCAGGAGCACGTGCTGGGTGAGGGGTCGGCGTTGCGGAGCGCGATCGAGTCCGGGAAGCCGCACAGCGCGATCCTCTATGGGCCTCCCGGGGCGGGGAAGACGACGCTGGCGCGGATCGCTGCGGCGGGGGCGCAGGGGGCCTTCGAGGAGGAGTCGGCGGTGAACGCGGGCAAAGCGGAGATCCGGGCGGTGATCGAGCGGGCGGGGGAGCGGCGGCGAGCCAGCGGGCGGCCGACGATCCTCTTCCTCGACGAGATCCACCGCTTCAACAAGGCCCAGCAGGACGCGCTGCTGCCGGCGGTCGAGGACGGGACGCTGACCCTGATCGGGGCGACGACCGAGAACCCCTACTTCGAGGTCAACTCGGCCCTGCTCTCGCGGGCTCAGGTCTACGAGCTGCGACCGCTCGAGCCGGCGCAGGTGGAAGCGCTGCTGCGGCGGGCGCTGGGCGACCCCGAGCGGGGGATCGCCGACCCCCCGGCGGTCTCCGACGAGGCGCTGGAGATGCTGGCGCTGCGCAGCGGCGGTGACGCCCGCGTCGCGCTCGCGGCCTTGGAGCGGGCGGTCGAGCGCGCCGACGGCGAGGTCGACGTCGCCGCGGTCGAGGACGCGCTGCAGCGCAAGGCGATCGACTACGACCGCGCCGGCGACCGTCACTACGACTTCGTCTCGGCCTGGATCAAGGCCACCCGCGGCTCCGACGTCGACGCCTCGCTCTACTACCTGGCGGTGATGCTGGAGGGCGGGGAGGACCCGCGCTTCATCGCCCGCCGCATGGTCATCCTCGCCTCCGAGGACGTCGGCAACGCCGATCCGCAGGCGCTTCTCGTCGCCGACGCGGCGGCGCGGGCGGTCGACCGCGTCGGCCTGCCGGAGTGCGCGCTGAACCTCGCCCAGGCCGCCGTCTACCTGGCCCTGGCGCCGAAGTCGAACGCCTCCTACAAAGGGCTTTCGGCCGCCCGCGCCGAGGTCCGGGCGAACGGCGCCAAGACGCCCCCCGACTACCTGCGCGACGCCCACTACCCCGGCGCTGCCGCGCTCGGTCGCGGCGAGGGCTACCGCTACGCGCACGACGAGCCGGGCGCCGTCAGCAGCCAGCCGCTGCTGCCGGAGGAGCTCCGCGGCAGCCGCTTCTACGAGCCGACCGATCGGGGCTTCGAGGCCGAGCTGGGGGAGCGGCTCGCGGCCTTAAGGAAAAAATTAGACAGTTTGTAGAACGGCCGCGCAACTTCTGGTCCCTGTGGGGTTCTCATATACGGCTCACCGAGCTAATGCCAGGGAGAGCCGACAACCCGGCCGGAGACCTGGACTGGGGGGCTCCGGCCGGGTGGTTCAAACAGGGGGGACGAGGGCGTCGAGTGGACTGGGCTCGACGCCCTCTCACGTGCCGTATCGTCACTGCATGGCTTCCGAGCAGCCGCAGAAGCTCCGCCTCGGCGGGATGGCCCTTCGCAACGGGCTGCTGATCCACGGGCCGACCCACTGGGCGGCCGCCGTGCGCGGCCGCGACGGCGGGATCGAAGTCGCGTCCGAGCGCAAGCCGGAGCTTGCCCCCGGCCTGGTCGCGAAGCTGCCGGGGCTGCGCGGCCCGGTGAAACTGGCCGAGGCGCTCGCGGTGCTGCCGCTGGCGCGGCGGCGTCTGCCCGCGGCGCGGCTGCCGTTCGAGGACCGGCGCGTCCTCGCCGCCGCCGGCGCGACGATCGTCGCCACTTCCCTGCTGCGCAAGCGCGCCCCGGCCACGGCCGTGCGCGAGGGGGTCGTGCAGGCGATCGGCGCGGTGCCGGCGCTGGTCGCCCTCCTTGACCGCGACCTCGCCGCCTACCACGGCGCCGAGCACAAGACGATCGCGGCCTACGAGCAGGGGGTCGTGGAGGACGTGGCCGCGGTGCCGAAAGAGCACGACCGCTGCGGCTCCAACCTGATCGTGCCGATGATGCTGCTCTCCGCCGGCGGCACCGTCCTCCTGGAGCGGCTGGTCTCGAACCCGAGCTCGGCCGCCCGCGCCGGCGTCGGCCTCGGCGGCGCCTCGCTCGCGGTCGAGATGTTCGCCTGGAGCGACCGCCACCATGGCGACCCGCTGGCCGAGGCCTTCCACACCCCCGGCCGCGAGATCCAGCGCCACTGGGCGACGAAGGAGCCGACGCCCGAGCAGCTCGAGGTCGCGGTGGCGGCGCTGGAGGAGATCCTCCGGGCCGAGGGCGCATAGACTTCGCCGCCGTGTTCGGAAGGATCGACCACATCGGAGTCGCCGTCGAGGAAATCGACGCCGCGATCGAGCTCTACCGCGACGGCTTCGGGATGGAGCTCGCCCACCGCGAGACGGTGGAGTCGCAAGGGGTCGAGGCGGTCCTGCTCGACGTCGGCGACGGCCACGTCGAGCTGCTGGCGCCGCTCGGCCCCGACACCCCGGTCGGCAAGTACATGGCGAAGAACGGGGCCGGCCTGCACCACGTCGCCTACGCGGTCGACGACATCGAGGCGGCGCTGGAGAAGATCACCGCCGCCGGGATCCAGCTGATCGACTCCGAGCCGCGGACCGGGATCCGCGACAGCCGCGTCGCCTTCCTTCACCCCCGCTCCACCGGCGGGGTCCTGACCGAGATCGTCGAACCCGCGGGAGGTCACTGATGGCGGATGCGCAAAGAGTCGAGATCGGCTTCGAGGGCGGCCAGGTGATTTCCACCCGGCTCGGCGAGGCGGACCTGAAGGACCTGCGGTCGCGGCTCGAGCAGGGCGGCTGGCACGACCTCCACACCGAGGAGGGGACGGTCGCCCTCTACCTGGGCAAAGTCCAGTTCCTCCGCGTCGAGTCCGGCGAGCACCGGGTCGGCTTCGGCGGCTAGGCGAGCCCGATGAGAGCCCGGCACCTGCTCGGAGCAGCTGTCGCGGCGACCGTAGGGGCGGCGCTCTGGTGGCGCAAGAACCCTTCCGCCTGCCCCTACGGCCAGCGCTTCTGGGTCGAAGCCCCGCACCCGATCATCACCCGCGAGCGACTGCGCTCGGTGCTGCGGCCCCAGCCCGGCGAGCGCCTGCTCGAGATCGGCGTCGGCACCGGCTACTACAGCCTCGACCTCGCCGAGTGGGTGGTGCCGGAGGGCACTCTGGAGCTCTTCGACCTGCAGCGGAAGTTCCTCGACCACGTGATTCGGGCCGCCGCCGAGCGCGGGCTGACGAACCTCGTTCCGACCGAGGGGGACGCCACGAACCTCCCCTACGAGGACTCCTCGGTCGACGCCGTCATCCTCACCGCGGTGCTCGGGGAGATTCCCGACGGCGACGCGGCGCTGCGGGAGATCCGCCGCGTCCTCGCCCCCGGCGGTCGCCTCGTCGTCGGCGAGCTCTTCGGCGATCCGCACTTCACGACCGCCGCCGCCCTCGAGCGCATGGGGCGGGACGCCGGCTTGCGGCTGGTGGAGCGATCCGGCATCTGGTTCGGGTACTTCGCCCGGCTCGAGCCAGTTTCTATACAGGCTGTCTAGCGAGAGCCGAGGCCGAGGAGGCCGCGGGCGCGCTCCAGCCGCAATGCCGTCCGCGCCGCGTTGCCGCCTGGGCCGCCGTGGAGGCCGCCGCCGGGATGGGCCGAGGAGGACGCGAGGTAGAGGCCGCGGACCGGCGTCGTCGGCCGCCCCAGCCCGGGGAACGGCCGGAAGATCGCCTGCTGGTAGAGCTGGGCGGTGCCGCCGTTGATCGCGCCGCCGACGAGGTTGCGGTTGTGGCGCTCGAGGTCGAGCGGGGTCTGGACGTGGCGCTTGACGATGAGCCGGCGGAAGCCGGGCGCGAGCCGCTCGACCTCCTCCTCCATGCGGTCGGCGAACAGCTCCGCGTCCTCGCCGTCCCAGTCGCCGCGCAGCTCCCCCGCCGCGTCCCGCCGCGGCCGCTGGGGGACGTGGGTGTAGGCCCAGGCGGTCTCGGTCCCCGCCGGCGAGCGCGTGGGATCGACCATCGAGTACTGGCCGAGGACCAGGAAGGGGCGCTCGGGGATCTCGCTCGCCGCCAGCTGGGTCGTCGCCTTGGTGAGCCCGTCCATCCCCTCGGCGACGTGGACGGTGGAGGCGCGGCGGGCGTCCGCGGCGCTCCAGGGGATCGGCTCGCGGAGCGCCCAGTTCACCTTGAAGGTCGAGTTGTCGTACTGGTAGTTGCGCAGGTCCGCCCGGATCCGCTCCGAGACGGCGTCCTCGGGCAGCATCTTCAGGAACAGGGCCGGCGCGCCGCAGTCGGCGAGGATGGCGCGCCGTGCCTCGAACCGTTGCCCGTCGGCGGTGACGGCGGCTCGGGCGCGCCGGCCCCGCACCTCTATTCGCTCGATCGGGGTGCCGCAGATCACTTCGCCGCCGCGCTCGCGCAGCCGCCGCACCAGCGCCCGCGTGATCTCCCCGGCCCCGCCCTCCGGCACCGGGTATCCATGCTGCTGGCCGAGGCCGCAGAGGACCCAGCCGAACATGCCGCCGCCAGAGCTCTCCGGCGTCAGGTCGGCGTGGAGGGCGTTGCCGGCGATCAGCCAGCCGCCGCCCTCCCCCCGGAAGCTCTCCTCCGCCAGCCGCCGCGCCGGCAGCAGCGAGAAGCGGGCGAAGTCGGCGAGCCCGCGGGGCCCGAGCGCGCTCAGCATCCCGGCGGCGGGGCGGATCGGGGGCAGCGGGGTCAGCAGGGCGCCGACCAGGTGCGGCCCGGCCCGCCGCCAGAGGTCGAACAGCTTCCGCCAGGCCTCTCCGTCGCCGGGGGCGAAGGCGTCGAGCGAGGCACAGGTCTCCTCCAAGTCCATCGAGAGCAGGGCGCAGCGGCCGTCGGGGTGGGGGTGGGCGACGACGCCGCGGGAGCTGAGCCAGTTGACCCCGTAGCGCTCGAGCTCCAGCGGGGCGACGTGACGGGAGGCGAGGGTGAGCGGGTAGAAGGCGCTGTAGAGGTCGTGGACGAAGCCTGGCTCGGTCACTTCGCCGCTGCGGACGGCGCCGCCGGGCTCCGGCTGCTCCTCGCAGACGAGGACGTCCCAGCCGTGGTCGGCGAGGTGGTTGGCCGCGATCAGGCCGTTGGGACCGGCGCCGATGACGACCGCGTCGGCCGTCACCTTCAGTTCCGCCCGATCGCCCGCAGCATCCCGTCCCAGGCGCCGAGGGCCTTGACCGTGACGCTCGGGCGCCCGCCGAAGCCTCCCTCGGTCTCCCCGGCTCCCTTGCCGTCGTTGAGCGCGCCCTCGCCGGCCGGGCGGTCTCCGGCGGTGTGCTCGAGCCGCGCCAGCGCCTGCATCGACCGCTTGGCGACGCTGCCGAAGTGGGAGTAGAAGAAAACCTGGGCGCGGGCGAGACCGCCGGCCGTGACCTCGTCGCGGGGGTGACGAATGACGCCGAGGACCGATTCGGCCACCGACTCGGGCGAATAGACGGACGGGAAGGGCGGTTCCGGCGGCAGCAGGCCGGTCGAGCTTTCGAGGTTGTCCCAGAGGGGGGTGTCGACGGCGCCCGGGTTGAGCAGGGAGAGCGTGACCGAGGAGCCGCCCTCTTCGAGCTCGATCCGCAGCGTCTCGAGGAAGCCGACCAGACCGTGCTTGGAGGTGGTGTAGGCGGCCATCCCCGGCAGCGGCATCCGCCCTGCGATCGAGCCGACGGCGACGATGGCGCCGCGCGAGCGCTCGAGGTGGGGGAGCGCCTCGCGGATCGTGTCGACGGTGCCGCCGAGCACGGTCTCGACGGTCTGCTCGAAGTCCTCCGGGTCGGTCTCGGTGAAGCGGCCGAAGGAGAGGCTGGCGGCTGAGGTGACGAGGACGTCGAGGCCGCCCAGCTCGTCCGTCGCTCTCGCAACCGCCGCGGCGAGGGCCTCCCGGTCGCTGACGTCGGCGGCGACGGTGACCGCGTCGCCGCCCTGCTCGGTCAGGCGGCGCTTTGCCGCGGCGAGGCCGAGCTCGTTGCGGGCGAGGATCGCCACCCGGGCCCCTTCCCGGACCAGCCCCTCGGCGACGGCGAGGCCGATGCCGCTGCTGCCGCCGGTGACGAGGACGCGCTGGCCGGGCAGCGGCCGCTCGCGCATCGGCTCACCCTCCTCGGTGCCCTCGACGAGCCGCTTCAGCCGCGTCAGCGCCTCGGCGTTGCGGAGCCGCAGCACCTGGTCGGCCACCGGGTTGCCGGTGAGGAGCGAGGTGAGGCGGTCGCCGGGGACCTCCTCCATCCGCAGATCGGTACCGCCGGCGCTCTCCCGCAGGTCGATCGCGATCGTCGCCGTCCCCAGCGGCCGGGCCTTCGCCTTCAGCACGATCCGGCGGGGCGCGTCGATCTCGGTGACCTCGGTGTGGTCCTTGAGGCCGATCGGCCAGGACCCCACCTTGTGGTGGAAGCGGGAGCCGACGGCGGGGAAGCTCTCGTCGTAGTCGCGGATCCCGGCCGCCCCGACGACCCAGTCGGGGTAGTGCTCGGGATCGGAGAGGACGGCGAAGACCTCTTCGGGAGCGGCGTCGATGTGGACCCGGTTACGCGCCATCGCCGTTCTCGGCCAGCGCCATGACGCCGTCTGCGGCGCCGTCGCCGTCGCGGAAGAAGTCCCAGAGCTCGACGCGGTTCCCGGCCGGGTCGAAGAAGTAGGCGGAGCGGTCGCCGCCGTCGTGCTCGACCGGTCCCTCCACCTCGACGCTGCGGTCGCGCAGCTCCCGGGTCAGCGAGTCGAGCTCGTCGCCGTGGACGGAGAGGGCGAAGTGGACGTGGCGACCGCCACGGTCGGAGTGCTCCTTCTCGCCGGGGGGCCAGATGCCGAGTCGGCAGCGTTCCCCGAGCGCCAGCCACACCCGCCCCTCTTCCTCGAGCAGGAGCCGCAGGCCCAGGCCCTCGTAGAAGCCACGCAGCCCTTGCACGTCTTCGGTCTCGAGGACCAGCTCGCAGATTCCATCCACCCTCATTGACTCTGGCTTCCCGTTTCGCGCCGAGTTCATGCGGTCGTTTCGTCTCACCCGCGATCGGCTACTCGGAGGGGGAAAGCGAAACGAGATCAAGAGGAGGGCCGAAGATGTCCACCATCGAGGAGTCGATAGAGGTCAAGGCGCCGTTGCGCAGCGTCTACGACCAATGGACCCAGTTCGAGGAGTTCCCCCGCTTCATGGACGGGGTCGAAGAGATCCGCCAGATCGACGACACCCACCTGCACTGGGTTGCCGAGTTCGGCGGCTCGCGCCACGAATGGGACGCCGAGATCACCGAGCAGAAGCCGGACGAGCGGGTCGCCTGGCGCAACGTCGACGGCAAGGAGAACGCCGGCGTCGTCACCTTTCACCGCATCGACGACGCGACCACCCGGGTGATGGTCCAGATGGACTTCGTCCCCGAGGGGATCAAGGAGCGGATCGGGGAGGCGCTGGGAGCGGCGGACCGTCGCGTCCACGGCGACCTCGAGCGCTTCAAGGAGCTGGTCGAGGAGCAGGGCGCCAGCGGCGGCTGGCGCGGCGAGGTGAAGCGCCCGGACGAGGCCTAGGTCGTCGCGGCGCGGGCGATGTAGACGCCCTTGGTGTGGTCGAGCTCGTGCAACGGCTGTTTCGGGACCGCGTCGTGGTGGTGGCCGAAGACGTCGAGGCACTCCAGGCCCGCTCGCTCCAGGGCCGCCATCACCTCCGCTTCGGGGAAGTGGCGCTCGCGGTGTAGCTCCGGCGCGATCGGAGGGCCGGCGGCCGGGTCCAGCGGTTCGACCTCGAAGCTCGCCTCGGCGATCGTGCCGGGGGGAGCCTCGGGGCTGGACCGCCCCTTCCAGATCATTCGCCGGCCGTCCCGCTCGACCACGACTTCTTCGGCGAAGAAGGTGCGGTAGGACTCGAGCGTGTTGACGTCGAACATCAGCAGCCCGCCGGGGCCGAGGTTTCGGCGCATGCCCCGCAGCGCCTGCTCGAGTTCCCCGGTCCCGAGCAGGTAGTTGACGGCGTCGTCGAGGCAGAAGACGAGGTCGAACTCGCCGAAGACCGGGAGATCCCGCATATCGGCGACCGAGAGCTTCGCCCTGTCGCCGACCTTCTCGCGAGCGATCGCGACCATCTTCGGCGAGATGTCGCAGGCCGTCACGTCCCAGCCCTTCTCCAGTAGCGGGAGGAAGCTCTTGCCGGTTCCGCAGGCGACGTCGAGCAGCCGGCGCCCGGGAATCCCGTGCCGTTCCACCTTCGGCATCAGCGCCCCGAGCCAGAGGTCGTAGTTGTGGTGGGCGGTGAAGTCGTCGTAGACGGGGGCGATCGCCTCATAGGCGATCTCGGCCCACTGCGGTCGCTTTTCCCCCTCCTCCCTAGCCACGGATCAAAGACCTGCGCTAGCTCTGAACAGTTTCTAATACAGAGGTGGCAATTTGGTGCACTGCTTATGTAGGTTCGTCCAATCAGTACTCCGATAGAGCATCGTCGCGGGAACGACGACGCCTGGGAGTGGGGTGAGGCACAGAGGGTCTGTCTTCGAATGGCGTATCGCTACGCGAGCAATCCGGGCGACGCCGAAGACATAGCTCAGGATGCCCTGCTTCGGGCCTGGCGTCGCCGCTCGACCCTGCGCGATTCCGGCAGTCGCAACCAGTGGCTGGCGGCGATCGTCCGCAACGAGGCCTTCCGCCAGCACGCGCGGGTCCGACCCGACCCGACAGCGAGGATCGAGTTGCGCGAGGGGGCCGAGGACGAGCAGGTGCTGGCCGCGGTGGAGCTCGCCGACCTGCACGCGGCACTGGCCGGCCTGAACGAACGCGACCGGCGGTTGCTGGAGATGAAATACGAGGAGGACCTGACGCAGGCGACGATCGCACGCCGGCTCGGCATCCCGGAAGGGACCGTGAAGGTGCGGCTGCACCGCGCTCGCAACAAGCTGCGCCTGCTGTACGCGGGGGCGAGCGCGGCAGGCTGAACTTCGGACCGCTGTACAACGACCGCGCGGCCGGGCGCGACGAACATCTCTACATGGAGATGGCATCGCGTCAGATCGTTGCCTTCGGTGGCGGCGGCTTCTCGATGGAGTCGGGAAACCCACTGCTCGACGACTACGTGCTCGGGCTGACGCGGGCCGAGCGGCCGCGGGTCTGCTTCCTGCCCTCGGCCAGCGGCGACGCTGACCACTACATCGTCCGTTTCTACCGGGCCTTCTCGGCCCACCGTTGCGAGCCAAGCCACATCTCGCTCTTCCGCCGCGAGCAGGGGCCGAGCGACCTCCGCCGCCACCTCCTCTCCCAGGACCTGGTCTACGTCGGCGGCGGCAGCGTCGTCAGCCTGCTTGGGGTCTGGCGGGCGCATGGGATCGACTCGATCCTGCGCGAGGCGTGGGAATCGGGGGTCGTCCTCTGCGGGCTCTCGGCCGGCTCGCTCTGCTGGTTCGAGGAGGCGGTGACGGGTTTCCACGGGGAGCCGAAGCGGCTGCGCGGCCTCGGCCTGCTGCCGTTCAGCAACTGCGTCCACTACGAGCGCGGGGCCAGGCGGGGCGAGGCCTACCACCGCTTCCTGCGCGAAGGGATGCGCGGCGGCTACGCGGCCGAGGACGGGGCGGCGCTCCACTTCGCCGGCGAGGAACTGAGCCGCGTGGTCGCCTCGCGGCCGCAGGCCCGCGGCTATCGCCTCGACGTCACCGGCTCCCGCGTAGTGGAGATGCAGATCGCCACCACCTACCTCGGCGACCGAGAGGCCGTCCCCGCGGCCCCCCTGCCGGAGGCGCTCTCGACCGCCCCCGCCGCCTGATGTCCGTAGGGGCCCGCGCCACGACGGCGACGCCAGTGCGCCGGATCCTCGCCCTCGGCGGCCACGACTTCAGCTTCCGCCCTCCCGACCGCGCCGTTTGCGAGCTGCTGCTGCGGCTGGCCGGCGAACGCGGCGGCGAGCGCCCGCGGATCTGCATCCTCCCGACCGCCAGCGGCGACACCTCCGACCAGATCGCCGGCTTCTACTCTGCCTTCGGCGAGCGCTCCTGCGAGCCCTCCGACGTCTCCCTCTTCCGGCTCGGCCGGCGGCCGGTGGAACTGCGCGACCACCTCCTCGGCCAGGACCTGATCTACGTCGGCGGCGGCAGCCTCGTCAACCTGCTCGCGGTCTGGGAGGCGCACGACATCGCCGCGATCCTCAGCCTCGCCTGGCGGCAGGGGGTCGTCCTCGCCGGTCAGAGCGCCGGCGCGATGTGCTGGTTCGAGGCCGGCATCACCAAGTCCTCCGGCCGGCCGCTGGAGGCGGCCGGCCTCGGCCTCCTCGGGGGCAGCCTCTGCGTCCACTACAACAACGAACCCGAGCGCCGCGCCGCCTACCTGGACGCGATCGGCGACGGGATGCCGGGGGGCTACGGTCTCGACGACTACGCCGGCCTCCTCTGGGAGGGGGAAGGGAGCCCCTCGGCGGTGACGGCCCGTCGCGGCGCCCGCGCCTACCGCGTCAGCAAGCGCGAAGGGGAGGTCGCCGAGTCGCCGCTGCCGGCCCGCTTCCTGCCGGCCCCGGCCCCGGCCGCGCTGCGCGAGGACATCGCCGAGTTCCGCCGGATCAAGACGATGCGCAAACGAGCCGGCTGGCTCGGCTGAAAGTCACGAAGTTCCTTCGCTCCGGCTCGTGAAGTTTTGGTTTCTGCGCGCAAGGCGTAGAAACATTCTGTCTACAGTCCTGTCATTATGGAGGCACTGAAGATGGAGAGCACGGTGAACAGGTGGAACGACGACAGGCTCGACGACCTGAGCCGACGCATGGACGAGGGCTTCAAGGAGATGCGCGAAGGCTTCGCGCGGATGGTCACCCGCGAGGAGATGAAGGAGCTGATCGTCGCCATCAACGCCCGCTTCGACCAGATCGACCGGCGCTTCGAGCAGGTCGACAGGCGCTTCGACCAGGTCGACAAGCGCTTCGAGCAGGTCGACAAGCGGTTCGAGCGGCTCGAAAACCGGGTCGACCGCCTCTACTACGGGTGCGTGGCGCTGCTGGTGCTCCTGGCCGGGAACTCGATCCTCGCCGCCTGGGTCTAGAGCCAGGCGGCGGCCCCGCCTACTCCCCCGCCATCGGGGGGGCCGTCGGGTCGGAGGCCTCTTCCCCGAGTTTCTCGCGAACGATGTAGTCCTCGGCCAGCAGCAGGTTCTCGCGCGAGCGTTCGACGACGTTGAGGAGGTCCCCCATCAGCGCCACCTCCTCGACCTGCTCCTTGACGAACCACTGGAGGAACTGCTCGGCCCGGAAGTCCTTGACGTCGCGGGCGAGCTCGAAGAGGGCGAAGATCTCCTCGCTCACCCGTTTCTCCTGCTCCAGGGCCATCCGCACGGGGGCGCTGCCGTCGTCGAAATTCGTCCGTTGCGCCTTGATGTCCGGAATCCGAACCTCCTCGCCGACGTCGAGCAGGTACCGGATCATCATCATCGCGTGCTCGCGCTCCTCCAGCGCCTGGCGGTAGAAGAAGGCGGCGAGGCGGGGGAGCGTCTCGGCGTCGTAGTAGACGGCCGCGGCTACGTACTGCTGGTGGGCGGCGAACTCGTTGGCGATCTGCTCGTTGAGGGCGTCGGCGAAACGGTCGGACATCTCGGCTCCTTGTCGGCGGACTGGCGAGTCCAACGTAACCGAAAGCCCGGATTCGGTCGGCCGAAGACCGGGTTAGGCAGCCCTCAGAGCTTCCAGCGGAAGCCGATCTCCTCGATCGCCGGCTCGAGCGGGCTCGACGGCAGCCCCGGCTTGGTCGCCTGCTCGGGATCGTTGTAGCCGCCCGGGGCGACGTCGTTGGGGGTGTCGGGGTGAAAGATCGAGGCCAGGTACTGGATCTGGCCGCGCCCCTGGCCGAGCTCGGTCTGGCCGCCACCGTAGGCGCCGATGCCGCGCTCCTCGCAGTAGTCGTAGGCGGCGAAGAGGTTGCGGATCGGGCCGAAGCGGGAGGGCTTGACGTTGACCGTCTTCGGCGGCGACCAGGGCATCGCCTCGATGTCGGCGATCGAGTGGATCGGTGCGTCCCAGGTCACCCGCTCCGACACCGGATCAAGAAGAGGTTTGGTCTCGGGCGTTACATCCGGGTCCTCGAGCCAGGCGTCGGGGAAAGTCTCGATCAGCTTCGCGTACAGCTCGGGGTCGGTCTCGACGTCGACCGGGGTCCCTTTGTAGAAGCCCTTGAGGTCGAGCGAGTCGACCGCCCCGGTCTCGGCCAGCGCCGCGATCAGCCCGTCGTCCCAGTCGTTGGCCGGGTCGAGCTTGAAGCGCAGCGTCGGGTAGACGGCGAGGCGGGCGAGCAGCGGCTCGATCGACGAGCGGGCGCCCTCCTCCCAGCCGGCGAGGCGCATCGAGTTGACGAAATTCACCGGCTTCGGCTCGCGCCCCAGCGTCTCTGCGAGGTTGGTTCCGGCCTGCCGCAGCGCAAGGTCGAGCGCGGCTGACTCGTAGGCCCAGCGACGGTAGTCGACCGAGACCTCCCCGCGCTCGGGCGCTCCGGCAGGGAAGAGATCGATCCCGTCCAGTCGCTCGGAGAACTCGGCGAAGGTGAAGCTGCCGCTCAGCCCCTCGGGCGGCCCGTGGCTCTGCTGGCCGATGTGGTCGACCGCGTCGTAGACGACGTCCTCGCCGACCCCCTCCTCGCCTCCGCCGCGCAGCTTGACGATCGTCGTCAGCCGTTCGAACTCGCCGGCGTCCAGCTCCAGCCCCTCGAACTCGCAACCCTCGATCTGAAGCTGCAGGTCCGCGATCGCGTCGAAGCTGGGCATCGGCACAACCTAGCGGGCGACCCGAAGCGTCTTCAGCTCTCGATCCGAGCCGCCGCGCACGTAGCCGCCGTGGTCGAGGGATTCGCGGATGAAGTCGAGCGTCTCCGAGGTCAGGCGCTCGCCCGGGAGGACGTTCGGGATCCCTGGCGGATAGGCGGCGAGGCCCTCGGCGGCGATGCGCCCGGCGGCGGCATCGAACGGCACCACCTCCTGCGGGCCGAGGAAGGCTTCGCGCGGGGTCAGCACCAGCTCGCCCCAGGGCGGCGCCGGCACCAGCTTCTCGTCCGGTGCGCCGGGCGTCTCCTCCAGCTCGGCCACCGCCTTGCGCAGCCCCTCGACCAGCCGCTCGCCGCTGCGCTCGGCTTTCTCGCCGACTCCGAAGATGGCGACGACGACGTTGCCGGAGTAGAGCTCGAGGTCGATCTCGCTGACGTGGAAAGCGGTCTTCCAAAGCCGCTGGGCGCTGGAGCCGGTGCCGCGGACGTCGATCCCGAGCCGCAACGGGTCCCAGCCGGTGACGCCCGGCCGCCCGACCATCCGCTCGTCGAGCACGTCCAGCCCCGGGATCTCCCGGATCCGCTCGCGCGTCTTCGCCAGGCCCGCCAGCGCCTCGGTGAGCATCTCCTCGCCGTGGACGTACATGTGGCGGCGGGCGGCGTCGAGCGAGCCGGCGAGCAGACCGCTGGGGCTGGTCGTCTCGACCAGGCTGACGCAGCGGTCGACGACGGCGCCGTCGATGCGGCCGCCGCGCCCCAGGTGCAGCATCGCCGACTGGGTGAGGCTGCCGATGATCTTGTGGGTCGAGGAGGTGACGAGGTCGGCGCCGCAGGCAAGGGCGTCGGTGGGCAGGTCCGGGTGGAAGTGAAGATGCGCGCCCCAGGCCTCGTCGACGACGAGCGGCACGCCGCGCGAGTGCGCCACCTCCACCATCCCGGCAATGTCGGCGCAGGCCCCGAAGTAGGTGGGGGAGACGACCATCGCCGCCACCGCCTCCGGCGTCTCGTCCAGCGCCGCGGCCAGCGAGTCCGGCGTCAGCCCGTGGGCGATCCCCAGCTCCGGGTCCAGCTCGGGGGCGACGAAGGTCGGCCGCATGCCGCTGAGGACGAGGCCGTCGATCACCGAGGAGTGGACGTTGCGCTGGACCACGACCCGGTTGCCGCCGTGGGCGAGCGCCATGCAGGCCGCGTGGTTTCCCTGCGAGGCGCCGTTGCCGAGGAACCAGGTGCGGCCGGCCCCCCAGGCCTCGGCGGCGAGCTGCTGTGCCTGCTGGAAAGGGGTCGGTTCGGGCCCGACGTCGACGCCCTCGGTGACCGAGGGGATGTCGTTCCGCAGCCCCGCCTCGCCGACCAGCTCGAGCATCGCCGGGTCGGCGCCGATGCCCCCCTTGTGGCCGGGCACCTGGAACCGGCCGGGGTCGCGCTCGGCGTAGGCGAGCATCGCGTCGACGTAAGGAGTGGAGGCCTGACCATCTCCTGGCATCGAACCGAGTCTACGCATCGGGCTCAGGGCGACTGGACAATTCTGCGCCGGATCTTTGGACAGAGCCGACGATCCGGGTCGTGGAGAATCCAGCGATGCAGCACACCCGCCTGGGTTACTGGATCGAGGAGGCCGGCGAGGCCGAGCCGCGGCCGCCGCTGAGCGGGCCGGTCGAGGCGGACGTCCTCGTCGTCGGCGGCGGCTACACGGGGATGTGGACCGCCTGGTACGCGAAGCAACTGCAGCCCGAGGCGCGGGTCGTCCTGCTCGAGGCCGAAGCCGTCTGCGGTCACGGGCCGAGCGGCCGCAACGGCGGCTTCTGCAACGCGATGTGGTTCTCGCTCGGCTCGATGCGCGACCGCTGGGGGCCCGTGCCGGCGCTGAGGGTGGCGCAGGCGGCCGAGCAGGCGGTGGCGCGGATCGGCGCCTTCTGCGAGGAGCACGGGGTCGACGCCTGGTTCCGCCCGGCGGGCTACGTCCAGGTCTCGACCGCGCCGGCCCACGACGGCGCCTGGGGCCGGGCCGTGGAGGCGTGCCGGGAGCTCGGCGTGCCGGAGATGCTGCAGCCGCTGAGCGCGGCCGAGGTCGCCGAGCGCTGCCAGTCCCCCGCCTTCCGCGGCGGCGCCGTCTCCGCGACCTCGGCGACCGTGCAGCCGGCGCGCCTGGCGCTGGGGCTGCGCCGGCAGCTGCTGGCGGCGGGCGTGGAGGTCTACGAGTCCTCGGCGGTCACCTCGTTCCGCGAGAGCGAGGCGGGGGTCGAGGCGAAGACCGCCGCCGGTTCGGTCCGCGCCGGCCGCGGCGTGCTCGCGATCGGCGCCGCCGCCAAGGGCCGCCGCGGCCCCCTGCGGGACCGCCTCACCGTCGCCTCCTCCCACATCGTCCTCACCGAACCGGTGCCGGACGTCCTGGAGGAGATCGGCTGGACGAACGGCGACTGCATCACCGACTCGCGCGCGCTGCTGCACTACTTCCGCACCACCCGCGACGGCCGCATCGCCTTCGGCTGGGGCGGCGGCCGGATCGCGATGGGGGCGCGGACGAAGGGGAGGGCCGAGGTCGACCCCGACGTCGTCGCCGCCTCGACCCAGCACCTCTACGACTACTTCCCGGCCCTCCGCGACCGCCGCGTCACCCACGCCTGGGGCGGCCCGATCGACGCCTCCCCGACCCACCTACCCGCCATCCGCGCCCTCCCCCGAGGCCGCGCCTGGGCAGCCGCCGGCTACACCGGCAACGGCGTCGGCCCCAGCAACATGGTCGGCCGCACCCTCGCCGCCCTCGCCCTAGACCGCGACGACGAGCACACCGACCTCGCCTTCGTCAACGACAAGACCCCCCGCCTCCCCCCAGAGCCCTTCCACTGGATCGGCGGAGAGTCAATCCGCCTCGGCATCCTCAAGAAAGAGGAAGCCGAGCTCTCAGGCCACCAACCCGGCCGCATCTCTTCACTAATCGCCAAGGTCCCTGAGCTGATCGGCTTCCACATCGGCCGGTAGAAGAAAGCCTGTTGTAGGAGGGTCGGGTACCCCTTCCACGAAGGCTCAAGAAGTCACGCCCCGAAGCGCAAGTACGCCCAGCTGCGCGACGGTCTTCGGGGAAGGGGTACCCGACCCTCCCCCACCAACCACCGTCCTCCCTACTGCGCCGCGGCAGTCCCCGGCAGCGGCAAGGGACCGCCCTCCGGCTCCGGCTGCACCGCCGCCATCTTTTCCGCCCGGCGCTGTTGGAAGAGGACCAGCGCTACGGCGACGGTGGCGATGAGGAAGAGGAGGGTTGCCAGGGCGTTGACCTGGACCGGGATGCCGCGGAGGCTGACGCCGTAGACGTAGAGGGGGAAGGTGACGGTCGTCCCCGAGTTGAAGTTGGAGATGACGAAGTCGTCGATCGAGAGGGCGAAGGCGAGGAGGGCGGCGGCGACGATCCCCGGCGCCAGCAGGGGCAGGGTGACGGTGCGGAAGGTGGTGAAGGGGCCGGCGCCGAGGTCTGCCGCCGCCTCCTCGAGGTTGCGGTCGAACCCGATCAGGCGCGAGCGGACGACGACGACGACGAAGCTGATCGAGAACATCACGTGGGCGATCAGCAGCGTCGTGAAGCCGAGCGCGAACGAGTAGTAGATGAACATCGAGAGCAGCGAGGCGCCGATCACCACCTCCGGCGTCGCCATCGGGATCACTATCAGCAGGTTGGCGAGCTTCTTGCCGTGGAAGCGGTGGCGGACCAGGGCGATCGCCATCGCCGTTCCGATCGCGGTCGCGATCAGGGTCGTGAAGAAGGCCAGCCGCAGGCTGGTGCCGAGGGCGTCGTTGAGTTCCGGGATCGAGAACATCGTCTGCCAGTACTCGGTGGTGAAGCCGTTGTCGAGCGCGAAGGTGAGTTTGTCTTTCGGCGTTGCGCCGAAGGAGAAGATCGCGATCACGGCGATCGGGATCAGCATGTAGGCGACCGCGAGGCCGGCGTAGATCAGCAGCGCGTTGCGCCGCAGCCAGTCCCAGGCTCGTGCCGGCGCGCTCACGTCAGGTTTCCTCCTCGACCTCGTCGCCCATGAACGCCTCGGTCCCGGCGAAGCGGATGTAGACGAGGACGATGGCGAGGATCAAGCCCATCATCAGGAACGAGAGCGCCGCCGCCTCCGGGTAGTCCCGCTGGGCCAGGTAGAGCGACTGGATGACGTTGCCGATCATCGCCTGTCCGGTCCCGCCCAGCAGCTGGGCGTTGATGTAGTCGCCGAAGGCCGGGATGAAGGTGAGGAGGACGCCGGCGACGATCCCCGGCATCGTCAGCGGCAGCGTCACCTTGATGAAGGCGGTGCGGGAGGAGGAGTAGAGGTCCTTGGCGGCCTCGACCAGCCGCAGGTCGAGCCGCTCCAGGTTCGCGTAGAGCGGCAGGATCATGAACGGCAGGAAGTTGTAGGTGAGGCCGGCGATCACCGCCCCCGAGGTCGCCAGCACCCGCCCGTCCCCGGGCGTCAGCGAGAGCGTCTGCAGCACGCTCACCACCGGGCTGTCGTCGCTGAGGATCGTTTTCCAGGCGATCGTCCGGATCAGGTAGGTGGTGAAGAAGGGCGCGATCACGGCGAACAGCAGGAGCAGCTTGAAGCGGCCGGCGCGGAAGGCGATCGCGTAGGCGAGCGGATAGGCGATCAGCAGCGCCAGCACCGTGGCGGTGCCGGAGTAGAAGAAGGTGCGGCCGATCTGATCGCCGCGCCCCGAGAGCGAGTCGGGGAAGTTCGACCACGCCCAGTCGAAGGTGTAGCCGGTCGCCAGCGTGCCCGAGCGCAGCGCCATTTCGCCCATGAAGTACATGGGAACGACGAAGAAGAGGATGAGCCAGAGCAGGCCCGGCCCCATCAGCCAATATGGGGCCAGGCGCCGTCTCAGGCTCATCGCCGTCTCACCCGGTGAGCACTTCCTGCCACGCCTCGTTGACCTTTTCGAAGTCCGGCGGCGTGATCTGGCCGGTGCAGTCGGCGGTGAACTTCTCGGTCGGGAAGACGATCTCGCTTTCGGCGAGATCGGAGCCGCGCTTTTCGAGCAGCTCCTTGACGCCGTTCACGGGCGAGATGTATTCGACCCATTCGGTGATGTCGACGGCCACCTCGGGCCGGTAGACGAAGTCCATCCAGGCGAGCGCCGCGGCCGTGTTGGGAGCGCCGACCGGGATCACCATGTTTTCCATCCAGCGGGTGCAGCCCTCGGCCGGCATGCGCCATTCGGCGTTCGGGTTTTCGATCAGCGAGGCGTCGCCCGACCAGCCGATCGCGGCGACGATGTTGCCGGCGGTCAGGTCCTCGGTGTACTCGTTGCCGGTGAATTTCCGGATCTGGCCGGAGTCGGCGGCCGACTTGATCCTCTCGATCGCCTTCAGCCATTCGTCGGCGTCGGCCGTCGCCGGGTCGGTGCCTTCGGCGAGCATCACCAGCGCCGGCGTTTCGCGGAGTTCGTCCAGCATCGTGACCTTGCCCCTGTATTTCGGGTCGAAGAGGTCGTTCACCGATCTGATCTCAGGCGCCTTCGAGGTGTCGACCCAGATCCCGGTCATGCCGCCCTGCCACGGGACCGTGAACTTGCGATCGGGGTCGAATTCGGGGCTCTCGAGGCCGGGCGCCAGGTTCTTGAAGACCGTCGGCAGGTCGGCGTGGTCGATCTCCTGCAGGTAGCCGAGGTCGTACATCTGCTTGGCCATGTAGTCGGCGACGACGAAGAGGCTGCGGCCGCCCGAGTCGCCCTCTTCGAGCAGCGGCTGCATCTTGCCGAAGAAGGCGTCGTTCGAGTTGATGTCCTCGACGTAGTCGACGCTCACCCCGGTCTTGTCTTCGAACTCGGCGACCGTCCCCGGGTTGTCTCCTTCGGCCGGGTCGATGTACCCCGGCCAGTTGGAGAACATCAGCTCGCCCTTGACGGGGCCGGACTCGGCCGTGGACACCTCGCCCTCGTTGCCGCCGCCGACGGTGTCCCCGCCGCAGGCGGCGATCCCCATCGAGAGTGCGGCCGCGGCGACCACGGTCGCCAGCACCGCCGTGCTCCTTCGATCAGGTCTGCTTCGCATGGCTCCTCACCTCTCCGTTGTGTACGACGTGCATGTGTTCGGGCTCCCAGCTGAGGGCGACGCGGGCGCCGCCGCCGGGCAGTCGCCGGCGCTCGGCCTCGCTGGCGTTGGGAACGAGGACGGTCATCTTCACCTCGTTGCCGAGGTTGACCACGATCTGGGTCGAGGTGCCGAGGTAGAGCGAGCTTTCGACCACGCCCTCCACCCGGGGACGGTCTCCGTTCGCGGCGGTCG
>DASTZP010000025.1:0-12572 GCA_035764245.1 Solirubrobacterales bacterium
TCATGCTGATTGTCCAGACGGGACACCCCGGTCCCCTCTGCGACACGCACTCAGAGACGGCCGAGTACAGAGCAGCTCTTTAAGAAGGTGGCGCACCTCTAGCGTCCCTCGGAACTCTGTCGTAGAGGGTGCCGGTGGGGGTATCCTGGACAATCAGCATGAGGCGGGCCGATGGCGACCGGGGCGACAGCCGGCAGAACGAGTTCCCGCCGAGCTGCGTCCAGAAGGGACACCCCGGTCCCCTCCTACAAAACCGCCCCTACTCGCCGCCAGGGGTCCAGAGCTCGCCAGCTTTGGCTTTGCCCTCAGGCGCCAGCAGCTTCTCCCGCGCCTCCGCTTTCTCCCGTTCGGCGTCGGCCTCCTCTTTCGGGATCGGCTTCGCCGCCTCGGCGACCAGCTCGATCGCCTTGCGCGCGCGCAGGTCTTCGCGGATGACCGAGTCGCGACCGCTCTGGCGCAGCCGCTCGAGCAGCTTCTCCGGCGTCGTCCGTTCGTGTTCGGCGCTGTGCTCGAGCGCCTCGACCATCTCCTCCTCGGAGACCTCGATCCCCTCGGCCTCGGCGATCGCCGTCACCACCGCCTCGCGCTTCAGCTCCATCTCCGCGTCGGGCCTGGTCTCCTCGATCAGCTCGTCGCGCGTTTTGCCCTGCATCTGTAGGAACGCGTTGGGGTCCATGCCACGGCCGGCGAGCTGGCGTTCCATCCGCTCCCAGCGTTCGGCCGCCCGCGCCGTCGCCAGCTCCTCGGGGACCTCGACGGTCGCCGCTGCGACGGCGGCGTCGATCGCCGCCACCCGGAAGTCTTCCTCGGCGCGGCTGCCCAGCGCCGCCCCGACTTTCTCGCGGATGTCGGCCCGCAGCTCCTCCAGGGTGTCGAACTCGGAGGCGTCGGCGGCGAAGTCGTCGTCGAGCTCCGGCAGGACTTTCTCGCGCACCTCTTTGACCTTGACCTTGAAGACCGCATCCTTCCCGGCCAGGTGCTCGGCCTGGTAGTCCGCGGGGAAGGTGACGTTGACCTCGCGCTCTTCGCCGGCGCCGGCGCCGACCAGCTGGTCCTCGAAGCCGGGGATCAGCTGCCCCGAGCCGAGCGTCACGTTCTGCTCCTCGGCGGCGCCGCCCTGAAACGGGGAGCCGTCGAGGAAGCCCTCGAAGTCGATCACCACCAGGTCGCCCTCGGCGGCCTCGCGCTCGACCTTCTCCAGCCGCGCGAAACCCTCGCGGATTCGCTCGACCTCGGTATCGACGACGTCGTCGGGAACCTCTTTCTCCTCCTTGCCGACCTCCAGGCCCTTGTAGTCGCCGAGCTTCGCCTCCGGCCGCACCCCGACCTCGAACTTGAACTTGAGCGGTTGACCCTCCTCCTCGGGGGCCGAGACCATCTCGATGCTGGGGTCGCCGATCGGCGCGACGCCCGTATCCAGCAGCGCTCGTTCGTACCACTCGGGCAGCGCGTCGCGGATCGCCTCCTGCAGCACCGCCCCGAAGCCGAGGCGCTGGATCACCAGCGAGGACGGGGCCTTGCCGGCGCGGAAGCCCGGCATCCGCATCTCCTTCGCCATCGCCCTGGCGGCGCGGTTGGTGGCTTTCTCGACGTCGCCGGCGGACACCTCCGCCTCGACCTCGACTCGGCTGTTGGGGAGCTCCTTGAGGGTGGTCTGCATAGGCGAGTGACCCTAGATGATCGGGATCGCCTAGCGACGCTGGGACAGCATCGTCCGCAGGGCGACCGCGAAGTCGATCCCGAAGGCCAGCCCACGGCCGATCGGGCCGGTCACCAGCCATGCCCTCAGCTTCGCGCCGCGCTCACTCATTCGCGTATTCCAGCAGGGAGGAATCGATCAGCCACTCGACCGGGGCGCGGTCGTCGGTATAGACCTCGCCGCCGCTCAGGCGTGGGCCCAGTCCCGCGGCGGCCTCGCGCGCCTGCGGTCGCAACGGCGCCGGCAGCGTCCCCAGGTCGGCCCGCAGGCGCTCACCCGAGAAGGCGCCCTCCCCCGCGACCAGCAGCGTGTTGGTGTCCTCGATCGGGTAGCGCAGCACCCGCGGGAAGGCGGCGGCCATCGTCCGCCCCAGCACCCGCTCCAGCTCCCGCGCCCCCTCCGGGTGGCCTACGTTGACGATCGCGATCCCACCCGGCGCGAGGCGGTCGCGCGCCAGCTCGAAGAACTCCCGCGTCGCCAGGTAGAAGGGGATGTAGGGCTGCCGGTAGGCGTCGACCATGATCGCGTCGTAGCCGCCCTCCGAGCGCTCCAGCCAGGGCCGCGCGTCCTCGGCGAAGACCTCCATCCGCGGGTTGTGGAGGTCGAGGTAGCGCCGTCCCAGCTCGGTCAGCTCAGGGTCGATCTCGACCGCGTCGACCTCGGTCCGCGGGAAGAAGTGGCTGAAGGAGCGGGCGACGGTACCGCCGGCGTTGCCGAGGATCGCGATCCGCCGCGGTGGCCGCCGGCTCGCCGCCGCCGGCAGGACCAGGTGCCCGTCCCAGTAGTCCCCGGTCAAGTAGGAGCCGGGGCGGTAGAGGGAGTGCACTGCCTGGCCCTCGTTCAGCTCCAGCACCCGGGTGCCGTCGTCGCGTTCGATCACCCGCGCGTACTGGTGCGTCGTCTCCGCCTCGTAGAGGACCCGGCCCTCGGCCTCGCCCTTGATCGTCCCCACCGGCAGCGCCAGCGTCGCCAGCAGGCAAATGGGGACGGCGGCGGCCCGCGCCCCGACGCCGACCATGGCGACCAAAGCCAGGGCGAGGGCGAAGACGAGGAAGGTGCGCTGCGTCCCCAGCAACGGGATCAGGACAAGCGCCGAGAGCATCGTCCCCAGCAGCGAGCCGGCGGTCGAGATCGCGTACAGCCGCCCCACCACCTCGCCCGAGCTGTCGACCCCGCCGACCGCCAGCCGCACCGCCCAGGGCGCCGCCGCCCCCAGCAGCGTCACCGGCACCGCGACGAGGACGAGGACGCCGAACAGGGAGCCGGCGAAGCCACCGACCGAAACCGTGTCGAAGGCGTCGACGGAGAAGCCGAGGAAGGGGCGGGCGGCGAAGGGGACGATCGCGATCAGGACCGCCGCCCCCAGCACCGTCAGGCAGAGCCCGCGCAGGTGCGGGTGGCGGTCGGCGTAGCGGCCGCCGAACCAGTAGCCGACCGAGAGGGCGACGAGGACGACCCCGATCGTGTTCGCCCAGACCACGGTCGAGGCGCCGAAGTAGGGCGCCAACAGCCGCGCCGCCGCGATCTCGACCCCGAGGCTGGAGGCGCCGACGACGAAGACGAGCGCCGCCAGCAGGGCTCGATCAGGCCGGGCGGTCGTCGCCGTCACCGCCGGCCCCGATCAGCTGCCGCTCCAGGCGCTCGGCCTGCCCTGCCGCGACCGCCCGCTGTGCCCGCGCCTCGTCCAGCTCCACCCCGCGCTCGGTCGCGAGGTCGAGCAGCCGCTGCTTCTCGATCCCTTCGCGCGAGACCTCGAAGAAGACCCAGGCGAGGAGGCCGAGCCCGAGGAAGGTCCCCTCGACCATCATCACTACCCCGGCGGTGCTCTGGTCGGCGACCGGGGAGATCCCCCAGTAGGCCTCGCCGGCGGCGTACTTCGGGTAGAGCACGGTCCCCGACCACATCAGGACGTTGCCGAGGATCGCGCCGGCGAAGCGGACGGCGACCACGTACCCGACCTTCCAGGCGGCGTTGAACCAGCTCGGCTTCGGCAGCGGGCCGAACACCGGCATCCACATCAGGCATCCGAAGAAGATGAAGCTTGAGTGCTCGAGCAGGTGCACCGCCGCGCCGCCGTAGGCGGCGTCGTAGAGCGCGGGGATGTGCCAGAAGTAGAAGTTGAGCACCCAGAGCGGGAAGGCGACGAGCGGGTGGGCGAGGACCCGCAGACGGTCGAAGAAGCGGATCGCCAGGACCGGCTGCAGCAGCGGCCCCGTCAGGCCGAGGACGAGCAGCAGCGTCGCGACGTCCCCCAGCAGCAGGTGCTCGACCATGTGCGCGATCACCAGCTCCTCGGCGATGTGGGCGATCGGGGAGACGAGGGCGACGGCGATCGTCAGCAGGCCGGCCGCGAAGCAGAGCTGACGCCAGAGCGGCACCGGGCGCCCCCGCTCGGCCAGGGTGATCGAGCGCCTGGCGTAGAGGGCACCCGCGAGGAGCAGCGGCAGCAGCTCCAGCGGGGCGAGGGTGGCGCCGACATGGGCGAGCAGGACGTTCATGCCGAATTCAGCGTAGTGCGCTGGTAGCTTGGCTCCGGCCGTGAGCACCCAGAACCACCGCTTTCCCCCGATCGGGAGCTACGGCTTCCTCTCCGACTGCCACACGGCGGCGCTCGTCTCCTTCAGCGGCAGCGTCGAGTGGCTCTGCTTCCCGCGCTTCGACTCCCCCAGCGCCTTCGCCGCCCTGCTCGACCGCGGCGCCGGCCACATGAGCCTGCGACCGCGAGGGGTCGTGGTCCCGATCAGCCGCCGCTACGAGCCGGGGACGCTGGTGATCGAGACGACCTGGGTCACCGACACCGGCTGGGCGGTCGTCAAGGACGCGCTGACGATCGCCGAGTGGGCGCCGGCCGGCGGCGGCGACGCCGACAGGCGCGGCAGACCGGAGACCGCCCACGAGTCCGACAGCTCGCTGCTACGGACGATCACCTGCATCGACGGCCATGTCGAGATGGAGATGGAGTGCGCGCCACGCTTCGACTACGCCCGCGAGGGGGCACGGTGGAGCGGGGGCGAGCTCGGCGAAGCGGTCGCGACCGCCGCGGACGGGACCGAGCTGTTGCTGACCAGCGACATGGAGCTGAGGCTGGAGGGCGACGTCTGTCGTGGGACCGTGACCCTGCGCGAAGACCAGACCGCCTTCTGCGCGCTGACCTGGAGCGACGGCGACCTCGGCGGCCCACGCAGCGCCCCGGAGGCGCTGGAGCGGATCGACTCGACCGAAGAGTTCTGGCGCGAATGGCTACGCGACGGCGACTTCCCCGACCACCCGTGGCGGATCCACCTGCAGCGCTCGGCGCTGGTCCTCAAGGGACTCACCTACGCGCCGACCGGGGCGATCGTCGCCGCCCCCACCACCTCGCTGCCGGAGACGCCGGGGGGCGAACGCAACTGGGACTACCGGTTCAGCTGGATCCGCGACTCCACCTTCACCCTCTGGGCGCTCCACACCCTCGGCTTCGACCACGAGGCCCGCGACTTCATGCGCTTCATCGTCGCCGTCTGCGAAGACCGACCCGACCTCCAGATCATGTACGGGATCGGCCACGAGCGCGACCTCGAAGAGAAGACGCTCGACCACCTCGACGGCTACGGCGGCGCCAAGCCCGTGCGGATCGGCAACGGCGCCTTCGACCAGCGCCAGAACGACGTCTGGGGGTCCCTGCTCGACTCGGTCTACGTCCACGAGAAGGCGCTTCGCGGCCGCGGCACCCCGGCCGCCCGCGAGCTGATCCGCTACCAGGTGGAGGCGGCGATCGCGGCCTGGCCCCACCCCGACCAGGGGATCTGGGAGTCGCGCGGCGAGCCGCAGCACTACGTCTCCTCGAAGCTGATGATGTGGGTCGCGGTCGACCGCGGCGCCCGCCTCGCACGCTCGGGGGGCTTCGAGGAGCTGGCCGGCGAGTGGGAGGCGAAAGCCGCCGAGTTCAAGGCGGAGATCCTCGAGCGCGGCGTCCGCGACGGGGTCTTCCGCCAGCACTACGAGACCGACGCCCTCGACGCCTCGCTGCTGCTGATCCCGCTCTTCCGCTTCCTGCCGCCGGACGACCCCCGCGTCCGCGACACCGTCAACGCGATCGCCACCGACCTGACCGAGCACGGGCTGGTCTGCCGCTACAAGGTCGACGAGACCGACGACGGCCTGCACGGCAGGGAGGGGACGTTCCTGATCTGCTCCTTCTGGTTGGTCTCGGCGCTTTCGGAGATCGGCGAGCGGCGCCGCGCCCGCAAGCTCTGCGAACGGCTCCTCGAGGCGGCGGGCTGGCTCGACCTCTTCGCCGAGGAGCTCGACTCCGAGTCGGGCCAGCACCTGGGCAACTTCCCGCAGGCGTTCACCCACCTCGCCCTGATCAACGCCGTCTCCCACGTGATCGCCGACGAGAAGCGCGAGGACGGCGGCTACACCGCCGTCTTCACCGAAATGGGCGGGGTCCGCGAGGACGTCTGACCCGTTCGGCAGAATCTCTGCGTAGACAAAAAGCCTACAGACAACATACTTCTTTGTGTCTAAATTGAGGACGGAGCCTGAGGGTTCCGGCGCCGCCGGCACGCGGCCGGCGGGGCAGGGCAACAGACGGGAGGGGCGATGCAAGCGATCGAGAAGAGCAAGACCACCTGGGCGGAAGACGAGAACGTGGAGGCGGCGGTACTGCAGCAGCTGCTCGACCTCCACCCCACCCAGCTGACCCCCGCGGAGCTGATCCGCGAGCTGGCGGGCGAGCACGCCGGCTTTGCCGAGCGGGACTCGGTGGAAAGGGCGGTTCGCAGCCTCGCCGCGACCGGGCTCGTGCACGAGGGCGAGGAGTTCGTCGCCCCGACCCGGGCGGCGCTGCGGTTCAGCGAGCTGCAGGACCGCTGAGGAGCCAGCGGAAGCCCGTCCGCAGCCGCGATCGCAACTCGTTCGCGGCTGCGGCCGCCTCCCGGTCATCGCCACCGGTCGCGCTGACCAGGATTACCTCCGAGGCGGGGAAGCTGCCGAGCTGGTCTTCGACAGCTTGGACGACGTCCTCGTCCCCGACCCGCGCCTCGGCATCGATACCGGCCGCCGCCAGCGCGGCGACGCTGATCACGAGTCGGCGCTGCGCGTCGTCTCGAGCCGCCTCCACGTCGGAGGCCCAGCGATCGAGAAACCGGACCCGGGCGGGCGCCAGGACCATCGTCTCGGTCGCGGAGTCGGCGCCGACGACGGCGACGATCTCCTCGATCGCGGCGGCGTCTTCGAGCGGATCGCCGACGACGACCAGGACCCGCCGGCCGCCGGGGCCGGCGCTGCGGCCGATCCGCCCCCGCGGCTGCTGCCTCGCGGCCACGACGACGATCGCGACCGCGACCAGAGCCCCCGCCGCCATCCCCAGGGCCGGACCGACGGCGAGGAAGGCGGCGACGATTGGAACGGCGATCGCCGCGACGACGACGGGGATCTTCCAGGAAGCCACCCCTGAAGCGTCGCATGCGACCGCCGCCCGCGAACTGCTAATTCCCCTTGGTAATCCCGGCAACAGGCACTACGCGCAGATTGGTTGCGAACGTCACGAGTCCACCTCCCCTCTCTCCCTTGAGTCCCGGCGCCGCTGGCGGCAGACCTTCACTCCAAAGCGGCTGAGCAATTAATACAAGAGAAAAATCCAGCAATCAAGGGACGGCCAGTAAAACTCGTCAATAATCGGAAAACGCGGAAGCGTTGTGAAAATCCTGATTGACAAGGTGTAAAGTCTTGTTATCGGCCATTACCCCTGGAAACGATCCGAAGAAAAGGCCATGCCGAAGACCAAGAACAAAAAAGAGGGCGTAGAACAGGTAGTAGCCAAAGCCTTCGCCCACCCCTTGCGGGTGCAGATCCTGATCATTCTGAACGAAAAGATCGCGAGCCCGAACATGCTCGCGCAGCACCTCGATCAGAGCCTCAACCTCGTCGCCTACCACGTCCGCGTGCTCGAGAAATACGACTGCATCGAGCTCGTCGACACGAAGCAGCGACGCGGCGCCACCGAGCACTTCTACCGCGCCACCCGCCGCCAGTTCCTCACCGACAACGAATGGGCGCGGCTGCCGAAGAGCCTCCGCGGCGGCCTCTCCGGGGCGGCCCTGAAACCAGCCTTCGACGACGTCGAGGAGGCCCTCGACAAGCAGACCTTCGACGAGCTCGAGGACCGGCATCTGAGCCGGACGCCGATGGTCGTCGACAAGAAGGGCTGGGAGGACGCGGCCGAGCTGCTGACGAACACGCTCGACCGCCTGATCGAGATTCAGGGCGAAGCCACCTCCCGCCTCGCCGATAGCGGCGAGGAGCCGATGCATTCCCGGGCCTTGATCCTGCATTTCAAGTCGCCCGGACCCGCGTCCTCCTGAAGCGCCCCTGACAATGGCGACGGTGCCGCCTGCCGCCCGGGCGGCGCCGTCGGCATGGCCCTCCCGCGGCGATGTCGGCCTGCGCGATCGAGGGCCGTTACCGCGTATCGCTATGGTTGCCTCGACGGTGGAGATCCCTCCGCCGCGCTGCACGGCTTCGGACTGACGCTCTCAGGGCAGCGACGTTGGACAAGTATCGCCGCCTATTCGATTGATGCTGTGAGCGACCAGACGCGTAACAACGACCAGTCCACTCCTGGTCCCGGCGAGGGCCTGGCAAGCGAGCGCGTGCTCTGGGCCCGCTTCGTCAAAGACCGCGACCCGGCGATCCGCGAGGAGCTCGTCCGCCGCTACCTGCCCTTCGCGAAGAACCTGGCGCTCCGCTACCGCGGCGCCAGCGAGTCCTTCGACGACCTCCTACAGGTGGCGAGCCTCGGCCTCGTCAACGCGATCGACCGCTTCGACCCCGACCGCGGGGCCCCGTTCACCGCCTTCGCCTCGCCGACGATCCTCGGTGAGCTGAAGCGCCACTTCCGCGACCGCGTCTGGACCGTCCGCGTCCCCCGCGGCTTGCACGACCGCATGGCCGAAGTCGAGAAAGCGATCTCCGAGCTGACCGTCTCCCTCCAGCGCTCGCCCTCGGTCTCCGAGATCGCCGAGCGGCTCGAGGTGGATCCGACCGACGTGCTCGAGGTCCTGGAGGCGAACCACAACCGCCGCCCGCTCTCGCTCGACCGACCGGTCGGCGGCGAAGACTCCGAAGAATCCCCCGCCTCCGAGTGGGTCGGCGACGAGGATGCCGGCTACGAGCTGATCGAGGACAAACTCGCCCTCGAGGGCGCGCTCCCCCACCTCGACGAGCGCGAGCGCCTGGTCCTCCAACTCCGCTTCGTCGAGGACCTGACCCAGTCCCAGATAGCCGAGCGAATCGGCCACTCGCAGATGCACGTCTCCCGAATCCTCCGGCGGACCCTGGAGCGGATCCGGGCCGAGGTAGCCGAGCAGAGCAGCGCCGCCGCCGCCGAGAAGGACTAGCCGGAGGGTCTGCGTAGGGGGGCGGGGTTGCCCCTTTAGGCGTGGCTCATGGGTGAAGTGTTCTGCGGCTCGTGCCCGAAGGTAGTCGGCCCGCCTCATGTTTATTGCCGAAAAGGGGGCACCCCGCCCCATACCCGACACGCACTTAACCTCACCTGGGCAACCCCCGGCCCTGCAGCGGTGCTGCGGCCAGGGCCAACATCGCCCGCATCACCACCGCCTGCCAAAGCAACAGTTCATCGACTAGGCCCACATTGCCAACCTCCGCACGAGGCCCCAGTTCACCCGCCGCACCTGCCCCAAGCTCTTGGTGCTCGGCACCGCGAAGGCCGTCAGCCCCGTCTTTGACAAGCCCCTGGACGGCTGCGCCTCTTCCGCTCCAACGGCTGCCACAGACAACTGCCCAACGTCGTCGTTGACCTAAAGGGCCAGCTCCATGCCACCAAACTTGCCCGATTTGACTCGATCCTCGGGTCCTGGTCTGGTCTTTTGAACTGAACTTCTTGACTATACAAGCGTCGTCTGTTAGTGATTATCGGCGCGGCCTCGAAGGTCGTGAGCCGGCGGTCTTCAGAGACCGCAGCTATAACGCAACCCGGCGCTCCCTCGCCGGACCAAGGAGATAGACATGAAGTTGACCAAGATCGCAATCGCCCTTGTGGCGGTTCTGGCGATGTCGGCCGTCGTGGCATCTGGCGCGTCTGCCGAATTCCAACTCGAATCCAACCAAGAAAATGTGCAACTCGTCGCAGAAGACAATGGCGCACACGTCTTTACCGTTGACGGCCAAAACGTTACCTGTAAAAAAGCAGAATTCGAAAGCGGCATCATCAAAACGCCAGCTAATACAATTTCTGGTGTGAATGCGAAATACAGCAATTGCACCGCATTCGGCTTCGCGGGTGCGACGGTAAATATGGGTAATTGCCACTACGATTTCACAACACCTGAACAGATTAATAGTCATGAATACACAAGCAAAGCAATGATCCTCTGTACAGGTGCGAACAATATCAATGTGAATTCGTCTGTCTTCGGATCAGAATGCTCGGTCTCAATCGGCCAGAACACCAAAAATGAAAATCTGTCGCATGTCATTATTCACAACACAACAAATACGCCGAAAGATCTGACGCTGACAATTACAATCAATGAAATTCAGGTCACGAAGAATAAAGACAATGGTCTCTGCCCGCTGAGCGGTACCGGTACCGTAAATAACGGATCGTACAATAATACGGAAGCAGGAACCACAGTCCGAGACAAAGGTGGCGCTGACATCTTCATCGGATAAGAAGGCTGAAGTGACTCTGGACTGAACCGTCAATCTGGACGTGAAGGGCCGGGGAACTTCCCCGGCCCTTCACTTGCCGGCATCTCGGCGCCGATGCGTGGAACGTGGTGCTTTCCTCATTGTGCTTGACAAGCACAGCTCCGTCTATGTTTAATACCTTGGGGGTATTCAAGCGGTGGCTGCGGTGCTGCAGCGGCGGAACAGGGAAGTTGCTTGAGCAAAGGGGTGTCGGATGCGAGAGGCGGTAGGGGTCATGGGACGGCGCGGCAGGTCGGCATTTCTCGTTCTGTGCGTTTGTGTGTCCTGCTGGGCCACCTGGGCGGCTGCAGCGGTCGCTGCGGATCCGCCCCCCTTTTTCAACGAGTTCGGCAGCATCGGCACCGGGGCTGGCGAGTTTCGAGAAAGCCGCGCGATCGTCGCCAGTCCGAAAAGTGGCCATGTCTACGTGGTCGACAGCGTTCGCATCAATCCGGTAACCAACCGGATTGATGAGTTCACCGCTTGGGGGGAGTTCGTCAAGTCGTGGGGCTGGGGCGTGGCCAACGGCGCGGCCGAACCTCAGACCTGTGGCCCCGAAGCCACCCCTCCGACGAATACCTGCCTTCCTGGTTTGGAAGGTGGCGGATCGGGTCAGTTTGCGCGGCCGACGGGGATCGGGATCGACTCCTCAGGCAACCTCTACGTCTACGAATTCAAAAACCTCAGGGTTCAGAAGTTCTCGCCAAATGGAGAATTCATCCTCATGTTCGGCGGCGGGGTCAACGCAACCAATGGAGGCAACATCTGTACCGCCGCCTCCAGTGACACTTGCCAAGCCGGTCAGGCTGGCACGAGCAACGGTGAATTCGCACAATTTGCGGTGGATATCACTTCGCAGGGCAACTACATTGGGGTAGGACCCGGTGACGTGCTCTTCGTGGCGGGGCCAGAACGGATTCAGGAGTTCGACTCCGCGGGGGGCTTCGTCAGGAGTATCCCGCTGCCGGAGGCGGGCGAGCCGGGATATTTGGCAGTGGACCCTGTGTCCGGAGACGTCTATTTTGACTTCGCGAGAGTGGCGAACGGAGAAGAAGCCGCCCAACCGAATATCTACCGGCTGGATCCCAAAACCGGTGCAGTTCTCGACGAACTTCCAGTCCCTTACCCAGGGGCGCTGGCGACCGACGCCAAAGGTAACATCTATGCGGCCACCGAACATTTCGAGGAAAGCGGGCGCTTCCGTGAAATCGTCGAGTTCGACGCTTCAGGTGCCCCGGTCATCTCCACAGGCACCAGATTTGCACCCCCGGGGGTGCAAACGGTAAATGGCGATATCAAGGCCTTGGCGACCAACACGGTGACCGCTACCGGTGGCATCGATCTGTTCGTGGGATTCCAGCCCGATTTTTCGGAAAAGCGTATCTGGGTCTACGGGCCGGCACCCGTCCTATGGCCCCCACCGCTGAGGCCCCCCCTGATCGCTGCCCAGTACGCCGACGAGGTCGGGACCGAAGACGCGACCCTGAAGGCCAAAATCAACCCGCTCTTCTGGGCCGACACGGAATACTACGTCGAATATGGCGAGGAACCCTGTTCCACGCCGGGAGCCTGCACCCAGGTCCCGGCCTCGCCCCTTCTCCTCGACTCGGGCCAGGTGAACAAAATCTTCACCACCGAGGGGATCGAGCTCTCGGGGCTGAAACCGGGGACGACCTACCACTACCGCTTCGTCGCGGGGAGCGGCGGCGGCGGCCCCACGGTCGGGGTCGGGGAAGGCAAAGAAGAAGCGACGTTCACGACGCGCTCAGAAGCACCCGAACCCACAACCGACTGCTCGAACCAAACCTTCCGCATCGGCGCCGGGGCCTTCCTCCCCGACTGCCGCGCCTACGAGATGGTCTCGCCGGTCGACAAAGAAAACGGCGACATCCTCGTGCAGTGCAACGCCCTATGTTCCCCGGCGCGCCGCAACCAGGCAGCGCTCAGCGGCGGCCGCGTGACCTATTCCTCCTACCGCGCCTTCGGCGACGCCGACAGCAGCCCCTACTCGAGCCAGTACCTGGCGGTGCGGGGAGCCAATGGCTGGAGCAATCGCTCGCTGAACGTCCCCCAGGAAGGCCCGCCGAACTCCGGCCCGAAGATCCTCGACACCCTCTTCCAGGGGTTCAGTGCAGACCTCGACTACGGCTGGTTCACCAAGCACAACCCGCCGATCCTC
>DASTZP010000026.1:0-70088 GCA_035764245.1 Solirubrobacterales bacterium
GCGGCGGCATCGCCTTCGCGGTGGACATCGAGATGGGCTTCACGGACCGCCTCTTCGCGGCGCCGATCTCACGTTTCACGATCGTCCTCGGGCGGCTGGCGGGAACAGCGGCGCTGGGCCTCTTCTCCGCGCTCTGGTTCCTCGCGATCGGCCTCGTCTTCGGCGCCGAGATCGAGGGCGGCGTCCCGGGAGCGCTGCTGGCGACGGCGCTGATCACCGCCTCGGCGCTGGCGGTCGGCGGCATCGGCGCCGCGATCGCGCTGCAGACCGGCAGCGCCAGCGTCGTCCAGGGGCTCTTCCCGCTGGTCCTCGTCGTCCTCTTCCTCTCCTCGGCCTTCTTCCCGCAGCCGCTGATGGTCGAGCCAGCGAAGACGATCGCCGAATACAACCCCTTCAGCTTCATCGTCGAAGGGGTGCGGGAGCCGATCATCGCCGGCATCGACCTGACCCAGACGCTGGAGGCGGTGGCCGCGATTGCCGGCATCATCGCCCTCGGGCTCCTGCTCAGCGCCCGCGCCCTCCGCCACCGGCTGCGGGTGGGCTGATGGAGGCCGCAGCGGTCACCCCCAACTGGCGCGCCAACCTGGCGACGATCGCGGCGCTGATGGCGCGGGCGAAGAACGAGCTGGTCCGGGTTCCCGGCGCCGCCATCCCCGGCGTGCTGGCGCCGACGATCTTCTTCCTCGGCCTCAACGGGGTCTTCGGCGCCCTCACCGGGCTGCGGGGGTTCGACACCGGCTCCTATGAGAGCTTCATCGTCCCGGTCAGCATGCTGCAGGGGGCGGGCTTCACCGGCGCCGCCGCCGGCGTCAACCTGGCGCGGGACTACGAAGCCGGCTGGGTCGACCGCCTCCTCGTCTCCCCCGCGCCGCGCTGGGTGCTGCTGGCGGGCAACGTGCTGGCGGCGAGCGTGCGGGCCCTGGTCCCGGCGACCTTCGTGCTGGCGATCGGCTTCGCGATCGGGGTCGAGTGGCCCGGCCTCGACGGGCTCCTGGCCTGCTACGCGATGGTCGCCGCGACCGCCGCGGTCGCCGCCTGCTGGGGGTCGATGCTGGCGCTCCACTTCAAGAGCCAGTCGGCGGCGCCGCTGATGCAGGCCGGGATGATGGGGCTGATCCTGCTGACGCCCGCCTACGCGCCGCTGGCGCTGCTGCAGCCCTGGCTCGAGAAGGTGGCCGAAGTCAACCCGCTGACCGAAGTGCTCGAAACGGCGCGCCAGGGATTCGTCGGCTCGGTCACCTGGGCCCAGACCTGGCCGGGGCTGCTGGCGGTGGCGGGGCTGCTGGCGGTCTTCGGCGCCCTGGCGCTGCGGGAGATGCGCCGCACCGGTGTCTGAGCGCGAGGCGGTCCTCGCCGAGACCGAGCGGGTGCTGCGGCAGAACCGGGTCGTCGGCAGCCGCGGCGCGACCCGCTTTGACTACACCGAGCCGAGCCCGGGCCGCTATCCCTGGCAGTGGTACTGGGACTCCTGCTTCGCGGCGATCGCCTGGCGCCGCTTCGACCGCGACCGGGCCCGGTCGGAGCTGGAGAGCCTGCTGGCCGCCCAGCGGCCGGACGGGTTCGTCGGCCACACGATCTTCTGGCGCAGCCGCGTCTCCTGGCTGCGGCTGCTCTTCTACAACGTCCGCGACCGCGGGGCCGAGCAGACGGAGACGATCCAGCCGCCGCTGCTGGCCTGGGCCTGGCGGGTCGCCGTCGGCGACCCGCGCGAGGAACCGCGGATCGCGAAGCAGGTCGAGTGGCTGCGGGCGAACCGCGACCTCGAGGGGGACGGGCTGCTCTGGATCGTCCAGCCCGACGAGTCCGGGCTCGACGCCTCGCCGAAGTTCGAAGAGGTCTGGGGGTGGCGGGCCAACGGGCGGATCGGCTTCCCGCTCCTCGTCCACCGCAACCGCCGGCTCGGCTGGGACACGCGACGGATCCGCGACGCGGGCGGGCCGGTCCTCTGCGAGACCCTCGTCAACACCCTCTGGTCGCTTTCGCTGCAGGCATTGGGAGAGCAGTCGGCGACCCCGGCCCTCGTCGACCGGCTCTGGGACGAGGGGCGGGGGCTCTTCCTCGACGAGGCGCAGCCCGGCTGCCTCCGTCCCGGGACCGTCACCTGGGCCTCGCTGGCGCCGCTCGCCCTCCCGGACCTGCCGGAGGAGATCGGGCGACGGCTGGTCGAGGAGCACCTCCTGAACGAGCGCGAGTTCCTCACCCCGGTCGCCCCGCCCTCGGTCGCGATCGGCGAGCGCGGCTACGAGCCCGATGGCGGCCGCGGCCCGATCCGCCGCTACTGGCGCGGCCCGACCTGGGTCAACTCGGCCTGGCTGGTCTGGCTGGGCCTGCGGCGACTCGGCTACGCGGCGGAGGCGGAGCGGCTGGCCGACGGAGTCATCGGCGCCGTCGCCCGCGAAGGACTGCGCGAGTACTACGACCCGCGCAACGGCAAGGGCCTGGGGGCGAAGGACTTCGCCTGGTCGGCGCTAGTCGCGGAGTTGGCGGACCCGCCGCCGGACTATTTGTACCTGTAGGTGATGCGGCCGCGGTCGAGGTCGTAGGGCGAGAGCTCGATCTTGACGCGGTCGCCGGGGAGGATGCGGATGTAGTGGCGGCGCATCTTTCCCGAGATGTGGCCGAGGACGTCGTGGCCGTTGTCCAGTTTGACCCGAAACATCGTGTTGGGGAGAGCCTCGGTGATCTCCCCCTCCATTTCGATCTTTTCCTCTTTGGCCATGCGGCCGCAGCGTATCTAACGGCGCAGGTGTTCGAGCGCGCCGGTCCGATCCGTGACTTCGCCTGCATACTGGGCCGCCTCCAGCTCGGCGAGGGCGGAGCCGAGCTCGGGCCCCGGCTCGATCCCCAGCTCGGCGGCGATCTCGTCCCCGCGCAGCAACGGCTGCGGCGGCCCGTCCCGGCGCCAGTCGAGGGCGGCGGCGATCATCTCCCGCGCCAGCTGCAGATGGGCGGCGACCATCTCCGGGCCGGCGATCGGGCCGACGCCGCGGGCGGAGAGCCGATCGGCGACGGTGAGCAGGGTGACGTCGACCGCGACCGGTTCGGTCGCCCGCAGGTAGGCGTGGACGCGGCGGGGCGGCAGCGGCATCTCCGGGATCAGGAAACCGAGCCGGAGGTGGTGCAGGGCCAGGCCCTGGAGGTGCTGGGTCAGCTTGCGGCTGGCGCGGAGGCGGCGGCAGATCGAGGCGATGACCTCGGCGCCGACCGCGTCGTGGCCCTTGAAGCCGACGAAGCCGTTGTACTCGGCCTTCGTCGCCGGCTTTGCGATGTCGTGGAAGAGGGCGCCGAAGCGCAGGGCCGTGCGGCGGGTCATCTCGTCGGCGAGGTGCTCGTCGAGGAGTTCCTCGACCTCCGGCGCGCGCTCGCCGGCAAAGCGGACGAGGTCGCCCTCGACCTCGAGCGTGTGCTCGAGCACGGCGATCGTGTGGTCGTAGACGTCGAGGTGGTGGTTCGGGCCCTGCTCGACCCCCCGCAGCTCCTCGACCTCGGGCAGGACGACCGCGGTGACGCCGAGCTCGCCCATCAGCTCCAGGCCGCGGATCGGATCCGGCCCCCCGATCAGCTGGCGCAGCTCGGCCAGCCGGCGCTCCCCCGCCGGCTCGGCAGCCCGGTCGGCGGCGGCGCGGGCGAGGGCGACGGTGCGTTCGTCGAGCGCGAGGTCGAGCTCGGCAGCCAGCCGCGGGGCGCGCAGCAACCGCAGGGGGTCGGCGGCGAAGCTCTGCTCGCCGACCGCCCGCAGGCGCTTCTCGGCCAGGTCGGTGAGGCCGGCGTAGGGATCGACGGGCTCGCCGCCGACGAGCGGCACCGCCACGGCGCCGATCGTGAAGTCGCGCCCCGCGAGGTCGGCCTCGATCGAGTCGCCGCGCAGGACGGTGACGTCGATCTGCCAGCCGCGGCCGGCGGCGGCGACGCGCCAGGTCCCGAACTCGGCCGAGAGCTCGAACGCGGGCTCGTCGAGCGCCGAGCCGATCTTCCTGGCGACGGCACCGGGGTCACCGGCGACGGCGAGGTCGAGGTCGGCCACCTCGCGCCCGAGGGCGGCGTCGCGGACCGCGCCGCCGACGATCCACACCCCCTCCGCGTCCCCGAGCGCGCCGCGCACGGCGGCGACGATCGGCGCGTCGTCGAGGCGGAGGGCGCTCTTCTCAACCATGGGGATAGAAAAGCGCCTCGGTCAAGCCGGGTGGCGCGGGACCCGGGCCGAGATCGCGCAGGTCACCTCGTAGTTGATCGTCTCCAGCCTCGCGGCCACCTCCTCGGCGAGGATCGCCTCCTCGCCCTGCCGCCCGATCAGGACCGCCTCGTCGCCCGGCCGGACGCTGGTCTCGGGACCGAGGTCGACGGTGACGTTGTCCATCGAGACGGTGCCGACGAGGGGGTAGCGGCGGCCGCCGACGAGGACCTCGGCGTTGTTGCCGAGCCCGCGGCGGACGCCGTCCCCGTAGCCGAGCGGGACCACCCCGACCCAGGTGTCGACCTCGGCCGCCCAGCGGCGGCCGTAGCCGGCGCTGGCGCCGGCGGGAAAGCGCTTGACGGCCCCGACCTGCGAGTGCAGCGAGAGGGCGGGCCGCAGTCCCTGCTCGGCGGGGTCCCGCTGGAACGGGTCGAGGCCGTAGATCGCGACGCCGCAGCGGGCCATGTCGTAGTGGGAGCGTCGGTCGCGCAGGACGGCGGCGCTGTTGGCGGCGTGGACGAGCACGCCCGGGTGCTCGCTCCTGATCGCGGCGGCGACTTCGTCGAAGCGGTCGAGCTGCTCGTCGAAGAAGGCGGAGTCGAGTTCGTCGGCGGTCGCGAAGTGGGTCCAGACGCCGGCCAGCTCGAGGTCCGGGTCCTCGGCGCAGGCCCGGGCCAGCTCCAGCACCTCACCCTGGTCCCGGCTTCCGAGCCGGCCCATGCCGCTGTCGTACTTGACGTGGATCCGGGCGCGATGTCCGTGCGCCCGCGCCCGCGCCGCGATGAGCTGACGGAAGCCCTCGTCCCAGACCGCCAGCTCCGAGCCGGCCGAGATGACCGCGTCGACCTCCCCGACGGTCAGCAACCCCATCGTCAGCAGCGGCATCTGCTGGAAGCGGCGCCCGATCTGCTCTGCCTCGCCCGCGGTCGCCACCGCGAGGCGCGTAGCGCCCCCCTCGATCGCCGCCGCCGCGCAGCCGTCGGCTCCGTGCCCGTACCCGTCGGCCTTGATCACGGCGCAGAGCTCGGCCCCGTCCCCCAGGGCGGCCTTCAGCCGCGCGCAGTTGGCGCGCACCGCGTCGAAGTCGATCCGGGCGACCGCCCGCTCCATGGCTACTCCGAGTCGGCGACCAGGGCGGCGAGCGCGTCGGCCCTGGTGACCATGCCGGCGAGGTAGCCGTCGGCGTCGACCACCGGCAGGTGGTTGTGGTGCTCGTCGGCGATCTTCTTCGCTACCCGGTCGACCGCCTCGTAGTCGTGGGCGACGATCGGGTCGGCCGTCATCAGCTCCGAGACGCTGGTCGCGAAGGCTTTGTCGAGCCGCTCCTCGAACCCCTTCATCGAGCCGACGAAGACGATTCCGCCCATGATGTTGAGGTAGTGCGGCAGGTGGAGGTCGGACTCCTCTTCGCTGAGGACGAGGTCGGACTCGCTGACGATGCCGACGACCTTGTTGCCGCTGTCGACGACGGGGATCGCGCCAAGGTCGCTCTTGGCGAGGATGTCGATCGCGGTGCGGGCGTCGTCGTCGGGGGTGACGGTGGGGACGTCGCGGGCCATGATCTCTCCGGCGGTCTTCATGGGCGCGAGGTTAATCGACCCGCCCGTCGGGACGTATCCCGGCGGGGATCGAGTCGATCACGTCGGTCGCGATCACCGACTCGGCCGCTCCGATTCGCTCCGCCGCCCTCAGGCCGGCGCGGGCGTGGCCGATCACCGCGGCGCAGACGGCAGCGAAGGGGTCAGGGGAACGGGCGAGGAAGGCGGCGACCATCCCGGAGAGGACGTCGCCGGTACCGGCGGTCGCGAGCGCAGGTGCCGAGAGGGCGTTGACCGCGATTCGGGTGCCGTCGGTGACGATCGTGTCGTCACCCTTGAGGACGACGATCGCGTTCGCCGCCGTGGCTGCTTCGCGGGCCGAGGCGAGCCGGTGAGCCTCGATCTCCTCCGAATCCCGCTCGAGCAGCCGGCCGAGCTCGCCGGCGTGCGGCGTGAGAACGGTCGTCGCCGCGCGGGAGGCAAGGTCCCCGAGGCGCCCGGCGAAGGCGTTGAGGCCGTCGGCGTCGAGTACCAGCGGCGCGCCGATCTTGCCGATGACGTCGCGCGCCAGCTCGAAGGAGCCGGGGTCCTTGCCGAGCCCGGGGCCGAGGATCCCGGCCGCCGCCCGCTCGAAGGTCCGCAGCACCGCCTTCTCGGAGGCCGGGGCCAGGCAGCCGTCGCCGCCGGGGCAGCCGACCGACATCACCTCGGGCTGGGCGAGCTCGAAGACCATCTCCAGGTCGGCGGGAACGGCGACGGTGGCGTAGCCGGCCCCGGCCCGGATCGCCGCCAGGGAGGCCATCCGCACGGCGCCGGTCAACCCGCGCGAGCCGCCGGCGACCGCGACCTGCCCGGAGCTGAACTTGGTCGAGTGCGGGCCGCGCCGCGGGCTGGCGTCGAGCACGGCCGGCTCGATCTCTCCCGCCGCCGCCTCGCCGGGCGCACCGGCGGGGATCCCGATCGGGGCGACGCGCAATTCGCCGGCATGGCGCTTGCCGGGGGCGATCCGGTGGCCGAGCTTGGCCGCATGGAAGCTGACGGTGACGTCGGCGCGGACCGCTTCGCCGGCGACCTCCCCGGTCGCGGCGTCGACGCCCGAGGCGACGTCGCAGGCGACGACGGGTGCCGGGCAGCGGTTGACGGCGCGGATGGCCTCGAAGGCCGCGTCGCGGGGAGAGCCCTCGAACCCGGTCCCGAAGATCGCATCGACGATGGCGCCGGAGCCGAGCAGGCGCTCGGCCGCAGAATCCCCGAGCACGCTGCCGCCCACGCGCTCGTAGTTGACCAGGGCGTCGCCCCGCAGCTCCTCCGCGGGCCACAGCAGCAACACGTCGACCTCGAACCCCATATCCCGCAGCAGCCGCGCCGCCACGAACCCGTCTCCCCCGTTGTTCCCTTTCCCGCAAACCACTCGCACAGGACCCTGCGGCGCCAGCCCAGCCACCGCCTCGGCCACCGCGCGCCCAGCAGCCTCCATCAACTCCAGCGAGGGAATCCCCCGCTCCTCGATCGCCCACCTGTCGACGGCCCGCATCCCCTCTGCGTCGTAAAGCGGCTTCAGCCAGGACTCCACGGGCGAAGCCTAAGGGGTGTTAGCTCACGAATCCGCGAGAACACCTCTTGAGGAAGCGTTCTCGCGGACTCGGTGAATCAGGGAGCTACGGAGCGCGCTCGAGGGGAGGGTGTGGGTGTCCCTCGGAGGAATGTTCGGCGACATGCAATCTGTCTCTTGCGCGCCGAAGGCGCGCAGCAGGTTCTCCCCGAAGCGAAGCGGAGGGGAGGTCAATTCCGGAGAGGGACACCCACACCCTCCCCCCTCGATACCGCCCCCTACTTGAGCCCGACGATCAGCTTCGCGGTAGCCAGCTCGTCCGACGCTTCGGACCCCAGCGCCAGATAGTCGATCTTCTGCAGGTAAGGCTCTACTTCTTCGAGGCCTTCCACTTCCGCGGCCGGCATCAGCGCCTGGGCGAGGTTGAGCGCCGAGGGGCCGTTGACGAACATCGCGATCGGGGTGCCGCCGAGGGCGTCGAGCGCTTCCTTGTAGGGAGCCGCGTCGGCGAGCGTCTTGCCCGATTCCTGGAACGTCGCGAGGGTCGGCGCGAGGCCGTAGCCGATCGCGATCCGGCTGCCCTTGGCGACGACCACGACCGGCTGGCGACCGAGTTCGGGGCTGCGGATCGAGAAGCCGCTGGCGCCTTCGCTGATCTGGGTGATGCCGGGCGTGCCAGTTTTGCGGAGGAAGAGGCCGATGTTGGAGACCGTGTTCTTCGCCTGCGTCTCGTCTTCGGTGTTGAGGACAAGAGCGCCGCCGATGGTCCGCTCGCTGTTGCCGGTGACGTAGGCGCCGACGTCGTCGATCGAGGAGGCGATCGATTCGAGGTCGACGCCGGCCTGCTTCAGCGTCTTCTTCAGCTGGTTCGGCGGCACCTGGCCGGGGATCCCCTCTTCGTCGATCTGGTCGATGCCTTCGTTGAAGCGCTTGCCGAATTCGGCGGAGGCGAAGGCGGCGACCGAGCTCGCGGGCAGCGACCCGAGCAGCTCCGAAGCGTCGCCGGAGGGCGGGTTCTCGCCGCTGAGGTCGGTGCTGAAGTCGATCTCGATCTGGTCGGAGCCGGGGACGAGGCTGGCGACGGCGGTCGCTTCGTCCGGCTCGATCCCGACGGCGTCGAGGAAGGTTTCGGTTTCGGCGTCGATCTCGCCGCCGGATTCTTCGATCAGGGCACCGATGTCGGCGAAGACGTCGGCGACGCTCTCGTCGGGCGCCGCGGCGACGGCGTCGGAGTAGTCCCCGTCGTCCGCCAGGTTCTCGCCGTCGGAGGCGTCGACCATGGACTTGAAGGTCGCTTCGTCTTCGGCGAAGACGACGAGGCCGTCGAAGACGCCGATCGTCGTCTCGTCTTCCTGGACCTTGAAGTCGACGCCCTCATAAGAGCCGTCCTCGGCGCTTTCGTCGTCGCTCTCGATCTGCTTGTCGACGAACTCGCGGGCCGCGTCTTCGTCGTCGGCCTGGATCGCGGCGCCGTAGGTTTCGAAGTCGCTGTCTTCGTACTCGCCGAGGAAGAGGCCCGCTTCCTCGCCCAGCCACGGCTCGACTTCCTTTTCGTAGTCGAAGTCTTCGCCTTCGCTCGCGGCCTCGTTTTCGAGTTCGCCGACGATCAGGCCCCCGAGGTCGTCGACGCCGGCGATCTTCTGCGCCAGCGCCTCGATGTTCGCCTTCGTTTCGCCTTCCGGGCGCACGGTGAACTGGATGAAGACGGGCGCCTGCGCCGGGGCGACGGCGGCGGGGTCGGTGCCACCGCTGCCACCGTCGTCGCCCCCGCCGCAACCGGCGACGAGGAGGGCGGCGAGGACCGCGAGGAAGGCTGGGAGGACGAGGCGGAGCTTCATGGAGGCGGGCACTCTAGCGACCGTTTTGGACGAGTTCACTCGTCCGGCGGCCCGCTGGACGATTTGTCACTCGACGGTGACGGTCTTGGCCAGGTTGCGGGGCTGGTCGACGTTGAGGCCGCGGTTGCGGGCGATGTCGTAGGCGAGCAGCTGCAGCGGCAGGATCGCGACGATCGGCTGCAGGATCCAGTCGGTGGCGGCGACCTCAATCGTCTCCTCGGTGACCTCCGCCACCCGCTCGTCGCCGGCGGTGGCGATCCCGATCGTCTGGGCGCCGCGGGCGCGGACCTCCTCGACGTTGGAGAGGACCTTCTCCAGGATCGGGCTGTCGGTGGCGACGCAGATCACCGGCGTCGACTCGTCGAGCAGGGCGATCGGGCCGTGCTTCATCTCGCCGGCGGCGTAGGCGTCGGTCGGGATGTAGCTGATCTCCTTCAGCTTCAGCGCCCCCTCGAGGCAGACGGGGAGCCCGATGTGGCGCCCGAGGTAGAGGAAGAAGTCCTGGTCGGAGTGGCGCTCGGCGACCTCCTTTACGGTCGCTTCGGTCGCCGTCAGCGTTTCCTCCATCTTCGACGGCAGCGCCTTCAGCTCGGCGACGAGCTCGGTCAGCCGCTCCGGCGGCAGCGTTCCCCGCAGCTCGGCCAGCCGCAGCCCCAGCAGGTACATCGCCGCCACCTGGGCGACGAAGGTCTTGGTCGCGGCGACGCTGATCTCCATGCCGGCGCGGATGTAGAGGACGGCGTCGGCGTCGCGGGTCGCCTGGCTGCCCATGATGTTGGTGATCGCCAGGACCGTCGCGCCCGCCTCGCGGGCGAGCCGCATCGCCGCCAGGGTGTCGGCGGTCTCGCCCGACTGGGTCATGCCGATCACCAGGTCGTCCGGCCCGACGACGGGGTTGCGGTAGCGGTACTCGGAGGCGATGTCCATCTCGACCGGCACCCGCGCCCACTCCTCGATCGCATAGCGACCGACGAGACCGGCGTGGTAGGAGGTGCCGCAGGCGACGATCACGATCCGCCGCACGCCGCGCAGGAGCTCGTCGGAGAGCTCGACGTCGGAGAGGTCGACCCCGTCGTAGCCGGGCAGCCGGTCGGTGATCGTCTCGGCGACCGCGTCGGCCTGTTCGTGGATCTCCTTCAACATGAAGGTCTCGTAGCCGCCCTTCTCGGCGGCGTCGGCGTCCCAGGTGACCTCTTCGGTCTCGCGCTCGACCGGGTTGCCCTCGATGTCGGTGACCCGCACGGCGCCGGCTTCGATTTCGACGATCTCGCCGTTCTCGATCGCCATCGCGGTGCGGGTGTCGGCGAGGAAGGCGGGGATGGCGGAGGCGAGGAAGGTCTCCCCCTCGCCGACACCGGCGACCAGCGGGCACTCCTTGCGGGCGCCGAGAAGGCGCTGCGGCTCGTCCGCGTGCATGGCGACGAAGGCGTAGTGGCCGCGCAGCTCGCCGTAGGCGGCGCGGACGGCGGCGGCGAGGTCGCCGTCGTAGTGGGCGGCGATCAGGTGGGCGACGACCTCGGCGTCGGTCTCGGAGGTGAAGACCTGCCCCTGCTCCTGAAGGCGGCGGCGCAGCTCGGTGTGGTTCTCGACGATCCCGTTGAGGACGATGTGGACCTGGCCGGAGCTGTCGTCGTGCGGGTGGGCGTTCTCCTCCGTGACACGGCCGTGGGTCGCCCAGCGCGTGTGGGCGATGCCCGTGGCGGAGGGCGGCAGCTCACCGGCGCCGTTGTTCGCCCGGGCCTCGACGGCCGCCCGCAGGTTGGCGAGGTTGCCGACCGCGTGCACGCTCTCCACCTCGCCGTCGGCGAGCACCGAGAGGCCGGCGGAGTCGTAACCCCGGTATTCGAGCTTTTCCAGCCCCGAGAGCAGCAGCTCCTCGCAGGGGCGGGAGCCCACGTATCCGACGATGCCGCACATGAAGGCGAGTAAGGGTAGAGGGCGGGGCCGGTGAGGGCCCTAGGCGAGCTCGGTGCGGACGAGGTCAGCCAGCCGCTGGGCGGTCTCCTCCGCCTCCTCGGCCGTGGGGGCCTCGACCATCACCCGGACCAGCGGCTCGGTCCCCGACGGTCGCAGCAGCACCCGGCCGCGGCCGGCGAGCGCCTCACTCTCGCGCTCGACCGCCTCCCAGACGGCTGCGGCACCCTCGATCGCCTCGCGATCGGCGACCCGCACGTTGACCAGCACCTGGGGGAGCTTCTCCATCGGCACCGCGTCCTCGAGGCGGGCCCCGCCCAGCTCCCGCATCGTCGTCAGCGCCGCCGCGATCCCGTCGCCGGTGGAGACGAAGTCGGAGGCGATGATGTGACCGGACTGCTCGCCGCCCAGGGACCAGCCGCGCCGGCGCATCTCGTCGATCACGTAGCGGTCACCGACCTGGGTGACGGCGACCTCGATCCCCGCCTCCTCCATCGCCCGGTGGAAGCCGAAGTTGCTCATCACGGTGACGACCACGCCTCCGGCGAGCTCCCCCCGCGCGGCCATCCCGCGGGCCGCGAGGGCGATCAGCTCGTCGCCGTCGTGGACTCGGCCGGCGCCGTCCACCGCGAGGACGCGGTCGCCGTCGCCGTCGAAGGCGAAGCCGATCTCCGCCTCGGAGGCGGCAACCCGCTCGGCCAGGGCGTCGACGTGGGTGGAGCCGCAGCCGGCGTTGATGTTGCGGCCGTCGGGCTCGACCCCGATCGCCTCGACCTCGGCGCCGAGGCGCTCGAAGATCGCCGGGGCGGCGCGGTAGGTGGCGCCGTTGGCGCAGTCGAGGACGACCCGGCGGCCGGAGAGGTCGAGCGGGAAGGCGGCCTCGAGCTCGCGCAGGTAGTCGTCGAGGCCGCCGTTCAGCTCGCGCACGTGGCCCGGCTGCTCGGCCGCCGGCGCCTGGTCGATCAGGGCCTCAATCCGGGCCTCGACCTCGTCGGCGAGCTTGACCCCCCGCCCATCGAAGAACTTGATCCCGTTGTCGTGGAAGGGGTTGTGGGAGGCGGAGACGACGGCGGCGAGGTCGAGGCCGAGGCGGCGGACGAGGATCGCGGCGGCCGGCGTCGGCAGCACCCCGCCCAGGAGCGCGTCGCCACCGGCGGCGGCGATTCCCGCGGCCAGCGCCGACTCCAGCATCGGGCCGGACTCGCGCGGGTCGCGGACGATCAGGACCTGCGGGCGCTGCGCCTCCAGCGAGGCGGTGGTCGCGCGGCCGAGGGAGGTGGCCAGCTCGGCCGTGAGAAAGGTGCCGGCCTCTCCCCGGACCCCATCGGTTCCGAAGAGCTTGCGCGCGGTCGTCACCCCGCCCTCGTCAGCGCTTGCTGAACTGAGGCCGCTTACGAGCCTTCTTCAACCCCGCCTTGCGGCGCTCCTTGACGCGCGCGTCGCGGGTGAGGAAGCCGCGGCGCTTGAGGTCGCCGCGAAGCTCGGAGTCGATCTCGGTCAAGGCCCGGGCGACGCCGTGGCGGACCGCGCCGGCCTGGCCGCTGATGCCGCCGCCGTGGACACGGACGCGGACGTCAACGTTGCCCTCGTAGCCGGAGACCGCCAGCGGCTGCTTGACCATCGTCTGGTGCAGCGGACGGGGGAAGAACTCCTCGAGGCTGCGCTTGTTGATCGTGATCTCGCCTTTGCCCGGCAGCAGGGTGACGCGGGCAATCGAGCTCTTGCGTTTGCCGGTGGCGAGGAAGCGGGCGCCTTTCTCCATTTTCGCCGGGGCCCGGCTCGCGGCGGCCGTGTCGGCCTCCTCGGCGGCCGTCAGCTCGGCTTCGCGGCGGGCTTTCTCTTCTTCCTCGGCTTCGAGGCGAGCGCGCTCCTCGGTGCTGAGCTCCCGCTCGGGCTCGACCAGAATCGGCTCCAGGTCGGCGCCGGGAATGACGTCTTTCTTCTTCTCCTCGGCCTTGGGCTCCTCAGCGGCCTCCGGGGGAGCCTCCTCGGTCGCCTCCTCGGCGACGGGCTCCTCAACAACCTCCTCGGACGGCTCCTGCTCTCCCCCATCCTCGGACGGCTGCTCCTCGGCACCCTCCTCGGACGGCCCAGCCTCAGCGGCGTCTGCCGCGGGTGGCGACGATGCGGGACCGTCGCCTTCAGGCGACGGGGTCGTATCGGAGACAGGACCCGCGGCCTCAGCGCCCTCGTCCTGCACGCCCTCGTCCTGCACGCCCTCGTCCTGCGAAGTCTCGTCCTGCTCCGGCGTTTTCTCGTCCTCGATCAATTCAGTTCGTCTCCATCGGTTTCGGCTGCTGCGCCGCGTGCGGGTGGTCCGGCCCGGCGTACACCTTCAGCTTGGTCAGCTGCTGGCGGGCGAGGCGGTTGCGCGGCAGCATCCCCTTGACGGCCTTGCGGATCACTTCCTCCGGCTTGCGCTCGAGCATCTCGCCGAGCGTCCGCGACTTGATCCCACCGGGGTAGCCGCTGTGGCGGTAGTAGGTCTTCTGCGCCAGCTTGTCGCCAGTCACCCGGATCTTCTCGGCGTTGACGACGACGACGAAGTCGCCGGTGTCGATGTGCGGGGTGTACTCCGGCTTGCGCTTGCCGCGCAGGGTGTCGGCGATCTGCGTCGCCAGCCGACCCAGGGTCTTACCCTCGGCGTCGACGACGTACCAGTCTCGCTGGCGGTTGGCTGGCGTGGCAACAAAGGTCTTCATCGCGCAAAAACCGCGCGGTCCTTCCCACGCGGCCGGGGGATGATAGCCGCATCGGGGCGGCGACGGTCGCCGGACAGTCGGCTATGCTGCCGCCCGAGCAATGCCGAATCCCGTGCGGGCCACCGCCCGGGAGCGGAGGAACCGAAGAGGCCTTTGCAGGTCTCAGGGGCGAATCGGACGAAAACCGTCCGTAGCGCAGCTCTTTCAGCGCGAGCCCGTCAGCTAACTCCGCAGGCAATGGAAAGAGAGGGCTAGCGGTTTGAACAGAGGGTTCGTCCGACCGAGCGCGGTCGGCCAGATTTCGATGATCGGCGTAGCGGCCTTGATCGCCGTCTTCGCCTGCTTTGGCGGCGCCGCGGCGGCGACCACCGGCGGCGCCGGGACCCCGGGCGCGACGCCGAGCGCCAAGGGCAGCCCTTCTGGCACGCCCGCCGCCTCCCCCAGCGCCGGCGCGATCGCCCTCGTCGCCGGCGCCACCAGCCCCCGCAAATCCTTCTACTTCGGCTACCGCTACCCCCGCCTCAGCTACACGATCTCCAGCAGCCAGCCGGAAAACGACCTGCGGATCGAGGTCGTCGACTCCACCGGCGCCGTCGTCAAGACCTTCTACCGGGAAGACGTCGCCCCGAACGTGGAAAACAAGGTGCGATGGGACGGGACCACCGACGAAGGCCGCCCCGCCCGCAACGGTCGCTACAGCTTCCGGATCAGCCCCCAGTCGACGACCGCCGCCCCGGCCGCCCGCAAGGCCACCAGCTCGACCACGCTCAGCCTCGGCTTCGCCTTCTACGGCTACGCCTTCCCGATCTTCGGCGACCACGAATACGGGATGAGTGCCGGCCGCTTCGGCGCCGGTCGCAGCGGCCACACCCATCAGGGACAAGACGTGATGGCCGCCTGCGGGACGCCGCTCGTCGCCGCGCGCGGCGGCGTCGTCCAGTACGCGGGCTACCAGGGCGCCGCCGGCAACTACGTCGTCATCGACGGCCGCGGCACCGGCAACGACTTCATGTACGCCCACCTGGCCGAACCCTCGCCGCTTCACACCGGCGACACGGTGCGCACCGGCCAGCCGATCGGAGTCGTCGGCGAAACCGGCGACGCCAGCGGTTGTCACCTCCACTTCGAGATCTGGGAAGCGCCGGGCTGGTACGAGGGCGGATCGCCCTTCGACCCGCTTCCCTACCTCCAGAAGTGGGACGCCTACAGCTGAGCGCGCTCCAGCTCGACCTGGCTTTGTCCTCGGTCGGCTGACTTGCTTCACGCACCTGGGTGCGCTCGCGGCGCCAGCCTCCCTGCGTCCGCGCCAGGCCTTCGCTGGAGCGCGCTCAGATTGGTTAGCGCTACTTGTTTAAAACGCCAGTGTTCTGGATTAAGTCCGCTGAATGGTCTATACGTATTTTCTACATGACGAACGCGGCCGTATCCATCAAGAACACCCCAAGGAGCCGATCATGAAGGAGCCACTTCCCAACCCGATAGACCAGCGGCTGGTCCGATCGCTTGCCCATCCTCTGCGGATCCAGATCCTCGAGCTTCTGACCGACCACGTGGCGAGCCCGACCTCGATCGCGAACGACCTCGAGGCCGCCCTCGGCGACGTCGCCTACCACACCCGTGCGCTCGATCGCTACGGAGCGCTGGAGCTCGTCGACACCGCCCAGCGGCGAGGAGCGACGGAGCACTTCTACAAGGCGAAGCCAGGGGCTTTCGTCGGCGGCCCGAAATGGCGGAAAGTTCCGCAATCAGTCCGCGGCGCGGTCTCGGCCGCGACCCTGCAGACGTTCCTCGACAAGGCAATCGCGGCCCTGGAGGCCGGAACGCTGGACGGGCGCGAGGACACCGTCTTCCGCTGGATGCCGCTCTTCCTCGACGAGCAGGGCTGGAAGGAGGTCGGCGCGATCATGGAAGAGGCGACGAAGCTGATGCTGTCGGCTCATCTGCGCAGCCAGGATCGGCTTAGCGAGAAGGGTGGCGAGGGAGCGGTCTCGACGGTTGTCGGGATGGCGGCGTTCGAGACGGCTGGGTCGGTCGAAGCGGCTTAGGAGCGTTTCGAGGGGGGAGGGTGTGGGTGTCCCTCTCCGGAATTGACCTCCCCTCCGCTTCCGCTCCGGGGAGAACCTGGTGCGCGCCTTCGGCGCGCAAACACCAGATTGCATGTCGCCGAACATTCCCCCGAGGGACACCCACACCCTCCCCGCGAGCGAGCTCAGGCAGCTCCCCTTCATCGAGACCGCAAAATTGGCTCCTGGAGAGCCCTTTTTGCGGTCTCGCGGTTTCCAGCTGTCTCAAACAGCGTGTGGCTTGGGGGTCCGGTGACCCTCCCGGCGAATGTGCGCGAAGCGGCGATATGCAATCTGGTCTTTGCCCGCCATAGGCGGGCAGCAGTTTCGGGAGCCAGCCCCGCAGGGGCGCGACTAATTCGCCGGGAGGGTCACCGGACCCCCTTACCGAACCGCGCCCGCCCTACTCCCACTCGATAGTCGCCGGCGGCTTCGAGGAAATATCCAGCGCGACGCGGTTGACGTCGCGGATCTCGTTGATGATCCGGTTCGAGACCCGCTCCAGGAGGTCGTAGGGCAGTCGCGCCCAGTCGGCGGTCATCGCGTCGTCGGAGGTGACGGCGCGGATCACGATCGGATAGGCGTAGGTGCGGCCGTCTCCCTGGACGCCGACCGAGCGGACGACGGGGAGGACGCAGAAGGACTGCCAGAGCTGGCGGTAGAGCTCCGCCGCCCGGATCTCCTCCTGCAGGATCGCGTCGGCCGCCCGGAGGATGTCGAGCCGCTCCTTGGTCACCTCGCCGCCGACGATGCGGATGCCGAGGCCCGGGCCCGGGAAGGGCTGGCGCCAGACCATCCGCTCCGGCAGGCCGAGCTCGGCGCCGACCGCCCGCACCTCGTCCTTGAAGAGCATCCGCAGCGGCTCGACCAGCTCGAACTCGAGGTCGTCGGGGAGGCCGCCGACGTTGTGGTGCGACTTGATCGTCGCCGCGTGGTCGGAGCCGCCGGACTCGATCACGTCCGAGTAGAGCGTGCCCTGGACCAGGTAGCTGACGTCCTCCAGCTTCGCCGCCTCCTCCTCGAAGACGCGGATGAACTCGGCGCCGATGATCTTCCGCTTCGTCTCGGGATCGTCGACCCCCGCCAGCTTCGCGAGGAAGCGCTCTTCGGCGTCGACGTGGACGAGCGGGATTCCGAACTGGCCGAAGGCCTCGACCACCTGCTCGGCCTCGTTCATCCGCATCAGGCCGTGGTCGACGAAGACGCAGGTCAGCTTGTCGCCGACAGCCCTGTGGACGAGAAGAGCTGCAACAGAGGAATCGACCCCGCCCGAGAGGCCGCAGATCACCTTCCCCTCCCCCACCTGGGCCTGGATCTTCTCGACCTGCTCGGCGATCACCGACTGCGGCGACCACTGCTCGACGCAGCCGGCGACGTCGCGGAGGAAGCGGGTGAGGATCTCGGTCCCGTAGGGGGTGTGGACGACCTCGGGGTGGAACTGGATCCCGTAGAGGCCGCGGTCGGGGAGCTCGAGGGCCGCGACCGGGGAGCTCGGGCTCGAGGCCAGGGCGGTGAACCCCTCCGGCGCCTCGAAGACCGCGTCGCGGTGGCTCATCCAGCAGCTCTGCTCCTCGGGCAGGCCGCCGAGCAGCTTGCCGCCGCCGTCGCGGAGGACGAGGTCGGTGCGCCCGAACTCGCCCGTCTCCGCCGACTCGACCCGGCCGCCGAGCGCCAGCACCATCGCCTGCATCCCGTAACAAATGCCCAGCATCGGAATCTCGAGGTCCAACAGCTGCGTCGGAAACTCGGGCGCCCCGGGCTCGTACACAGAAGCCGGCCCACCGGAAAGCACCAGCCCCTTGGGCTTCCGCTCCCGAATCTTCTCGATCGAGGTGCTCGCCGGCAGCAACTCGGCAAACACCCCGCATTCCCGGATCCGACGGGCAATCAACTGCGAGTACTGCCCCCCGAAGTCGAGGACGAGGACCTCCTCCAACGCCCCTCCGGTGGGTGACGTCGTAGGGGGGACCCCCCCTTGCGCAGTTGCAAGGGGGGGTGGGTCCCCTGCGGCGGCAGGACCCGCCGGCCGAGCGGTCCCGAGCCCCTCAGTCATCCGATACAGCGACCCCAGTCGACACCGCCGCACGCCCGTTCGACCCCATCCCGACGTGCTGCTCGTTCTGCAGCTTCTTGCCCTCGCTCATCAGCGCCGGCGCGACCATCACCTCGGCCCGCTGGAAGGAGCGGATGTCCTCGTAGCCGGTGGTGGCCATCGAGGTTTTCAGCGCCCCCATCAGGTTGAAGGTGCCGTCGTTCTCTTTGGCGGGACCGAGGAGGATCTCCTCCATCGTCCCGTCCTGCTTGGTCGAGACGCGGGTGCCGCGCGGCAGCGAGGGGTGGAAGGTCGCCATCCCCCAGTGGAAGCCGCGCCCAGGGGCCTCCTTGGCCCGCGCCAGCGGCGAGCCGATCATCACCGAGTCGGCACCGCAGGCAATCGCCTTGGAGACGTCGCCGCCGGTCCGCATGCCGCCGTCGGCGATCACGTTCACGTACTCGCCGGTCTCCAGCATGTGCTGAGCCCGGGCCGCGGCGACGTCGGCGATCGCGGTCGCCTGCGGGACGCCGATCCCGAGGACGCCGCGGGTGGTGCAGGCGGCGCCGGGGCCGACGCCGACGAGGACGCCGACGGCGCCCGTCCGCATCAGGTGCAGGCCGGTCGAGTAGGAGGCGCAGCCGCCGACCACGGTCGGGACCGGGACCTCGGCGATGAACTCCTTCAGGTTCAGCGGCTCGACCGTGGTCGAGACGTGTTCGGCGGAGATCACCGTGCCCTGGATGACGAGGATGTCGAGACCCGCCTCGACCGCCACCTCGTAGTACTCGCGCACTTTCTGCGGCGTCAGCGAGCCGCAGACGACGGCGCCGCGGGACTTGATTTCCTCGACCCGCTTGGCGATCAGCTCGGCCTTCACCGGCTCGGTGTAGATCTGCTGCATCAGCCGCGTTGCTTCGTGCTTGGGCGCGGCGGCGATCGCCTCCAGTTTCTCCTCGGCGTCCTCGAAGCGGGACCAGATCCCCTCCAGGTTGAGGACTCCAAGCCCGCCCAGCTCGTTGGTGAGGACGGCGGTGTCGGGCGAGACGACGCCGTCCATCGCCGAGGCGACGAGGGGAATCTCGAAGCGGTAGGGACCTAGGGTCCAGCTGACGTCGATGTCGTCGGGGTCGCGGGTCCGGCGGGAAGGAACGATGGCGATGTCGTCGAATCCATAAGCCCGGCGCCCCTTCTTGCCGCGGCCGATTTCGATTTCCAAGTTAATCCTCCAAGGCTGGGCGTTGAACCACCCAGCCTACACTTCGGCGGGGACCTCCAAATCGTGCACCGAGACCTCGCCGAGCAGGCGCTCGACCTGGTTGCGGTCGACGGTGCCGGCGCCGAAGTGTTGGGTCGACTCGGCGCCGCAGGCGACCCCGTAGGCGAGGCAGTCCTCCGGCGCGCGGCCCTCGTAGCGGGCGGCGACGTAGCCGGCGACGAAAGCGTCCCCCGAGCCCACCGTGGAGACCGGCTCGAGCGGCTCGGTGTGGACCTCGAGCAGCCGTCGCGAGTTGCCCTCGCCGACGGCGGCGACGCAGCCCTCGGGGCGCGTGATCGCGGCCTCGGTCGCCCCCAGGCGGACCAGCTCGAGCAGGCCCTGGGCGAGGTCCGAGCGGTCGGCGAACTCCTGCCCGACCAGCTCCTCGGCCTCGGTCTCGTTCGGCGTCACCATCGAGGCGCCGGCGCGGACGCCCGCCAGCATCGCCTCCCCCTCGGCGTCGAGGACGACCGGGATGCCGCGTCGGTTGAGGTCGTCGACCAGCCGCGCGTAGAGGTCGTCGCCCGCCCCCGGGGGCACCGAGCCGGCGAGGACGCAGATCTTCGCCCCGCTCGCCAGGTAGCCGATCCGGTCGAAGAGCCGCTTCACCTCCTCCGGGCTGACCGCGGGACCGCGCTCGTTGATCTCGGTCTGTTCCCCCGAGGTGGGGTCGATTACCGCGAGGTTGATCCGGGTCTCGGAGGCGATCTCGGTGAAGTCGGTCAGCACCGACTCCTCCTGCAGCTGTTCCAGCACCTGGGTGCCGGTCGGGCCGCCGACGAAGCCGCTGGCGATCACCGGGCGGCCGAGCAGGCTCAGGGCCCGCGCGACGTTGATCCCCTTGCCGCCGGCGACGGTGCGGCTCTCGACCGCTCGATGGCGGTGACCGAGGCGGAAGTTCGGCACGGCGACAGTGCGGTCGATCGCCGCGTTCAAGGTCACCGTGAGGATCACTCGGCCTTCACCCCGTTCTGCTCCTGGATTCGTTTCCGCGGGCGCGCAGGCGCAGCAGCACCAGCGCGATCATGAGTATCACGAAGATCGCGATCGCGATAGGGAGCGAGTTGTCAGCGACGAAGGTCCGGGCGCGGTCGAACCGGCTCGCCTCCGGGACCGAGCGGCTGGCGCGGAGGGCGACGGCTCCGACCCGGCGCCCGTCGACCAGGACCGTGGCCCCTCCCAGGCGCTCGCCGCGGCGAATCGGGCCCTCGACCTCCTGCGGGGCCCGCAGGTGGACGACGACCCGCTGACCGCGGCGGACGCCGACCTGCAGCGAGCGCGAGGCCTGCAGCGGCAGACGCCCGCCGGAGTAACGGATCTCCGGTTCGGCGAGCTCCTCCCCGGCCTTGACCGGCAGCCGCCGTCGGTACTGGGAGAAGCCCCATTCGAGCAGGGCGAGGTTGTCGCTGAAGCGGGTTTCTTCGGTCGGGTCGCCGAGCGCGACGGAGACGAGCTCGACCCCCTTCTTCCGGCCCGAGCCGACGAGGACGTAGCCGGCGTCGAAGGTGTGGCCGGTCTTCACCCCGGTCGCCCAGGGCGCTATGTAGAGGAGGTCGTTGAGGGTCTCGATCCGCCGCGGCGGCCGCAGGCTGCGCAGCAACGCCGTCTCGGAGTCGGCGATCCTGGCGAAGGCGGGCTCTCGCAGCAGGCGGCGGGCCAGCGTCGCCAGGTCGGCGGCGGAGGAGTAGTTGCCGCGCTGGTCGAGGCCGATCGGGTTCGCGTAGTGGGTGTCGGCGAGCCCGAGCGCGGCGGCGTAGCGGTTCATCTGCCGCACGAAACGGGGTTGGGACCCCGCGGCGGCGACGGCGAGGGTGTGGGCGGCGTCGTTGCCGCTGACCAGGATCAGGCCGTAGAGGAGGTCGCGGACGCTGATCTTCTCGCCCGTCTTCAGCCCCAGCAGCGACTCGCCGTAGATCGGGCTGTAGGGGGCGGCGCGGACCACGTCGTCGAGCTGCAGCTCCCGCATCGCCACATAGGCGGTCATCAGCTTGGTCGTGCTGGCGATCGGGAGGCGGCGACCGGCGGCGTGGGAGGCGAGGACGTCGCCGCTATTGCCCTCGACGACGATCCACGACTTCGCGTACAGCCCCTGCGGGCCGTCGGCCGGCGCGGCCGCGCCGGCCGCGGGGACGAGCCACAGCGCCAGCGCCGCCAGCAACACGGCGAAGGCGCCGGCGCGGCGCCTTCTCATTTGAGCTGCAGCGTCTGGCCGGCGATCAGGATCTGCGGGTCGACTTCGGGGTTCAGCGCCAGGATCTCGGCGACCGGGACCCCGGTCTTGTGCGCGATCGCGGTCAGGGTGTCGCCCGATTCGACCGTGTAGGTCGCCGCCTTGGTCCGATGCTTCGCCTGCTTCTGGGGGTTGCTCTTGTCGCGCTGGTCGGGCGAGGACGAGCTGTCGCTCATCGCCGCGGTGACGACCGCGATCACGACGAGGACCGCCGCGATCAGGGCGAGGGCGGCGGCGATGCGGGTGGCGGCGCTGGAGCGTTTTTCCATTGGACCGGGATGGGCGGATCGTCTGGGGGCGGCTGATCGTAATCGCGACGGACGTTTTCAGGCGGTCGAAATCGCCCAAACGGTGGAGCGCAGGCGCTCGGCGGCGGCGGCTGGGTCGGGGTCGGCGGCGATCCCGCGCGAGGCGGCGACGAGGCCGGCGGCGCGCCCGGCCGAGAAGGCGGCCCCGAGCAGCTCGGGCTTCCCTCCTTGAGCGCCCACTCCGGGGATGAGGAAGATCGACCGCGGCATCAGCTCGCGCATGCGGGCGAAGTGCTCGGGCTCGGTGGCGCCGACGACAGCGCCCATGCCGCTGAGGCCCGACTCCCCCGCCAGCCGCCCGGAGAGCTCATCGACCAGGCCGGCGAGCCGCTCGTGCAGCGGCGCCTGCGGCGCCGGCAGGTCCTGGAGGTCGGCGGCGCCGGGGTTGCTGGTGCGGACCAGGGCGAAGATCCCGGCGCCGGCCTCGACCGCGGCCGCGACCAGGGGCTCGAGCGCGTCGCGGCCGAGCAGCGGGTTGGCGGTGAAGGCGTCGGCGTCGAGGCCGCGCACCGGCCCCCACGGGGTCGGCGTCTCGCCGACCAGGGCCTGCGCGTAGGCGGCGGCGGTGACCGGAACGTCGCCGCGCTTGCCGTCGGCGACGACCAGCAGGCCCGCTTCCCGGGCCGCGGCGCAAGCTTCTTCCAGCGCCCGCCAGCCCGGCGCTCCGAGTCGCTCGAAGCAGGCGAGCTGCGGCTTCACGGCCACGCAGGCGGGTCCGGCCCGCTCGATCAGGCGGCGGCAGTGCTCGGCGACCGCGGCGGCCGCCAGCTCAGCGGCGGGCGTCCCTGGGTCGCCCGGCTCCGCCTCCGACCCGGCCAGCTTGGCCGGGTCGGGGTCGAGGCCGAGACAGATCTGGCTGCGGCGCTCCTCGACGAGCGCCGCGAGCCGATCGGAAAAGCCAGTCAGCGAATCAGCCGCCCTTGACCTTGGTCTTCAGGGCCGAGCCGGCGGAGAAGCGGGGAACTTTGCCGCCCGGGATGGTGATCCTTTCGCCGGTGCGCGGGTTGACGCCCTGACGGGGGCCGCGCTCGGCGACGTGGAATTTGCCGAAGCCGGTGAACGCGACCTCCTCGCCCTTGCTCAGAGCACCGGTGATCGCATCGAGAACAGCGTCAACGGCGTCGCTCGCGGCTTTTTTGCTGCCGAGCCGGTCATCGCCTGCAAGTTGGTCCAGAAACTCAGCCTTGGTCACGTCGAGATTCCTCCTCGGGGTTTGAAGATCGGCGCAATCTAACAGTGCCCACGGCGTCAGAAATTCGCGCTCTAGAGCCAGATGTCACGAACCGCTGATCGCCATCTCGGCGACGAGCAGCGGCGGCGTACTGACGGAGCCCCCAAAAGGAACCCAGCGGGCCTCCGCGCCGGCGGCGCTGACGGCGCTCAGCATCGCCACCAGCTCGCCCGCGATCGTGAACTCGCGCACCGGCTCGGCCAGCGCCCCGCCGCGGATCGACCGGCCCGAGGCGCCGACGGAGAAGACGCCGGTGACGGGGTTGACGCCGGAGTGCAGACCGGCGACGTCGGTGACGTAGACCCCCTCCCCCACCTCGGCCAGCAGCTGCTCGAACGAGAGCGAGCCGGGAGCGACGACGAGGTTCGAGGTCGAGACCGAGGGCAGCGAGCGGTACCCCTCGCGGGAGGCGGAACCAGTCGAGGAGACGCCCTCGCGGTTGGCGGTGTAGGTGTCGAAGAGGAAGGAGCGGAGCCGGCCGCCCTCGATCAGGGCCGTGCGCCGTCGCGGCACCCCCTCGGCGTCGAAGGGGGCGGAGGCCGGGCCGGCGGGGTCGCGACCGTCGTCGTGAAGGGCGAAGGCCTCGCTCGCCACCTCCTCTTCGAGCCGGCCGGCGAAGGGCGAGCGGCCGCGCTGGACCGCTTTGGCGCCGAGGCCGCCGCCGATCAGGCCGGCGAAGCTGGCGGCGACGGTCTCGTCGAGGACGACCGGGCAGGAGCGGGACTCGGGCTTGCTGGCGCCGATCATCGCGAGCGCCCGCTGCGCGCCTTCGCCGCCGATCGCCTCGGGGTCGAGCCCGCGGGGACCGCGGGCGAGGCCGAAGCCGAGGCCCGTCTCCCGCGCTCCCTCGCCCTCGGCCAGGGCCGAGAGGTAGGCGTAGGCGCTGGAGGCCTCGTACTCGCCGGCGACGCCGGTCGAGGAGGCGATCGCCACCTGCTCGTCGGAGTCGCCGTAGACGGCGACCTCGACCCCGACCAGGCGCGGGTCGGACTCGAGCGCGGTCCGCTCCACGGTCAGCGCCAGGTCGGCGATCCGGGCGGAGTCCCATTCGGCGATCGAGGGGTCGCCGAGGCCGGGCAGCGCCTCGACCTCCGCCGGCTGCGGCGGCGCCGCGAACTCGTCCTCGTCGGCGGCTGCGGCGGCTTCGGAGGCGCGGGCGGCGATCTCCCTCACCCCCGCCTCGGAGAGGTCGGTGCCGTAGGCGTAACCGACCCGGTGCCCGTGCCAGGCGCGGACGCCGACGCCGGTCTGGGTTGCCGCGGTGAGGCTCTCGACCTCGCCGCCGTGGACGCGAACGGTGCGGCCGCCGTCGCGGGAGACGTAGGCCTCGGCGTCGCTCGCCCCGGCGGCGACCGTCGCCTCGACGGCGCGCCGCGCGACCGCGCTGAGGTCGCTCACCGCTCGGTCCCCCCGACGGTCATCGCTCCGACCCGGACGTGGCCCTGGCCGGTCCCGACCGGGACTTTCTGGCCGCCCTTGCCGCAGATCCCGGTCTTCATGAAGAAGTCGTCGCCGACCGCGTCGATCGCCGCCAGGGCGTCGAGGCAGTTGCCGATCAGGGTGGCGCCGCGGCAGGGCCGGGTCACCTTGCCGCCCTCGATCAGGTACCCCTCAGAGACGCCGAAGACGAAGTCGCCGGTGGCGGGGTCGACCTGGCCACCACCGAAGGAGACCGCGTAGAAGCCGCGCTCGACCTCGGCGATCATCTCCTCCGGCGAGGAGTCGCCGGGGGCGATGTAGGTGTTGGTCATGCGCGGGATCGGCAGGTGGCGGAAGGTCTCGCGGCGGCCGTTGCCGGTCGAGGCGACGCCGTCGCGCTCGGCGGTCAGGTGGTCGTAGAGGTAGGAGGTCAGCCGCCCTTCCTCGATCACCTGGGTCTTCTGGGTCGGCTGGCCCTCGTCGTCGATCGCGTCGCTCCCCCACTCGCTCGGGAGGCGGCCGTCGTCGTAGGCGTTCAGGAGCGGCTGGGCGACCTGCTCGCCGAGCTTGCCGACGTAGACGCTGGCGCCCTTCTGGATGTGGTCGGCCTCGAGCCCGTGGCCGGTCATCTCGTGGAAGAGAACGCCGCCGAAGCCGCCGCCGACGACGACCGGCATCGAGCCGGAGGGGGCGGCGACCGCGTCGAGCAAGGTCAGCGCCTTGCCCGCGGCCTGCTCGGCGATCTGTCCGGGGTCGTCTTCGAGCAGCTCGAAGCCGCGGTGGGCGCCGAGGGTCTCGGCCCCGGTCTCGACGACGCCGTCGCGGCGGGCGACCGTCTGGACCGCGATCCGGGTGCGGGTGCGGTCGTCGTCGCTGAAGAGCCCGTCGGAGTTGGCGACCGCGATCTGGCGCCTGGCCTCGGCGTAAAAGGCCGTGACCTGGGCGATCTCCGCGCCCCGGCCGCGGGCCCGCTGGTCGAGCTCGCGCAGGAGCTCCGCCTTGCGCTCGGTCGGCACGTCTTCGGGCTGGTGCTCGATCGGCAGCGGCGCCACCTCCTGGCGGCGCAGCGGCTGCGGCTGCCGCCGCTCGGACCGCAACGCCGCCGCCGCTTCGTCGGCGGCGCGCTCGAGGTCGGCCGGGTCGAGGCCGTCGACGTGGGCGAAGTAAGTGGTGTTGCCGTCGACGACGCGGACCCCCGCCCCCTCCTCGGCCCCCGACTGCACCGCCTCGATCCGGGACTCGTCGATCGACATCGACTGGCCGCGGCGCCGTTCGGCGAAGACCTCGGCGAAGCGCCCGCCGTTGGCGAGGGCCCGCGAGAGGACGCGCTCGGCGAGGCCCTGGTCGATCACTTCGCTCATCCCTTCTCCTGCTTTCCCGCGACCTCGATCAGGCGGCCGGCGGCAACGAAGAGCTCGGCGCCGCTGTGCGAGTCCTGGGCGTGGTCGGCGCTGCGGCCGTGCGGGTAGTACAGGCGGGCGAACGGGCGCCGCGCTACCCGGCGGCGGCGCATGAAGGCGGCCGCTTCGTCCGCGTACGCGGAGACGCGGTCGAGCACTATCCGGTGCGGCTTCTGCATCAGTCGCCGCTCCGAGGTTGTCCTCGCTCGGGCGAGGAAGAGTTCGAAGAGGCGAGCCGGCGCAGGGTCGAGCGCATGTCGAAGAGCATCAGCGAGGCGAGGGCGAAGCGATCGGTGACGGTGACCGCGGCGAGGCCGGCGTTGCGGACGGCGAAGACCTCGCCCTGCTCGGTGGCGATGTGGACCTGCTCGACCGGCGCCCCCTCGGCGCCGTCGGCGGCGGCGAAGAGCGCGGCGGCGTCCTCCTGCCAGCGCTCGGGAGCCTCCCCCGTCGCCGCCAGGACCTCGCCCTCGGGGCCGAGGATCGCCGCCCCGCGCAGATCGGGCGACATCTCGGCCAGGAACGCGAGCGCCCCCTCCGCGGACTCCCGGTCGGGCGCGGTCGCTGCGGCGGCGTCGGGCATGTGGGCGAAGATACCGACAGTGACCCTCGCCCGAGCCTCCTGGATCATCACCGTCGTCGTCTGCGCGATCGCCGCGGTCCTCTTCGCGATCAGCGGCTACACCGGCTACGCGATCACCCTGGTTGCGATCGGCCTGGCGGCGAGCGTCAACCTGCTGCCGCCCGCCTGAGGCGCAGCCGAAGGCGCTTTTAGCCCGAGCGGTACGGCCCGCTTTCGCTTTCGCGGTAGGAGGTCTCGGGCTCGACGTGGATCAGGACCTCCGCCTGGGGGATCGCAGCCTCAATCGAGTCGCGCATCTCGTGGGCGAGCTCGTGAGCGCGCTCGAGCGTGGTCCCGGAGCGGTACTGGACGTGGAAGTCGACGTAGCGGCGGCGGCCGGCGCGGCGGGCGCGAAGCTTGTGGTAGCCGGCGACCTCGGGGGTGCGGGCGGTGGCGATCGCCGCCTCGATCCGGTCCATCTCGTCCTCCGGCAGGACCTCGTCGACGAGCACCCCGGAGGAGCGGCGGATGATGTTGATCCCGGCCCAGACGATCGCCCCGGCGACGACCAGGGCAGTGATCGAGTCAAAGGCATCGGCGCCGGTGATCTCGACCAGGGCCAGGCCGACGAGGACTCCGGCCGAGGTCATCGCGTCGGTGCGCAGATGGGCGGCGTCGCCCTCCAGAGCAGCCGAGTCGTGGATGCGCGCCTGCCGGTAGAGGACGGTCGAGACGACGAGGTTCGCGATCACCGAGAAGCCCATCACTGCGATGCCGACTCCCAGCGACCCGACCACAGAGCCGGCGACGAGCCGGTGGGTCGCCTCGTAGACGATCACCGCGGCGCCGACCAGGATCAGGATCCCCTCGACGTTGGCGGCCAGGTTCTCGACCTTCTCGTGGCCGTAGGGGTGCTCCTCGTCGGCGGGCTCGTCGGCTTTGCGGACCGAGATGAAGGCGATCACCGAGGCGACGAGGTCGATCAGGGAGTGGATCGCCTCGGTCAGGATCGCGATCGAGCCGGTGATCGCCCCGGCGGCGAGCTTGAGCGCGATCAGGATCGAGTTGGAGGCGATCGAGAGCGCGGCGGCGCCACTCTTGGTCCGGATCATGGCCCGGCCCCGGCCTCCAGCCCCAGGTGCCGGGCCAGCATCCGCACCGCCTTGCCGCGGTGGCTGATCGCGTTCTTCTCTTCGGGGGTCAGCTCCGAGAAGGCGCGGTCGTCGTCGCGGCCGGTCTCGTCGGGGACGAAGGCCGGGTCGTAACCGAAGCCGCCGCTGCCGCGCCCCTCGCGCAGCAGGGTCCCCTCGCAACGGGCCTCGAAGACGTACTCGTGCCCCTCCTCGTCGATCAGGGCGATCGCGCAGACGTAGGCGGCGCGCCGGCCCCCTCCGACGGCGTCGACTTCGCGCAGCAGCTTCTCCAGGTTCGTCTCGTCGGAGGCGCCCTCGCCGGCGTAGCGGGCCGAGTAGATCCCCGGCGCCCCGCCGAGGTCGGCGGCTTCGATCCCCGAGTCGTCGGCGACGGTCGCCTCGCCGGTGGCGGCGTGCGCGGCGCGGGCCTTAATCAGGGCGTTGGCCTCGAAGCTGTCGCCGGTCTCCGGCGGCATCTCGACCTCGTCGGGAAGCGGGCGCAGCCCGGCGCCCGGAAGCAGCTCGGCCATCTCCCGCACCTTGTGCAGGTTGCGGGTGGCCAAGATCATGCGACCCGCTCCTGCACCTCCCGCAGGCGGCCGATCCCCAGCTCGGCGAGGCCGAGCAGCTCGTCGAGCGAGGCCCGCGAGAGCGGCGTCCGCTCCGCCGTCGCCTGCACCTCGACCAGGCCGCCGTCGCCGGTCATCACCACGTTGGCGTCGACTTCGGCGTTGGAGTCCTCGCCGTAGTCGAGGTCGCAGAGGGCGCGGCCGTTGACGAGGCCGACGCTGACCGCGGCGACCGTGCCGTTGAGCGGCAACGCGTCGAGGGCTTTCTTGTCGACCAGCTTCTGGAAGGCCTGCCGCAGGGCGACGAAGCCGCCGGTGATCGCCGCGCAGCGGGTGCCGCCGTCGGCTTCGAGGACATCGCAGTCGACGTAGACGCTGCGTTCGCCCATCGCCTTGAAGTCGACGACGACGCGCAGGGAGCGGCCGATCAGGCGCTGGATCTCGACCCCGCGGCCGTCCTGTTTGCCCTTGGCGATGTCGCGCTGCTTGCGGTCCCCGGTCGAGGCGGGCAGCATCGCGTACTCGGCCGTCACCCAGCCTTTGCCCTTGCCCACCATCCATCGCGGCACCTGCTCGGAGATCGAGGCGGTGCAGATGACCCGCGTCCGCCCGATCGAGATCAGCGCCGAGCCGTCGGCGCTGCCGACGAATCCGGCGTCGATCGAGACCGGCCGGATGTCGGCCGGCGCCCTGTCGTAGCTACGTGAAGCTGGCATCGCGCGAGTCTCTCATGAGGCGGCAAGTGGCGCTTTTGTGGACCAGGAGGCCACAAAAGCGCCAACAGCCCAACTCACTATTTGAAGGCGACCTTGTCGACCGCCTCCTTGATCTTGTTCACGATCACGTCGGCGAGCTCGGTTCCCTGTTTGCCGTTGAAGCCTTTCATGGCCGCCACCATGCCGACCATCAGCAGCGAGACGAGCAGGATCAGGCCGACGTACTCGACCGTCCCCTGCCCCGTCTCCCCCGCCAGGCGGCGCAATTCGTAGACGCGCCGCGTTACCCCTGCGTGCAGGTAGCCCATCAGCTTGTAGACCATCGGTCCCTCCTTGCGGTTGGTTCGGAGACCGGATGCTCAAAGGGAGGGACGCAACGAACAAGACGCGATCGCGCCGCAAATGGACCGTCTTTGAAAAAGGTTCGTGAACTACCGGCCGGTACCCATTACCTCAAAGCGGGGATGGACACCGCAAGTCTTCCTGACGATTCAACCGCGGTGAACGTCCACGGCACGATCCCGGCCGTCTGGGTGAAGGCGGCGATGCTGCTGCTGAACCTCATCGTCTGGGTCGATGCCGCCGCCCAGCTCGCCTGAGCGTCAGCCCGTCCGGATCTCTTCCCGCTCCAGCGCCTTCACCACGGCCTCGGTCCGGGTGCGGGCCTCGAGCTTGGCCATCGCGTTGCGGACGTGGGTTCGCACGGTCTCCGGCGAGAGGACGAGGCGCTGGGCGATCTCCTCGCCGGTCAGGCCGCGGGCCAGCATCGCCAGGACCTCCGCCTCGCGGCCGCTCAGCGCCTTCGTCCCGTTCCCGTCCTCCTCGCCCGTCTCGGCGAAGCGCGGATCGAAGTAGCGGCCGCCGCGCCAGACCTCGCGCAGCGCGTCGACCAGGACCGAGAGGCCGGCGGGCTTCGCCACCAGCCCGCGGGCGCCGCTGCGGAAGGCGGCGCCGAGCAGGTCGGAGTCCTGGAGGCCGGTGTAGATGACGAACTTGGTCCCGTTGGCCCTGCCGTTGAGGCGCTTGACCAGCTCGGTCCCGCGCTCGTCCGGCAGGTCGACCCCGACCACCGCCACGTCCGGGTGCCGCTCGGAGATCACCTCCTCGCCGTTGGCGGCAGTGGTGGCGCAACCCAGCACCGAGAACCCACGGCGTTCGAGCAGCACGGCGAGACCGTCCCGCAGGGCCTCGTGCTGCTCGACCAGCACCAACGACGGACTGCTCCCGCTCCCGCTCGCCTCCATCTGTTCCTCCTACCTCGAGTGCCACCGGCGACTAGCGAACGGTCAAATACCCGAGGTCCATTGGTGGGAAACAGCGGAGTTCAGCGAAAGGCCTGGATCCCCGTGACGGCGCCGCCGATCACCAGCGCGTGGACGTCGGCGGTGCCCTCGTAGGTGACCACCGACTCGAGGTTGTTCATGTGGCGGATCACCGGATACTCCAGGGTGACGCCGTTGGCGCCGAGCACCTGGCGGGCGCTACGCGCCACCTCCAGCGCCCCGTTGACGTTGCCGAGCTTGCCCAAGCTGACGTGCTCGGGCCGCAGCGTGCCGGCGTCCTTCATCCGCCCCAGGTGGATCGCCACCAGGGTCGCCCGGTTGACCTCCAGGACCATCTCCGCCAGCTTCTGCTGCTGGATCTGGAAGGAGGCGATCGGACGGTCGAACTGGGTCCGCTCGAGCGCGTAGGAGAGGGCGGCTTCGTAGCAGGCGCGCCCCGCCCCGGCCGCCCCCCAGACGATCCCGTAGCGCGCCTCGTTGAGGCAGGAGAGCGGGCCTTTCAGCGAGCTCACCTCGGGCAAGACGGCGTCGGCCGGCAGCCGCACGTCGTCGAGCAGCAGCTCGGAGGTGACCGAGGCCCGCAGCGAGAGCTTCTTGTGGATGTCCTGGGTGGTGAAGCCCTTGGTCCCGCGCGGGACGAGGAACCCGCGCACGCCCTCGTCGGTCTGCGCCCAGACGACGGCGACCTCGGAGACCGAGCCGTTGGTGATCCACATCTTCTGGCCGTGGAGGATCCAGTCGGAGCCGTCGCGCCGGGCGCGGGTCCGCATCGAGCCGGGGTCGGAGCCGGCGTCGGGCTCGGTCAGCCCGAAGCAGCCGAGCGCCTCCCCTGCGGCCATGCGGGGCAGCCATGCCTGTTTCTGCTCCTCTGATCCCCAGCGCCAGATCGCGTACATCGCCAGCGAGCCTTGGACGGAGACGAGGCTGCGGATGCCGCTGTCGCCCGCCTCCAGCTCCATGCAGGCGAGCCCGTAAGCGGTGGCGCTGGCCCCGGCGCAGCCGTAGCCATCGAGGTGCATCCCCAGCACCCCGAGCTTGCCCAGCTGCGGAGCCAGCTCGGCGACCGGGGCGCTCGCCGCCTCGAACCAGTCCCCCACGTTCGGCACGACCTTGTCGCGGACGAAGGCGCGCACGGTGTCGCGGATGTCCCGCTCCTCGTCGGAGAGGAGCGCGTCGAGGGCGAGGTAGTCGCTGGGGCGGATCGGCGGCGCGGCGGTGGAGGTGGAAGACATCGAGATCCTTGGCGTCGGGTGCGGTGTCCCTAGGATCGTGACCTAATGGCCGACTCGGCGCTAGGGCGATTGCGGATCCTCGACTTCTCGCGGGTCCTCGCCGGGCCGCTGGCGACGATGACGCTGGCCGACCTCGGCGCCGAGGTGACCAAGGTCGAGCGGCCCGGGGTCGGCGACGACACCCGTTCCTGGGGCCCGCCTCACGACGCCGAGGGCGAAGCGACCTACTTCCAGGCGGTCAACCGCAACAAGCGCAGCGTCGTCCTCGACCTCTCCGCCGCCGACGACCTCGCCGAGGCGCGGCGGCTGGCGCTGGCGAGCGACGTCCTCGTCGAGAACTTCCGGCCCGGGGTGATGGCAAAACTCGGCCTCGACCACGAGTCGCTGGCGGCGGAGAGCCCGGGCCTCATCTACTGCTCGATCACCGGCTTTGGCGGCAGCGGCGAGGGGGCCGGGCTGCCGGGCTACGACCTCCTCGTCCAGGCGCTCGGCGGGCTGATGAGCGTCACCGGCGAGCCCGAGGGTGAGCCGCTCAAGGTCGGCGTCGCCCTCGTCGACGTGATCGCCGGCCTCTACGCCGGGGTCGGCATTCTCGCCGCGCTCGAGCACCGACGCGAGAGCGGCGAGGGCCAACTGGTCGAGGTCGACCTGCTCTCGGCCCTGCTCGCCGCCCTCGTCAACCAGAGCTCGGCCTACACCGTCGGCGGGGTGGTGCCGGGACGGATGGGCAACCGCCACCCCAGCATCGCCCCCTACGAACTGCTGCGCTGCCGCGAGGGGGAGCTCGTCCTCGCGGTCGGCAACGACCGCCAGTTCGGCGCCCTCTGCGAGGCGCTCGGCGCGCCGGAGCTGGGTGACGACGAGCGCTTCGCGACCAACCCCGCTCGGGTCGAGAACCGCGAGGCGCTGAAGCCCCTGCTCGAGGCGGCGCTCGCCGCCCGTCCCGCCGAGGAGTGGGTCGAGCTGCTGACCGCGCGCCGCGTCCCGGCTGGGGTCGTCAACGACGTCGGCGCCGCCTTCGCCTTCGCCGAGCGGATCGGCCTCGACCCGATCGTCGAGATCCCCCGCGAGGACGGCGCCCCGGTCCGGCTCCCCCGCAGCCCGATCAGGCTCTCGAAGACGCCGGCGAGCTACCGGCTGCCGCCGCCGCGCCTCCCCTGACGCAGCAGTCGCTTATTTCTGGCCGTTGATCATTTCGACCACGTAGGCGGCGACGTCTTCGATTTCCTTGGTCGAGAGCAGTTCGGCGAAGGCAGGCATCCCGCCGCCGCCTTCGGTCACCTGTTCGATCGTGCCGTTGAGGCTCTTCGCTTTCGGCGACGTCTTCAGCGAGGGGCCGCCGTTGCCGCCACCGCCGGTCGCGCCGTGGCAGATCGAGCAGTTTTCGGAGAAGACCGACTTCCCGGCCATCGCGTTGCCGCCGGCCGATTCCTCTTCGACGTTTTCTTTGCCTTCGGTGCCGCCGCCCGCGGATTCCTCCGGCGAGCCTTCGGATTCCTCGACCTCGGCCTGCGGCGTTTCCTCGCCGGCGTGCTGGCCCTGCTCGCCTTTGCCGGCGCCCTCGATCTCTTCCATCTCGCCGTCGAGCGAGAAGAGCCAGAGGTTGTCGCCGTGGGCGCTGGCGGCGAGCGAGTTACCGCCGGCGTAGAAGGCGAGGTACTCCTTGCCCTTCCACTCGAACACGCTCGGGGTGGTGTTGGCGCCGGCGCCGGTCTGGAAGGACCAGAGCTCGTCGCCGGTCTCGGCGTCGAGCGCGGTCAGCTCGCCGTTGCTCCGGCCCATGAAGACGAGGTTGCCGGCGGTGGTGACGGTGCCGCTGTAACAGGATTCGTCCTCGAATTCGCGCTGCCACTCGATCTCGCCGGTATTGACGTCCTGCGCGGTCAGGGTCCCCTCGTAGGTGCCGAACCCGGTCAGCGTCAGCACGCTTGAGAGGTAGACCTCACCCAGTTTGTGGTTGGCGAGGCCTTCGGTCAGGTAGCCCGCGTAGCTGGAGATGCCGCAGATGTAGACGTCGCCGGTGTTGCGGTTGTAGCTCGAGGGCGGCCAGTTGGTGCCGCCGCTCGGCCCTGGCGCCAGCACTTTCATGTTGCTGTTGCCGAAGGGGTCGAAGATCTCGCCCGCTTCCACCTTCACGTCTTTGCCGAGGGTCCCTTCCGCCAGCCCTTCGATCTCCTCCACCTGCCCTTCGGTCGGCTCGGTCGGGGCGAACGAGTCGGTCAGCGGGTAGGGCTGGGTTGGCCAGGTCGCCTGCTGCCGCTTGTCCTGCGGCACCTTTTTCTCGACGATCCCGTGCACCGGCTCGCCGGTTTCGCGGTCCAGCATGTAGAGCCACCCGGTCTTCCCCGGCTGGCTCAGGCCCTTGACCTCCTCGCCGTCGACCTCGCCGTTCCAGAGGACGACCGGGCTCGGCGCGTCGTAGTCCCAGATGTCGTGGTGGACCTGCTGGAAGTGCCACTTGTATTTGCCGGTTTCGGCGTCGAGCGCGACGATCGAGGCGGCGAAGAGGTTTTCCCCCGGCCGGCCGCTGCCGTTGAGGTCCGGCGAGGCGTTGCCGGTCGAGAAATAGAGCATGTTCAGTTCGGGGTCGACCGCGGGCGTGTTCCAGATCGGAGCGCCGCCCTGCTTCCAGGCGTCGTTGCCGCCTTCCCAGGTCTCGTGCCCGGTTTCGCCCGGGCCGGGGATCGTCCAGAACTTCCAGTCGACCTTGCCGGTCTTGGCGTCGAGGGCGGTAAGCCGGCCGCGGATCCCGAACTCGCCGCCGGAGAGGCCGGTGTAGACGCGGCCGTTGTAATAGAGCGGCGCGTTGGTGATCGTCTCGCCGTTCTGCCATTTCCCGACCGCCGTCTTCCACTTCACCGCGCCGGTGGTCTGGTCGAGGGCGACGAGGGTGCCGTCGAGCTGGCCGAGGAAGACCATCCCTTCCCCCAGCGCGACGCCGCGGTTGGTCCAGCCGCAGCAGACGGTGTCGATCTGTTCGGGCAACTTCGCTTCGTAGACCCAGAGCTTCTTCCCGGTCTCGACGTCGACGGCGAAGACGTCGTCGGCGCCGCTGACGACGTATATCACGCCTTCGTAGACGATCGGCTGCGCCTCGGCCGAGTACTTGGTCGCCTCGCCGGAGCCGTTCAGGTGGGTCATCCAGACGCCCTTCAGCTCGCCGACGTTGTCGCTGTCGATTTCGTCGAGCGGCGAGTAGCGCGCGTTCGAGAGCGAGCCGCCGTTGGTGAGCCAGCTCTCGCGCGGGTCGGCAGCCAGTTCCTCGGCGGTGAAGGCCGGGGCCGGGACGATGTTCCCCACCGCTTCGCCGCCGGGCGCGGCGGCGCGGCCGGCGACCGACTCGGTCACGGTCTTCTCGTCGCTGTTCGCGTGACCGATCAGGTAGCCGATGACGAAGGCGACCGCAACCCCGGTGAGGACGGCGCCGAGACCGGCGAGGGCGAGGATCGGGGTGGACGGTCGCTTGTCTCGCACGGTGACGCTGCGTCTACCCGCTACCCCGCGCGGCTATACCCTGCCGCCGGTGCGGGTCCTCGTCGTCTCCAACTTCATGCCCGACGCCGGAGCCCCGCAACGGGGGCGCTGGGTGCGGGACCAGGTGGACGAGGTTCGGCGCCGCGGGATCGAGGTGGACCTGTTCGAATTCCCGCCCGGCCGGGGCGAGTACGTCCCCGCGACCCGCCGGCTGCGGGCGTTGCTGCGGCGCGAGCGCTTCGACCTCGTCCACGCCCACTACGGACTCGCCGGCTGGGTGGCGCGGCTGGCCGGGGCGCGTCCGCTCGTCGTCACCTTCCACGGCACCGACGTCCGCCACCACCTGGTCGGGCACCTCTCGCGCCGGCTCGCTTGGCGGGCCGACCTCGTCGCCGCGGTCTCGCGGGCGCTGTTCGAGCCCGAGGACGGGCGGCCGGGCCTGCCCGCGGTCCCCGGCTCGGCCGTCCTGCCCTGCGGCCCGGCGCTGGAGCGGTTCCGGCCGATGGAGCGGGCCGAGGCGCGCCGCCGGCTCGGACTCGACCCCGACGCCCCCTACCTCTTCTTCCCCGCCAACCCGGCGCGCCCGGAGAAGCGGCACGACCGCGCCGCCGAGGTCGCGGCGGCCTGCGGCGCCGACCTCCTCACCGGCGGCTCGATCGAGCCCGAGCAGATGCCGCTCTGGCTCAACGCCGCCGACGCCGTCCTCGTCACCTCCGACTACGAGGGATTCGGGATGGCGGCGATCGAGGCGCTCGCCTGTGACGTCCCGGTCCTCTCGACCCCGGTCGGGATCGCCCCCTACGCGCTCGGCGGCATCGACGGCTGCCTCTGCGCGCCCTTCAACCGCGAGGCCTGGGCGGCGGTGGCGCGGCGCCATCTCGACGCCGCCGACCCCCGCGTGGCCGGCGCCGCGCGGGCCGCGGGGCTCTCCGCGGCGGCGATGGCGGAACGGGTCATCGAGGCCTACCGGGCGGTGCTGGAGGAGCGCGGGGCCGACGCGGCCGCCGGAGCGGTATTAGATTGAGGCGCGATGAGCAGCGCTGAAGCGGGTGCCGCAGGAGACAGCCTCGAGCAGCAGGTCCGCGAGGCGGAGCGCCGGCTGGAGGAGACGGCGGCGCTGGCGGCCGAGGCCGAGAAGCGCGCCGAAGAGGAGATCAAGGCGCTGGAAGCCGACCTCGAGCGCGAGCGCGAGGAGAAGGAGAAGGCGCTGGCGGCGGCCGAGGAGCGCCTGGGCGAGATCGAGGCGCAGGTGGAGACGGCCGAGCAGCGGGTCGAGGCCGCGGAGCGCCGCGCCGCCACCGCCGAGAAGACCGTCGCCGACGAGCTGGCCCGAGCCCGCGAGGGCGCGGCGGGCTGGCTGCAGGGGCAGCTGGACGCCCTGCGCCGAGAGGCCGAGGGGCGATAGGGGCTTCGGCTGAGTTCGACGTCGCCGTCGTCGGCGGCGGCGCCGCCGGCCTCTGGAGCGCACTGCGGGCCGCCGAGCTCGGCGCCCGGGTCTGCGTCATCTCCCGCACCCCGCTTTCGCAGAGCGCGAGCTACTGGGCCCAGGGCGGCCTGGCGGCGGCGCTCGAACCGGACGACTCCCCCGAACGCCACGCCGCCGACACGATCGCCGCCGGCCGCGGCCTCTGTCGCACTTCGGCGGTCCGGGCCCTGGTCGAGGAGGCGCCGGCGCAGGTCCGCGACCTGATCGCCCGGGGCGCGGTCTTCGACCTCGACCACGAGGGTCGGCTCGGGCTGGCGCTGGAGGGCGGCCACACGCGCCGCCGCATCGTCCACGCCGGCGGCAGCCAGACCGGCTACGAGCTGACCTCGAAGCTGGCGCGGTGGGTCGCGGCCGAGGGGCGGATCGAGGTGATGGAGCGGACCTCGGCGCTGGCGCTCTGGAGCGACGGCGAGCGCTGCCACGGCGTCGTCACCGAGAACGGCCCGGTGGGGGCGGCGGCGACGATCGTCGCCACCGGCGGCGCGGCGGCGCTCTGGCGGCGGACGACCAACCCGCGGGGGGCGATCGGCGCCGGCATGGTCCTCGCCTCGCTCGCCGGGGCCGACCTCGCCGACCTCGAGTTCTGCCAGTTCCATCCGACCGCGCTGGCGATGCCGGACACGAGCTTTGACGGCCGCCTCATCACCGAGGCGATCCGGGGCGAAGGCGCGAAGCTGCTCGGCGCCGACGGCGAGCGGTTCACCGACGAGCTGGCACCGCGCGACGCGGTGACGGCGGCGATCCTGGAGAAGATGCGTCTCGACGGGACCGCGCACGTCGACCTCGACCTGCGGGAGATCGAGCCCGCCCGCTTCCCCAACGTCTTCGCCTCGCTGGCCGAGGCCGGGCTCGACCCGCTGGCCCGTCCGGTGCCCGTCGCCCCCGCCGCCCACTACACGATGGGCGGGATCGCGGTCGACGTCGACGGCCGCTCCTCGCTGCCGGGGCTCTTCGCCGTCGGCGAGGTCTCCTGCACCGGCCTGCACGGCGCCAACCGCCTCGCCTCGAACTCACTCAGCGAGTGCTTCGTCTTCGGCGGCCGGGCGGCAGCGGCCGCGGTGGCGGAGGAGCGGTCGCCGAGCCGGCCCGAGCCGCCGCGGTGGCGCTTCGAGCCTCCCGGCGACGAGACCCGGGAGGCGGTCTGGCGCTACGCCGGGCCGATGCGCAACCCCGACGACCTGGCGCGGTTGATCTCCAACCCCTATCCGCTGGCACGGGCGGTCGGCGCCAGCGCCATGGACCGCCGCGAGTCCCGCGGCGGCCACCTGCGACGCGACGCTCCCGACACCGACCCCGCGCTCGACGGCGTCCACGTCGTCGTCCACCCGGACGGCAGCGTCACCGAGCAAGAGTGGCACTAGGGGTTAGCTTCGACCCATGTTGCTCGGCGTCGACGTGGGCGGGACCTTCACCGACGCCGTCCTGCTCGACGGCGCCGCCGTCCACACCGCCAAGGTGCCGACGACGCCGCGCGAGGAGTCGCTCGGGGTGATGCAGGCGGTGGAGGCGGTGCTGGAGCGGGCCGGGGCGGGCGCCGGCGAGGTCGAGGTCTTCGCCCACGGGATGACGGTCGGGACCAACGCCCTGCTTGAGGAGCGCGGGGCGAGGACGGCGCTGGTCGCCACCCGCGGCTTCGCCGACCTGCTCGAGATCGGCCGCCAAGACCGGCCCCACCTGTACCGGCTCTGCGCGCCGAAGCCGACGCCGCTGGTCGAGCCGGAGCTGCGCTTCGAGGCGGCCGAGCGGACCGGTCCCGACGGCGTCGTCGAGGCCCTGCCGGAGGACGAGCCCGAGCGCTTGGCGGCGGCGATCAAGGCGAGCGGCGCCGAGGCGGTCGCCGTCTGCCTGCTCTTCTCCTACCTCGACCCCGGTCACGAGCAGCGGCTCGCCGCCCACCTCCGCGAGCGCCTGCCCGGCGTCCACGTCTCCGCCTCGCACGAGGTCCTCCCCCGTTTCCGCGAGTTCGAGCGCTGCTCGACGACGGTCGTCGACGCCTACCTCAGCCCGCTGCTGGGCCGCTACCTCGGCCGGCTCGGCGAGGCCGCCGCCGCGGCCGGGCTGCCGCAGCCGCAGGTGATGCGCTCCTCGGGCGGCGTCGCCCCTGCCGCGGAGGCGGCGCGGGCGGGTGCCTGGAGCGTCCTCTCCGGGCCCGCCGGGGGAGCCGTCGGCGCCGGGCTGCTGGCGCAGCTGAGCGGCGCCGCCGACGCGCTCGGCTTCGACATGGGCGGCACCTCCTGCGACGTCTGCGTCGTCGAGGCCGGCGAGGTCCGCCGCACCGACGGGCGCGAAATCGACGGGCGCCCGATCCAGCTGCCGATGGTCGACGTCCACACCGTCGGCGCCGGCGGCGGCTCGATCGGCTGGCGCGACAGCGGCGGCGCCCTCCGCGCCGGGCCGCGCTCCGCCGGTGCCGACCCCGGCCCCGCCTGTTACGGGCGCGGCGGCGCCGAGCCGACCGTCACCGACGCCAACCTCCTCCTCGGCCACCTCGGCGCCGACTCGCAGCTCGCCGGCGGGGTCGCCCTCGACGCCGGGGCCGCCGAGCGCGCCCTCGCCGAGCTCGGCCGCTCGCTCGGCCTCGACCCGCTCGAGACCGCCGCCGGGATCGTCCGCGTCGCCAACCAGGAGATGGTGCGGGCACTGCGCGTCGTCACCGTCGAGCGCGGGATCGATCCGCGCGGGTTCGCGCTCCTGCCCTTCGGCGGCGCCGGGCCGATGCACGCGGCGGCGATCGCCGGAGAGCTGGGGATCGCGACGATCCTCTGCCCCCGCGCCGGCGGCGTCCTCTCGGCGCTCGGGCTCTGCGCCTCCGAGCGCCGCCGCGACACCACCCGCACGGTGATGCTGAGCGGCGGCGAGCTGACCGCCGAGCGGCTGGCCGCCGAGGTGGGGGCGATGGTCGCGGAGACGGGAGCCGGGCTCGAGCAGGCTGAGGCAAGGGTCGTCTACAAGCTGCGCTACGCCGGTCAGGCCTTCGAGCTGCCCGTGCCGGGACCGACCGCACCGGACCCGGCCGACCTGATCGCCGGCTTCGAGCGCGCCCACGAGGAGCGCTACGGCCACCGCGACCCCGACGGCGAGGTGGTCCTGGTCGACGTCGACCTGGCCCTGGTCGTCCCCGGCCCGGCGCCACGGCCGGCGGCGGCGGACGAGGGCGCGATCGAGCGCGGCTCCCGCCGCGTCCGCTTCGGCGGCGAGTGGGTCGAGACGCCGGTCCTCCGCGGCGAGCCCGCCGCCGGCGCCGAGGCCGAGGGCCCCGTCGTCTTCGAGCTGCCCGAGGCGACCTTCGTCGTCCCCCCCGGCTGGACCACCCGCGTCGACGATTTCGGCACCATCGTGGGGCAATGGACCCGATAGCCCTCCAGGTCCTGGTCGGCGGCCTGCGCGCCGCCTGCGACGAGATGGGCGCGACCCTGATCCGCTCCGCCTACTCGGCCAACATCAAGGAGCGCCACGACTGCTCGACCGCGCTCTTCGACGCCGCCGGGGAGCTGGTGATGCAGGCCGAGCACATCCCCGTCCACCTCGGCTCGATGCCCGACGCCGTCGCCGCCGTCCTCGACCGCGAGCAGCGGCCCGGCCGGGACTGGATCCTCAACGACCCCTACCGCGGCGGCACCCACCTGCCGGACGTCACCCTCGTCTCCCCGGTCTTCGTCGCCGGCGAGCTGCTCGGCTTCGCCGCCAGCCGCGCCCACCATGCCGACGTCGGCGGCCCCACCCCCGGCTCGATGCCCGCCTTCTCGCGCACGCTCGCCGAAGAGGGCGTCGTGATCCCGCCCACCGTCGCCGACCCCGAGGCGCTCGCGGACCTGGCCTCGCAGATGCGGGCGCCGCACCAGCGCCTCGCCGACCTGCGCGCCCAGCAGGCGGCCAACCGGGTCGGCGGGATCCGCCTCGGCGAGCTCTGCGAGCGCCTCGGGCTCGAGGATCTGCGGGCGGGGATGGCGGAGATCCTCGCCTACAGCGAGCGCCGCACCCGCACCGCGATCGCCGCCCTGCCCGACGGGACCTACCGGGCCGAAGACGTGCTCGAGGGCGACTGGAACGGAGAGCAGCGGGACCTGCGCCTGCAGCTGGAGGCGACGATCGAGGGTGAGTCCCTGCGCCTCGACTTCAGCGGCAGCGAGGCGCAGGTCGAGGGCAACCTCAACTGCCCGCTCTCGGTGACGAAGTCGGCCGCGTTCTTCGCCGTCCGCGTCCTCACCGACCCCGACGGGCCGCCCTCGGCCGGCGCCCACCGGCCGATCTCGGTGATCGCGCCAGAGGGCTCCCTCCTCAACGCCCGCTTCCCCGCCGCGGTCGCCGCCGGCAACGTCGAGACCTCCGGCCGCGTCGCCGACCTCGTCCTCGCCGCGCTCTCCGAGGCCCGCCCCGGCCCCGCCCAGGGCCAGGGGACGATGAACAACCTGACCCTGGCGGGCGAGGGCTTCACCTACTACGAGACGCTCGGCGGCGGCCAGGGTGCCTGCCCTGACGCCGACGGCCCGAGCGCGATCCACGTCGCGATGTCGAACACCCTCAACACCCCGACCGAGGCGCTCGAGGGGGAATTCCCCCTGCGGGTGCGCGAGCTCTCGGTGCGGCGAGGCAGCGGTGGCGAGGGCCGCCGCCGCGGCGGCGACGGGCTCGTCCGCGAGATCGAAGCGCTGGCGCCGGTCCAGTTCTCCCTGATTACGGAGCGGCGGCGGCACCCGCCGCGGGGCCGGGGCGGCGCCGACGGCGCCGTCGGCGTCAACCTCCTCAACGGCGCCCCGCTGCCGGGCAAGGCGGCGGGCGAGATGCGCCCTGGGGACCGCCTGCGGGTCGAAACTCCGGGCGGCGGCGGGTGGAGTTAGGTCACATTTCGCAAATTTCGCGGTTTTTTAGTTGAGATTTCGCTGCACTCCTCTAGAATGCGCGCCTCCGGGCGGGTCCAAATGGCCTCAACAGGCCCTGTAAGACACGGCCCAGCCCCTTTTTTTCAACGAACACACTCCCTGCTGGACTACTTCAATGCCGATCGCTCTCAAGGAATGGGCTGTAACCGTCCGCGCTCTCGCCGAGGGCGAGCAGCTGCTGACCCTGCGTAAGGGCGGCATCCGCGAGGAGAACAAGCACTTCGAGCTCGAGCACGAGCGCTTCTTCCTCTACCCGACCTTCGACCACCAGCGGAACAACCTGGTCCGCGAGTCCCACCACCCGGAGCTGCGCCGCGCGCTCGAGGAGGGTGTCTGGCCCGACGAGGAGCCGCCGCCGAAAGCGCTGCTCCAGGACGGCGGCATCCCCCAGCCCGACCGCGTCCGCCTGCGCGCCTGGGCCGAGGTCGTCGACCACGTCACGATCAACGACCGGCGCAGCCTCGACGCGCTTTCCCCGTATTACATCTGGACCCCCGACTACGCCGAAAAGCGGCTCGCCTGGAAGCGCCGTCATCCGCTTCACGTCCTGCTGCTGCGGGTCCACCGGATCCCGCGCCCGGTCACGGTCCGCGTCCGCGACGAGTACCACGGCTGCCGTTCCTGGGTCGAGATCGATCGCGAACTGCCCTTCGAGGGCACCCCGGTGATGGCCGACGAAGAGTTCGACCGCGCCCGCGAAGAGATTCGCGACAGGGCCGGGGCTCCGGAACCCGCCCTGGTCTAGACGGCCCCTCCCCTCGCTAGTCTCGCCTCGTGTCCTGGGTTGAGACCGAGAGTCTGAGCTTCACCGCGCGCCACGACTCCGACGACTCCGCCTTCGCCGAGCGGACGCTGGACCGGCTCGAGCACCTGCGACTGCGGCTCGAAGACCGCTTCGAGAAGGTGCCGGAAGAGGTCACGGTCGTCGTCCACACCAACCCGGTCTGGCTGACGGCGGCCCACCCCTTCCTGCCGGCCGCCCGCTGGTCGGCGGCGCCCGCCGGCCGCCGCTATCTCGCCGGCTGGCCGATGTCGACCGAGCTCCACGTCCTCAACGACCCCCACATGGAACGCCGCGCCGCCGGCGACGACTCCTACGAAGCCCTGCGCGGCACCGCCGAGCGGCTCTATGCGCAGATGGTGGTCGCCGCCAACAACACCGCCCTCCCCCCCTCCTGGACCCCGCGCCGCTTCGCCCGCTACCTGCGCTGGGCCTGGCTGGTCGAAGGCGGAGCCCAGTACTTCTCCCGCCAGGTCGGCCTCTACCGGGCGGCGACGATCCGCCGCCTGCGCGAGAGCGCCCGCCCCTCCTTCCCGCCCTCGCGCCGCGACGCGGTCATCCTCGGCGGCACGATCTTCGACCTGCTGGAGAACGAGCGCGGCCCCGAGGCCTGCGAGCGCCTGGTCGCCAAGCTCCTCCCCCAGGGCCCGGAAGTACAGCTGGAAGACGCCTTCGACGCCCGCTTCCGCGACGTCGAGGACGCCTGGCGCAGCTACCTGCGCGAGATGGTCCGCGGCCCGGTCGCCGTCTAGACGAGCCCTGCGTCGCGCAGGAGCGAGTAGACGACAAAGGCCAGAGCCATCAGCGCCATCGCCGCCACGGAGACGGCAAAGATCCGTAGGTAGGCGCCGATCAGCCCGTAGTTCCGGGGGCCTCGACGGCCCTGGGCTTCGTCGAGATACCTGGCGTTCACCGGTTCCGGCGCCTCGTACTCATCTGCGACACGGTTTTCCACGAGGATCGCGTTGGCGGCTTCCAGATGGTCCGGGTGAACCAGAATTCGCCGCGAGCCGCCGCCAGGGCTCAACACATAGCCGAGCTGCGGGCCGTTGACCCCGACCTGCTGCTGGACACTGAGGATCCCGGCACTCTTCAGCAGTCCCCCGATGACCTCGGCCTCCAGCTCGTCGTTCGCCCAGGCAACCTGGACCAGATCCTCCCCGCCGGCCGGCATCAGGCCGCCTGGTAGAGCAACCAGGCAACGAGGACGCCGCCGAGCCCGACCGCGATCACCCAGAAGGCGAGGCGCGCGGGCGGGGTAACGCCGGTCTCGCCGCGGGCGAGGCGGCGTTCCGCTTCCAGCTCGGCGGCCTCGTCCTCGACCATCACGTCGGCGAGGACCTCGCGGGCGAGCTTGGCGCTGTCGGCGCGGACCAGCACGTCGCGGGGCCCGTTGGGGAGGAACTCCGGGTTGTCGAAGCCGGCACTCCGCTTCAGCATCGAGGGGATCCCGACCTCGGTCAGCAGCCCCTGCAGCATCTCCGCCTCGGGCTGGGTGCGGGCGAAGGCGACCTTCACCATCCGCTCGCCATTGCCCCCGCCACCACCGCCGCCGCCCTCGGCGTCGCCATTGCCGCCGCCGTGGGCACCGTGCTGTCGGCCGCTCGGAGGCGGCTTATGCGAGGTCGAGGGCGACATCGGCGATCTTCAGGTCGGCGAGGTCGTAGGCCTTCACGTCCGGGGCCTCTTCGTTCTCCAGCGAGACGATCACGTAGGCCTGTTCCGGCCACATCCGCGCCTCGTTGACGTCGGTCTGCGAGGGGTAGGCGGCGCTGCGGGTGTGCGAGTGGTAGATCCCGATCAGCTCTTCGCCCGCGTCTTCGATCGCCTTCAGCGCGTCGTACTGGCCCTGCGGGTCCATCTCGTAGCGCAGGGGGCTGGCGGCGGCGTTCTCGACCCGCACCACCCGCGTCGCCTCGCCGTCGCGGCCGCCGATCATCCCGCAGCACTCGTTCGGCAGGTCCTCGCGCGCGTGCGCGACCATCTCGTCGATCAGCTGCTGGGAGATCTTCATCGGCCGAGGCTGATCGCGAGGCGGCGGACTACCACCACACCGTCGAATCCAGGTTCTCGATCTCCTCGATCGGCTTCGTGTAGACGCCGGAGGAGAGGTACTTCCAGCCGTCGTCCGGGATCAGGAAGACGACGTTGCCGGACTCGATCTCGCCGGCGATGCGGCTGGCGATGGCGGCGATCGCGCCGCCGGAGACGCCGGCGAAGACGCCCTCCTCCTCGAGCAGCTTCTTCGTCCAGACGATCGCGTCGCGGTTGGAGACCATGATCTTGCGGTCGAACAGGGAGATGTCGATGATCGGCGGGATGAAGCCGTCGTCGAGCGAGCGCAGGCCCTGCACCAGCTCTCCCTGCATCGGCTCGGCAGCGACGATCAGCGTCTCCGGGTTCGCCTCCTTGAGGCGGCGGCCGTTGCCCATCAGGGTGCCGCCGGTGCCGAGGCCGCCGACGAAGGCCGTGACCTCGTCCAGCTCTTCGAGGATCTCCACCGCGGTGCCGTTGTAGTGGGCGAGCGGGTTCGCCTCGTTGCCGTACTGGTAGGGCATGTAGAAGCCGGGGTCCTGGGACATCTCCAGCGCCACCTCGACGGCGCCGTTGGAGCCCTTGGCGCCCTCGGAGTAGACGATCTCGGCGCCGTACATGCGCAGCAGCTGCGTCCGCTCCTCGGTCACGTTGTCGGGCATCACGACCTTCAGCGGGTAGCCCTTGCGGCGGCAGATCATCGCCAGGGCGATGCCGGTGTTGCCGGAGGTCGGTTCGAGGATCGTGTGGCCGGGCTCGATCGCGCCCTCCTCCTCGGCCGCCTCGATCATCGACTTCGCCACCCGGTCCTTGACCGAGCCGGTCGGATTGTGTCCCTCGAGCTTCGCGTAGATGCGGACGTCCGGCTTCGGCGAGAGCCGCGGCAGCTCGACCAGCGGCGTGTTGCCGATCGACTCGACGACGTCGCCGAAGCGGCCTCCACAAGGTCTATTGAGTAGTTGCTCTCGCGCCATCTCCGCCCTTACTTCAGAAAGTGTAGCGACGTGCGGGCAAGCGACCGGGAGGGATTAGAAAAACCCTCCGTTGGAGACAGAAGGCGCAAGAGGTATACCTATTCCGCGTCTGTCCAACCCTCGAACGGAGGAATTCGATGAGATCGACCCGGCTGACCGCTTTGCTCGCGGTCTTCCTTCTGGCAATCGCCTCGCTGGCCGCAGCCGGCTGCGGCAGCAGCGACGACGACACCACCGGCGGTGGTGGTGGCGGAGGCGGTGAGCCGCTGACCGTCGGCTCAGACATCCCCTATCCCCCCTTCGAGCAAGGGAAAGCGGGTGAATACACCGGCTTCGACATCGAACTGATGGAAGCGATCGGGGAGAAGATCGGCCGCACGCCCGAATTCCAGGACACCTCGTTCGAAACGATCTTCCGCGACGTCCAGCAGGGCAAGTTCGAAGCCGTGATCTCGGCGGCGACGATCACCGAAGAACGCGAGAAGGCCGTCGACTTCTCCAACCCGTACTACCTCTCCGAACAGGCGGTCCTGGTCAAAGAAGGAAGCGACATCCAGTCGCTGGAAGACCTGGACGGCAAGACGGTCGCGGTCCAGCAGGGAACGACCGGGCAGGAACTGGCGAAGGAAGAACTCGGCGGCAGCGAAATCCGCCCCTTCCCCGAAGGGCCCGACGCGGTCAACGCACTCAAATCCGGCACCGTCGAAGGCGTCATCATCGACGCGCCGGTCGCCCAGAACGCGGTCGAAAAATCTGGCGGCGTCGAAATCGCCGAAAAAGTCCCGACCGAAGAAGAGTATGGAATCGCCGTCGGCCAGGGCGAAACCGAGCTGCTCGAAGAAATCAACACGGGGCTCGAAGAAGTCCTCGACGACGGGACCTACAAGAAGATCTACGAAAAGTGGTTCAAGCTCGAACCGCCGCAGGCGATCTTCTCGGCTAGCCACGAAGCGGAATAGCCGCGAGAGAAGTTTGAGATGAGACGCGAGGGGCGCCATGATGGCGCCCCTCGTCTTTTCCAGGAAGCGGTCAGCAGGAGACAGCGATGAGCGAATTCTTCAACCTCTATTTCGACTTCGACTACATGGGGGAACACTTCTGGGAAGTCCTGGAAGCCTTTCTCCAGAACCTGCTGATCTTCGCCGTGGTCGCCGTGCTCGCCCTCACCTGGGGGCTGATCCTGGCCCTGCTGCGACAGCTTCCCGGCAAGAAGTTCATGCCGATCCGCTTTCTGACGATCGCCTACATCGACCTCTTCCGGGCGATCCCGATCCTGATCGTGATCCTGCTGATCTCCGGCGGGATCCCCTTCCTCGAATTCATCCCGAAAGACATCCGCATCCCGCACTGGTTCGGCCAGCCGGATCCCTTCTGGTACGGGGTCGCGGCGCTGATGCTGGTCTACGGCGCCTTCAGCGCCGAGGTCTACCGGGCGGGGATCGAAGCCGTCCCGGGCGGACAGATGGAGGCCGCTCGCTCGCTCGGGATGAGCCACTGGCAGGCGATGCGCCACGTCGTCGTTCCCCAGGCGGTCACCCTGATCCCGGCTCCGATGCTGAACGAAATGATCTCCCTGTTGAAGGACTCGACCCTGGTCAGCGTCATCGCCTTCGCCGAGTCGGTCCTGATCAGCCGCGAACTCCTCGCCGAATCCTTCAACGCCTCGGCCCTGATCCTCACCGGCTTCTTCTTCATCCTCATCATCCTGCCGCTGGCCCGGGTGGTCGACAAACTGATCGCCCGCAACCAGGGCAAGATCACCCGCGGCTCCCACATCGAGGTCGCCTGATGGCGGAGCCGATGGTCAAGCTGGAGGGAATCTGCAAGCGCTTCGGTGAGCTCGAGGTGCTGAAGGGCGTCGACGTCGACATCGCCAAAGGCGAAGTCGTCTGCATCCTCGGCCCCAGCGGCTCCGGCAAGAGCACCCTGCTGCGCTGCGTCAACCTGCTCGAGCCGCCCGAGGAGGGCGACATCTACATCGAAGGCAGGTCGATCTGCAAGGGGCCGGGGAGCGGCACCGGCGAGAGTAGCTGGGAGCTGGACTTCGTCCGCCAGCGGGTCGGAATCGTCTTCCAGCAGTTCAACCTCTTCCCCCACCGGACGGCGCTGGAGAACGTCACCCTCGCCCAGGAAAAGGTGCTCGGCCGCTCGCGTGCCGAGGCGCGGGAGAAGGCATCCAAGCTGCTGGAGCGGGTCGGCCTCGGAGACAAGGTCGACCAGTACCCCGACCGGCTTTCCGGCGGCCAGCAGCAACGGGTGGCGATCGCACGGGCGCTGGCGATGGACCCCCACGTGATGCTCTTCGACGAGGTCACCAGCGCCCTCGACCCCGAGCTGGTGAAGGAAGTCCTCGACGTCATGCGCGAGCTGGCCGAGGAAGGGATGACGATGATCGTCGTCACCCACGAGATCGGCTTCGCCCGCGAGGTCGCCGACCGCGTCGTCTTCATGGACGGCGGCGTGATCGTCGAGCAGGGACCGCCGGCCGAGGTGTTGGAGAGCCCCCGCGAGGAGCGGACGAAGCAGTTCCTCGGCCTGGTCCTAGACCACTGAGGCGCGAAAAGCGCGTCGCTACGCGACGCAGGCGCCGCCGGCCATCGCCGGCAGGATGACGACGGTGTCGCCGTCTTTGACCGCGGTGCCGAGACCGTCCAGGACCCGGACGTCCTCGTCGTTGAGGTAGACGTTGACGTAGCGGTTGAGCTCGCCGTCCTCGCCGAAGAGCTGCGACTCGGTGTCGGGGAACTCGCCGGTCAGCGAGCGCAGGACCTCGCCGACGTCGGCGCCGGCGGCCTCGACCTCGGCCTGACCGCCCGTTTTCGGGCGCAGCACCGGGGGGATTCGGACGGTTGCCATGAGGGCGGTGATCCTAGCCTAGGAAGCCAGGGTCTGGCGGTCGCCGCCGGCGCCGGCGCAGAAGGCGTCGTAGTCGGGGAACTTGCCCATCTCCGACTCCGGAACCTCCTCGGCGTTCTCGCCGCAGATCGGGCAGTCGGGGTCGCGGCGGACCTTGAGCTCGGTGAAGGTGGTGCCGAGCGCCTCGTAGAGCAGGAGGCGGCCGATCAGCGGCTGGCCGGCCCCGAGGATCAGCTTGATCACCTCGTTGGCCTGCAGGGTTCCCATCGTCCCGGCCATCACCCCGAGCACCCCGTTGGCGGAGCAGCTCGGCGCCAGCTCGGCCGGCGGCGGGGTCGGGTAGAGGCAGCGGTAGCACGGGCCCTCGAAGGGGACGAAGGTCGAGATCTGCCCGTCGAAGCCGAGGATTGAGGCCGAGACGACCGGCTTGCGCAGCCGCACCGAGGCGTCGTTCAGTAGGTAGCGGGTGGGGAAGTTGTCGGCGCCGTCGACGACGATGTCGTAGTCCTTCAACACGTCGAGGATGTTGCTCGCGTCGAGGCGGCCGTTGTGCTCGACGACCTCGATGTCGGGGTTGAGCTGTTCGATGAAGATCCGCGCCGAGGTGGTCTTCGGCATCCCGATCCGCTCGGTGTTGTGGATCACCTGGCGCTGCAGGTTGGAGGCGTCGACGACGTCGTCGTCGACGAGGCCGATCGTCCCGACCCCGGCGGCGGCGAGGTAGAGAGCGGTCGGGGCGCCGAGCCCGCCGGCGCCGAGCAGCAGCACCTTCGCGTTCAACAGCTTCACCTGGCCGTCGACCCCGACCTCGGGCAGCAGCGTGTGCCGCGAGTAGCGCTCGCGCTGCTCGGGGGTCATGCCGTGGGCGGCGACGACCGGCAGGCCCTGCTCCTGCCACTCGAGGATGCCACCGCTCATCGAGGCGACGTTCTCGTAGCCGAGTCCCTGCAGCTGCGCGGCGGCGATCGCCGAGCGGTTGCCGGAGCGGCAGTAGAGGATCGTCCGCGCCGACTTGTCCGGCGCGGCGGTGGCGATTTCATCCCCCAACAGTCCCGGCGGCACCAGCTTCCCACCCTCCAGGTGGGCCTCCTGGTACTCGTGCGGCTCGCGCGTGTCGATCAGGACGACGTCGCCGCCCTCGATCTCCTCGGCAGCCTCGAAAGGAGCGATCTCCTCGATCTGAACGCGCGTGGTGTCGGTCGCCATGAAGTAAATCCCCTAATCCGGATCAGCTTTTACTTCAAAAAGTATAGCGAGCGGTCAAAACGGTAGTGGGTCAGTTTGAATCGGCTACGGTCTGCACGTGACCGATCAGCCGGAATTCGCTTCCTACAGCGTTCGCGTGAGTGGAGACGGGCAGGCTGACGCCCTGTTGCGGGCGCTCGATGCCCGCCCAAATATGAGGCTTGCCGTGCGGGGTGCCGTCGGCACCATGCCCCCAGGGGGAAGTGCCGACTTGAACGACTTGCCGATCAAGGGCTATTCGATCTGGGTTGACGAGGCTGGGTCGGGAGAGGACGCCAAGAGGGCGGTAGAAGGGCTTCTTGCCGAGGCCGGGATTCCCGGCGCAGTCCAAGACGTTCGTCAACTCGGCGATTAGTCCAGCAGCGCCGCGATCTCTTCGAGAGACCAAATGTGATCGGCAACCCCTGCCGCCATCGCAGGCGTACGCGGGTACTTGTCGTTGAGCGAGCGGTGCGGGCGGGCAAAGTTGTAATGCATGAAGTGCAGGGATACGGCGTGGGCGAGGTTCTCGACCTTGCGGCTGAAGCCGTTCGTCAACCGCGTGAAGCGCCGCATCCCCATTCTCATGGTCAAGTTCTGGCGCTCGACGTAGCTGGTTGAAATCCGGTCGGGATCGGGGTCGCCCTTCATGGCTCGGCGCTTGGTCCCGATGCAGACGCCGGGGCTGTATTTGCCGGTCTGCTTCGGGTCGGCCGCGTAGTGCTTCTGGATCTGGGCCCAATCGACGTTGTGCCGGAAAGACGGGCCGACCGTCCCTTCATATATCGCGTGGCCGTCGGTGCTCAGCTGGATGCGACCCTCGAGGCGGCTGGCGAGATCGGTGAGGAAGAATTCGGCATCGTCTGACGTCCGCTCGCCGACCAGCCAGGAGGGCGCGAGCTTCGTGTCGGCGCAGATCGCCGTGAAGGTCCATACGTCGCCGTAGCCGGGCGTGCCCTTGAACTGCTCCGGGACGTTCTTCTGCTTCGCGTAGCAGTAGCTCCAGATCTCATCGACCTCCACCACCTTGCAGGGGAGGGACTGAAGGACGCCGTCCTGGTACTCGGCGCAGGCTTCGCCGAGATCGGCAAGCAGCTTCGTGATCGTGTTCTTGGCCGCGCCGGTCATTCGGACCGTGGCGCGGATGCTGTTGCCCTCCACGAGGCAGCCGATGATCTGCGCCCGCTTCTCGGTGCTCAGCCTGTTCATATTGACCATTATGCGTAGACGGTCGGACGACAAACCTGCACTTTCTTCTCGCACCTGCACCTCCTGCAGTTTTTAGGTGGACCTGCAGGTTGTAGCAGCACCTGCTATGTTCTGCCGAACCTGCAGATCCTTGGTGCACCTGCACCTGCGAGAGGAGAGAGATGGAGACTGAGCTTGAGAAGGTGTTGGAGACGCACCAGCGTGTCGTCGAGGAGGGGTTCGTACAGAAGGGGAAGCTTCGGTACCGCAGCTATGCCATCTCGACCCTGCGCGGCGGGGTGGGAAAGTCGACCCTGGCCTTCAACATCGCCTTCGAGCTGGCGGGCCGTCGGAAACTTCTGGTCGCCGATCTTTGCGCCCAGTGCAACCTCACGGAGACCCTGCTGAAGGATGCGGAACCCGAGGTGACCATCGTCAACGCCCTTCAGCCCGAACTTCTTGGACCCGCCTTCGGCAACGTGCCCAGCGATATCTCCTACAAAGCTTCGCGCTACTGCGACTCGTTCAAGGGAGTCAAGGTCTGCGAGGTCATCCCCGGCTCGCCGGAAATGTTCGCTTTCCCGTCCACGCTGTACCAGCAGCTCCAGATCGCCAACGCCCAGTCCAACCCGGAGGCCGTAGACCGTCTCCTGGCCTCCCTCGAAACGGTCTTGGACAAGCAGGCCGAGGAGGTAGGCGCGGAAGGCATCCTGATGGACACCAGCCCCTTCTACGCCGGCGGCACTCACCTCGCGTGGTGTGCCGCTGACGCGATCATCATCCCGGTCCGGGTCGATGAGCATTCGCTCGAATCGCTCGAGTTGACCTTGGACCTCCTCTCCAACAGCGAGAAGGATTTCCAGGTCTGGAACGAGCGCGCTGGCGGTCGGAAGACGCCGAAGGTGGCAGCCATCGTCATGACGATGGTCGGCTCTAAGAGCCAGTTGCGCGCCACGCCAGACCGCGCCTCTCGGATGTACATCGAGCGTGCCCTTGATATCGCTGGGGAGTACCCGGAGCTATTCGACTATGAGAGCCCAACCGAAGCCTTTGCGGTTACCGATGACTTCGTCTCTTCTGGCCGGATCAGTGGTGCCGAAGGCATCCCCATCAACAAGCTGCGGAAGGGCAAGTTCCACACGGTCGACGGCAAGCGCCTGCAAGTCAACTCCTCGGTCCTGCGCTACCAGAACGAGTTGAACTACCTCGCGAGCATCCTTTAGGAGCGAGATTTCCAGCGCGCGTTCGCAGCCTTGCGGGCCGCGCTGGACCGCTCCTCCGGGGACATGCGTTCCGCTCGCCGTCTACCGCCTTTTGCACCGCCAGCACGACCGGCGCGCGCCTGCTGGCTCTCCGGCTCCGGCGGCGTCTCATCAATCGCCTCGTCAACGATGGCGGCGGCGAGGCGGTTGAGATCCGCTGGCTTCTTGGACTGCTTCGCCATGGTTCAGAGCCTAGCGCTGGCCGACGCGGTGACTTCGTAGGAGCCGAATGACAAGGGGCTCGGCTTCCAGGCCATGCCCTCCAACAGATCGTCGGCGGGGATCTGCAGGGCGCAGACGAGTTTGAGGAAGGTGTCCAGGCGAGGCGTCCGCTTCCCGTTCTCCAGGAAGCTGATTTGGGTGCGGTGGATTTCGGTCAGCGTGGCGAGTTCTTCCTGCGAGAGCCCCGCCAGACGCCGAGCACGCTTCAGGTTGACGCCAAAGCGCTCTTTGATGCTCATGGCAGGTCCAGCCGCTGAAGATGGGCGATGGGCTTGGTGGGCCGCACAGCCGAGCCGTGGTTTTCGAGCAGGCCGAGGCCAATCAGCTCGATCACCGCCCGCGTCAGCGCCCCGGAGGGGCCGATCTCTCGGGCCAGTTCGGGGATCGTTCGCCACTGCGGATAGATCTCCATCGTCAGCGCCATCACGGGACGCTGAAGGGGGATGCGGTCGGCAGGCCAGTGCCGCCGCGTAGTCTTCGCCTGCATCGGAAGGTTCCGCCTTTCGGTGCCAGGCGGCGGGCTGTTAGCGCAGCGCCGCCGCCATTTCTTTGGTGGACGGCGGCGACGGTAGCGCGGATTCAGCCCCCGATGGGGGCCATTTCAAACTGACCCACTACCGTCAAAACGCCGATGAAACCAGGTCCCCTGTCCCATGGAGTAGGTGGAACCCCACGATCCGTGGCACCACAGGCTCTTGCTCCCGTTGAATCCCCCCGGCGTCGATTATTGACTCAAGGGGCCTGCGTACTCCGGGAACGAGACTGCTGTCAGACCTCAGCCTTTTCGTCGAACCTCATGACGCACCTTCCTTTTCCGTCCTGAAATCCACTGCCTAGGTTATCGGCACCTGGATGACGATCAATAATTTATATTCGAAAATTCTTTACCAAGTCCAGTCGATCTTGACCCGACTTCCAATTGCCATGAGCGAGACTCGCTCTTCTACAAACGGCCTCCCCTCCTCAATCCTTGCCTGCAGCGGTCTGGCAGGTTGATCGTCGTAGCGGATCTCGACATGATCTGGAGGTTCGTCAGCGGGCCAGGTGATTCGCATCACGCGTGGGTGCTCTGACTTAGTACGTGCCCGTATTTCGACAGTCTCGTGGCGCCCCGAAAAGCGGTCCACCGTCTCCTGGATCGTGCACCAATCCAGCATGTCGCCCCGGTTGTGCTCCTCGTCAAGACAATAAATCTCCTTGGTTCCACCGCGCACCTGGAACTCGTGGATCTTCTTCGCCGGAATCCAAGCCAACCCCTTTGATCGTCGCCATTTGGCAACCACGTTTTCAACTTGGCCGTCTCCACTGGTCCAGTCGAAGTTGGTCGACACATCGTTGCGGGTGAAGCGGATCTGTTCGGTCTTTTTAACCGTCGCGTGCCGCCTGTCCCTTAGATCCCAATGCTTGCTTTGCCAAACCACCTCATATGGCCTGTCACTGATCGCGTCCCCGGCAAGCTGCTCGAGGGCATCGAATCGACCGCGCTCGAGTCGGTCTCGAAGCAACACGATCGCGGTAGTTCCCAAGGTGGCGAGAATTGCCGCATCGACGACGTCCCGGGACGGGCTGCCAAAAGTCTCCAGAAGAGCGACGCCGAATGCGACCGCGATAACGATCATCGGGTCGACGTTTCGCCACAGAAAATCAGCGACCGCAGCAACCTTCTCCCGCACGGCGCGAAAACCTACCCGTTCCCGATGACAACCGTCTTGAGACACGGCTCAACCTGTCTGAGACAGCCAATCGCTAGGAGAATAAAGCGGCCCCGGGTTGAAGGGAACCCAGGGCCGCTTTTCTCTTCCCGAGAAGCTGGTCGCTTTTCTTACGTGAGGGTGGGGCGCATCTGGCGCAGGCGCCGGACCCGCTCTTCGATCGGGGGGTGGGTCGAGAAGAGGCCGGCGATGCCCTTGCCCGAGAAGGGCTTGACGATGTAGAGGGGCTCGGCCGCCTGGTTGACCTGCATCGGGATCGCTTCCGCGCCCTGCTCCAGCCGCAGCAGCGCGCTCGCCAGCGACTCCGGGTTGCCGCAGATTTCGGCCCCACCGGCGTCGGCCGCGTACTCGCGCTGGCGCGAGATCGAGAGCTGGATGATGCTCGCCGCGATCGGGGCCAGGAGGACCATCGCCAAGCTGGCGACAAGGCTGAGTGGGGAGTTGTCGTCGTTGCCGAACCACATGAACATGTAGGCGAGGTAGGTGATCGCCGCGCCGATCGCCGAGGCAACCGACTGGATCAGGATGTCGCGGTTACGGATATGGGTGAGCTCGTGGGCGAGGACGCCGCGCAGCTCGTCCTCGGAGAGCAGCTTGGTGATCCCGCGGGTGACCGCGACCGCCGAGTGCTTCGGGTTGCGGCCGGTGGCGAAGGCGTTGGGCTGATCCTGGGGGATCATGTAGAGGCGCGGCATCGGCAGGTCCGCGCGGGTCGTCAGTTCGCGGACGATCTGGTAGAGCCGCGGCGCCTCCGACTCCTCGATCGGCTGCGCACGACTCATTTTCAGCGCCATTTTGTCGCTGAAGAAATAGGCGAAGAAGTTGATCGCCAGAGCGATGAAGAGGAAGGTGAGCGCGGTGCTCGGGCCGCCGATCGCGGCGCCGATGACGACGAGCAGGCCACCGAGGGTGGCCATCAGGATGGTGGTCCGCAGCGTTGCGCCCCAGGTGGATTGCTTGGTGGTGGTCATCGAGTAGTCGCTCCTGAGAGTCGGGGTGTCGTTCAAGTATGCGGCGAAAGTGTGAATTCGCCTATAGGGGCCAACCCCCTACGAGGTCGGGGCGAACCCCTAGCCGGCGTTCGTCCTTTGTTCCGCAGACGACGAATAAAGGACGAACGCCGGACGGATCTAGGCTTGCGTCATGACCCTGCTCGTTATTGGCCTCGCGCTCGTGGTCGTGGCGCTGACGCTGGCCCTGACGCGGGAGCGGCGGCGGCTGCGGCCCCTGGAGGACCTGGTCGAGGCGATGGAGAAGGTCGATCTCTCCTCCCCCCGCCTCCACCTCCCCCCCTCGATCGACGGTGTCGGCGAGACCGAGGAGGTCGAGCGGCTCGAGCTCGCCTTCCTGCGGATGATGCGGCGGCTGGAGGCCGAGCGCCGCCGCGCCGGCTCGGCCGCCCTGCACGCGCAGGAGGAGGAGCGGGCGCGGGTCGCCCGCGACCTCCACGACGAGGTGAACCAGTCGCTGACCGGGCTGCTGCTGCGGCTCGAGGCGGCGCGCGAGGCGGCCCCGCCCGAGCTGGAGGGCGAGATCGCCGAGACCAAGGCACTCGCCAACCAGGCGATGACCGAGCTGCTCTCCCTCGCCCGCCAGCTGCGCCCGACCGCGCTCGACGACCTCGGGCTGGCGGCGGCGATCGGCGGTCAGGTCGAGCAGCTGGGGCGGGGCGAGATCGAGACCCGGCTCGAGGTCGACGGCGACTTCTCCGAGCTCAGCGACGACGCCCAGCTGGTCGTCTACCGGGTCGCCCAGGAGGCGCTGTCCAACGCCGCGCGCCACAGCGGCGCCGCCCGGGTCGAGGTGCGGTTGCGGCGCTCCGAGGACGGCGGCGTCACGCTCGAAGTGGCAGACGACGGCGGGGGCTTCGCCTTCGACCAGTCCGAGCGCGGCCTCGGCATCGGCGGCATGCGCGAGCGGGCGCTGCTGGTCGGCGCCGAGCTGACGATCGAGTCGCGGCCCGACGCCGGCACCACCGTCCGCCTCGAGGTGCCGGGAGAATCGGGCCGATGAGGGTCCTGATCGCCGACGACCACGGCATCGTCCGCTCCGGGATCCGGCTGCTGCTGGAGCGCCAGCCGGACATCGAGGTCGTCGCCGAGGCCGCCGACGGGGCCGAGGCGCGGGACCTGGCGGTGCGGGAGCGGCCCGACCTGGCGATCCTCGACGTGAAGATGCCGAAGCTGACCGGGCTGCAGGCGACGCGAGAGATCAAGAAGCAGGCGCCCGAGGTCTCGGTCCTGGTCCTCTCGATGCACGACGACGAGCGCTACCTGTTCGAGGCGCTGAAAGCCGGCGCTTCCGGCTACGTGCTGAAGGCCCAGGCGGACACCGACCTGTTGGCGGCGATCCGCGCGGTCGAGCGCGGCGAGCCCTTCCTGACGCCCGAGGCGCAGCGGACGCTGATCAAGGACGTGCTCGAGCGCGGCTCCAGCGGCGAGGAGGAGCTGACGCCGCGCGAGGAGGAGATCGTCAAGCTCGTCGCCGAGGCCCACACGACGAAGCAGATCGCCGAGGTCCTCCACCTCTCCGAGAAGACGATCGAGAACCACCGCGCCAACGCGATGCGCAAGCTCGGGATGCGCGACCGGGTCGAGCTCGTCCGCTACGCGATCCGCCGCGGCCTGATCGAGCCCTGATCTGCGTGGGGCGGCATAACCGACCGCTTCAGTAGGATTTGAGGTCGATGCTGTTCTCGACCAAAGCCGAGTACGGAGTTCGCCTGATGGTCGAGCTGGGCCGTCAGCCCGGCTCGCAGCCCGTCAGCCTGGGCTCCGTCGCCGAAGCCGAGCGGCTGCCGCTCTCCTACCTGGAGCACCTGGTGGCGAAACTGCGCAAGGCGGGGCTGGTCACCTCGACCCGTGGCGCCCACGGCGGCTACCGCCTGGCGAAGCCGGCCGAGGAGATCACGATGGACGCGGTGGTCGAGGCGCTGGAAGGGCAGATCGCCCCGATGGAGTGCTTTCACGACACTCCCGAGGGCAAAGTGCTCTGCTCGCACGAGTCAGACGGCGACCAGGCCTGTTCGACGAAGCTGCTCTGGATGCGAGTCCAGGGCGGCGTCACCAAGGCCCTGGCCGGCACCACCCTGGCCGAGCTGGTCGAGTTCTCGGACCAGAGCGCACCCAAGCGCGCCGCCGTCATCGGCAGCGCCGCCTAGAACCACCACAACTTCGAAACACCCCCAGAAACGGAGCGAAATTGGCTGAGCTGGAGATACGGAACCTGCACGTGGAGGTCGAGGACAAGAAGATCCTCAAGGGCCTCGACCTCGACGTCGAGAAGGGCAAGGTTCACGCCCTGATGGGCCCGAACGGCTCCGGCAAGTCGACGCTCGCCAACGTGATCATGGGCCACCCGGCGCTCGAGGTGACCGAGGGCACGATCACCTTCAAGGGCGAGGACATCACCGAGGCCGACCCCGAGGACCGCTCGCAGGCGGGCCTCTTCATGGCCTTCCAGTACCCGGTCGCGATCCCCGGCGTCTCGGTCTCCAAGTACCTGCGGATGATCATCAACGCCCAGCGAGAGGCCCGTGGCGAAGACCAGATCAAGATCAAAGACTTCGCCCGCACCGCCCAGGAGGCGATGGAGCTGGCGAACATCCCCAAAGACTTCTCCAGCCGCTACCTCAACGACGGCTTCTCCGGCGGCGAGAAGAAGCGGATGGAGCTGCTGCAGCTGGCGCTGCTGCGGCCGGAGATCGCGGTCCTCGACGAGACCGACTCCGGCCTCGACATCGACGCGCTGCGCACCGTCGCCGAGGGCGTCAACAAGTTCGCCGGCCCGGACATGGGCGTCCTCATCATCACCCACTACCAGCGCATCCTCCACATGGTCAAGCCCGACGCCGTCCACGTCATGTACCAGGGGCGGATCGTCAAGGAAGGCGGGCCCGAGCTGGTCGGCGTCCTGGAGGAGAAGGGCTACGGCTGGATCAAAGAGGAGGTCGAGGCAGGCGCCGCCGCCTGACCTCGAGGCGATGGAGCCCGTAAGCGCCAAGAGCCCGACCGCGGCGCCGATCTCCATCGAGAAGGTCCGCGCCTCCTTCCCGGCGCTCGAGCGCGAGGTCAACGGCAAGCCGGTCGCCTACCTCGACAGCGGCGCCAGCTCCCAGCGGGTGCTGGCCTCGATCCAGGCGGTCGACCGCTACGAGCGGCGCCACCACTCCAACGTCCACCGCGGCTCCCACACCCTCTCGGCCGAGGCGACCGAAGCCTACGAGGGGGCGCGGGCCACGGTCGCCGACCACCTCGGCGCCGGCGACCGGCGAGAGGTCGTCTTCGTCCGCAACGCGACCGAGGCGATCAACCTCGTCGCCCGCGCCTGGGGCGACGCCAACGTCGGCGCCGGCGACCGCCTGCTCCTGACCGAGATGGAGCACCACTCCAACATCGTCCCCTGGCAGCAGCTGGCCGAGCGCGTCGGCGCCGAGGTCGACTGGGCGCCGATCGACGAGGAGGGGCGTCTCGATATGGACGCCTTCGCGGCGCTGCTCGAGCGCGGCCCAAAGCTCGTCGCCGTCGCCCACGTCTCCAACGTGCTCGGGACCGAGAACCCGATCGCCGAGATCTCTCGCCTCGCCCACGCGGCCGGCGCCAAGGTCCTCGTCGACGGCGCCCAGGCGGCGCCGAAGACGGCGCTGGACATGGCCGAGCTCGGCGCCGACTTCTACGCGCTCACCGGCCACAAGCTCTACGGACCGACCGGGATCGGCGCGCTCTGGACGAAGCTCGACCTGCTGCGCGAGATGCCGCCCTTCCTCGGCGGCGGCTCGATGATCCGCAAGGTCACCCGCGACGGCACCACCTACGCCGACCCCCCGGCCCGCTTCGAGGCCGGGACGCCGGCGATCGCGCAGGCGATCGGGATGGCCGCCGCCTTCCGCTGGCTCGACCTGGTCGGGATGGAGGCAGTGCGCGAGCACGAGGAGCAGATCGCCGACTACGCACTGGAGCGCCTCGCCGAGGTCCCGGGCCTGCGCGTCTTCGGCCCGCCCCGCGGCGCCGGCCGCCTCGGCCCCGTCTCCTTCGAGATCGAGGGCATCCACGCCCACGACGTCTCCGAGATCCTCGACCGCCACGGCGTCGCCGTCCGCGCCGGCCACCACTGCGCCCAGGTGCTGATGGACCGGCTCGGGATCGCGGCGACGGCGCGGGCCAGCTTCGGCGTCTACACGACCCCGGCGGAGATCGACCGCCTGGTCGAGGGCCTCGAGGACGCGCGCCGCGTCTTCGGCCTCTGACCCCCCTCGGCTAGGGAATTACCAGCCGTTTCGAGGTCCCCGCCCTGCAGTTGCCGCGGGCGGTTGCCTTCGCGTAGTAGGTGCCCGAGGGGACGCTCTTGCGCGCGATCACCGTCGACCAGCCGCCGTTGCCGTTGCTGCGGCCGCTCTTCAGCAGCTTGTCGGGGCCGGAGCGGACCTTGAACAGGCGCACGGTCCGGTTCGCCACACACCCCTTGTTCGAGGAGGAGAGCTTGCCGTGGAAGGCGGGCAGTTTGAGGCTGACGGTGACCTTCGTCCCGGCCGCGGCGGCCACGGCGGGCAGCGCCAGGGCGGCGGCGCAGAGAACGGCGAGCAGCGACAGCAGGGCACGGCGACTGGTGGACATCTCTCCCTCCCAAGGTTGAAGTGCTCCGAGCACTCTAGATGTCTTGGGAAACCGCTGCGGTAGCCTCGACCCATGGACGAGCTCTACCGCGACCAGATCCTCGAGCACTACAAGCGGCCGCACAACTTCGGCCATCTCGAGGACCCGGATCTCGAGTTCGAGGACACCAACCCGTTCTGCGGTGACGAGCAGCACGTGACGATCAAGCTCGACGCCGACGACAAGGTCGAGGCGGTCGCCTTCGAGGGCAAGGGCTGCGCGATCTCCACCGCCGCCACCTCGCTGCTGACCGACGAGTTGGTCGGCAAGAGCCGCGACGAGCTGCTGCGGCTGCCAAAAGAGTTCGTCCTCGAGCTGCTCGGGATCGACATCTCCGCGACGCGGATGAAGTGCGCGATGCTCGGCCTCAAGATCGTCAAGAGCGCCTCCCTCGGCCAGTCCGCCGACTGGGAGGACGAGGGCGAGACCGGCGACCCGAGCGAAGCGGTCGCCGACCTCGGACAGTTGTAAGCGGCTACGGAACGTCCACCTCGTCACTGAGCCTGATCACCGCGAAGGAGGCACCCCAAGGATCGGTGGCCATCGCGAAGCGGCCGACCGGGATGTCAATCGGGCCGAAGTGGACCGTGCCGCCACCGGCCTTCACCTTCTCCACCGCCCCCTCGGCGTCCTCGACGCTGAAGTAGGTCATCCAGTGGGCCGGGATCTCGTCGGCCATCTTGCCTTTGACGTCGGCCATCCCGGCCACCCGCTCGCCGTCGACCGTGGCGACGTAATAGGTCATCTCCTCCATGTCTTCCCCCGCCTGGAACTCCCAGCCGAAGACGCGCCCGTAGAACTCCTTCGCGGCCGCGGGGTCGCGGGTCTCGAGCTCGTTCCAGGAGAAGGCTCCCGGCTCGTTGGCAAGCTCGGCGCCGGCGAAGTCGGCCGGCTCCCAGATCCCGAAGAAGGCGCCCTCGGGGTCGGTGAACATCGCCAATCGCCCGTATGAGGCGACTGCCATCGGCTCGGCGATCATCGTGCCGCCGTTTTCCTGTATCGCGCGGCTGATCACGTCGGCGTCGTCGACCGAGATGTAGGTGCTCCAGGCCGGCGGCTGCCCCTCCTGCATCAGCGGCATCGCCCCGGCGACGTCACGTCCCCCGAGTTTCGCCCGCCGGTACCCGCCCATTTCGGCCGAGTTCGGCAGCTCCGGGATCTCCCAGCCGAACAGGGGGCCGTAGAAGCCCTCGGCGGCGTCCAGGTCGGGCGTCGCCAGGTCCACCCAGCAGGGGGTTCCCGGCGCGTAACTGGTCCTCTCGCTCATCCTCAGAATCCTTTCGTCGGTGGGGTTCTGTAGATAAGACCAGAGGAGCGGCGCGAATTCATCGCTTTCGCGTGAAGCCCGCCGGGGCACCCCGCTAAAATCCGACCGGAGAAGTAGGATTAAGTCTCGATCCGCACTAGGCCGCAATCGCGGCGACTGGAGCACCCCACCCTCTTGACCGACACCGCAGGAACCAAGATCCCCGTCTGCCCGGCGGCCGAGCTGCCGCCCGGCGAGATGCGCCTGGTCGAGCACGACGGCGCCAAGATCGGCGTCTTCAACTGCGACGGCACCCTGTACGCGATCGAGGACCGCTGCTCGCACGACAACGGCCCGCTCGCCGAGGGCGAGTTCGACGCCGCCAGCTGCACGGTCGAGTGCCCCCGCCACGGCTCCCTCTTCGACCTGGCCAGCGGCCGGCCGAAGACGCTTCCCGCTTTCCAGCCCGTCCAGACGTTCCCGGTTGCGATCGAGGACGACACCATCACTTTGGAGGTCAACTGACATGGCAACGCCCGAGGTTCTCGCCGAGAAACGCGAGCTGGCCGGCATCAACGCCGACTACAAGGAGAAGTTCGGCTTCCACGACTCCGAGTCCGGCTACGCCTACAAAGCCCCGAAGGGCCTGACCCGCGAGGTCGTCGAAACGATCTCCGACTTCAAGCAGGAGCCGGAGTGGATGCGCGACTTCCGCCTGAAGGCGCTGGAGCACTTCGAAAGCCGCCCGACCCCGCAGTGGGGCGGCGACCTCGACCAGATCGACTTCGACGACATCCACTACTTCGTCCGCGCCTCGGAGAAGAACAGCCGCGACTGGAGCGAGGTCCCGGACGACATCAAAAACACCTTCGACCGCCTCGGGATCCCCGAGGCCGAGCGCAAATTCCTCGCCGGCGTCGGCGCCCAGTACGAGTCCGAGGTCGTCTACCACCAGGTCAACGAGAAGCTCGAGGCCCAGGGCGTGATCTTCACCGACATGGACACCGCCCTGCGCGAGCACGAGGACCTCGTCCGCGAGTACTGGGCGACGGTGATCCCGCCGAACGACAACAAACTGGCGGCGCTGAACAGCGCCGTCTGGTCCGGCGGCTCCTTCGTCTACGTCCCCGCCGGGGTCAAGGTCGAGATGCCGCTGCAGGCCTACTTCCGGATCAACACCGAGAACATGGGCCAGTTCGAGCGGACGCTGATCATCTGCGAGGAGGGCGCCGACGTCCACTACATCGAGGGCTGCACGGCGCCGGTCTACTCGAGCGACTCGCTGCACTCAGCGGTGGTCGAGATCGTCTGCAAGCCGAGCAGCCGGGTCCGCTACACGACCGTCCAGAACTGGTCGCAGAACGTCTTCAACCTGGTCACCAAGCGCGCGGTCGCGCACGAGAAGGCGACGATGGAGTGGGTCGACTGCAACCTCGGCTCGAAACTGACGATGAAGTACCCGTCGATCTACCTGCTGGGCCCCGAAGCCCACGGCGAGATCCTCTCGATCGCCTTCGCCGGCGAGGGCCAGCACCAGGACGCCGGCGGCAAGATCATCCACGGGGCGCCCCGCACCTCGTCCTCGATCTTCTCCAAGTCGATCTCCAAAGACGGCGGCCGGGCCACCTACCGTGGCCTGCTCGAAGTCGCCGACGGGGCGAGCGAATCCCGCTCCAAGGTCGTCTGCGACGCGCTGCTCCTCGACGAGGACTCGCGCAGTGACACCTACCCGACGATCCGGATCGACGAGAACGACGCCGACATCGGCCACGAGGCGACCGTCTCCAAGATCGGCGACGAGCAGCTCTTCTACCTGCAGAGCCGCGGGCTCGACGAGGAGGAGGCCTCGAAGATGATCGTCAACGGCTTCATCGAGCCGGTGACCAAGGAGCTGCCGATGGAGTACGCGGTCGAGCTCAACCGGCTGATCGAGCTGCAGATGGAGGGCTCCATTGGCTGAGCAAGCCTTGGCGCTCCCTCCGCTTCCCGACGCCAAGACCAAGGGCTGGGAATTCACGGACATCTCGGCGCTCGATCTCGACGCCTATCAGGTAACCGAGGCAGTGCCGCGCATCGCAGGAGATGGCGGAGCAACGGTGCTGGATCTCGCCGAGGCAGCCGATGCACACCCGGGCCTGGTCGAAGAGTGGCTCGGCACGCTCGTCCCGGGCGATGACCCGTTCGTCGCCCGCAACGACGCGGCCCCGCGCAGCGGCGTCCTGATCCATGTCCCCGCCGGCGTACGGCTGACCGAGCCGATCCAGATCGAGGTGCCGATCGACGCCGACGGCGCCGCGGTCAACTGGCGGACGCTGATCGTGCTCGAGGAGGGCGCCGAAGCGGAGGTCTGGGAGCACTGGTCCTCGCCGAGCGACGAGGTCGACGCGGTCCTCAACTCGGTGGTCGAGCTGGCCGTCGGCCAGGCCGCGACCCTGCGCTACGTCAACACCCAGGACATCTCCGAGAAGGCCTGGATCTTCGCCACCCAGCGCGCCGAGGTGCAGCGCGACGGCCGTCTCGACTGGGCCGCCCTCGGGTTCGGCTCGTCCAACGGCAAGGTGCGGATGGAGACCAAGCTCGCCGGCCCCGGCTCCGAGGCCCGCGTCACCGGCGGCTACGCCGGCGGCCCCGGCCAGCACCTCGACTTCGACACGCTGCAGGAGCACGCGGCGCCGAACACCAACTCCGACCTCGCCTTCCGCGGCGTCCTCGCCGCCGGCTCGACGGCAGTCTGGCGGGGGATGATCAAGGTCGACCCCGGCGCCCAGCAGACCGACGCCTTTCAGGAGAGCCGCAACCTGCTGCTCTCCCCCGAGGCCCACGCCGACGCGATCCCCGGCCTGGAGATCCTCGCCGACGATGTCCGCTGCACCCACGCCGCCGCCGTCGCCCAGGTCGACAAGGAGCAGCTCTTCTACCTCACCTCGCGCGGCCTCGACGACGAGGCGGCGAAGAGCCTGATCATCGAAGGCTTCCTCGAGTCCCTGGTCGAACGGCTAGCCGAGGGCCCGGTCCGGGACAGCGTCTCCGAGGCGCTCGAGACTCGGCTGGCCGAGATTCTTTAGAGGGACGGGGGGCGTTGGCCCGCGGGTCCTGTCTCCGATCGGGGGCTCCCCCTATCGGGGGAGTCCTCCCGATCGTCGCCACCCGCGGGTGGAGCGCCTTTCCCATGGGTCAGTAGCTGACCGCGGAGGATCGCCGCTACTACGAACAGCACCGGTAGGGCGTAGAGAATCCAAACCGCATAATGGCCGGCGTGGGCTAGGGGGAGCACTCCTCTCCCCTACCCGTTGGAGACCGAGAGCAGGTAGAGGCCGAAGCAGGTGAAGGCGACCATCACCGCCAGCATCCAGTACTGGGAGGCGGTGGCCTTGCGGTATTCGGGCCAGTAGACGAGGGCGCGGTCGTGGGCGAGCGTCAGCCCGATCACGTGGCCGGCCACGAGGGCGCCGACCTGGACGTACCAGATCGCGTTGGCGCTGAGGACCCTGAAGTCGATGCCCGAGCCGGCGGTGCCGAAGAGGTCGGTGGTGCCGGTGCCGAGCGGGTCGGAGAGCAGGTAGCCGAACTGCGCCTGCTCCTGGAAGACGAAGAGGCTGAAGTAGTGGGCGACGAGGTAGGCGAGGGCGATCGGGATCAGCGTGTGGGCGAAGCCGACGCGGAGCTTCGCCAGCGAGGGGGCGCCGGGGACGGTTCGCATCCCCCGCACGCCGAGCAGGTAGACGAGCCCGACCCCCGCGAAGCAGAGCAGCATGAAGATCGTGTCGGTGAGTCGCAGGGCGGTGGTCAGATTCATGCCGGTGTCGGCGAGCCAGTTGAAGACTTGTTCGATCCCGTCCTTGAAGGCGCCCTCGGAGGCGCCGTCGTAGCTGGTGGTGGCGATCGAGGCGATGACGACTGCGGCCGAGCCGGGGATCGTCGCCCAGGTCGTCGCCGCCGAGAACGGGCGCCGCCGCTCCAGCCTGCCGTCGCGGGTGCCGAAGATGCCGAGCCGCCCGAACATCCCGAAGTAGACGGAGAAGACCTCGCCGCGCTCGCACCACTCCTCGACGCCGAAGGCCGCCATCATCGCCAGCGTGTAGGCGCTGTAGACGAGGGCGGCGACGCCGGCGGCGTGGGGGTCGAGGCCGACCGCGACGCCGCCGCTGGCCCCGTAGACCACCTCGAGCCAGACGACGGCGAGGAGCGCGATCGCCGCCGGCCAGCGGCCGAGCCGCTCGGGATAGGCGAGGTGCGCAGGGCGCTGGCCGGCGATCGCAGCGAAGCCGGCGCCGACGACGCGGCCGACAGCCCGCCAGGGGTTGAAGGGCCGGAAGAGGTCGCCGAAGATCGCCGAGAAGAAGGGGAACCCGAGCCAGCAGGTGACGAAAAGGAAGGTGAGGGCGAAGTTGCGGTCGGGGGCCACGGTCCCCTCGAGGCCGGCGTAGATGGCGAAGCCGAGGAGGAAGACCCCGATCGCGCCGCAGAGGACCTGCACCGGCAGGCCGAGCAGGGCGCGGGAAAGCCCCGCCCCGAACGGGCGCGTCGGCGCCTGCTCGAAGCGGGGGGTGCGCCAGCCTGCCGCCAGCGCGAAGAAGGAGACGATCAGGACGATCGACGCCCCCCAGGCGAACAGCCAGGCCGGGACCGGCAGGTCCTGCCGGGATGCCAGGGCGTGCGCCAGCGGCAGGAAGCTCACGGGTTCACCCGCAGCTCGACGATCTGGACGCCGAGCTCCTCGATCTCGGCCTCGTAGATCCCTTCCAGTTCGGCCGGGAAGTCGAATTCCACGGTGCCACCGGCCGGCACCTCCTTGGAGATGTCGTAGCCGTGGACGTGGACCTCTTCGGCCGCGTCGGAGCTGACGCGGAAGCGGACCTGTTCGCCGGCGCTGTATTCCAGCTCCTGGACGCCGCCGACCGGTTCGCCGTCGCGGACGACGATCGTCGGCACTTCGCCGCCGCCTTCCGTCGCGCTTTCCTCGGCGGCGGTTTCAAGGGGGGCGCAGGCGATCTTGTCGCTGTGGGCGGGTTCGGGATGGCCCGCCCCTTCCTGCGAGTGGTCGACGCCTTCGTGGACGAAGACGGTTTCCGCTTCGCCCGGCACGTAGGCGCTCGTCGCGTTATGCGACTCCGCTGCATGGAGGACGACCGAGCCCGCTTCGCCGACCGGGACTTCGCGCTTGCTCGTGGCCTCGGCTTCGCCTTCGCCCTTGCCATCGGAGGTGAACTCGAGGTGGATCTCGTTCGGCGGCTCCTCAGAGCCTCCCTTTTCGAACTGGAAGTGCGGTCCGCCGGGGTCGGGCTGAGCGCAGACGCCGCTGTGGAGATGGGCGACGTAGGGCGTGCTCGGCTCCAGGCCGCTGACCTGGATCGAAACCGTCGTTCCCCCGTCCGCCCGCTCCAGATCCGCTTCGCCCGTCACCTTCGAGTACCCCGCGGGGGCGTCGGCCACCGGCGCGAACTCGCCGCTCACCTCGCTGTCGTCGCCGGCGCTCGCGGTAGTGCTGTCGTCGCTGCTGCCGCAGGCCGCCAGCGCGCCCGCCGCGACCACCACGAGCACCGCCAGGACCAACTTGCGTACGTCTTTCATCTTTCGCAACCTCTCTTCTCGTCTTTGCGGCAGGGACCGGTGGCCCGTGCCCAGGCTTTGCGCCGGTGCGGCGCTAGGCCACGGCCGGGGGAGCCCGGCCCGAGAGCGAGAGAGCGAGGAGGAGCCCGCCGCCGCGGGCGAACGACGGCGCGCGGGGTGTCCGCGGCCGCTTCGAGACCCCGGCGAGGGGGCGGCGCCCGGCGGCGATCCGCTCGGAGAGGCGGACGATCGCCTCGCAACCGGGGTAGTGCCCGAGCAACAGCGTCAGCAGCAGGGCCAGCAGCGGCAGCGCCGGCAGCAGGAATGCGGCGAGCTCGGTCACCGGCCCAGGATACTGTCCACCCCTCGTGCGCCCCGGACGCGACAACATCGCCGCCCCCGACCTGCCGTCCGACCTCGCCTGGGTCGGGACCGAGCCGGAGTCGATGCCGGCCCTGACCGCGGGTGGCCCGGCGCTCGTCCACTTCGTCGAATACGCGCAGCTGAACAGCGTCCGCACGCTCCCCTACCTGGCCGAGTGGGACCGCCGCTACCGCGGGGCGGGCCTGAGCGTGATCGCGGTCCAGGCGCCGCGCTTCCCCTTCGCCGCCGAGCCGGAGAACGTCGCCGCGGGGCTGGCGCGGCTCGGGGTCGGGTTCCCGGTCGCGATCGACGCCGACCACGAGCTCTGGGGCGCCTACGGCTGCGAAGGCTGGCCCAGCCTCTTCCTCTGGAGCCTCGGCGGCGCGCTCGCCTGGGCCCACTTCGGCGAGGGCGAATACCGGGCGACCGAGGAAGCGATCCAGGCCGAGCTACGGGAGATCGACGCGCTGCAGGAGCTACCCGAGCCGCTGGCGCCGCTGCGCGACACCGACGGCCCCGGCGCCCGGGTGATGGCGCCGACCCCCGAGCAGTTCCCCGGCGGCTCCTGGGAGCGGCCCTGGGTCGCCGGCGAGGACGGCGAGGACCTCGCTCTCGACTATCAGGCCGGCGGCGCCTACGCGACGGTCGAGGGAGAGGGCGAGATCGAGGTCGAGATAGATGGCGCTTGGACGACCCTGCCGAGCGACGGCGTTCCCGGCCTCCGCACCCTCGCCGAGCACCCGGCCCACGAGGCCCACAGCCTGGTCGTGCGACCGGCGGCCGGGATCAAGGTCTGGTCGCTCAGCTTCGCCCCCGGCGTACCCTGAACCGACCCACCCCAGATCGCGAGGAGGAACGATGATCACCAAGACCGACTTCGTCGGCATCCCGTCGACCGACGCCGAGCGCTCGCGCGCCTTCTACGTCGAGACGCTCGGGCTACGCCCCGACGACCGCGGCCGCTTCGAATTCTGGGTCGGCGAGACCTGCTTCGCGATCTGGGAACCGGCGAAACAGGGAATGGAGTTCGCGCCCCAGAAAAACGCCCATCCCGCCCTTCACGTCGACGACGTCGAAGCCGCGCGCAAGGAGCTGGAAGGCAAGGGCGTCAAGTTCTACGGCGACACCTTTGACACCGGCGTCTGCCATATGGCCCTCTTCAGCGACCCCGACGGCAACGACCTGATGCTGCACAACCGCTACGCGCCGTACGAGTGAGCGATTGGTGATTTGTGGGGGCTATAGGCCCCTCAATTCACCAATCGTCAGGCGCGGGCGGCGACCTCGTCGCGGATCTCCTTCGGGAGCATGAAGCGGACGTCCTCGTGGACGGTCCGCAGCTCGGAGACGTCGTCGGCGCCGCGCTCGCGGAAGAAGGTGACGAGGCGCTCGACCAGCTCCTCGGGGGCGGAGGCGCCGGAGGTGATCCCGACCGTCTCCACTCCCTCCAGCCACTCCTCCCGGACCTGGGAGTGGTTGTCGATCAGGTGCGAGGCGGCGCCGTGTTCGCGCGCGACCTCGACCAGGCGGTTGGAGTTGGAGGAGTTGGTCGAGCCGATCACCAGGACCAGGTCGCACTCGCGGGCGAGCTGCTTGACGGCGATCTGGCGGTTGGTGGTCGCGTAACAGATGTCGTCTGACTTGCTGCTGACGATGCCGGGGAACTTGGCCCGCAGGGCGGCGATCACCTCGGCGGTCTCGTCGACCGAGAGCGTCGTCTGGGTGATGAAGGCGACTTTGTTCGGATCCGGGACCTCGAGGCTCTCGACTTCGTCGGCGGTTTCGATCAGGACGATGCTGTCGGGCGCCTCCCCGGTCGTCCCTTCGACCTCCTCGTGGCCCTCGTGGCCGATCATGATGATCGTGTAGCCCTGGGCGGCGAAGCGGCGGGCGGAGACGTGGACCTTGGTCACCAGCGGGCAGGTCGCGTCGATCGTCCGCAGCTGGCGGGCGGCGGCGTTCTCGTGCACCGCCGGGGCGACGCCGTGGGCGGAGAAGACGACCATCGCGCCCTCCGGCACCTCGGTCTCCTCCTCGACGAAGATCGCGCCGCGCTTGGCCAGTTCCTCGACCACGTGCTTGTTGTGGACGATCTCCTTGCGGACGTAGACGGGGGCGCCGTAGAGCTCGAGCGCGCGCTCGACCGTCTGCACGGCGCGGTCGACGCCGGCGCAATAGCCGCGCGGCGCGGCGAGGAGCACCCGCTTGGGTGCGGTGGCGGTGGCAGGCATGCATTCAGGGTACAAGGCCGGCGTGCCCGCAAACTCCGCCATAAGTAGCCTTGTCCGATGGCAACTTCCGGACGCCACCTCGACCGCCTGACCGCGGTCGACGCCTCGTTCCTGACCAACGAGAGCTCGACCAGCCACATGCACGTGGGCGCCTGCCTCATCTTCGAAGGGCCGCCGCCGAAGTACACGGACCTGGTCGAACACGTCCGCAGCCGCCTGCCGCTGGTGCCGCGCTTCCGCCAGAAGCTCGTGGTGCCGCCGCTGGAGGCGGGCCGGCCGCTCTGGGCCGACGACGTCAACTTCAACCTCACCTACCACATCCGCCACACCGCGCTGCCCGATCCGGGCGGCGAGGAGCAGCTGAAGAAGCTGGCCGGGCGGGTCTTCTCCCAGCAGCTCGACCGCTCGAAGCCGCTCTGGGAGCTGTGGCTGGCGCAGAACCTCGAACGCGACCGCTTCGCGATCCTGACCAAGACCCACCACGCGATGGTCGACGGGATCTCCGGCGTCGACATCGGCACCGTCCTCTTCGACCTCGAGCGCGAGGCGAAGCCGATGGAGCTGGAGGACGACTGGGTACCGCAGCCGGAGCCGGGGACGACTGAGCTGGTCGCCCGCGGCATCGCCGACGCGGTGGCGGCGCCGGTGAAGCTCGCCGAGCGGGCGGTCGACGTCGTCCGCAACCCGGAGACGACGGCACGGAAGCTGGTCGAGGGGCTGGAGGGCGTCGGCGAGATCGTCAGCGCCTTCGCCGACCCGGCCCCGGACGTGCCGCTGAACGAGGGGATCGGCCCGCACCGGCGCTACGTCTGGGCGCGCTCCGAGCTGGCCACGTTCAAGGCGATCAAGGACGGTCTCGGCGGCACCGTCAACGACGTCGTCCTCGCGGTCGTGACCGGGGCGCTGCGCAAGTGGCTGCACGGCCGCGGCGTCCGGACCGAGGGGTTGGAGCTGCGGGCGCTGGTTCCGGTCTCGATCCGCAGCGAGGACGAGCGCGGCGACCTCGGCAACCGGATCGCGCTGATGCGGGGGCCGCTGCCGGTCTACATCGAGGATCCGGTGCGGCGGCTGCGGACCATCAGCGACGCGATGGCCGGGCTGAAGCGCTCCAAACAGGCGCTGGGGGCGGAAGTGATCTCCCGCTTCAACGACTTCGCGCCGCCGACGATCCTCGCCCAGGCCTCGCGGATCAACTTCTCGACCCGCCTCTTCAACCTGATCGTCACCAACGTGCCGGGACCGCAGATGCCGCTCTACGTCCTCGGCAGGGAGATGGAGGAGGCCTTCCCCGTCGCCTTCCTGCCGCAGAACCACTGCTTGGCGGTGGCGATCATGAGCTACAACGGCAAAGTCGGGTTCGGCCTGCTCGCCGACTACGACTGCATGGAGGACGTCGAAGTCGTCAGCAACGGGCTGAACGAATCGCTGGACGAGCTGGAGGCGGCGGCGGGCAAGGCCGCCAAGGCCGCCTAGCTGTAGTTACCCATGACGTTGTTCCAGCTCGGCGAGTCGAGCCGCGGGCGCCTTGTGGCCAAGGGAGCCATGTCGTCTCCTGAAGTTGTAGTGGTCGAGCCAGCCGAGTAGGGCCGCGGTGCGCTCTGCGGAGGATCCGTAGATCGCTCCGTAGGCCCAGCGGTTGGTCAGCGTCTGGATGAATCTCTCGGCCTTGCCGTTGGTCTGAGGCCTATAAGGGCGGGTGAAGAGGTGGCGCAGGCCGAGCTCGGCGCAAGCTTGGGCGTGCAGCTGGGAGCGGTAGCAGGCGCCGTTGTCGGAGAGGACGCGCTCGACGGCGATCCCCAT